>NZ_JAWOQS010001295.1:0-500 GCF_033438945.1 Vibrio sp. Y176 | reverse complement strand
AAGCTCTCAAAGATACGCTTCACGCCACCGCCAGCGACATACAAGCCTTTCAGAACACCTCAATAGACCGAATCGTGCGAGCCCACATACTTGGGCGTAAATTTGATGCCTTTCTGTTCTAGTTCAGATTGCGTGATGATGGAAGCCGCAAACGCGCGTGGAGCCGGAAAAGCAATCGTCTCTTCTTGCAGATCATCAAGAGTAACTGACTGCCCTTTTCTCGCCACAATAATCCCTGTAATACGCTTGTTCTTCGCTCTTGCTAACGCCGTATAACCCGGAGTTTGATTCACCAGCGTAAAGTGATAAGGATTCATGTACGCGATGTCATATTCTCCAGCCAATAAACGGGCTTCAAAAGTAGGAATATCACGCGCAGTAGCAAATTTGATTTCAACTCCGGCAAGCTCGCCCCAACGTTGCAGTAATGGCTGCCATTGTTGAACTAATTTGGTGGCCGATTGTTGTGGCACCACACCAAAAACAAGAGAGGGTTGAGC
>NZ_JAWOQS010001294.1:0-500 GCF_033438945.1 Vibrio sp. Y176 | reverse complement strand
AGCGCGCAAACGCTTTTGCACAAGAACTGCTAGGTTGGGTAGAAGAGTACGCACCAAAAGACGTACAAGAGAAGTTCTCTATCGCGTTGTCAGAAATGATCAATAACAGCGACAAAACGTTGCTTCGCGTTCTTCATTACCCACCAATGACAGGCGAAGAAGAGCCAGGTGCAATTCGCGCAGCCGCTCATGAAGACATTAACCTACTGACTGTACTGCCAGCGGCGAACGAGCCTGGTCTGCAAGTTATGAGCAAAGATGGCGAGTGGATCGATGTTCCATGTGATTTTGGTAACTTGATCATTAACATCGGTGACATGCTACAAGAAGCGTCAGGTGGTTACTTCCCGTCAACGACGCACCGAGTTATCAACCCAACAGGTGCTCGCCAAGAAAAATCGCGCATTTCATTACCGCTTTTCTTGCACCCAAAACCAGATACAGTACTTTCTGAGCGTTACACAGCACACCGATACCTGATGGAACCCCTACCTGAGCTC
>NZ_JAWOQS010001293.1:0-500 GCF_033438945.1 Vibrio sp. Y176 | reverse complement strand
GGCGAGCCATCGCGCGTTATAGATTGACGACATTATTCTTAAAGCCGAAATGATGGGCTTTACCAGTTACAAAGTATTCTTGCCTCGTTCAGATGACGGTGTTTACACCGTTGCAGCCAACTCAATGGGAGGGGACATCTCCGACCCAAGACAAGATCGAACCAGCCATTTTGACCAATACTCAGGTCGTTTGCTGGTGGATGTGACTTGGCAGGATTACAGCTGGTTTGCCAAGTTAATGGCTGCGGGTGTCTCACTTCACCAAGGAGACGTAAGCATCATCAACAAGGCGTTGAATGTGCTGTTCTGTCTGGCATTTATTCTGATTGCTATTTCCGGAGTGGTGATGTGGTGGTTCCATCGACCAAGTCGCAGCGCATCGCTTGGCGCGCCGCCACAATTTCAACATGACGGAGTGTGGAAATTGGGGTTAGCCACATTGGTTGCCATTTGTGCCGCGTTTCCGATGGGCGGTTTAGCCATTGTGAGCGTTTTGCTGC
>NZ_JAWOQS010001292.1:0-500 GCF_033438945.1 Vibrio sp. Y176 | reverse complement strand
AGCTTGGTCGTGAAAGCCACTTTGCTCGTCTACGCCTGCTGGATCCCGATCGTTTCTATGATTACGAAGCGTTCGTTGAGGAAGAAGAGCAATACGCGCCTGTAGCGGATGCGATTACTTCACTATTCTCAGGCGAAAAGCTGCCTGATGAAGCGAAAAACCAGATCACTGAACTGTTGTCTGAACAAGACGTAGAACCACTTTTCCGCATTATCGAAAGCAACAGCGATGACGAGGCGAAAGCATCAGCGCGCCAAGAGCTTATCGATAACCTAATGGACCGTCACGGTACGGGGCGTGTTTTGTTCCGTAACACGCGTGCGGCAATCAAAGGTTTCCCAACGCGTAATGTGCACCTTATGCCGATGGATATCCCACAGCAGTACACCACGTCAATGCGTGTGGCAGGGATGATTGGCGGTAAGATGAGTTCTGAAGCGCGTGCGATGAAGAACCTGTACCCGGAAGAAATTTTCCAAGAATTTGAAGGCGATGATGCA
>NZ_JAWOQS010001291.1:0-500 GCF_033438945.1 Vibrio sp. Y176 | reverse complement strand
CTTTGGGCTCAAGCGGGACAATTAATGCAGTTTGAATTGAGTTATCTGGTCGAACTTTTGGGACGATTTTTATCATTCCAAGCAATACTCGGATTGCTCGCTTTATGTGGTGCGTACTTTATTTTGAGCAAGTTCGTTAGAGTTTCAGTCTTTGTGGTTATTGCGATGATCTATATAAGTATGCCAATGACGACTGAACCTCCGACAACAGTGGCTGCAGAAGTAACTCAACAACAGCCACCAACCGAGGTTACTGCTAGCAAACAACCTCAATTAACGGAAATTAACGATGCAAGTCTCAACACATTAACTGCAGATTTCTTTTCTAAAGAAGCCTCCCGACGTGTGACATTCGATACCAGCAGCGCAATGGATGCTCCTTTTGATTTGTTGTTCTTGAGTATTTGTTCGGTCGCGTGGGATGACATCGAAATTGCAGGACTGGCCGATCATCCTCTGTTCAAAGAGTTTGACATCATGTTCGACAATTTTAGTTCCGC
>NZ_JAWOQS010001290.1:0-500 GCF_033438945.1 Vibrio sp. Y176 | reverse complement strand
ATTTGTATTCGCACCATCAAATACATTTTCTGCGTTCAGTTCCACATCGTACCAAGTGTATTCTGCGTTAACTAAAAAGTTATCCGTTACTTTGAAACCCACACCGGCACCAGCAAATACACCTTCGTCATCTTTGTTCCCATGGAATCCAGCAACGTTATAATCTGTCGAATACCACATTTGGCCACCTTTCGCGTACACATCCACTCTATCGGTGATTGGAGCCGTCACTTTCAATGCTGCGGTATAACCATCCGTCTCTGCATTAGCCAAGTTGTTACCATAGCTACCAAAATCAATGTAGCCACCTTCCAACGCTAAGTAACGGTTAAAGCGATACCCCACCAATGCTTGCATTGCATCGCTGTCGTCATCGAAATCATCTTGTCCATCAACTTTTAAATAACCGTAGTTCGCACCTATATAAACGCCATGATCTTTGGAGTCCGCTGCGTAAGATAAAGTACTAAACGTTGTTAGAGAAAATAGACCAACCAGAG
>NZ_JAWOQS010001289.1:0-500 GCF_033438945.1 Vibrio sp. Y176 | reverse complement strand
GCGTACACTGGGCTACGATCTAGGTTATTGCGGATCACTTCATGAGTTTGTTCATTGGTATGCGTAATGAAACAAGGAATTTGACGCGGATGGTGTTCGCGCTTACCCATGAATGAGAAAACTGGTGTTGGGTTGTCACCGTGTTGCGCTTCTAGCACTGAGAAATCAACCGTGCGAGCATCAATACGTGGTGGTGTTCCCGTTTTTAGACGATCCACTCGGAATGGCAACTCACGTAAGCGATCCGCCAATGCGATCGATGGTGGATCCCCAGCGCGACCGCCTGAAGAACTTTCCATACCAATGTGGATCTTACCACCAAGGAAAGTACCTACGGTCAGCACAACCGCTTTGGCATGGAACTTAAGACCCATTTGAGTCACAACGCCAACAACGCGATCTTGTTCAACAATCAGATCATCAACCGATTGCTGGAACAGAGTTAGGTTTGGCGCGTTTTCTAATGCGTTGCGTACGTACGCTTTGTACAGAGCGCGATC
>NZ_JAWOQS010001288.1:0-500 GCF_033438945.1 Vibrio sp. Y176 | reverse complement strand
TGGTTGAGGCAAAAGCTTACTTAAAAGATGAAGAACGTAAGTTAAAAGAATTTCAGCGTTTAGTTAAACGAAACGCAATTACTCAAACCGAAATTGATGCACAAAAAGCAAGCGTGGAGATGGCTCAGGGTCGACTGGAGGGTGCGAAAGCGAATCGCGCCGATATGCATATCACCGCGCCCTTTTCTGGAACGGTTGGATTTATCGATTTCAGCCGCGGGAAAATGGTTAGCGCAGGAACTGAGCTTCTGACATTAGACGATCTGTCGGTCATGGAGTTGGATTTACAAATTCCAGAACGTTATTTGTCGATGTTGTCAGTTGGAATGGAAGTTGCCGCGAAGACCAGTGCTTGGGGTGAACAACGTTTTTCTGGGAAAGTGACTGGTATTGATACCAGAATCAGTGCAGAGACATTGAATTTGCGCGTGCGCATTGAGTTTGATAACCCAGAAAACCAATTGAAACCGGGCATGTTGATGAACGCTTCACTGGCATTT
>NZ_JAWOQS010001287.1:0-500 GCF_033438945.1 Vibrio sp. Y176 | reverse complement strand
ATCAGTACGAGACGATTTGGCATATCTAAAAAGTCAAGGTTGGGATAAAGACATTCTGCGCCACATTCGTTTAGGTGGAAAAGTAATGGGCATTTGTGGTGGCTACCAGATGCTTGGTAAAACGATTGATGATCCAGACGGTGTAGAAGGTGAACCGGGTTCAAGCGAAGGTTTGGGACTATTGAATGTTCATACCGTGCTAACTGGTAGTAAACAGCTCACCAAGACTGAAGCTGTGCTCAATCTCAATAACCAAAAAGCGAAGGTGAAAGGTTATGAGATTCATGTTGGTAGAAGCCGGGTACTTGACGAACAACCGCTTGAACTCGACAACGGAGAATGTGACGGTGCCATTAGTGAATGTGGCCAAATTATGGGAACCTACTTGCACGGATGTTTTGACGAAGCGGAAGCGCTAAACCTCATTACTGAGTGGGTGAATGGCACTCAGGTCAAACAGCAAGATTTTGAAGCATTGAAAGAACAAGGTATTAACCGTA
>NZ_JAWOQS010001286.1:0-501 GCF_033438945.1 Vibrio sp. Y176 | reverse complement strand
ATGGCTTTTGCTGTCAAAGTGCGTGGCCATGTAACTTTCTGGCGAGGGACTAATGTGCTGCACCAGTAAGATTGGCAAGCAAAATGAATCCTTCAACTGACGTAATAGCGCTCCAACGGCTGCAAGGCCGCCTGCGGATGAGCCAATAACAACCGCACTGTATGTGTGGCCAAGAAAACTCCTGTATCACCTAATCCGTTTCTTGCGATAAATCTTTTCTTTTTCTGAGACCAAATCAAACTTGTCCGCGATATCAGAAAAACGCAGCGATTCTTTTGAGCCGAGGCAGAGAAAACCGCCCGGTACTAAGCTATCGTAGAAAAGTTTAAATACGCGGTTCTGCAGCTCTCTGTTGAAATAAATCAATACGTTACGACAAAAAATGACATTCATTTCGCCAAACACACCGTCGGTGGCTAAGTTGTGTGGGGTGAACAACATTTTATCTCGCAGCGCGAGTTTCATGATCACGCTGTCGTAGTCGGCAATGTAGTAGTCAGA
>NZ_JAWOQS010001285.1:0-501 GCF_033438945.1 Vibrio sp. Y176 | reverse complement strand
CTTCGACTCAAATTGCGTTTTTCACCCAGCTCCGCAAAGATAAACGCTACAACAAACCAGATCGCCAAGTACTCAAATCTTTGATTAAGGAAATAAAACAGGCTCATGAGCAATCTCGGCAATCTACCTTACTTCGTCTAAAAAATTTTGATTCATTTATCAATAATACTTCGACGTTAGAGATTTACCGTTAACTACGAGGACTGAACCGGTAACACATTCTGCTGATGTTCACGTGTTCTTCACACTCGCTCACTAGAGTATAAGGTTGGACAGTTTTAAGTAAGACAACGTGAAACCACTAAAACGATACCAATACGAACGCTACGCCGTACTGTGCAACCTCGCGTATCCAAGAGTCTTTAAACAAACACGTTATGGCTTCGATCCGAATGGTCAGCGAGTCATCCGAAACGAACACGGCAAGATTATGATTCGCGTGCTGTGGAGCAAAAACCGCGATGAAGTCGTGGTCGTTATTAAAGGCTCTCACAGCATTAC
>NZ_JAWOQS010001284.1:0-501 GCF_033438945.1 Vibrio sp. Y176 | reverse complement strand
CACAGGCTCACGCATACTTTTCTCGCGAAACATCCGTTCGTAGTGAATCAATCATGCTGTCATCTTTGGTTTATTGCGCGCAATTATCGGGTGAACATGCATCGTTATCATGCGCTTTTCTATGTCGAGCTCGTCAAGGCCACCTTGGTAAACATTCGTCCTTATGATCCTCGAAAATTGAATCAGCAAAGCACTGTGCTTTGTTTTCAATGGTACGAGAAGCATCCTTGCTAGTTTCTGAAAAGAAATGGCTGATGGCAAGGACACAACTAGAGGTAAAAGAATGACAGAAAAAGCTCAAAGCGCTCCCCAATCTCAAATCAGTTTTTTACTGTTTCTTGTGCTCGGTGCAATTGGCGCACTAACGCCATTGGCGATCGACATGTATCTACCGGCAATGCCGACCATCGCAAAAGATTTGGGCGTTGCACCTGGTGCGGTTCAAATTACATTGACGGCTTATACGGCGGGTTTTGCGATTGGTCAGTTAATTCATGGGCC
>NZ_JAWOQS010001283.1:0-501 GCF_033438945.1 Vibrio sp. Y176 | reverse complement strand
TACGAAATTCCCTTTCCGACTAACACATAGCAAAATTGACTAATCTTCGCCTCATTTCCGCCGGGCAAATGAGCGCCAGCTATTTAACGTTGATTATCTAACTCAGAAAGCAGCCACTCTTTTACCGCTTTACGCGAGACTTTAATCCCACCTTCTAACAAGGCTTGTGGCATCAAGTAGTAAGCGATTGGCCATTTAAACTTCTCAAGCTTTTTCCGCAAGTATTGCTCGTATTCCTGTTGGCTCAGTAACGCTTCTGATTGAATAACGGCTATAGGACGATGACCGAACTCAACATCTTCGACTGGCACGACAATGCTCTGAGTGACGCTTGGGATTTGGTTCAATACAGCTTCTATTTCCTCACAGTGAACGTTTTCTCCACCTGAGATAAATTGATTATCGGCCCGACCGATGATCTTTAACTCATCTCCTTGCCAAGCACCAAGATCCTTACTGTCGAACCAACCATCCTCGTCCACGAATGCCGTCACTTGACCT
>NZ_JAWOQS010001282.1:0-501 GCF_033438945.1 Vibrio sp. Y176 | reverse complement strand
CTTGGCGTTTGCAGCATCCTGACCCCGATCCGCTCATTGAAGTGGCGTTTCGCAACAGTGAAAAACTCTCCCAGCAATTGCACGCTCTGTTGGATGTGGCGAAACAAGAAGCTCCGCTACCGAGCTATGAGTATCTTCCGATTGATATTAGCCAACTAATGGCAGAATGCGCCGAAACCTTGCAAAGTCAGTTTCAACGTAAAGGCGTGACGTTGAACATTACCGTAAATGAGCCAATCCAAGTGATAGGTGATAAGGGGTTATTAGAACGATTGATATTGAATTTATTGGAAAATGCACTTCGGCATAGTCCGTTGGATGCGACCGTGAGTTGCGATGTAAAACGGGGCGATAATACATCTCAAGTTCGTTTTACTTTTTCCAACCACATAGAGCTGAATGCGCAAGCTGGCGCGCTAGGCATTGGTACTAAAATTGTTCAGTCCATTTTAATGCTGCATCACAGTCATCTTGAAACCGATGCGACATCACATCAGTTTA
>NZ_JAWOQS010001281.1:0-501 GCF_033438945.1 Vibrio sp. Y176 | reverse complement strand
CCTTTTTATTGTTCACGAGCGTTGGATGTATACAATGATAGGAAAGAGCAAGCTTACGGTTTTACATTGGGTTTTGATTGGGACAACCGCGATAGCGCACGTAACACGACCCGAGGCTCGCATACCTCTTTGAATTTGACGACGGGCGCAGAAAGTTGGCAATCAGAGGGGCTGTGGCTCAAGTGGGAATTCCAAAATAGCCAATATTACTCGCTGGGGCCTCTTGGTGATTGGTTTGATCAACAAGTACTGGCCTTGGATTTTTATACAGCCGACACACCAACTTGGAATCAATGTGATGGTGTTGTTTGTAGTCGTCCGCCAGAGCAAGAACAAGTTCGTTTGGGTGGGTTGTACCGTTTGAGAGGCTATACCGCGGGTCGTTACCATGGACGCTCTGCAATTCACTATTCTGCCGAATATCGGGTATTACCAGACTGGCAGCCTCTGGACGACATTCCCATTATCAATTACTACGATATGCCTTGGTGGCAATGGGTT
>NZ_JAWOQS010001280.1:0-501 GCF_033438945.1 Vibrio sp. Y176 | reverse complement strand
ATCGTAGGAAAGTTCGAAGCGGTGAATGTCATTAAACTCGTAGCCAAGCTTCGCAAGAATGTTGTAAACGTCCCCTGCCGAGCCGAACGTCTTATCACCGTTTCCATCTTTGAAATCGTCACGCGTCACATAGTGGCCATAAACCATTGCATCTACGTTTTCTGACAGCAAACCGTATAATGTTAAAGAGCCTTGTTGGTTGTCGTTAGATGCAAAACCACCGTATACACGCGCGCCAAAAGTTTCATCGTAACGAAGCAAATCGCGTGCGTCTTTGGTTTCAAAATACACCGAACCACCCAACCCATTTTGCGTCACTGAGTTGTTACCCACTTGGATATCTGCCGACTTTAGAATATCGGGGTTCAGCGTCAAGTTACCGATGTGGTGGAACATACTCGCGTGTTGTGACGCGCCATCGAGACGGATATCCAAGTCAGTCTCACCCAAGCCGCGAATCGTGATGCGCTGGTTGACTGAGTGAGTGCCACCCACATCAAC
>NZ_JAWOQS010001279.1:0-502 GCF_033438945.1 Vibrio sp. Y176 | reverse complement strand
GTTTTCTGCGGAGACTTTTTAGGCGTGAACGATTCTTGGGTTAATTCAAACTCGCATGCTCATCTAACCTCACTCACTCGCCAGCAAGTCGAGCAATGTTTTGAAGGCTATGACATCGTCTCCATGCATGAAAGAGATGAAGGTGGCACCACCATAGTCGGGACGCCTAAACATTGGCATGTATTCAGCGTCACGGCAGTGAAACGCTAATCTGAACGCAGGAATAAAAACAAAAACAGCACCAAACTCGGTGCTGTTTTTTAGTCACTCAACGCTGATTATTCAGATGGATACACCACTTTAAAGCGTTCTAGAACCAGCAAACGTTGCTCATGCCAATCGATGTTCAACTCATCGCACTCGGCTTTAAAAAATGCAGCATGCGCGTCACGCCAACAGTTCAACGTTCTATCACCTTCGCCTTCTGCATAGGCGAACTCTGCGGTGACTTCATCATATCGACAGGTGCTCACGTCCGTCATTTGAATTACACAAACAGGCT
>NZ_JAWOQS010001278.1:0-502 GCF_033438945.1 Vibrio sp. Y176 | reverse complement strand
AGAAAATTGCGCACTAACTGGATTAAACATGGCGAAACTTACCCTTCAAGAACAAATGCTAAAAGCGGGCTTAGTTAACGAGAAAAAACTAAAGAAAGCGAAAAAAGGCTCAAAGAAATCACGCGTTCAAGCACGCGAAGTTAAAGCGGCGGTTGAAGAGAGTAAACGCCAGCAGGTAGAGCGAGACAAACAGCTAAGCCAACAACAAAACGCAGAGCGTCTAAGCAAAGAGATCAAAGCGCAAATCAATCAACTGATTGAGATGAACAAGATCGAGCTAAAAGATGGCGACATCAAATACAACTTTACACACGGTACACTAGTGAAATCACTTTATGTAGATTCACTTATCCGCGAACAGTTGATCAAAGGCATTTTGGCTATTGCTATTGTCGGTGAAAGCTACGTTGTCATTCCGCGCGGAGTAGCGAATAAAATTGCTCAACGTGATGAGTCCGTCATCATCGAACAGAAAGAAGCAGAATCTGAGATTCCGACAGAA
>NZ_JAWOQS010001277.1:0-502 GCF_033438945.1 Vibrio sp. Y176 | reverse complement strand
CACATGCGCTTGTTTTCCTGGATGGATCAAGTCAATGTCTTGCGGATTGACTCTTGCTTCAACAAGCAACTTATCATCTTGAGGCACTAACTCTAACAACGTTTGTCCTGAACCAATAACCCCCTTTTCAGTGAACACTTGCATGTTCACTACGCGGCCTGAGATTGGCGCATTGATTGAAGTTCTAGCCACCACATCTTGAGCAGATCGATACTCTTCACGAATGGCAACGACTTCTTTTTTGGTATTCCGCAACTCTTCGACGATTTCATTCAATCTTTCGAGCTTTAACTCTTCTATCTTAGCTTGGTTCTCGTCTAACCTTTTCCCGACGGTTAAAGATTGCCGATCAAGCTGACTTAGAGTACTGCGAACCTCTGCGGCAAGCCGTTTGAGTTGCAACAAAGTGGATTTGCCAGAAAACCCCTTCTGGACCAAAGCTTGGTTACTTGCAATTTCTTCTTCAATAAAGTTGAGGCGTTCTCTTTCGATGACTTTGGTT
>NZ_JAWOQS010001276.1:0-502 GCF_033438945.1 Vibrio sp. Y176 | reverse complement strand
AAATAGCGCCAACGTATCCACTTGGAAGCCTTTTACGGCCGCAAGTACCGGAGTATACATACCGATCAGTAGCAGGATGAAGCTGCCTGAGATACCAGGGAGGATCATCGCACAAATTGCGATCGCACCTGCAATCAGCGTATTAATAGCGGTAGGTTCAAGATGCAGTGGTTTCAGCACCGTAATGCTATACGCAAAGCCGACGCCCAGTAGAAGAGTCACGAAACGAATCGCATCGCGTTTTTCTACCTGACGGAGGATGTGATAAACAGAGACCAAAATGAGGCCGAAGAAGAACGACCAAATAGGGATCGGATGAGTGTCTAGCAGCCATGTGATCAACTTCGCTAAGGTTGCAATGCTCGACAAGATGCCAGCAAACAGAGCAATAAGGAAAAAGCCATTAATATGATTGAATGCGGCTTTAAAACCGTCTTTTCGCCAGATAGAGAAAAGAGACGGGTTAATACGACGAATGCTTTCAAGCAGTGTATCGTAAATG
>NZ_JAWOQS010001275.1:0-502 GCF_033438945.1 Vibrio sp. Y176 | reverse complement strand
AACCAAGGCATTGCCTGGTACCAGTTCCTTAGCGTTTAATTCCTGAGGAAGAAGCGCGTACTTGACGGGGCCGAAGAACGCGGATTGCGTACCCATTAAGAAAAGCAGCAGAAGTAAGACACCATAGCTTTCTGTTATAAAGCCAACGGCGCCTAGCAGCATGATGGCGATTTCAAACAGTTTTACTTTGCGAATAAACCACGATTTCTCGTATTTATCCGCCAAAACTCCAGCAGAGGCAGAAAAAAGGAAGAATGGAAGAATGAATAATCCAGCTGCTAAGTTTATGAATAAATTACTAGAAATGGGTAATGCGCTAGAACCAGCGAAAGCGACAAACAGCAACAAAACGTTTTTAAAAATGTTGTCGTTGAAAGCGCCAAAAAACTGAGTAACAAAATAGGGCAGGAACTTTCTTTGCGTAAGCAAGGACGGCTGTCTGTCGGATGACATGGATAATCCTTTGTTTGTTACCAGTTCATGATGTAGTTAGAAAGCAAGT
>NZ_JAWOQS010001274.1:0-503 GCF_033438945.1 Vibrio sp. Y176 | reverse complement strand
TCACACAGTTGCACTGCGTACAACATAAAGTAAACGAAATTTAAGTGTTTACTGACTCAAAACGTGTCGATAGAACAGAGGTTAAACATCGAGCTGAAACACGTATTTCCCACCAAAATTTATTATACATAGCAGTGAGTTACCTGCATCCAAGCGGTTAAAATGCGTACTGATGTGACTCATTTTTGAGAGAGGAACATAAGAAGAGCAAAAGCACTAAAAGAGGATAATGCGATTTGAATAACCAGTGCTTCAAACCGCACTTATGAACTTATGCAGAGAAAGAAAGACTATCAGTTACTGTTGAATGGTTTTACGACCACAGTTTTCGCAGATCAAGTGACGTTCAAATTCATCCATAGAAGCAAGGAAGGCGCCGAACACTACACTTTGGAGAAAGCCTGCGATGAACTCTTTCTTGTTGCGATTTTTATCGCCTTCATAGCCACTTTTCTTTCTAACTAACACCACAACATGATGCGTTTCTACCCCACATGTAGGGC
>NZ_JAWOQS010001273.1:0-503 GCF_033438945.1 Vibrio sp. Y176 | reverse complement strand
GAATGTGAGGCGATAGATACACAAATGATGCGCTTGGTTACTGCCATTGGCTGTGCGGCTAAGAAGATTGCCGCTCCAATACCCTTCTTCACCAATGTGTTTCCAAAGTTGATCGTAGAACGCTTGGCTATGGTGAGAAGTGCTGAAGATGTAGGTTTTTAACCCAACGAGATCACGATTTTGATACCCCATCTGAAGCTCAAAGGCGCGATTGCAACCAAGAATACGCGTGTCCTCATCGGCAACGAGTACGCCGACGTTTGGCAAATCGAAGATGGTTTCAAGAATCTTCGCCAGCTCTTCACACCCAGTGATGGTCAGCTGAGGAATCATTGTGCCTTGAACAATCCCCTCGCTGAGCTTTTCAAAACTCATTGTGACATGAATGAGCTTGGCGTCATTAGGCATTAAGCAGCAAGAAAAATGCCCTTGCCCACCCATATATTCGACGTCCGCAATGCGTTGACGACAAGCCTCTTGCTGCCCCATCAACATATATTGAA
>NZ_JAWOQS010001272.1:0-503 GCF_033438945.1 Vibrio sp. Y176 | reverse complement strand
ATACGCAGCTTAGCAGCGCGATAATCTGCCATACCTTCGTAGCGATCCATATGATCTTCGGAAAGGTTAAGAAATGCCGCCGCTTTGAGTTTCAAACTCGACGTCGTTTCCAACTGAAAACTTGAAAGTTCCAGTACATACAAATCCGCATCTTGCTCAAGCAGCTCCAGTGCAGGCACGCCAATGTTACCGCCGACACCCACCGTCAATCCTGCCGCTTTCGCCATCACACCAGTTAAATCTGTCACCGTGCTCTTGCCGTTTGAACCAGTGATGGCCACCACTGGTTTATTCACAGCCCAAGCAAACAACTCGATGTCCCCCACGAAAGGCGTGCATTTCGCTAGCACCGTTTGTCTCTCTGGTGTCGCTAACGCAATACCAGGGTTGGTCACCACCAAGTCAGCTTCTGCAAGCCACTGGGTATTCCAACCACCACGGTGTAGTTCAACCTGTTCAGGCAGACGCTCGGCGCCTGGCGGATTGTCACGCGTATCAATAAC
>NZ_JAWOQS010001271.1:0-503 GCF_033438945.1 Vibrio sp. Y176 | reverse complement strand
CGCTTATCTTTGCAAGATTGGGCGAAACGAGTATTCGTTGAGTTGCGCCAAATTGCAGTAGAGATGGATTCTGCGGCTGGTGGCGACGCTTACCAAGCTGTATGTGACAAGTTAGAAGCATGGATTGATAACCCTGAACTGACGATTTCTGGCCAATTGCTTGATCTAACCAAAGAACTTGGTGGACTTGGCAAAGTAGGTTGTGCTCTTGGCATGAAGTTCCGTGAAGAAAATCTGGCTCACGGTTACCAACATTACTCGCAAGATATAATGGAAACGGAAGTGGCTTCTTCAGTTGAGAAACAGCGACAAGCGGAAGAAAGCGATACGTTATCTTTTGACGAGTTTCTGGAAAACTACTTCGCTTATCTAAAACAATAATCAATAAGTAAGGATTGGGTGGGATTGAACATTAAGCCGTTGGTTGTATCGGTGCTAGGAAGTGTGTTGCTTGCGGGATGTGCGACAGCGCCACCAAAACAGCAAGATAACCTATGTGAGAT
>NZ_JAWOQS010001270.1:0-503 GCF_033438945.1 Vibrio sp. Y176 | reverse complement strand
CGATGGGCGCTGACGGTGTGATGTGGCTAAACCAAGGCGAGAGGCAACGCGCACAACCGCCACGCATGAATGTGGTGAGCACCGTAGGTGCGGGCGACACACTGGTGGCAGGCTTATGCTGGGGTCACATGCAAGTGATGCCGAAACACGATTTATTGCGCTTCGCGACAGCGCTTTCTGCTTTAGCAGTTAGCCAAGTTGGCGTGGGGCTAACCAGTCAACAAGAACTGGAAAACATTAAGCTGCAAACACAAGTCAGCGAGCTTTACCCTAATACGAACTTAGACAAAAACTAAGGAACAGAAGGTTATCAGTATGAATATTGCCATTATTACTGCCTGCCCTAGTGGTGTTGCTAATAGCATCCTTGCGGCGGGTCTATTAGAACAAGCGGCCGCTAAACTAGGTTGGAACGCCAAGATTGAATGCCAATCCAGTGTTATTGCTCCAACGCCGCTGACAGACGCTGACATTGAACAAGCTGACGCGATCGTAATCGCGGC
>NZ_JAWOQS010001269.1:0-503 GCF_033438945.1 Vibrio sp. Y176 | reverse complement strand
GGTGAACGCCGCAATCCATGGTGATGAGCTTAATGGCGTAGAGATCGTTCGTCAGATGATCAACCAGTTAAACCCATTAAAGCTAAAAGGTACGGTTATTGCGGTGCCAATCGTAAACGTATTTGGCTTTATCCATAAGTCTCGTTACTTACCCGATCGCCGCGATCTAAACCGTTGTTTCCCTGGCAGCGAAAAAGGCGCACTCGCTTCACGTATGGCGTATGGATTCTTCAATAATATAGCGAAACGTTGTGATTACATTTTAGATTTACACACAGGTGCGATTCATCGTACTAACCTACCCCAAATACGCGCTAACCTGAGCAATCCGGAAACACTGCGCATTGCGAAAGCATTTGCCACGCCAGTGATCGTTGACTCTGCATTGCGTGATGGCTCGCTACGTAGCGAAGCCGAGAAGTGTGATATCCCAGTATTGACTTACGAAGCTGGTGAAGCACTTCGCTTTGATCCGCTATCTATCAGTGCTGGTGTTTTAGGCG
>NZ_JAWOQS010001268.1:0-504 GCF_033438945.1 Vibrio sp. Y176 | reverse complement strand
TACTGTAAGTAAACAAAGAGGTTTGACTGTAAATGCAAACCCTAGCCTTGTTGTAAGATCTGTTAGCACCATTAGTAGTATCAGCACAGCTAGTAATCTCTGAATGAGTAGCACTGCTAAATAGTTCCTACCCAACAGGGGTGGTGCACAGTGCAGAGTGGCCAAGGATAATGTCAGCTAACCAGTGGAGGCCAAAGGATGGGCAGTGGGCTCTATAGCCCCTTTTACACTGCCAAATTTTCCGTGAATGTTGAGCCGTTTTGCTGCGAGCGTTTAGATACACAGAGCCAGATTGGCGAGTTGATCCGAGGTGCCCAATTTTCCGCCTCACAGGGCAGGCATATTGGTGGAACCTTTTTAGTTTAAACAGACCGAGGCGGCCGTCCACAACACTGACACTGCAAAGATGAGCAACTGGGGAGACAAGGAATTGCGCGCCCTCCTTGTCCTCACAAGCGAAGAGGCCATTAACCGTCAGATGACGGGGACGGTGAAGGACGGGCC
>NZ_JAWOQS010001267.1:0-504 GCF_033438945.1 Vibrio sp. Y176 | reverse complement strand
GAGCTGCAGAGGAGTAAGGGGTGCATCTGACTAAGACTGAGGACACTATCCACAAACAGCCTGTCACTCAAAGGGGCCCCGCCCTTGGACGCAGACAGGACATTCATAACGTAGCATCAGGCTGGCTCAGACCAGGGTCCGACAACAACACAGCTGTGCTCCATTGACTCTAATGCAATGGTTTCAGTTTTCCTTCATTTGCAGGCTGGTTTTGCGGATTTGGAGCTAAATGTTGTGCCTGGGGCACGTCGTGTATTAATAACACTCGTTACCTGGAGAGGTTGGAAAAAGATATACGTTTCTTCCCTGTTCCAAAACCAAAATCAAACCCTGAAAAGTGTAGGGTTAGCTAGCTAGCTACTGAAGATATAGCCTACTGAATGTATACACATGCTGCTTTTGCTTTTTAATGATTATAACAGTGAAACAAAGACCGACCCTGCTGTACAGGAACCAGTGAAGGGAAGCAGGGAAACTTTGCTGATATTCAACCAGCTCTGTGTC
>NZ_JAWOQS010001266.1:0-504 GCF_033438945.1 Vibrio sp. Y176 | reverse complement strand
ATATCGCTCATGGCGGACAAGCACATTTAGAGAGCACATGTTTATTGTTTGCAGGGCGTGGTTAATGACAAGCGCCCTACTTTTCATGGTGCTTTACTTTTCAGACGTTTACCCTTTGTTTGACCGCAGTATCTTAGCGTTATGGGTTACTATTACGCCGGCATTACTGTTGGCGTGGCGAGTGACCTTTCGTACCGTTTTGGCCTCTTTGCGAAAAATGGGCTTCAACACACGCACCGCTATCATCATCGGCCAGACCCCTCACGGCATTACCCTTGCCAACGAGATTCAAAACCACACCGAGCATGGTGTTCTATTTGACGGCTTCTATGACGAACGCTCTAGCGACAGATTGCCTAGATCCGAATACCCAATCAAAGGCGCGGTAAACCAAGCGTTAGAACGGGCAAAACGAGGAGAAGTCGATTACGTATACATTGCGATGCCAATGCATGCTAAAGAGCGCATTGCTTCCATCCTGAACCAGTTCTCCGACACCACAGC
>NZ_JAWOQS010001265.1:0-504 GCF_033438945.1 Vibrio sp. Y176 | reverse complement strand
ACGACGGTTCGCCAACCACAATGCAAACATGAAACCGACGAGGTACATCAAACCGTACCAACGAATTGAAACAGGACCAATAGAGACTAAAACCGGATCAATATTGGGAAATTGAAGGTATCCCTGAGACATAAATCATTCTCTTCTTATTTACAAATAAAACCAATATACCCAAGTCACCTCAAATGCTCGGTTCAGCGTGAATAACTTGGGAATAAACTTACAGCAGCATTGTTGCTGCAACAAACATCAAGAATATTGCGAATATTTTCTTTAATACCGCAGTAGGAAGATTGGTCGCGAGCTTTGCCCCCACTTTCGTGGTCAACATCGAAGTCATTGCAATCGCAAGTAACGCAGGAAGGTAAACATAACCAATACTGTACGCAGGTAAGCCTTCAACCTTATAGCCGTGCAAAATAAAGCCGATCATGCCAGAGATGGCGATGATGCAGCCACAAACTGACGATGAGCCGACCGCTTTACGCATTTCTACGCCGTGCT
>NZ_JAWOQS010001264.1:0-504 GCF_033438945.1 Vibrio sp. Y176 | reverse complement strand
AGAAAATTTAATAAAGCCGCAAAATCTATTGCGGCTTTTTTTGTATCTAAATCATATTTAGATGATGTGATTTGCGGCACAATAGTGGCTTCGCGTGATAATTCGGGACTGTTTGACCTCCTTCACGTGAGAGTAAGCAACACCCTAAAAGGACTTAGACCTATCTATGAATCTAGAAACCATACCGTCTGGAGAGTTGACGGTATCTAACCAACGCTCCATTTCTCGACTTGTCGCTCAAGCCGGACAAATGCTGTTGGCTCATGGCGCAGAAAGTACGCTTGTGTGCGATATCATGCGTCGTATTGGCTTAGCTTGTGGCGTGCATGAAGTGGCTGTAGCCCTCTCAGCCAATGCCTTGGTTGTCACGACCGTAATGGATGGACACTGCATCACCACTACTCGAAGCTGTGCCGATCGTGGCATCAACATGCGCGTTATTACGCAAATTCAACGCATCTGTATCATGATGGAGCGCGGGTTACTCGATGCAGCCATGGCGCA
>NZ_JAWOQS010001263.1:0-504 GCF_033438945.1 Vibrio sp. Y176 | reverse complement strand
TGGGACTGTATGCGATACTCGCCCTACTTCAGCCCCTAATTCAACAACACTACGGTATAAATCTCACGTTAAGCACGCTTTCTGCGTACGAATGGATGCTGCTTAGCTTTGTACAATGCGCCGGTATTGTGATTGGTTTTATTCCAGCATTCCGCGCCTACAGACAGTCACTCAGTGACGGAATGACCATAAGGATCTAACGATGTGGAAAAAAGTTTTAGCCAGTTGCTTACTCGCGATTGCATTTACGACGCCGGTCATGGCGAGTGATGAGCCATTAACGCTCGACTGGATCGATCTGGTTCCTGAAGCGGAACGTAAGCTGTTCGACAGCGTGGGAATGCCCGCATCTGATCACAGTGGTGGCGCGGCGCAGCAATCAAAAATCGGTAACGTCAGACCAGAACTCAATGGCAGTCAGGTCAAAATCCCTGGCTTCGTGATTCCTCTTGAGGGAGATGCCAACACGGTGACGGAATTTTTGTTGGTGCCGTATTTTGGGGC
>NZ_JAWOQS010001262.1:0-504 GCF_033438945.1 Vibrio sp. Y176 | reverse complement strand
TAATACATCAGGGTCACAAACTAGAGCGCGAGCTAATGCCGCCTTGCGTTGCCAGCCGCCAGATAAGTCACGAAGTAATGTGTCTGGACTTAACTTTAGGGCACTAAGTACGTTTTTAACTCGGTCATCAAAACGCCACGCATTTGAATGATCCAATTGTTCTTGAGTTTTTGCTAAGCGGTTGATGTTCTTTTCGCTTGGGTCTTGCGCAACAAGATCAAGAAGATCATGGTAGATCTTAAGCTGTTCGCCAATTTCCGCTAAGCCACCAGAGACATACTCATAAACAGTACCTTCTTGGTTGCGCGGTGGATCTTGCTCCAAACGAGAAACAACAACGTCTTGTGTTATTTGAATTTTGCCGTCGTCCAGTAAGATGTCGCCAGCAAGTACTTTCATCAACGTTGACTTACCAGCACCGTTTCGCCCTACTAAACAAACACCCCCATTTTCCTGCAAAGCAAACTCTGCGCGGTCTAATATCGACTGAGCACCTAAAGCACA
>NZ_JAWOQS010001261.1:0-504 GCF_033438945.1 Vibrio sp. Y176 | reverse complement strand
CGCTAGTATAAAACGTCAATCAGCTGGTGCGACGAATCATGTTTTTCGTATCCAATCCTCAGAGACTTATTATCTTAGAAAATATAGTGTTCGCAATGTTGCTAAGATCAAGTTAGAACATGAGCTGCTGAGAAAGCTATCGCAAAATTTGAATACTATAATTGCCCCTGTTTTGACGCGTGACCACCACTCCTTTTGTAAAATAGGTGATGAGTTTTATGCTCTATTTCCTGAAGCAAAAGGAACGTTAATCGAAAAAAGTGCTCTGTCTGAGTTTCATGCTTTTCAGCTGGGAAAAGCCCTTGCTGACCTGCATGTTCAACTCGCTTCTGTGGTTGGAAAAGACTTTCCAACAATTGAGCTTTCTTGGGATAAAAGTGCTTGGGTCGATAGACTACAAAAAATAGTCGCTGCTATTGAAACAAATAGTGAATTTGATATGAATAACTCGGTGCTACGAAGAGTAAAACAACAGCGTGATTATCTAGCTAGCTCAGAAGCTAC
>NZ_JAWOQS010001260.1:0-505 GCF_033438945.1 Vibrio sp. Y176 | reverse complement strand
GCTGGTTTTGTCGATACTGGATATGGGCGCTTTTCGGTCAAAGTTCCGTCGGTGTTTGATTCTCTGAAAGATGTTCTTGAACTGCCTATCAAAGTGAATGGCAAAAAAGTGATCACCTTTGGTGATGTGGCCACAGTTCGCCGAGCGTTTCGTGATCCGGAAAGCTTTGCCCGCTTGGATGGTGAGCCTGCCATTGTGCTTGACGTGAAAAAGCGTGCTGGCGAGAACATTATTGAAACCGTCGCGTTAGTTAAAGAGGTGATTGCTCAAGGGCAACTGCGAGCAGAGTGGCCAAGTAATTTGCAGGTTAAATACACTTGGGATCAGTCGGATGATGTCAAGCTAATGCTTAGTGATCTGCAAAACAACATTCTCTCGGCAATCATTTTGGTGGTCATCGTTATTATCGCGATCTTGGGGGGAAGAACGGCATTGTTGGTAGGGATCTCTATTCCAGGATCTTTCTTAACGGGGCTGTTAGTTCTCTCTGTTTTTGGTCTTACCG
>NZ_JAWOQS010001259.1:0-505 GCF_033438945.1 Vibrio sp. Y176 | reverse complement strand
TTGTCTTTCATCAACACTTCAAACAGGTCGTCCGATTTCGCCGCTTCTCCACATATGCTGAGCGCTTGTGTTGGACATACGTTTCGCAGCGCTATGATCTGCGCTTCGCTCATGGCTTTTCGATTGATGATGATTTGATCGTCAATACGTCGGATACCATCGCTCGCCATGTCGCCGTTTACGGTTTGTTTATAAGCCGACACACAAAGCTGGCAGTCCGCCATACAACTGCGCTCATCAAACAGCAGAGAGTGCTTTTCACTGCGGCTTTCTGGGTTTTGGCACCAAGGACAGGACAGACTGCATCCCTTCAGAAACAGAATGGTGCGAATACCATCACCATCGTGGGTCGAGAACCTCTGAATATTGAAATACATTGCTGTCCGCCTCTTGGTTTGCTCTTCTACTTCTCACGCTTTTCTTTTTCTGAAAGCTTCATTTGATAATGAAATATTGCCACTTAACTTTCGTTTTATGAAATTATTATAGTTTCAATTGAAATTAC
>NZ_JAWOQS010001258.1:0-505 GCF_033438945.1 Vibrio sp. Y176 | reverse complement strand
AGTCATTACTTTGTAAGTCGCGAAGCTGCGAAGATGATCAACAAGCCGATTGAAGAATCGAGCTTCATCTCTGTTCACTTAGGTAACGGTGCTTCTGTTTGTGCAATCAACAATGGTGAATCTGTAGATACGTCTATGGGCTTCACTCCGCTGTCTGGTCTAATGATGGGTACACGTTGTGGTGACCTTGACCCAGGCATCATTGAGTACCTTCTGAAGAAAGGTTGGTCTCAAGAGAAAGTGTTCAACTCACTGAACAAAGCTTCTGGCTTCTTAGGTGTTTCTGGCCTAACAAGCGACGCACGCGGTATTTTGGAAGCAATGGAAGAAGGCCACGAAGGCGCTGCCCTTGCATTCCAAGTGTTCACATACCGTGTGTCTAAATACATCGCTTCTTACCTTGCTGCGCTTGATTCATTCGACGGCATCATCTTCACTGGTGGTATTGGCGAGAACTCTATGCCAATTCGTCGTGAAATTCTGAAAAACCTAAAACTGCTAGGTT
>NZ_JAWOQS010001257.1:0-505 GCF_033438945.1 Vibrio sp. Y176 | reverse complement strand
ATAAGCGGCTGTTTATGTCGCGTATGAATGCAGAAGATGGTGAAAAGGCACTTCGAAAATACAAATTGGAGTGGGTTCAAAAACACAATCAGATTGCGAAAAAATACAACCAAATCAAGAAAAAGCAGTACATGAATTTTGCAAGGGAAGAAGAAGAAACACTCTACCCTTCCATTCCAAAAGGCGAGTTCGACAAAACACTGTGGAACAAATTGGTTATATCCACTTTTGGTCCAGAGAAGAAATACAAAAATCCTCACTTTGTACGCAAAACAGACATCTAATTAAACACCCCTAAATTTAGGGGTGTTTATCTACACGTTAATACAATAAAAATGCAAGACTGATATTCAACCCAAGTAAACTCGAGATACTTGAGTTCTCGTTTTTGACCTATGGCGTTGAAGGATTGAAATGACGCCATAGCGGTTAATTTACTGACGAGCGTCAGCGCCAAATTCTACTTCTTTATAGATATCGGCCAGCGACTTCTTACCTTGTTTGT
>NZ_JAWOQS010001256.1:0-505 GCF_033438945.1 Vibrio sp. Y176 | reverse complement strand
CGCCATCATCGGCGGAGGGATGGTTGGGTTGGCGCTTGCCGCCGCATTCAAAGACAGTGACCTGCGTATCGCCGTGATCGAAGGTAACGTGCCAGATGAAACGTTGAATGAACTGCCTGATGTGCGAGTTTCTGCACTGAGCCGCTCAAGTGAAACCATTTTACGTAAGCTAGGAGCTTGGCAGGGTATTGAGCAACGCCGTGCTGCACCTTACTACGGTATGGAAGTGTGGGAGCAAGACAGCTTCGCAAAAATAGAGTTTGATGCACAAAGTATGGCACAACCTGATTTGGGTCATATCGTTGAAAATCGCGTGATTCAGTTAGCGTTGTTGGAACAAGTGCAAAAGCTAGAGAACGTAACGTTATTCATGCCTGCGCGCTGTGCGACACTCGCGGTCGGTGAACAAGAGAGTTGGTTAACGCTCGATAACGGCCAAGCGATGACAGCGAAGCTGGTGGTGGGCGCAGATGGCGCGAATTCGTGGCTGCGTAACCAGATGGAT
>NZ_JAWOQS010001255.1:0-506 GCF_033438945.1 Vibrio sp. Y176 | reverse complement strand
GTAATGGCATCGACGTTTGTGATGGTCGGTTGGTCATCGACGATAGTCACTGGGATCACCGCAGAGCTGGTGTCACCATCAAAGTCTGTTGCGATGATTGGGAAGTTCAGCGTTAGCTCGTCGCTATTAATAGCGTGATCGATTGGGCCTTCCAACGTGAAGTTGTAAGAGCCATCCACATTCACTACCAACGTAAATACTGGATTGCCATCTGCCGTCGCACTGTAAGTGAAGCTGCCGTCAGCATTTGCCGTTTCTACGAGTACAATCGCTTCGCCATGTGAGGTAAGGCCAGTAACAGGATCCGTCGAGGAATCAAGTTGATAGCTCACCACTCGATCAGAGCCTTCTGTTGTAGTGAATTTACCGTCAATAGAAACAACGCCATCTTGAGCAGAACCAACGCCCGATAAATCGTCTTCATCAACCGTAATGGCATCGACGTTTGTGATGGTCGGTTGGTCATCGACGATAGTCACTGGGATCACCGCAGAGCTGGTGTCACC
>NZ_JAWOQS010001254.1:0-506 GCF_033438945.1 Vibrio sp. Y176 | reverse complement strand
TTTTCGCTAAAAAAGTAAATAAGCTCGATTTTGTTGAGTTGGATTTTGAAGAATTCCATCGGACAGAATTGTTAGAGGCCTATTTCGGAATGGTGTTTGATGCCATCGTTGGCGCAGCAAAGCTAATACGTGTTGGCGGTGCTGTACTTCTGAAGATCAGTGATTTGAGTGAACTCATTTCAGACAAAGAGGTGCTAACGGCTGTCGAAACGCAAATCAATAAAATCAACGATGCGCTCAAGAAAAGCAGTGTGGCGTACATTTATGCTCAAGCGGCTTTGGAAATGCCAAAGGTCGATGTTAAGCCCGTCATGGAGCAGCTTGAGTACGCTTACTCTCTAATCTGTAACGCAACAGGCCGTCCAATGTCATTTATTAACGGTCAGTTGGTCGGTTCCCTTAATTCAACGGGTGACGGTGACCGCAAGCAAAACCGCTTGGCTTCAGTACGTGATTTTAACGAGGTACTAAGGGGCGTATTTGAATCGGTCTTTGGTGCCGACTTT
>NZ_JAWOQS010001253.1:0-506 GCF_033438945.1 Vibrio sp. Y176 | reverse complement strand
AATATTACTTGTGGTTCAAGATGGTATTTTTGCTGTACATGGTTCAATGACATTCCCTGGTATGCTCTATCAACTTACGACTAATTCACTTACAGATTTAGATACACATTGGAACTTGTTCGAGGCCAAAGATCATTTTGGGGATGCGGCTAACTTTCCCACGCTTGCTCTAGATAAAGTCGTTTATCTGCAGCGTGGCTCATTTAGTTTTTCGGGGGGACAAGTGTTAGATAGTCCTGGTTATAGTGCTTAGTTTGTTAACTCTCTAAATTTTGCATACAACCGAGATAACATCGATGAGGTCGTGGATCCGATTATTAATTTACGCTGGAAAAAGGGCTCTTGGAATGATCTCTAAACAAAAAGGTTTTAACCTTCTTGAGGTTCTAATTTCTTTTTTGCTTATCGGTGTTGGGGCACTAGGTTTAACAAAGCTAAACGTGTATTTCGAACGTGAATCCGAATATGCCATAAAAAGTATTGAAGCACTGCGTCTAGCAGAGAAC
>NZ_JAWOQS010001252.1:0-506 GCF_033438945.1 Vibrio sp. Y176 | reverse complement strand
GTCTATTTGAGCGGTATTCACGTAGTGCAGTTCTACGCCCTGCTCTTTAGCTTTTGCAACCGGAATGAGGCTTTCAGCTCGATCTAAACGCGCAGCGTCGATGTCCGTCACCACGATCAGTTTTGGCTTTACAGGGCCGTTGATTGCATAGTCAATCGCACCAATGCCCATTGGGCCAGCACAAGCGAGTAGCGCTAACGCACCACCTTCTTTAATGCCCATATCGTGTTCGTACACGTATTGGGTAGTGTGGTAACTCGCATGGTACGCACCGATGATGCAAGACATTGGCTCCGCCAGAGACGCATCAGCAAAGTAATCGCCGTGGTAAGGCAGTACACAGCCTAAGTCGATAGCGATTTTAGGAATAATGGAATACGTTGCATTGCCACCAAAGGTTTCGTAGCTGTAACCCGCAGAATAACCACTAGGCAAGCCCATGGCAGGTTGCAAAACAAAGTAGTCACCAGCTTTGAATTGATCTTTTAGATTCTCACCGACTTCAA
>NZ_JAWOQS010001251.1:0-506 GCF_033438945.1 Vibrio sp. Y176 | reverse complement strand
AGTTACTTCACCTGTTGGATTCGCATCGTCCTAGATAACCTGTTCCCATTCAGAAAGGTCAGCTTCTGGCGCATCAATACCGAAACGAGTACACACTAGGTCATCAAGACCTTGAGACTTAACAAGTTGAGGGATCTTGTAGATTGAATCTACGTCCTTCATTGAGATTACCGCTTTCTCAGGAACGTTACAGAAAAGTGCAATCTTCTTACGTTCGTTCGCTGGGATCATGCGATCGCTGCGGCAAACTAGGATGTCTGGTTGGATACCGATAGACAGTAGCTCTTTAACAGAGTGCTGAGTCGGTTTAGTTTTCACTTCGCCAGCTGCTGCTAGGTAAGGAACAAGAGTTAGATGCATGAACATTGCGCGTTCACGGCCAAGTTCTACTGCTAGCTGACGAATTGCTTCCATAAATGGTAGCGATTCGATATCACCTACCGTACCACCAACTTCAACGATAGCAATATCGTGGCCTTCAGAACCTGCGATTACGCGGTCTTTGA
>NZ_JAWOQS010001250.1:0-506 GCF_033438945.1 Vibrio sp. Y176 | reverse complement strand
TTACAACGAGATCGCGATACTGGTCAGGGCTCTTTTTCGCCGCCAGCAAGGTTTCACGAGAGACGATGTTGTACTGCACGTGCCAACCTTTATGGTGATTAAAGAAGGTGCGAATCAGCATTGACAGCTTGAGCTTATCTCCTTCTGAAGCGACAGCCGCTGGGCTTAACTTCTGGTTAAGCAGCACACCACCCAAGATTTTATTAGCTTGAATTTTACCGACTGAGTTGTACACCGCCGTTGGTCCCAAACGGTCAGAGCCCGATGCTGGACTTGCGCCTTCCGCCAGTGGTGTTTTCGCTTTTCGACCATCTGGTGTTGCCATCGTGGATGCGCCAAATGGTACGTTGGAAGAGATGCTCGATGTTCCCGCGTAGTAGCCACCACCAATTGGTCCGCGCCCATGACGTGTATTGACAAATTGCGCCAACTCATCGATATAAACTTGGTAAGCATCAGCCAGCAGTTGGTCGACATAATCGTCGTCATTGCCGTATTTTGGCGCG
>NZ_JAWOQS010001249.1:0-506 GCF_033438945.1 Vibrio sp. Y176 | reverse complement strand
GCAACTGGAAAAGAGCGATCATTCGGTTATGTTTTTTCGCCTATCGGATGGCAGCTTCGGCCGAAACAAATAGTTTCCATTGTAGATTTTAAAAAGACGCGATTATCTCGCGTCTTTTTTATTGTAGTTTTGTAGAGGTTTATTGAGTCGATTGCTTCCTACGCATGTCTACGTGTGGAATTCCATCTTCTAAGTAACTATCAGAAATAACTTCAAATCCATGGTGAGCATAAAAATCGATAAGCTGTTCTTGTGCTCCAATGTCTATGGTTTTTTCGGGCCATAACGTAGAACATGCTTGGATGGCTCGTGTGATTAGCTGATGGCCTAAGCCACCACCTCGGGCTGTTTGTTTGGTCACGACTCGGCCAATACTGACGTTATCGTAAGTGGTTCCAGCTGGCAGAAGCCGAGCGCAGGCAACTAATTCATCATTGTGGTAGCCGAGTAGGTGATGAACGCCGTCAATAATATCCTTACCATCTAGCTCCGGGTACGGGCAAGTT
>NZ_JAWOQS010001248.1:0-506 GCF_033438945.1 Vibrio sp. Y176 | reverse complement strand
AACATGATGACTTGAGTCCGACTCATAATTTAAATCTCCCTATTCATCCACTGTGAAGTACAGTCCCCAGGCACGAGTTAATATGTCTGACGAGACGATCTTCTCTTTCCCTTCGAACACCAAAATATCTCGGCTAATGCCCAATAAATCTTTTGGTAAGCAAGGGAAGTAAGCGACATCATCGTCACGGTGTAGTTGGCTTAACGTTTCGAAAAACTCTGGTACTAACGTCATCTGATAGTCTTTAGCGAGAGACATCCACAAGGCTTGATAGTCAGTCAAACTCAGTGGTTTAAACTCGATTTTGTAACCAAGACGACGTAAAAAAGCAGGGTCTGCAATTTTGCTCGGTGCAAAGTTGGATGAGAAAGCCAATGTCAGCATAAATGGCACGGTAACTTGTTGGCCGTTAGGCAGTGCTAGATGGTCGAACAAATACTCCATCGGCACAATCCAGCGGTTCAACAACGCATCAACGGGCATGGCTTGACGTCCTAAATCGTCAA
>NZ_JAWOQS010001247.1:0-506 GCF_033438945.1 Vibrio sp. Y176 | reverse complement strand
TCTCCAGTAACTCGTCTTCACGTGACAACGTCTTATGACCTCTCCATTATGTGGCAGCGCAAAGGCTACCACACATGTTCGTTGCAACTAAACCGTTAAGCTCACGTCATAAAACTCAAGTAACGCTTTTTCTGCATGCGCGTTCCACACATAGTTGTTCGCGCACAAAATCGCATCGAGTTCCGCAAAGAACGGGTCTTGGTCTGCCAACGATAAAAAGTCATCAATCGCCGTCAATGGCAGGTCAATATGTGGGTAAATCAACTTCTTACCGCCCGGAATATCCAACTGATTCAGAATCGTATGTGGCGCAGCTTGTAAGCCACCAACATGTGTGATCATGAACGATGGATTGATCTTGCCTTGCGAGGAAAGCTCAATAGATTCCACCATGTCACCCTTTGAACCACCGGACGTCCCTACAATATGGGTTGATTCGTAATGCACGTTGTAGAAGTTAAACGGCACTTTGAAATTCTTATCCGTTGGGCCAGCAAAGAAGTTGA
>NZ_JAWOQS010001246.1:0-506 GCF_033438945.1 Vibrio sp. Y176 | reverse complement strand
CGCGCTCATTGGCAAAACACTTGCCCCGTCACCGAGCTTTATTACTTTGCCTGTCGCACTGCAGTTTCTCGGTTTAATGGCGGCAACGATACCTGCATCATTGATGATGGGGAAACTCGGTCGTCGTTTGGGCTTTAGCCTAGGTAACCTCATCGGCATCGTGGGCGCAAGTTTGGCGACGTACGCGTTAAGCCAACAAACCTTTTATCTATTCTGTTTTTCTACGTTTTTGCTCGGTGTCGGAATCGGCTTTGGCACGCTCTATCGTTTTGCTGCAATAGAAGTGTGTGAAGAATCGGCAAGACACAGAGCAATTTCAATATCTATGGCGGGTGGGGTATTAGCGGCTATTCTCGGTCCGAACTTAGCGGTTTATTCGCAACAATGGTCAGACGATGGTTTATATACGAGTGCTTTTTCTGTCCTGATTGTTCTCTACATCACCGCGCTTGTATTGCTTCAAACGATTCGGTTCCCGCCAGCGCATACTCAGCTATCGCATGTTA
>NZ_JAWOQS010001245.1:0-507 GCF_033438945.1 Vibrio sp. Y176 | reverse complement strand
AACAAGGCAACACATCTGCACTTTTAAATTACATAGACTAGAGCACTTGATCACAGACAACAATTTGCATGAAATATGTGTCTTTGTCCACACACCAGACAGCACAGTGGTGCAGTGGTTAGCATTGTCGCCTCACAGCAAGCAGGTTACTGGTTTGGACCCAGGGTGGGGCAGCCCGTCTGTGTGGAATTTCCATAGGCCCGTTTCCACCACAGGAACTTCAGGGTAATTTTACAGGGCCGGGGCCATTGGTGCGTGTCTCCACCGCAGGAACCACCCACGAAGGACAGAGTTCCGGAACTTTTACAGGGGCTAAACAAGCCTCGGAGTAGGTACTCAGAACGGCCCCGAAAGACTCCTGGCTGGGGCTTGGGGATTACTTGGTGCTGATTTGATATACTCAAGGAGGGATGTGACGACAACAGAAAGCAACAAAATAGCCGGCATTTTTAAAACTCAGCAGACGAGGGTTAGCTCGTTTATATAGCTTCTGCCGCCATGTAAAAA
>NZ_JAWOQS010001244.1:0-507 GCF_033438945.1 Vibrio sp. Y176 | reverse complement strand
TTTTGATATGGGGCTCGATTACACGCAATATCACGAGCACTTAGATCAAAACGTTGTGTTTGACCGCTTAAGATAGGTGGGTAAAGTTAACCTGAGTTTTCGCCACAGCCACGTTCTGTTTCGATGTAAAAACCGGTAACTAAACGGTGGCTGTGCGGAACAGGTGAGATTGCCAAAATTCGAACTATGAATTCAATGAATATCGGCTAGCACTTGCGACAGACAAGGGTTTTGAGAACCAGTAACCTTGTAAATAGTCGACGCCCATCTGAGTAAAGAAGTCGCACATCTTCGCATCCTCAATGCCTTCAATCACTACCTCAATATTGTTCTCGTGGCACATTGCAATCAAAAACTTTAGGTACTCTCGCGAAGAGTGGTTTGTCAGCGTTTTCCAAGCCATCGATTTATCGATTTTTATCTGCGTCATCGGTAAATCAAAGAAGCAGTTTAAAGAACTGTACCCGGAACCAAAGTCATCCAAAGACAATGCAAAGCCCAATTCAC
>NZ_JAWOQS010001243.1:0-507 GCF_033438945.1 Vibrio sp. Y176 | reverse complement strand
TAAGCGAGAACACAAACACTGCAAGAACCGTCAGCATCGCATTAGTTTGAACACGCTCGTTTTGTGCGTTACTTTTTGCCGTTGATTCAACCGCTTGATCGTTCACGTGTTTAGACAAAGTGTTGATGCCTTGCACCATTTCGTTACCAACACGGCGGTACTCAGAAATAAATGCACGGTATTCGTTGTCTGATTTCAGACCTTGATCGTATTGGTTGAAAAACGCTACAGAGCGCTGTGAGTACTGCACATACGCTTCAATCGCTTTACGCACTTCAATCGCATCTTCACGAAACAGGTTGCGCGCTTCGATCGCACTTAGATCCGCTTCAACTTGTTTCAAGCCTGCTTTTAGCTCATTTAGGAAAGTTTCACGACGAGAAGCATCGTAAATTGCGTAAACCGCGCTGATGCGCAATGGGTAAATTTGATCGTCGATACGCGCCAAAGTGTCTTTATGGAAAACCAAAGACTCTTGGTTAGAAGCAATAACGTCTTGCTCCGCTT
>NZ_JAWOQS010001242.1:0-507 GCF_033438945.1 Vibrio sp. Y176 | reverse complement strand
CCTATCGATAGCTTACAAGCTGAATTTGACCAACACGTGAAGCACCACCACCTCGTTGTGGAAGCCGAAACGGGTTCGGGTAAGTCAACACGCCTTCCTCTTTGGGCGGCAAAGCACGGACGTGTTTTGGTCATCGAGCCACGTCGAATTGCTTGTACCTCATTAGCTGAGTTTCTTGCGGAGCAATCTGGTGAGCCGATAGGTAACAAAATTGGTTACGCGATCAAGCTGCATGCGTTTTTCGATGAGAACACGGAAGTCGTGTTTGTGACGCCGGGTGTAGCGTTGCGTTGGTTTGCGGAAGACAAACTTGCAAGCTTCGACATCGTGATAGTGGACGAATTTCACGAGCGACGCTGGGATATTGATCTACTAACCGCAATTTTGAAGCAAGAAAACCAGCATCGATTGATAGTGACTTCTGCCACGTTAGAGGGCGAAAAACTCGCACATTATCTTAATGCTCATCGTCTTCGTTCAGAAGGGCGCTGTTTTCCTGTCTCGGTG
>NZ_JAWOQS010001241.1:0-507 GCF_033438945.1 Vibrio sp. Y176 | reverse complement strand
TTAGCGATGATCTGTGCTTTATCGTGCAAGTTTTCGGCAATAGCAACACCTGAGGCACATACATTGCTATTGGTATTAAGCGTGGATGCATCATCATAAAGTAACCATTCCAACGCCCCTAAACCTTGCACAGTCACGCTTTGTGTCGAGATCTCTTCCACTGTCCAAACTTTATCGGCTTTAGTCAGCGCCGACATTTTACGCCCGGTGGTATTTTTTTTATCGGGCCAGAATTGTACGTTCCAGCTTTGCTCCAGCGCGGTCGAGGGGCCACGTTCCTGTCCTTGAAGCGCCATCCAAGCCAGCATGGTTCTGTGCCACCGTTGTTGTACTGGTTCCACGTCATTTTTCGGCGCCGAACAAAAATCAGCAAAGCTCTGCTCTAACTGCGAAGCTTGGCTTAAAAATGACTGTGCGGCATGAAACTCCACTTCGTAAACAGCTTGAGAAATATGGCTAGTTTGCTCTGGTTGTTCATCCGACGAGCCCGTTGTCGATTGGCAACCA
>NZ_JAWOQS010001240.1:0-507 GCF_033438945.1 Vibrio sp. Y176 | reverse complement strand
CTGCGGCTCGTCTAGGTGGCGCTTATGGCAGGCACATCGCGTGCTCGGCGGTTCGAGCCAGCAGCTCAGAACCCACACCACACGTTTTACTGGCTTCATGTACAACCAGCAGGCGTCCGGTTTTCTCTAGTGAACGGAAAATCGTCGCGGTATCAATCGGCTTAATACTTGCCAGATCAATGACTTCGACTTCGATCCCTTGGCTTGATAGGGTTTGCGCAGCTTGGAGAGATTCAACAACACATGCTCCCCATGTCACGAGCGTAATATCTCGGCCTTTGCGCAGCGTAAAACAAGTGTCTAGTGGCAATGCTTCCCCGCTATCAATCACTTCGGATTTAACGGTGCGATAGATGCGTTTGGGTTCAAAGAACATCACTGGATCGTTACTGCGAATGGCAGCAAGCAGCAAACCGTAAGCACGCTGAGGGGAAGATGGAATCACCACTTTAAAGCCTGCGGTATGTGCAAACAGTGCTTCAATGCTTTCTGAGTGGTGTTCCGGCG
>NZ_JAWOQS010001239.1:0-507 GCF_033438945.1 Vibrio sp. Y176 | reverse complement strand
CAAACGGCGTCGCTGAAGCAGGCCAAGGTATTCAGACGTATATGCAAGCAATTCCTTACATGGCTTACGGCTGGGTAACTTTGGTGATTGTTCTGCTGGTTGCGATGGAAAAAATCCCTGACCTCGGCGCAATGAAAAAAGCAGAAGAGCGTGCGAAGAATGGTCAAGTTCGTCCAGACGGCGCAACCGATGTGGACTTTGGTTCTGAAGTTTCTGCGCACACCAATCCGACAATGGGTCTGATCAATTTCCTTTTACCGATGATCGTCCTCGTTGCTGCCAGCTGGTACTTTGGTATCGACCTACTGGCGGGGGTTTTCGTCGCGCTGATCTTCACCATTAGCTTCTACGGTGCACAAAAACTGATTTCAATGAACGATATGTTCGAGGCTGTTTATGATGGCATTAAAGTTATGCTACTGCCGCTTGCAACCGTAATTGGTGGCTTCATGCTGAAATCTGTCAATGACTCGCTAGGTGGCACGCAATACGTGATTGAGACCGTAA
>NZ_JAWOQS010001238.1:0-507 GCF_033438945.1 Vibrio sp. Y176 | reverse complement strand
TACGATCCCGAGCTTTTTGGCCGATGGCATGAAAACCGAGCCAATTCAGCTAAGAGTCACGGCGAACAAATCGGCACCCGATCTGGATGATTTGTTCAGCTTCAATATGAGTGTCGATAACCATACGCTATATCCGCAGCAATCTGCGAATTTACGCATGCAACTGATCATCAAGGCCGACACTCGCCGTTTAGACAACCCACAAGTTGTGCCACCACGTATTGAAGGCATGAAGCTTGAACCTGTTGGTGAAATGCAACAAGGGCAGCGAGTCATTTCTGGGCTTGAAGTGACAGTGGTGGAGCAATCTTTCCGCTTAACCGCAGAACAACCGGGAACATTCACGCTCCTTGGCCCACAACTGACTGGATCTTATATCTATGGCGATAGTCTGACGGGCTCAACCAAGATCATGCCGATCAGCACAAAAGTGGAGCAAATGCCAATAACGGTAAAAGCCATACCTAGTGAGTTTAAAGGCAGTTGGTTACCCGCATCGGCATTGCA
>NZ_JAWOQS010001237.1:0-508 GCF_033438945.1 Vibrio sp. Y176 | reverse complement strand
TGCTTGTGTACGGAATGCAATCGCTGCCTGTGATTGGCTTACACTGATACTTTATCCTTGACTAAGTGAACATACTCAGGCGTACTATAAGTGGAGCAGACTCCAGTCATTCAGGCTTTCATAGTCGAGTGCACTTCCGCGTTGTAGTTTCCTGTAAAAATGTCCGTGAAAAATCCCCGCGATGTGAAAAATACATGCCGAGCAGTCACTGGTGCGTGGAGTGGAGTCCGTGCGGTCGTAAAATCTGAGCTTTGCGCGCACAGGGCTTGTGGACGTCCGCTTTGAGTCCGCGAGGACCTCCGCAGAGTCCGTTCTGCGTACGTTCTGCCCGAGTATGTTCAGGCCTTTACTGTAGCAACTCCACCTCGTCGTCCATCCAGACAAAGTTATCTGTGCCTGCTTTCGCCATTGTGTCTTCTTTGTTTTGGTTTGTAATCACCACGGTGTAGAGGAAGGCGCTGTAACTCTTGTTTTGGAACAAGCTTTGGCCGCTGGGCATTTTGTGTTT
>NZ_JAWOQS010001236.1:0-508 GCF_033438945.1 Vibrio sp. Y176 | reverse complement strand
GCTATAGCTGATATTTCTATAAAACTTGTAGGAAATGGATTACATTTTGGGAGTGTTCCCTCAACTTGGTTATGTCGTGAAAAAGGTATCTAAGCGACTGTATAGATTAGTAAAGTTTAAAAAACGGCAGCCACTCAAAGCTGTACTGTTTTCCTTTACTTCCATGTTGAAGGGCAGGCAGCAGCGCCTCATTAAAATGCTTCCTTTTTATCCCCAACGTTCCCATCGATGTATTTTTTCTCCCGAGCCATTTCAAGAGCCTTCTGAGCATGTTTTGGCATGGGGACAGCGAGTTAGCTCTGCATTCAAAAGCAAAGTGGTCGAAATTTGCTCTGAGCTAGAAATCAACCCGAATCATCTAATGGCTTGTATGGCCTTTGAGACGGCTGAAACGTTCAGCCCTAGCATTAGAAACGGCTCTGGGAGTGGTGAGACAGGTCTGATTCAGTTCATGCCCGCAACCGCGAAAAACTTGGGGACGAGCACTAAGCATCTCGCCATGATGAGC
>NZ_JAWOQS010001235.1:0-508 GCF_033438945.1 Vibrio sp. Y176 | reverse complement strand
ATGATGAGCAGAAACAGCCCACCGCCGACTAACACAAGGAGCTTTTTCGAAATGCCACCGCCGAGATAGCCCTTGCGTGCATCGGTGGCAACCTCTAGACCATTGGGGGACTCTTCTACAGGGGGGTTACTCATGCTGACCTCCAAAGGTAGTGGTGGTGTTGAGTGGTATCAAGGTGTTGTCCCGTTCAACCCAAATCTTCGAAAACGTCACATTGTCGACAAACAGCTCACTGTAGAACTGTGTGTCATTGAGTCTCGATACTTTAACGCGCAAGCGGTGATAGCTTGGAACCTCTGCCACGCTGAGGCCAAGCCCTGAATCACGAATGGCGTTTTCCAGTTCGGCAGTAAACACGGTCTCCGTATGAGGGAAACTGAATATCACCCGAGCGGGATAACTGGCTTTAAGCTGCGCGGCCATGTCACCCGCCACGATTTTGGCTTGCTCTGGTGTGAGGTAATAGTCTTTGTAGTTTCCGGCTGAGTCGAAGTTGCTGACACAACCG
>NZ_JAWOQS010001234.1:0-508 GCF_033438945.1 Vibrio sp. Y176 | reverse complement strand
GCTAACGTCCCAGTTTACCGACATCACACCGGGCTACCACCTTAACAAACGCCATTGGGTCACAGTGTATTTCAATGGTGATGCCGAAGATGGTCTCATTCAAGACTTGTGCGAGCGCTCCTACGATTTGGTTGTAGCGAAACTGCCCAAAGCGCAACGTACATTGCTTGGGCACTGAAGCCAAATAGCATTTCAGGAAAGCGTTTAGGCAATAACGAAAACCATCAATTGCTCGCTGAAAAACTCGCACCTTTTTTGAGCTCGGACTATATAAAAAGAAGTTGCGTAAAAAGGGAAGTGGTATGCGAGCACTATCTGACTGGTTAGAAGCCTACGGTGAAAGCCATCAAAACCCAATCAATCAAAAAATTCACAAAGTTGCCGTACCGGGTATTTATCTTTCTGTGGGTGGGCTTATTTGGTCCATTCCTCAACTTTCAATCTTAGGTTTTCAGCTCAACTGGGTTTGGTTCGCTGTTATCCCGGTTTGGGTCTTTTACTTCCGTTT
>NZ_JAWOQS010001233.1:0-508 GCF_033438945.1 Vibrio sp. Y176 | reverse complement strand
AGAGCAATTTTGAGGATTTGGATTACTCCAAAGCCGTGATCGAGTTCAGTGAGAACTCGCGTGCATTGCAGGCCTCGCAACAAGCTTTTGGCAAAACAAAAGACCTGACATTGTTTAACTACATTTAATGATTTGACGGCCAGCGGCGAATAACGACAACGAGAGATTTTGATGCCTTATGTGCCAAGCCTTAAGTGCGAGAAATTTCAAATGTCGTTGAGGTGAGTGAGCGGCATGTTTTTACCGAATGCGGCAAAGGCACCAGTGGCAATGTGAGCGGCAAGCTTCTCTTGGTGTGAAAATATCTTCATCTCATAGAGAAAGAGGTCGAAAACAGCGAGTGTGTTATCTAACTTATTGTTTATTTATCTATTTTAATTTGGAATCGATATCTTAAATAAGTTGGCACACAAATTGTATTGAATAATGTCAGAACAGATTTCGAGATTCTAAACCCTGCGTTAAAGGCAGATTTAGCAAGTAATTTTTACGGTCAGTGCTTATCCAA
>NZ_JAWOQS010001232.1:0-508 GCF_033438945.1 Vibrio sp. Y176 | reverse complement strand
GTTCGCAGTTATCCATTGGGTCAGAATCTGACAACGCCGCCCACGTTAGGAAAAGATCTAAGAAACGAACTTGCTCTTCGCTAACACCAACGGCACTGAATGGGTTCACATCTAATGAGCGCACTTCAATGTATTCCACGCCCGCGCGACTCAATGCATCTGATGGCTTCTCACCACTTTTCGCTACGCGTTTCGGACGAATTGGTGCGTACAATTCATTTTCAATCTGGAGAATGTTGGTATTGAGCTGACGGTACTCACCATCCACTTTTACTCCAATTTTTGCGAATTCTTCAGATGGTCGACGAATCGCATCACCTAAACCTTCAAGATATTGATCAATACTGTTGAAACCAATTTTCAATACGCTTTGAGCACTGTTGGTATAACCAAGATCACTCAAGCGAAGAGACGTCGCTTTAGGGAGATACAGTGTCCCTCCGATGCTTTCAAACGGGAATTTAGTCTCACGGCCTTGAATGAACGAACCACATAACGCTGGCGATGC
>NZ_JAWOQS010001231.1:0-508 GCF_033438945.1 Vibrio sp. Y176 | reverse complement strand
CGCAGCTTTGTGGCTGAAAACGTCAATACCGCGCACAGTCCATATAAAGAAAAGTTCATGGCATCCATGCATCATGGCAAGCCAGAGCAAACTGAAAAGCAATACGCCGCACAAGTAACGTGGGACGAAACCATGGCGGAGTCGATTGTGAAATACCTCGCTCAAAACCCAAATGCTCAAGTTGTTCATGTCGCGGGGAAATTTCATACAGAAGCAGGTTTAGGTACCGCAGCATCCATTTTACAACGCAACCCTGAACTTAAAGTGGTGGTGGTTAATCCAACGTCGGAAATCAGTACAAACAGCCCAGATTATCAGTTAGAAGTACTCGAACCGCCGGTTCGCTTCGTTCAAGACGCGAACAGAATGGCCGCGTATAAGCACCTATCTACACGTAATGACGATCTTCAATGTAAATAACGCGGCCTATCCTACATTTTAATCTACTTGTACGGTCTGTTTTTTGCTTTGCTATTTAAGAAACAATCTTGGCGGCAAAAACAGGCCC
>NZ_JAWOQS010001230.1:0-508 GCF_033438945.1 Vibrio sp. Y176 | reverse complement strand
TTGGCTTAGCTCGAAGCTTGGACGTGTATTTGATTGCCAGCTCGGCCCAGCGAGCGCTACGCAGGCAATCGCCCAAGCCAAGCCCCAAATCGTAAAATAGGGTTTGGACTGGGTGGTCTGCCCAAGCATTTTGGCGAGGTGCGGGGCAATCAGCGCGGATTTTTTCGCTCTAAATTTTTGATTAATCAGGAGTACGAAGGGGATTGCTATCAGTCCCAGTAACCAATATGGGTTAAGGAAAGTAAACTCAGCCATGTTTTCTCCTTAGCAGGAACAACAACATAGAAAGCACTAAAGCTGCACTCAATGGATATGGGAACCATTCGGACTGAGGCCGCCAAGTTTGGGTATCGCTTGATACAGGTTCCAGTTTGTTGATTGTGTCGTATATCTTTTCAAGTTGTTCGGCATCTCGCGCACGGAAGTACTGTCCGCCAGTCATTTCTGCAATCTTCGTGAGCGTTTGTTCATCAAGGTCGGCTGCGGTGTCGACCTTACGAGTCATAAA
>NZ_JAWOQS010001229.1:0-508 GCF_033438945.1 Vibrio sp. Y176 | reverse complement strand
CCCAATAGACCGTAGTTCACCTTGGCGAGTGGTGGGTACATCATCAAAATCAAACCAATGGCGAGCGGTACGTTCGTACTACCAACGGACATCGCTTCGTTCCATTCTGCTACTTGCGGGTAGACTGCGCCTATCCCCACGCCGATGGCCATTGCGACAAAAATCCAGACCGTTAAGTAGCGGTCAAGAAAGCTCATTTTTTCACTGGCACTATTTAAAACTTCAGTCGTCATAGTGGTCTCTATTCGTTTATCGTCGAAAGGCGATGTATTAAGTTATAGTTTATCTTTGCGCGCGTGGAAAGCGCGCAACGTGTCTTAGCTAAATAAACCGGAAAACTGAGCGTTAAACGCGTTCAGTTTTTCACGTTGAATACGGTAACAAACCTTTGGCGGGTTGGGTTCTGCACTGATAAACCCGGCCTGTTTTAGAATGCGTAAGTGTTCTGATACAGTCGATTGCGCTAAACCTAACTCAGAGACTAAATCGCTATTTAAGCAGCCGCCCA
>NZ_JAWOQS010001228.1:0-508 GCF_033438945.1 Vibrio sp. Y176 | reverse complement strand
TCGCTGCTAGAAAGTTTGGGGCATTCCGTGACGGTCGCGATGACTGGGGAAGAAGCGTTAGTCAACTTTGTGCCGGACCAATACGACCTTGCGCTGTTGGACATTCAACTGCCAGACATGACAGGGTTTGATGTGGCGAAGTACTACCGTGAGCATTATGACCACTTACCTCCGTTGGTGGCGTTAACGGCGAACGTGATGAAAGATCGTCGAGAGTACTTAGAAAATGGAATGGATGACGCAATCAGTAAACCATTAGCTGTGCATGCTATTCAGTCAGTGATAGATAAGTTCTTTGTTGATCGAGTCGATAAACCCGCGGTGATTGTTAAGCCTGAAGTCAAGGAAGAAGCGGCGCCTTCTCCTGTGATTGAGACACATCTACTGGATCTGGATATGCTAGAGTCTTATGTGGATATTGTCGGCGTTAAACCCGTGTACGACAGCATCAAGATGTTTGAAGACATGATGCCAGATTACATTGAGGTATTAGACTCAAACATGACCG
>NZ_JAWOQS010001227.1:0-508 GCF_033438945.1 Vibrio sp. Y176 | reverse complement strand
ATCTGCGCCAGCACCGATTCTTTCCCCTGTCACATCTTTGAAAGCGTAATACTCGCTGTTGAAATCAGAGTCCTTATAACGGATGGTAAAAGATGGTTCGAACTCCCAATCACCCAGCTCGTAATTTGCTGCAATTCTGTAGTTTGAGTGGAACTGAAACTCGTCATCCGTCATCAATTCCACTTCAGCGCGCCAGTTTTCATTGAAGTCATAACGCAGTTGGCCACCAAAATCGACGCGATCACCTTCAAACGCGTTTTGAACGGATTTAGGAATGTCGACAAAACGAAGGCGCGTAATCGCGCTCACTCGCCAGTCAGAATCCTCTTCGTTAAACAGAAAAGCGCCGCCCTCGAGTCCGTTAATGTACAAATGTTCATTTTCAAAAAACATCATCGGCACGAAGGTGCTCACCGTAGAGTCATCGTTAGCAGTGTAAAAAGGAATCGAGGCCGTGCGATACATGGCGGCAATGCCCCACGTTTGCTCATCTGTTGCATAAGCCGTT
>NZ_JAWOQS010001226.1:0-509 GCF_033438945.1 Vibrio sp. Y176 | reverse complement strand
CCAAAGCAAACGTCGCCATTGCAAGAAGAAGGAAGCTAAAGCCGTCCATCAAATCGGTTAAACCAAAGGTGAAACGTTCGACACCAACGCCTTTATCGATACCGACTGTCGACAGCATCAAGCCAAGAATGGTCATCATCCACGCTTTAATGACCTGACCTTTACCAGCAAAAGCCGCAACGGCAGACAAGCCGAGCAACATCAATGCAAAGTAATCAGAAGATTGAAAGCTTAACGACACGTTAGCCAAGGCTGGCGCAGCCACGAGCAGCATGATGGCCGAAAGTGTGCCGCCAGTAAAAGAGGAGTAAGCAGCTAATGCTAGCGCTTTACCCGCTTGACCTTTTTGCGCCATTGGGTAACCGTCAAACGCGGTTACGACCGTTGAAGAGCAGCCTGGTGCGTTGATCAAAATTGAAGAGGTTGAACCACCAAATACGGCGCCGTAGTAAACACCCGCCATCAAGATGAGGCCCGATGAAGGCTCTAAACCATAAGTAATCGGGATC
>NZ_JAWOQS010001225.1:0-509 GCF_033438945.1 Vibrio sp. Y176 | reverse complement strand
AAAGAGTTTGATTCGATCATGATCGAAGGTGCTGGTAGCCCAGCGGAAATCAACTTGAGAGAAGGCGATATAGCAAACATGGGGTTTGCGGAAGCAGCCGATGTGCCAGTGATCATTGTTGCGGATATTGATCGTGGCGGTGTGTTTGCGCATTTATACGGAACATTGGCGTTACTTTCTGAATCTGAACAGACGAGAGTAAAAGGGTTTGTCATTAATCGCTTTCGTGGCGATATTCGTTTGCTGCAATCAGGTCTGGATGGGCTAGAAGAAAAAACGGGTAAGCCTGTTTTAGGCGTGTTGCCATATCTGCACGGCTTGAACCTAGAAGCCGAAGACGCCATTACTGCACAGCAGGAGTTGAACTCTGAAGTTAAGTTAAATGTGGTTGTTCCGGTGTTAACGCGCATTAGCAATCATACTGACTTTGATGTTTTACGCTTAAATCCCGACATTAATCTCCGCTATGTTGGGAAAGGTGAGAAGATAGATAAAGCCGATCTCATCAT
>NZ_JAWOQS010001224.1:0-509 GCF_033438945.1 Vibrio sp. Y176 | reverse complement strand
TTGGTTAACTCTGCTCTGAATGAACTGGAGCAGGAACATCGTTCTGGCAAGTTGGCCAATGCGCCAGTGGCGAACAACCACTATCTTGTTCGTTGGGTAACAAAAGCTCTGAAATCTCAGCGTTTTGGTCGAACGGTCGGCGATGACTTAACTCGTTGGCAAAAGGCGGGGCGTTCAAAGGGGAATGACGCTGGTTTGTTGTTTATCTTCAAACGTATTTCTGCTTTCTACGCGCAATTCTTCCCTGAAGGTGAAGATTCAAAAGTGATCAAAGACTCTGACGTCGAAGCTTTTTTGGACGTAATGGAGCAAGCGGGTTGGGAGGTTTCTACCTCTGAACAATTGGTTGTTTGTGGCAAAATCCAAATCTTCACGGAAGGCCAAAATTCTTTGGCACTGTGTGCCGACCAATGCGAAAGCTGCTTCGACGGCGAGTTGCTCGTCAAACCAATGAGCTGGTTTGTGCGTGGCAACCATGCTGAGTTTGTTGAGAAAGCAGCGCAAGCGGG
>NZ_JAWOQS010001223.1:0-509 GCF_033438945.1 Vibrio sp. Y176 | reverse complement strand
GGCATTTTTCTTGGAGTTAAGCACAATAAACTCACTGAGAAATTAAAAAAAAAAAAAACAAAGGGAAAAAAAGGAGAGTTTGTCCACTGGTGCTGTTTTCCAAGGAGCTGGCTCCAGTAAAGGAGGAGCAGCGCTCTCTGCCGATGAAAGGTGAGAATAAAAAGCTTACAGCACCGGGTATTCCCAGGCGGTCTCCCATCCAAGTACTGACCCGGCCCGACCCTGCTTAGCTTCCGAGATCGGACGAGATCGGGCGTATTCAGGGTGGTATGGCCGTAAGCGATGGATGAGCATGCACGCACGGCATTTATAGATGGTAAAACACCAGCAAGGGTGGATGGCAAATGGTCATCTGTCATTTTCCTGCACTCAACAAGCGCCATGACAAGACCCACATGGCATTTAGCTTTGAGTTAATGCACATAAACTCACTGAGAAATTAAAAAAAAAAAAAAACAAAGGGAAAAAAAGGAGAGTTTGTCCACAGGTGCTGTTTTACAAGGAGCTGG
>NZ_JAWOQS010001222.1:0-510 GCF_033438945.1 Vibrio sp. Y176 | reverse complement strand
TCATCTTGACGTCTTCTGCAATAAACGGGTAGTTCACCACGCGCAAGCCAAACTGCATCGCCATGTACAAACTGGTTGGTGTTTTGCCGCTGCGCGATACACCAAGCAGAATGATATCCGCCTGTTCCAAGCCTTTCAGTGTAATGCCATCGTCGTGAGCCAAGGTGTATTCGATCGCCGCAATACGGGCAAAATAGGTATCGGAATCTTTCCCTACACTGCGAGAGCGCTGCAACTTCGGGGCGGGTGCCATCTGAATGTCGTCTTGCACCTTTTGTACAATGCTTTCAAGCACATCGTAGCTGTATGCCGGAGCTTCTAGCAGCATTTCGCGTACACCAGGCACCACAATCGAGAAAAACACCAACGGTTTAACACCGTTGCGTTGGTAGGATGTTTCAATTTCTTTAACAACATCCGCAACTTTGTCTTGGCTTTCTACAAAAGGAAAGGATTTTTCATTAGGAATGAAAGGAAATTGACCAAGAACAACATGGCCCAATGTCTCAC
>NZ_JAWOQS010001221.1:0-510 GCF_033438945.1 Vibrio sp. Y176 | reverse complement strand
GTTTCGCTTTCTCTTCAGGGATATTTTTAGGTGCTGCGTATTCTTGAATCACGATTTGATCGCCATATACGTCAATCGCTACGTTATATTCAGGAAGGTCTGCGTCATAGATGCGGTAGCAATCTAATTTCTCTTTACGAGCCCATTTGCTAATTTTGCCAATGTTTTTCTTCAAACGGTTTGAAAAATCAGGAGCGATTTGAGTATTGGTATCTGCACCTTTTACTTCATCGGCACTACGTTCTGCGATGCTGTAGTTTTTTTGGTGACACGGTAACGCACCATTGTTTAATTTGAATTGCTTATCTGCACGCATGCGAAGACAGCTCAGCAACTCATCTGAACTAGAGAAAATAGACGCTTTGCAGCCACCAAATTCTGCTTTCAATTGGCCACCAAACGCGGTGTAAAGCGCAATCAGACCTGGCTCTGTACCCAAACGTTCGCCGTAAGGTGGGTTAGATACAATCACACCATTTTCAAAACCTGCAGGTCGCGTAATAGTTGCCG
>NZ_JAWOQS010001220.1:0-510 GCF_033438945.1 Vibrio sp. Y176 | reverse complement strand
TGATGTTAAGTCTGTAAAACCGCATGAAGCCTTGAGCTAGAATCCATATCGTCTCGACAAGTGCTCAAAGAAAAAGCCCACTCAATAACCTGAGCGGGCTTTTCGTTTTCAAATTACAGATTATCCACCATCAACAACGCTCGACAGAATTTCTTCGTACTAACGTTGGGCTAAAAATAATGGTTTCATCTTCAACTTTTTCGTCACGAGACAGCGCCAAAGCCAAACGGGCGGCGCGTTCTGCCATCATCTCGATTGGGTAGCGAATAGTAGTCAAGCTAGGGTGAACAAAGCGGGCGATTAAGCCATCATCGAACCCGACCATAGAAACCTTACTTGGTACGTCAATGCCATTTTGATCTAACGCTGCCAGTGCGCCAGCGGCCATGTAGTCGTTGTAGGCCACCACTCCAGTAATCTCCAAAGATTTGGTTAACAGGTTGGTCATCGCAACTTCGCCACCATCACTGTTGGGTTCCCCGTATTCGATGTAGCTTTTGGAGAGTTCAA
>NZ_JAWOQS010001219.1:0-511 GCF_033438945.1 Vibrio sp. Y176 | reverse complement strand
CTTTTTAGCATTAAAATCAGAAATCCAACCATTAGAAGTCAATACTCTTCCTTCTAAATCGGCGACAAAAACTTCAGTCAATGCTTCAGTTTCACCTGCGGTATGCTTTAGTACAGACTGTAAATAATCATTTTTATCTTTGTCGTACGACCAAGATGATGGCAGACTCGATAACGCGTAAGCGATTGATTTTGCTTCATCGATGAATGAATTCATCTCCGAATTATAGGAAACTTCAATAATTTTTCTCGACTGCTCGTCAAGTTGTATTGCGTCAGCGTCTGCTAGAGCCCTTAGATAGTGATATGTTGCTAATGTGACAAAAATTAACATGGCAACTAATGTCAATAGAGAATATTTTAGTATTTTTTTTAACATGGCAAGTCTGCTCAATTAATTTTTGCGCATAATCCCTTACCAGCATCATGGATATGTAGTACTAATACACTACATGCATTAAATTTCCATACAATGTGACAACAATCACAATAGTATACCAGTAGAGCAGTTG
>NZ_JAWOQS010001218.1:0-511 GCF_033438945.1 Vibrio sp. Y176 | reverse complement strand
CTTCTCCATTGCCAAGTTGGTTATTTGGAATACTGTCGAGATTAACTGTCAGTTTGAGATCCCAAGACATCGGGTCACGCAAGATGAATCTCATTAAACCAACCAACGTTTTATGCAACTCACCTTCGTAAGAAAACTGCTTAAATGTCTCGAAGTCAATGTCATCAATGCAAAGATTAAACTTACCATTTAAATCTGCGATACTCTGCCCTAAATGAAAGCTTTGACCTAATATGCAATTGGCTCGATTGAGTTTATTTCGTTGACTGTCTGCAATCTCCACGCGGCGATAAACCCATTCTTCGATACGAACGCTAGGAAGTGAGAAATAATGTGAAACGATACCTGAAATTAGCTTAGGAGAACGTGTACGTGTCGACAGTTGATTAACGTAAGACAGGACTTTTGCACGGTCTAACTCTGCAACACCACAATCTTGCATAACACCTGATAAACCAGCTAAGTGCAGCATCCGTCCAGAAAAAGCGTCTGTCGCACCACTTTGGTACTG
>NZ_JAWOQS010001217.1:0-511 GCF_033438945.1 Vibrio sp. Y176 | reverse complement strand
CGGCTTTGCTTTCAATGTATCAGCAGACTATTTTGCGTCACGTTGTTCAGAATTCTCACGACGCGGGCGATTGTCTTGCGGTTTACGCTTATTCTTAGGTACGTAATTCAAAATCGAAATCGGCACGGGCTTTCTTGGAGCAAAACCTTCGATTTCAACACGCTCAAGCAAGTGGCCCAGACGGCTTTCAATCATGCACAGGTTTTTGAAATCATCTTTCGATACCAAAGAGATCGCTTCACCTTGCGCGCCAGCACGGCCAGTACGCCCGATACGGTGTACGTACTCATCCGCAGGGAATGGTAAATCGTAGTTAATCACTACTGGTAAGTTGTCGATATCAATACCACGCGCGGCAACGCCAGTTGCAACCAGATACTGAATTTCACCCGCTTTGAACTTCTCAATCAGTTCCTGACGAACACGCTGATTGCGACCACTGTGGAACGCTTCAGCCACAATGCCACGCTTCTCAAGCTGGCTAACCAATTTGGCCGCGCCGTGTTTTGTT
>NZ_JAWOQS010001216.1:0-512 GCF_033438945.1 Vibrio sp. Y176 | reverse complement strand
ACGTTTGTGATAGTTGGTTGGTCATCTACGATGGTCACTGGGATCACCGCTGAACTGGTATCACCATCAAAATCGGTCGCAATAATCGGGAAGTTCAGCGTTAGCTCGTCACTACCATTGGCATGGTCGATAGGGCCTTCTAGCGTAAAGTTATAAGAACCATCTGCGTTAACAATCAAGGTAAAGACAGCGTTACCACCTGCGGTGGCTTGATAAGTAAAACTGCCATCTGGGTTGGCCGTTTCACTCAATGTCACCGCAACACCTTGTGAAGTAAGCCCATCAACAGGCATCGCACTCGCATCAAGCTGATAACTGACGACACTATCCGAGCCTTGAGTCGTAGTGAACTTAACGTCTATAGAAAGCGCTTCTTTTTGATCAGAACCAATGTTGTTCAAGTCATCTTCATCGACCGTGATTGGCGCAACATTTGTGATCACTGGTTGGTCATCAACAATGGTCACAGGAATCGTGGCAGAAGTGGTGTCACGATCAAAATCCGTCGCGAT
>NZ_JAWOQS010001215.1:0-512 GCF_033438945.1 Vibrio sp. Y176 | reverse complement strand
CTCGTTATGGGTCACATTGCCCAAGTCCAGAAACGTTTATGAAATGGGAAAAGGTAACATTTTTGATATTCATCGATAGGTATAACTTGCGCTTGATTGAAAGTCTTTAATCTTGTTGATAATCCTCCTTCAATATGAACTAAAGTGAATGTGACCTATTGAGTTCTCAAACTCATTGAGATGGGAGCAATAGGCAAAAAACTTACTCTGTATGGAGATGACCGATGAACAAAAACTGGATCCCCATTGCCCTATCTGGGCTTGCTTTAACGGGGTGTTTTTCTGAAGAAGCGAAAGAAGTAGAAGCCGTCGCCGAGCCACTCAAAGTAACCGCCGCAGACAAAATTTATTATGGTGGCGACATCCTAACCATGGCAGGCGATAAGCCAGAGTACGCCGAAGCCGTCGCGACATTAGGCGAGAAAATCATTTATGTCGGCAGCAAAGATGGAGCGATGGAACACAAGTTCGGTAAAACACAGTTGGTCGACTTAAAAGGCAAAACTATGTTG
>NZ_JAWOQS010001214.1:0-512 GCF_033438945.1 Vibrio sp. Y176 | reverse complement strand
TGTGCGTGAAGCACTAGTACAATTGGAAGCGCAGGGTTTAGTCAGTTTCGAGCCACATAAAGGCGCGACAGTGACTGAACTGTCTCCAGATAAAATCGATGAGCTATTTGAACTGCGTGCGGTTGTGGAATGCCACATTCTGGAACGTGCGATTCAAAACATGACGGATGAAGATCTAGAACGCGCTCGTGAAGTTCGTGAACGCTTCGAAGCGGTGGTAAATAGTGGCGACGAAGTGGAAGAATGGAGTAACTATAACTACGAATTCCACAAAGCGTTATACGCACCTGCCAACATGCCAGAAACCATGGATGTGATTTACAACTTAAATACCAAATGCGATCGCTACATTCGTATGCAGTTGTTGTTCACCACTGGCATTAAAAAAGCGGAACAAGAACATTTGACCTTGTTTGAAATGTGCCAGAACAGAGATATTGATGGCGCAAAATATCTGCTGAAAAAACACATTCTAGAAGCAGGTACAACTATTCGGAACTTGCTGTTAGAAA
>NZ_JAWOQS010001213.1:0-513 GCF_033438945.1 Vibrio sp. Y176 | reverse complement strand
GACGTGCGGATTTTTATCAGCTCTTGATAGCGCAACCCCCACTTAGGCTTAACCATCACGCCCGCTTTAATAAGGAAAGGGATTTGAAATAAGAACTGAACCAAACCACCTAAAAACACACCGATAGCCAGACCGATTTCCGGTTGAGACATCTGTGGCGAGATAAACCAAGCCGCCAGAATGATCATGACATTCAAAAAGACCGGAGTGAATGAGGAGACGGCAAACTTGCCGAGTGTGTTAAGAATGGCTCCGGAAAGCGCAACAAAGGTGATGAACCATAAATAAGGGAAGGTAATTTTGAGCATCAGACTGGCTAGCTCAAATTTCTCTGCGGCCGGCCCACCATGCATCCAATCTAAAAACCAGCCAAAACCAAACAGCGCGGTTACCACACCAGAGCCCAGCACGCCCAGCACGGTAACAATAGAGACAATAACCCCTAACGTACCGGCAGCACGAGCAATCAACTCGCGTGTTTTGTCCATATCACCTTGAGCGTGATTCTCCGTT
>NZ_JAWOQS010001212.1:0-513 GCF_033438945.1 Vibrio sp. Y176 | reverse complement strand
CGATTGATGTACTGGCGAATGACCACTCATCGGATGCGAATAGCACATTGAAGCTAGATAAGATCACATCAAAGCCTTCGATTGGTAGCGCTGAAATCTCAGGACAAAAAATCCACTATTCTGTTCCTGTTTCAGACATTCCAGAACAACGAGCAGTAATGAAGTATCAAGTGTCTGACGATTTTGGGACGACAGCAGAAGGTGAGGTGGTCATCACGATCAACTCTCCAGTAATCACCGCCAATAGTCTTCAATACAAAGCGCTAGAAGATACGCCACTGGAACTTAACTTACATCAGCAACAAGGACTAGAGAAAGGGGACACCATCGTCATTAAAAAGCCGCCGATGCACGGCAAGATTGATGGGAATACCTACCAAAGTAAGGAAAACTACTTTGGTAATGACCAGTTTGAGTTTTCTATTGTGAAAGAAAACGGACGTGAATCTAATACAGCTATGGCTGTAATTATAGTCGAAGCGGCTAATGATGAGCCGATCTTTGCTGTTGAAG
>NZ_JAWOQS010001211.1:0-513 GCF_033438945.1 Vibrio sp. Y176 | reverse complement strand
ATTCTTTGAATCTATCTCGATGTTTACCTTCTTTTTGTTAGTGGGTCGATTCTTAGAAATGCGCGCTCGCCGCAAAGCTGCTGCTGCTAGCGGTAACTTGCTCAAGCTTATCCCTGCCATTGCAACAACACTAGACGGCGAACAAATTCCAGTTAAAACGCTGAAGATTGGTGATCGCATTCGCGTTCTCCCTGGCGAACATATCCCTGCTGATGGCAAAGTTATTTCTGGCCGTATTCATATTGATGAATCAATGCTGACTGGTGAGTCTATTCATGTCGTAAAAAAAGAAGGTGATGCTGTTTATGCAGGTACATTAAACGGAGATGAATCATTTGAGTTGGAAGTCACCAATTCAAAAGCAGACTCGATGATTTCAAATATTGTGCGCCTTCAAGATGAAGCACAGCATTCAAAGCCAAAAATTGCAGAAGTTGCTGACGTCGTAGCACGCTACTTTGTTGGTGTAATTCTTATCATCTCAGCTGGAACCTGGTTTTATTGGCACCAAAC
>NZ_JAWOQS010001210.1:0-513 GCF_033438945.1 Vibrio sp. Y176 | reverse complement strand
TCTTACCAAACGTTGTGGCTTAAAACGCACTATCCAGCTGAATTCATGGCGGCGGTAATGACTGCCGATATGGATAACACCGAAAAAGTAGTTGGTCTGGTGGACGAATGCTTCCGCATGAAACTCACCGTGTTGCCGCCAGACATCAACTCCGGTTTATACCGTTTCAACGTTGATGAAAACGGTGCGATTGTTTACGGTATCGGCGCAATCAAAGGTGTGGGTGAAGGCCCTATCGATGCGATACTAGAAGCGCGAAACAAAGGTGGTCACTTTAAAGACCTATTTGATTTCTGTGCTCGTATCGATCTCAAACGTGTTAACAAACGCGTCATCGAAAAGCTGATTTATGCAGGTGCACTTGACCGACTTGGCCCTCATCGAGCGGCGATGATGGCGTCACTGAACGATGCCGTTAAAGCGGCCAGCCAACATCACCAAGCAGAGGCCTTTGGCCAAGGCGATATGTTTGGTGGGTTGACCGATGCACCAGAAGAAGTTGAGAATAAGATC
>NZ_JAWOQS010001209.1:0-513 GCF_033438945.1 Vibrio sp. Y176 | reverse complement strand
GTTGCCGCCGTGCGAGAAGGTACTTGAAGCTTCTTAAGTAGGCACTTCATGTGTACTTTTACCGTCGATTCAGAAATAAACAAACGATCGGCAATCTGCTTATTACGGAAGCCTCTTGCCACCTCTCGCAGGATTTGCGTTTCGCGATCCGTTAGCGAATCAAAAACATCTTCATGATCAGAGCGTTCACTCAAATACTTGGCAACCTCTTGACTGTATGCCTTGTCACCCTGATGGGCCTGTTTGAGTAGCTCAACAAGCTCATCCGGCTCTGTATCTTTTAACAAATAGCCATCCGCGCCACTGCGTACAATCGCTTCAATATCCGCAGGGCTGTCTGAAACGGTCAGAATAACAATCCTCGCCTCACAACCATCTGCTCGCAGCGCTTTTAACGTATCCAGCCCAGACATGCCTTTCATGTTGAGGTCTAGCAGTACCAAATCGAGCTCAAGCTCATGCGCTTTTGCGACTGCATCTGCGCCATTGCTTGCTTCTGCAACGACTTCAAAC
>NZ_JAWOQS010001208.1:0-513 GCF_033438945.1 Vibrio sp. Y176 | reverse complement strand
CTTTTTTCGTTCTAGTCCTTTCCATATCCGGTCCGCAATTACTTCCGGTAAGCTCTGGTCCATTAGCACCACTGAAACTCTCCACGTAGTCACCACAGAGTCACACTTCCCCTATCAGAGTGATATCCACCATCAGAACCTTCTCTCGTCTGTACAGCACGAATCAGAGCAGATACATACCACTCAACACCAGGCCTAAACCTCAGGAAAAACTCCGCGCTGGAACCAACAAAAATATAACCAACATCCTGTCCATTAGCTGAAGTTATTAATATAGATATGGGATGGATAGCTAGTTCAGTGGCGGGAAGGACACCCATGATCCTAAAACTCCCAGAACTAGCCAGTCAGGAAAAAACAGCATTCAATGATGACCGATTACCCTCAGTGGTAATCGGTCTGTTATCTAGTAAGTGATTTCGGCCAGCAATCAATGACACTCAACCACAGCACCAGAAACAGCAGCTAATCACGGGGCTGGTATTCATACTGGAACCGGAAAAACTAACGGCA
>NZ_JAWOQS010001207.1:0-513 GCF_033438945.1 Vibrio sp. Y176 | reverse complement strand
CAAGTTTCACCAGCGTTGTAGAGATCCGCCTCAGCATAAAACGATAGGAATGGGCTTTGCTCTTTAGGGAAATCGAGTCGAAATGCGCCCAACACTTGAAGATCCGGAGTCGCAGCCGTGACTTTATCCGACCACAAACGCCAACCTGTCTCATCTTGCTGCCAGATGATGTCGACTTCGCCTTGCTTGATGTTCAATGGGGCTTGGAATACATCCCCGTACGGGAAAACATCATCAATGACCGTGACTTTCGCTTTCGCTTGCTTCAAGTCACCCGCAACGCTGCCTTGCACATGTTGAAAGCCCGGCAGCAGTTCCCATTGAGTCATAGCTAACTCATCGAGGTCCGCCGAATAACGCAACGTATCTAAGCCACCATTCATGGCTAAACGAATGTCTTCAACACGACCTTTCGGCGCTAATTTATTGAGTAAGTCACTGGTTGATTCCGATTCCGGCGCGAGCTTAACGAGTGGAATCAACGCCTCAATGTCGAGCTGAGAAAGGTTGAGC
>NZ_JAWOQS010001206.1:0-514 GCF_033438945.1 Vibrio sp. Y176 | reverse complement strand
GCCCCACCAGCCTTTGTCCACTTTCGTTAAATGCCAAATATTCAGTTTGCACGACCTCACCTGGATGAACATTCATCGAAATGACTTTCGGCTTAAACTCCCACGGCATATCTGGGTTGACGTGTGCCATAAACTCCACACGAATCGTCCGGCTCAAATCGGGTTGCATCCCCGTAGGTTGAATCGCTGCAACATCACTGGTTTTACCGTTGATACCTAACGCATCACACATCACGTCATAGAGCGGCACGAGCGCAAAACCGAACCCGAACATGGCAAAAGTGGCCAGCACTAACTTTACCGTGAGCTTTTTGTGGGATGATTTTTCTGCCATGTTCTTCGCCTCTCGTTCCGTTAATCCACTTTAGGCGGCGTACTAAAGGTATGGTGAGGCGCAGGGCTTGGCACAGTCCACTCTAATCCTTCTGCACGCTCCCAAGGCTTGGCCGACGCTTTCTCTCCGCCACGAATACATTTGATCACGACCCACAAGAAAATCAGTTGCGACAAACCA
>NZ_JAWOQS010001205.1:0-514 GCF_033438945.1 Vibrio sp. Y176 | reverse complement strand
TGGTGCGGATGCCCCGGCCCTCCATCTCCACCACGTTGGGGCCAAGATGGATGCCCGGCAGGCGCTCGATGCCCTGCGCCTCAAGTGTTCTATGGTCAATGCGGGCGTCGTGACCAGCCCGCTCTAATGCCCGGTTGGCATGGTCGGCCCATGCCTCGCGGGTCTGCTCAAGCCATGCCTTGGGCTTCAGGCTCTCGGACTTCTGCGCCCCGCCCCGCTCTGGCTGTTTGGCGTTGTACCGCTTGAACCACTGGTCAGCCGGGCGCTCGATACCGTCGTTCTTCCGCTCAGAGATCATCAAGTGGCAATGGGGGTTCTCACCTTTACCGGCATGAATGGCCAGCGTATACGGCAGGCGCTCGGCACCGGTCAGGTGCTGGGCGAACTCGGACGCCAGCGCCTTCTGCTGGTCGAGGGTCAGCTCGACCGGCAGGGCAAATTCGGCCTCCTTGGACCGCCGCCCATCGGCGCGTTCATACAGGTCGGCAGCATCCCAGTAGTCGGCGGGCCGCTC
>NZ_JAWOQS010001204.1:0-514 GCF_033438945.1 Vibrio sp. Y176 | reverse complement strand
ACACCTTTTTGACTCAAGTGCTTTAACAAGTTCTTCTTTGTTAAACCTCCAACTTGCAACCTCACTTACACCACCCCTTGGTCTATCAGTTTTCGAACTTTTTCCAGTGCGTACTGAAAAACAGTATGCGCCTGTGAGGAAATATCGCTCCCTATATCGTGCCAAAAAAACGCAAAATCATGTCCGCCATCGTCTTTCGTATGAAACGTCCATGAATCCTCTAGGTCTGCACACTCACACAAAACAAAATGCCATGCTTGATTTTGAAAGCCACTGTCCCATGAACATAAATACCGAGCGGAGATAACGTGCGTAATCCCAGATTCTTCAGCCAGCTCCCGTTTTGCAGCCGTGATGTAACTTTCATCAAACGTCTCAACCGTTCCCTTGACTAACTGAATACCCGCTAAGGGATGCTGAAAAAGTAGGATCTCTTGGTTTTGCTTACGCAGAACAACGGGGCAAACTTTATCGATCATAAAACCACGCCTCGTTGTCTAAACAGAAAACTTTG
>NZ_JAWOQS010001203.1:0-515 GCF_033438945.1 Vibrio sp. Y176 | reverse complement strand
TTGTCCTCGCTAAAGCGAACAACTTTACCTGCTTTAGAGAACAGCATAATGTCGCTTGAACCCGTTGTGATACCAACGCCGATTAGAGAATCGTCATCACGTAGGTTCACCGCAATTAGACCGTTTGAACGTACGTTTGCAAACTGGTCTAGAGAAGTCTTCTTAACGGTACCGTCGCCAGTTGCCATGAAGATGAACTTGTCTGCTGAGAACTCATCAACCGGAAGAATTGCAGTGATACGCTCACCATCTTCCAATGGAAGGATGTTCACGATCGGTTTACCACGTGCAGTACGGCTCGCTAGTGGCAATTGGTAAACTTTCAGACGGTAAGTCTTACCGCGAGTAGAGAAACATAGAATGTTGTCGTGGGTATTCGCCACTAGAAGACGTTCAATGTAGTCTTCATCTTTCATTCGAGTTGCACTCTTACCTTTACCACCACGGCGCTGTGCTTCGTAGTCGCTTAGGATTTGGTACTTAACGTAACCTTCGTGAGATAGAGTTACGACTAC
>NZ_JAWOQS010001202.1:0-515 GCF_033438945.1 Vibrio sp. Y176 | reverse complement strand
TGTCAAGCATGGTGGAGGCAGTATCATGGTTTGGGGATGCATGAGTGCTGCTGGTGTTGGTCATCTCACTGTCTGTGATGGCACATTGAACTCTACCAAGTATTGTACCATTCTCGAAACCCACATGCTCCCTTCTGCGCGTGCACTGTTCCATCGAGGTAAAAACTGGATGTTTCAACAAGATAATGCCCCCTGCCACACATCCAAGGCCAGTAGAACTTGGCTGCAGGAGCACAGTATCCAGGTCTGAGAGTGGCCAGCTCAATCCCCAGACATGAGCCCCATTGAAAATCTGTGGTGGATTATCAAAAGGTCTGTTTCAAAGCATAAACCAAAGAATTTAGAAGAATTAAAAGCAGTAATTCAAGAAGAATGGGACAAGATTACCCCTCAACAGTGTGAAAGGCTCGTGGGGAACATGCCAGCCAGGATTAGAGCTCTACTACGTGCCAATGGCAGGACTACTAAATATTAATTTGATGATGTGATGGTTTATTTATTTTTTTGTTCAGTTT
>NZ_JAWOQS010001201.1:0-515 GCF_033438945.1 Vibrio sp. Y176 | reverse complement strand
CTTCTGGCTCGGGGGCTGCTTTGGCTTGTGGCGCAAGTGATTCCGTGCTCTCGACTTCTGGTGCTGGTGCACTGGCTTCAAGATTGGGCAATGCGATGGTCTTCGCGCCTTGGTTTGGGGTGTCACTGAAGTGCACTACGCCGTTTTCGTCTACCCAAGTGTAAGCGACCTGAGCCGAGGCTACAGAGGCCAGTAGTGTGCCGCTGAGTACACATAGCGATGGAATAAGCTGAACTTTCATGGCTCACCTTCTTTTGATCGATGATTTCACGTTTCAATGGCTTAGACCTTTGACCTACAAGGTAAAAATAGCCCAAGCGTATTTTTATTATCCCCTCATGTTAAACGGCGAATCTTGACTGACGAATACAAAAAAGGCCCGCCTGCGAGGCGAGCCTAATATTTTGTTACTGTGTTTACATTTTACACAGTTTGAACCTTATACAGAGTAGTAAAGTTCGAACTCAAGTGGGTGAGTTGCCATGTTGATGCGCTCAACGTCTTTTGACTTAAGT
>NZ_JAWOQS010001200.1:0-516 GCF_033438945.1 Vibrio sp. Y176 | reverse complement strand
CAGTGGTGGTTGCGGCGACGACTGTAGGTCGCAGTGAAGTGGTGACAGCCAATCATCTGAAATTGGAAACTCGAACCATTTCGCGCTCGGACGATTTCTACACCGATCCTAAACACGCCATCGGCTTGGAAACCACGCGTCGACTCCGCGCCGGACAAGTCGTCGATCCAACCAACTTAAGTGCCCCCGCTTTGATTGAGAAAGGCAATGAAATCATCATCATTGCTAGCAAAGATGGATTTAGTGCAAGCACCAAAGGTGTCGCCTTAGAAGATGGAGCGAAAGGCCAACAGATTGAGGTAGAAAACCTCAGTTCTGGCAGAGTCATTCGAGCGGTTGTGACAGGAAGAAACCAAGTTCATACTCAGTTTTGATTTTGGACTCAACGTAACATTTTTCAATTTTGCCTCTCGTCACATCGCGTGAGTATCGAGTACAAAAATAAAATTTAATGTTCACCACATCCTTGTCGCCTATTGGATTTAGAACATGATGATGAGGACCACAGCATGAAAA
>NZ_JAWOQS010001199.1:0-516 GCF_033438945.1 Vibrio sp. Y176 | reverse complement strand
ATCCCCATATTGCGCAGCAGTTCTGTTGGCCATTCGAATGGAGGAATGTTTTGTGGAACGAGAGGATCGTTGCCCGATAAGATCGCTTCAACCACCTCTTGTAGCTTATCGCGACCTTCATGCAGGATCTGGCGCGCCCAAATAAAGTGGTTCAACCCCGCAACTTGCAATACAAAGTCTTGCTCGTCAGCCCCCAGCATTTGCGCGATGCCTTTTTGCATGATCACTGGCACGTTGCACAAACCGACCGCTTTTACTTTGGTGTGTTTGAGAATCGCTTCGGTCACCATGCCCGATGGATTAGTAAAGTTCAGCAACCAAGCGTCTGGACACAACTCTTCCATCTCTTTACAGATTTCTAGCGCGATAGGAATGGTGCGACAGGCATTAGCAAAACCGCCTAAACCATTGGTCTCCTGACCGATCATGCCGTATTTAAGCGAGATGCGTTCATCGCGGATGCGACCTTCCAAACAACCTGCACGAAATTGAGAACAGACAAAATCGGCGTCTTTT
>NZ_JAWOQS010001198.1:0-516 GCF_033438945.1 Vibrio sp. Y176 | reverse complement strand
CTTCGTCGTCATGACGAAAGCTGCAAAAGAGTTTATTACTCCGTTAACCATGCAGGCCGTCTCAGGACGACCAGTATCCGATAGCTTGCTCGATCCGGCGGCTGAAGCGTCAATGGGTCACATCGAGTTAGCTAAATGGGCGGATTTAGTGCTGCTTGCTCCTGCTACGGCAGACCTCATTGCTCGTATGTCAGCTGGCATGGGCAATGATTTATTGACGACGTTAGTGTTGGCAACGGATTCGCCTGTTGCGGTATCTCCAGCAATGAATCAGCAAATGTATCGCAACATCGCGACGCAAGAGAACATTGCGACTCTAGCTCGCCGCGGTATGCACATTTGGGGTCCAGCAGCAGGTGAACAAGCCTGTGGTGATGTTGGTCCGGGTCGAATGCTTGAACCAATGCAATTGGTGCATCTGTGTGAACAGTTTTTCCAACCTAAAGTCTTGGAAGGCAAGTCCATTCTGATCTCAGCAGGCCCAACGCGAGAAGCCATCGACCCAGTGCGTTACAT
>NZ_JAWOQS010001197.1:0-516 GCF_033438945.1 Vibrio sp. Y176 | reverse complement strand
GTAGTTCCAAGTGCTTGAGCTTGCGTAAACCAACTTTTTAATCAGGTATTCAAGGAGGAAAAGACCAGCTAGCGCAGCGATAACGAAGATCACCAAAGTGGTCACGCTCATTTCGATGGTCTTGTTTGCTATTGAGATCAGTACATATCCTTGTTGACCAGAAAACTGAGTACCGACAAATAGACCTGCACCTAGAACGACAAATAGGAAAATAAGGCGAATCATTATTTATCCCCCGTACCTGTCATTGTTGTGACTTCACGACGTAGTCGCTCACGAATCACATCCGATAGCTGAGATTGGCTTTCCAGTTTTGCAGGGTACTCAACTTGAATATTTTGTTGGCTTAATTGGTTGAGTGCTTTGTTGAATTCTTTCACTGCGTTGTCGTCTTGATTGAAGAAAGCCATCGCCCACTTGTCAGCTGTCGTTAACGACGTGGTGTAGATTTCGCCTTGCTCTTGGTAAACCGCTTTGATTGCTGTTTCCAGCTTGGCCTTGATGTTTTCTTTTAAA
>NZ_JAWOQS010001196.1:0-516 GCF_033438945.1 Vibrio sp. Y176 | reverse complement strand
CAACTTTTGCTGCGGTTGCGATGCCAGAGTCGTAGCTGCTGAATTCACCATCATCAAAATCTAGATCGACTTTAGAACGGTAGCCAAAGCCAAAACGGTTGTTTTCGTTAAGTTCAAATAGGGCACCGACGTTCCAACCCCATGCGAAAGTCTCACCTTCCATGCCAATTAGGTTATCGGACTTACTGCTACCAGAACCAAATAGCGGCGCCAACGCACCTTTATGACGTGTCAGTTCAGCTTCTGCATAAACTAAGTTGATGCCGCCACCAACACTGAATTTTTCGTTGATGCGGTAAGCAATGTTTGGATTGATATTGACAGAAAGTAGCGAGGTGTCGCCAGCCATATCACCCGCAGAAATATCATCTGGATAATCTGTTGCAACACCGTAAGTGGTGAACATACCGATACCCCAAGCCCAGTTGTCATTGATTGGGCTGATGTAATAACCCGCAGGAACCACTTGCAGTGGTGCTACGTCATCAGATTGATCTTTATGAAGCGTATCGCAAC
>NZ_JAWOQS010001195.1:0-516 GCF_033438945.1 Vibrio sp. Y176 | reverse complement strand
ATATCGACCGATGCTGTCATTCCTGGAATGATTGGTAAATCGGCATCCTGACCAAAGCTGGTTTTTTCTGTGCGCACACGCACGCTGTAGAAACTGTTGCCTTCCTCGTCTTGGGTGGTATCTGCACTGATGTGCTCCAGTTCACCCACTAAGCCGCCGTATTTTGTAAAGTCATACGCGGTGAATTTTACGATGGCATTTAGGTTCGGGCGTAGAAAAGCGATGTCTTTCGGGGCGATTTTCGCCTCAACTAACAAGGTGTCTTCGGTTGGTACGATTTCAACGATGTCCATACCCGGTTGGATAACGCCGCCAACGGTGTTGACGTTCAGCGTTTTGATTTTGCCTGTCACCGGAGAGACCACCACTGTGCGGTTTACGCGGTCTTCCAAGCCAACAGCCGATTCAACTAATGCAGACAGTTGGTCTTGAGCATTATTGAGTTTCTCTTGTTGTTCGGAACGGAACTTCAACGCCACATCAATGCGATTGAGCATAGATTCTTTGATGGCGGAT
>NZ_JAWOQS010001194.1:0-516 GCF_033438945.1 Vibrio sp. Y176 | reverse complement strand
GCGCCTGCTTCCATAAATGCATCACTGGTTTCTTGCTCAGTGTCGGCGGTGCAGGCGTAAATTGGTGTCCCCAATTTCAAGTTTTGACGAATCTCTTTCGTGGTTTCGATGCCACCAAGATGCGGAAGTTGGTTATCCATCAAAATCAAATCATAAGAGTGATCTTTTAAGAACTCCATGGCTTCTAGCCCATCCTTCGCCCAATCAACCTGCATCTTGTATTTGGTACAAAACGCTTTAAGAATAAAGGCGTTAGTATGGTTATCTTCCACCAGCAACACTTTCAGACTTTCATCAAACAACTCTGCAGGTTTTACGCGTTGGCTCGAATCCAACGGAGCCAGAACTCGCTCACGATCTTTTACTGGCAGCGTAACAACAAATGTGGTTCCTTGCCCTTTTTGACTGCGAACTTGTACATCCCCGTCGAGCATATCGACCAAGTTTTTCACGATGGTCAAACCAAGGCCACTGCCACCGTATTCGCGAGTTGTGGTCGCTTCTTCTTGAACAAAA
>NZ_JAWOQS010001193.1:0-517 GCF_033438945.1 Vibrio sp. Y176 | reverse complement strand
AACGATGTTGAAGATGTAGCAATTCAGCCGTCTGAAGTCGAAGAGCCAATGCAAGAGGTGATTGAAGAAGAGATCATGCCTTCTGCATTTGATGCGTCTAAACAAGGGATGGAAATGGTTGAAGAAGTGGCTCCTGCCGTTGTTGAACAACCAGAAGAGCCAAAGCCAGAGCCGGAAATGCAAGTGATCGTGTTGAATGTTCATTGTGCGGGCGAAGAACCATTTATTGGCACTGAACTTTTTGACAGTATGCAGCAAAATGGTCTTATCTATGGCGAGATGCATATCTTCCATCGTCATGTTGATTTATCTGGTAACGGTAAAGTGCTGTTCAGTGTGGCTAACATGATGCATCCGGGCACACTTGAGCATGGTGATCCCGCAGAGTTTTCGACGAAAGGCATTTCCTTCTTTATGACGTTGCCTTGCTATGGCGAAGCTGAGCAAAACTTCAACTTGATGTTGAGAACTGCACAGCAGATTGCGGATGATATGGGAGGAAATGTTCTCGATGACA
>NZ_JAWOQS010001192.1:0-517 GCF_033438945.1 Vibrio sp. Y176 | reverse complement strand
CTTGCGGATTTGAAATCAGGCGTTTTGGACGTGGCTTACATTCCGGATGACGTTTTTCATCGCATGATTGCGCAAGATAAGGTCGATGGTTTGGTGATCAATGAGCAAGACGTTCTGACGTTCTCGAATGCGTTTGCAGTTGCAAAACACAATACGCAGCTCCAACACATGCTCAACAGCATCATCGAAACCATTGACTCAAATGAGATAGAAAAACTTCTGCGCTCGCACCGAAGCTTCAACCTAGTTTATGGCTACGACGATGAGCAAATGGCAAAATTTTTCTTGGCAGGTGCGGTCGCTTTTTCTCTGATGTTTGCTGCCGCGTATTTCATTCTTGCGCACCTACGTCTAAAGGTGAAATTAGCTGAGCTGAATGCCAACAATGAAGAAGCGGAAAAACAATGGCTGATGGGCATCATTCAAGAAATTAACAGCTTGGTGTTTATTCACGGTGAAGATAACCAGTTGGAAATGAGCAACTGTGCCAACTATAAGAGCAAGCAATGCCAAGAAT
>NZ_JAWOQS010001191.1:0-517 GCF_033438945.1 Vibrio sp. Y176 | reverse complement strand
CATTAAGCGCTCTGACATGAAGCTATTTTCGATTTCGACAACCATGATAGAACAGCACAGACGATAACGAATGTAATCGACGCTGCAATGAAAGAGAACGCGATTGACGTTGTCATACCAAGTGCAATAAAGCCGACACATGAAACCAAAGCAACAGACAGCGCATAAGGTAACTGAGTTGATACGTGGTCAATGTGATTACAACGAGCGCCTGTCGAAGACAAAATAGTCGTGTCCGAGATTGGTGAACAGTGGTCACCGAATACTGCACCGGCCAAAACCGCACTTAGCATAGGAAGCATTAGTGCGATGTCAGTTGCACCCGCCATATCACCAGCGATTGGTAACATGATACCGAATGTACCCCATGAAGTACCGGTTGAGAACGCCATTAGACCCGACAACAAGAACAGGATTACAGGTAACCAATGCGGATTAATGTTACCTTGAGCCATAGTCGATAGGTACGACCCCGTCTTCATGTCACCGATAACAGAACCGATTGTCCACGCAAACA
>NZ_JAWOQS010001190.1:0-517 GCF_033438945.1 Vibrio sp. Y176 | reverse complement strand
ACCAGCTTTTGGGCGTCGTCTTCTAAATACTGTTCAAGGAACAAGGGCTCATCTTCGGCGATGCGAAAGCCGCATACGGAAATAATTTGGCCGCCTTCAATGAGGGTTAAATACGCCGGCATAAATTGTTTTAGCTCGGCAAAGAATGCTTCTTGATAACGCTGAGAAACATGCTCGATAACTTGGCTCCAAAGCGGATGCATTGGATAAACGATGTCTAAAGTAAAGCCATCTGCAGAAGTTTGTGCATGGTGTTTCATGAGCGCTTCCTTTGTTTGAGTAGTTATCAACAAAATAAAACGCGAAACTTAAGAAATTCTTAAGGAATGAAATTTTGATAAATTATTTAACGAAAGGAAGGCTTAAATGGCAGTGCCTTTTGGGGTTTTGTGCTGGTATGTGGTTGATATTAATACGATGTTTCCTTGAGTAATCTAAATAAAAAAGCCAGTCTAAATAATCGACTGGCTTTTCATTTTCTCACTGAGGAACTAAAGATACGCTAAAGCTTTAGCGG
>NZ_JAWOQS010001189.1:0-517 GCF_033438945.1 Vibrio sp. Y176 | reverse complement strand
GACTACAAATCGATGGTGAAATACCACGGCGAGTACCTTATCTTCCCTGCAAACGAAGGTAACCAATTGGCTGAGATTCCTTTGAGCTTCCAAGCTTAATCAACTTCTCACAGCAGTAGAATTGAAATACGAAAGCATCAGGCGCTTGAAACGTCTGATGCTTTTTTTGTTACGTCACTCTGTGTTTAAAAGCGATATTTCCAATAGACGCCGCCATACAGACCTTCATAGCTTTGCAAAACGTCGCCCATCGTTCCGGTTTCGTTGTTAAACAAGTAATCCTCTTCTGAGTAGTCTTCATAACGGAGGTTAAGCTGCACGTTTTGATTTTCAGATACTTCATAGTCAGCGATGACTTCAAATCGATACGAGTTCGCCTCGTTATCAGGATATTGGTAACCACCAGATGTGGTTGAAGATTTACTGTCCGCTTGGCTGTAGCTGTAATCAAATGAGATAGAAAGTTTGTCGTCCAGCAGTCGCTCTTTACTCACACCAAAACCAATGGTTGTGATGT
>NZ_JAWOQS010001188.1:0-518 GCF_033438945.1 Vibrio sp. Y176 | reverse complement strand
AAGCTTTTGCTGACGAGCAAAATGAGCATTGTCGACGTGGCAATGGGAGCGGGATTTTCCAGCCAATCTTACTTTACTCAAAGTTATCGACGTCGCTTTGGCACTACGCCAAGTAAGGTCCGTTCCGGTGATGAGCAAGTCGCCATCGCTAATTGAAATGACTTATGACTAAAATTTTCTGACTAATTTTGAAAGTCACCGACGGACATAAAATTCTATTATGTTCAGCGTAAGAACGAATAATTCAAATTTATTACATCCCTTTCATTCTGGAGTGTTCGAAAGGGATGCGGAGAAGAACACAAATGAAAAAGCAGCATTGGCGACGCCGTTCGCTTTTTCCTGACAGCATTGTGACGCAAAGGAAAGTCACTGTTTTGCAAAGAGGAGCACGATACGAGAGTGCGTCTCAGCCATCACAGGATCTCAATGTTGTCCACGTGAATCACCGACAGCTGTTGAGTGAAGGTGTGCTGAATGACGACCAGTTATCGTTGTTGCAACGCTTGTTGGACAGA
>NZ_JAWOQS010001187.1:0-518 GCF_033438945.1 Vibrio sp. Y176 | reverse complement strand
GACCACTTTTTGTTGCAACTTTTCTTTCAGGTAGTCGGCAAGTGCCTGTTTTTCTTCGTCGTTCATGTAAAGGCCAAGTTTAGTACGACGCCATAAAATGTCTTCGTCGGTTAGCGCCATTTCATGATTCATCAAGTAATCGATCTCGCGTTGGTATACGCCGCCTGCTTGCTCTGAGAACGCTTGGCCAAGATCGGCTTCACTGGATGCGCCTTCCATCAAATCCCACGTTTGCGTACCAAACTGAGTCACATAGCGCAGAATCAGCGCTTGCGGTGCCCATGAGTATTTCGCGTGAATTTGCTTCGCTAACTGTTCACGGGTGCAGCTAAAGTTACCACCTGGTAGCGTTTGATTTGCTGTCCAGTTACCACCCATTTGAGGTAGGTACGGTTCCAGTTTCTTCATCGCCGCTTCACCGAGTTTACGGTAAGTCGTTAGCTTGCCACCGAATACTGACAACAATGGTGCTTGGTCGTACTCTGCATCGAGCTCTAGCGTATAGTCTCGTGTGATCG
>NZ_JAWOQS010001186.1:0-518 GCF_033438945.1 Vibrio sp. Y176 | reverse complement strand
TCCGATCTTTCGGTATCAACGGTAAGCAGTCTCTAACAGAGCTACTGATGAGCCACCCACCACTAGATAAACGTATTGCGGCGCTACGTAACCAGTAATACGACTTACATAGTTTTTTGAAAAGGCTTGGTTTTTACCAAGCCTTTTTTTTGCCTGATGATCGCTCACCAATTTGATTACGTACTACTTTCTAAAAATCAAAGCGCAGAAACAAAGTTATACAAGTTTTTTTTTGTACAACTTTTTCTAATTGGTCTATCTTGTACATATAATATTTTTGTACAACCATCAGTGACGTTTGGGAGCGAAAGAATGGACATACAGTCGGTTGGAGACATTTACCAGAAGCTTAACAAAGCGAACCTGCATCTTCTGAAAGACGTTTATCACCAAGATGTGGTGTTTGAAGATTCGGCTCATCGCTTAGAAGGACTGCCTGCTCTTTCAGATTATTTCCAGTCATTGTACGCGAATGTGATTCGCTGTGATTTCATCATCCATGATCATCAGCAGGTTGG
>NZ_JAWOQS010001185.1:0-518 GCF_033438945.1 Vibrio sp. Y176 | reverse complement strand
CTAGGTATTGTTCTGGCGATCTTTATCGGTATCAGTGCCACCATCGGTTTGATGCTATATGCGCTTAACCAAAATATGGACCTTTTCTACACGCCGACTGAACTGGTCAACGGTAAGCCAGATGGTACTAAACCTGAGGTTGGTCAGCGTCTTCGTATTGGTGGCATGGTGGTTGTAGGCTCGGTTCGTCGTGATCCTAACTCTCTTAAAGTGAGCTTTGATCTGCATGATGTGGGTCCAAAAGTAACGATCACTTACGAAGGCATTCTTCCTGATTTGTTCCGTGAAGGGCAGGGCATCGTTGCGCAAGGTGTTCTAAAAGACGCAACGACAGTTGAAGCGTTTGAAGTTCTCGCTAAACACGACGAAGAATATATGCCACCTGAAATTGCAGAAGCCATGAAGAAAACGCATGAACCATTGCAATACAGCAGTGAACAAAAACAAGGAAGCGGCGAATGATTGCTGAAATCGGCCATTTTGCCCTCATTTTATCTTTAGCGATGGCGGTACTGCTT
>NZ_JAWOQS010001184.1:0-518 GCF_033438945.1 Vibrio sp. Y176 | reverse complement strand
TATCGAGCGTTTGTTCAAACAGTTCGCCCTGTTGTAGGTACCAGCCATCAACAATGGATTGCAGGCGAGCTTGCTCTGCTTCAACAACCATTGGTGGTAAGTTTGCAGATTCGATTTCGATTTCGAATACTGTGCTCACAGTTGATAGCACATCCCCGTTAGAGTTTTTGTCCTGCGCCGTTAGAACAATCTCAAAATCACCGGATTTTTCTACGATCGCGGTTGGGTGTAGAACAATTAGGTTACCAACTTGCTCAACTTCAATGCCTGTGCCCGCTAAATTATGCGTCAGTTTTGTCCTCACAAGGCTTTGGTCTTTGTCTTTGAAAAGACCTTCGATGTTTAGCTCAACGCCATCAAATGCGGCACCTTTTGCGATTTTTGATAGCTTATCCAATTTATCTTCAGCTGCGTCTTCTACGGTTTCGTTGACGGTTAGCTTGTTGTTGACTACCGTTTCAGGCGCTAAGTTGTCGCTATTTGGCGTGCTATCAGTGATGACTGGACGTAGGCTTGGG
>NZ_JAWOQS010001183.1:0-519 GCF_033438945.1 Vibrio sp. Y176 | reverse complement strand
CTACCTTTTAAAAGGGTGCAATAATACATCATCAATGCGGAATATAATAAATACATTCTCTAATATTTGAATATAGCAGAGACCAGAGCAAACAGCCAAATCGAATGATGGAGCAGCTGATTGATGGAAGGGAGTCAGCTGATAGATCACATGATTCCTTCCTATGCGACCGATTGGTGAATCTCATCCAGGGCGCTCTATTTAAACTGCTCTGGCCTGCCTACTGTTGCTGCTTCCTCTGCAGGCTGCTTTGCAACCTGCCTCCACCCCAGCTCCTCCTTTTCATGCTGCATCTGACTTATCAGTGTCATTTCTGCTGCTCTGTTCTGTTCTAGGGGGGCCTTTGCTGCTGCTCTCTCTGCCTTAGGCTTCCCCTGTAGGCGTGTGGAAGAGGGTTTCTGTGTTGGCCTAGGAAAAGCAGCGAGGCCCCAGAACAGAGCCATAACCCCAAATATAAAACTGCAAATAGGAAGTTTTCTTTGACTTAAGTGGTCCTCACTTAAGTAAAAAAAATACAAT
>NZ_JAWOQS010001182.1:0-519 GCF_033438945.1 Vibrio sp. Y176 | reverse complement strand
AATCCCGATAATGATGGCGCAGATTTACGCGCCTTCGTTGTGCAGCTCTAGGTTCGCTAGATCTTGCTGAATTTCACGTTGCGTTTTTGCATCGTCATTACGCAAACCATCTAGGAAGTCGAGGTATTGTTGATCGATATCGCCAGTTACGTATTCACCATTAAATACTGATGTATCGAACTGCGTGATATCTTGGTTACCTAAACCTACCGCTTCAACTAAGTCATCTAGACGTTGGTAAATAAGCGCATCCGCACCAATCTGTTTACAAATGGTTTCGTTGTCACGACCATGAGCAATTAGCTCTGTCGCGCTCGGCATATCGATACCGTAAACGTTAGGGAAGCGAACTTCTGGTGCAGCAGACACCATGTACACTTTCTTCGCGCCGGAGTCGCGAGCCATCTCAATGATTTGTTCTGATGTCGTACCGCGAATGATAGAGACATCCACCAGCAACACGTTCTTATCTTCGAACTCAGAGCGGATAGCGTTTAGCTTGCGACGCACTGATTTCTT
>NZ_JAWOQS010001181.1:0-519 GCF_033438945.1 Vibrio sp. Y176 | reverse complement strand
AACATAAACCAAGATCCGTGTTCTTTATCTAAATACCAAGCTAACAGCCCTAAGACGACGTAGAGATGCCCATCTCCACTGTGCGAAACGCCTTTACTGATGTTGGCAACTTGTTGGTTAAAACGGTGCTGAAGACATACGCTAGAGAATGCTAAATCAAACTTAGCGATGGTTGCTATTGGCTGTGTGATTGTCTCAATGGTTCGCATGTGACCTTCCCTTACTTTGACAACGCCTTTGTGTGAAAAGTAGGAGGTTTAGGTGACAGCTACATGACGGGAAGTTGGACAATTAGTGACAAAAGTAGAATGGACGGAATAGCGCACATTGATGTGCCCAACCATACCGTTAAACACATCAATAAAAGCAATAAGAATTACGAAGGGTTAGCTGGTGAGGCCGACGGCGTATCGATATACCAAACTTTGCGTTTTTTGCGGCATGCGCGTAATGACCCCGTGGTCACATCACCGTCTTTGGTTAACTCATAGCTCAGCGCTCGACACGTGTAGCTGCCCA
>NZ_JAWOQS010001180.1:0-519 GCF_033438945.1 Vibrio sp. Y176 | reverse complement strand
TAACCATCTTCCACCAAGGTTTTGGTTATTTGGTCAACGACCTGCTCTGATCCTAATGCGAAGGCAAAGTGTGCCAACCCTGTTACTTGCATCGAGTGAGAGTTTTCACAGGCGGTCACTCCTTCCATCGACATCAACTCCAATCGAGCACCACTTTCAAACGAAAGAAAGTAAGACGAAAAGTGCTTCTTCGGATTGTGGTATTTATCGGTGGATACGGCGTTAAAATATTTCTCATAAAAGCCTTTCAGCTCTTCCAAACGCTCTGTCCAAATCGCGACATGTTCTATTTTCATATTGGCTCTCTTCGTAAGTATTTGTGATTCAATAATTGCTGGCATTGGAATCAAATCTAACGAGGACGACTTGAATGAAAAAGAGAGCAAATAACCACCGAGTTGTTCCTGTTTTATGGTAGGAGTTGTGTTTGCATGACGGTGATGTCCATAATGTCGCAAAGTTTTTCAGGACAGAATGATGGAAGAGATTTACTTCGCAGGCGGCTGCCTTTGGGGCGTG
>NZ_JAWOQS010001179.1:0-519 GCF_033438945.1 Vibrio sp. Y176 | reverse complement strand
ACTTCACTTCTCTTTCACCTTCTGGCTTGCGAGCAAGCTGGCGCAAACTGTTGATGATCTTACTCATCCGAGTAGCCAAACCTTCGATGTGAGTAATGGATTCACCAACCTTTTCTGGAGATTCCTGTTCGAGGAACATTCTCGCGCTGTATAAATACGTCGACATTGCGTTTAATGGCTGATTAAGCTCATGCGCTAAACTGGTCATGGTTTGCCCTACAACCGCCATTTTTGCAGCTTGAATCAACTCATCTTGCGTCTTTTTAAGATTGTCTTCGGTGCGAATGCGCTCTTCGATTTCGTTTTCTAACTGTTGGTTTTTCAGTAGCAAATCTTGCGTTTTTTCTAACACCCGACTTTCCAAGGTACGCGTGGTCATTTCTTGATGAGTGACATCCGTAATGGTCATGATCAGTTTGTATTCAGCACCATGAGCGAAAGGACGAATATCGAAACGCACATACTTTGGCTTCTCGTCTCCAAGTGACAATGTCACATGAATTTTACCGAGTTCAATCC
>NZ_JAWOQS010001178.1:0-519 GCF_033438945.1 Vibrio sp. Y176 | reverse complement strand
CGACATCGACAAATGCGTCTAGGGGAAGGCTATGGCAATTACCAATATTAAATGCGTGATTTTTGATTGTGATGGCACGTTGGTCGACAGTGAGCGTTTATGCTGCCAAGCACTAGTGAATGTATTTAATCTACACGGTGCAGAGTTAACGATGGAAGAATGTGTTTCTCACTTTAAAGGTGGGAAACTGGCCGATATTCTTCTTGATACCAAAGAGTTGATGAACATTAATGTTCCAATTGATGTTCTTGAACCCCAATACCGAACAGAAGTTCAAAAATTGTTTGTTCGTCATTTACAACCAATGGATGGCGCTAAAAGGCTGATCCAATTCCTCGACTCTCACAATATTGAATACTGCGTCGCGTCAAATGGTCCCAAAGATAAAATTGAATACGCACTTGAGTTAACCGGCCTGCTTGATGCATTCAAAGGAAAAGTATTCTCTGCGTTTGAAGCAAACAGTTGGAAACCTGAACCTGATTTGATCATGTACAGCGCGATGAGCATGGGCTTTTT
>NZ_JAWOQS010001177.1:0-520 GCF_033438945.1 Vibrio sp. Y176 | reverse complement strand
CTGACTGCTGAGAAATCTGAACACGACGCAGTCATGTCCATGAGTTCTGGTCAGGTGTGTGCTCTTGGGCTTGCCTTCTTTCTTTCACTCAATAAAGTCTATGCCAAGGTACCTCTCATATTGATTGATGATCCTTCTCAATCTCTGGATGAAATCAACGTTGCTTCCTTAACCGACTTACTCCGTTGCGAACTTAAACATTGTCAGTTGATTGTCTCCTCACATGAGGATGATATCTCTGCCTATATGCGCTATAGGTTCGATAGAGCAGGCTTGAAAACAAGCTCACTCAACATGCAGTTATTGGCAAAAGAGGCTTTGTAAACGCTGCCTATAGCAAAGTAGCGACCTGAGTATCCGTGATGTTGAAGTGGATGAGTTGGCTGTTCTGAATAGGGAGTAAACAAAACAATGTGGCCTGGTTTTATTAGGTAAAGTATTCCAAAATCAGGTCTCTATTAATCGATGTTCTATCAGTCATAGCTTACTTTGGGGCAAAGGCGCACAACCAGTGTTCCAC
>NZ_JAWOQS010001176.1:0-520 GCF_033438945.1 Vibrio sp. Y176 | reverse complement strand
TATTGGGATTATTTGTTTCATCGCTTTACCTAACGAGATTTCATCTTATGGCTTCTTCTTGTCCTTGCGGCGCTAACCGTACCTACCAACAGTGCTGCGAAATTGCGCACAACAATCACGCTGACGTCAAAACACCAGAACAGTTAATGCGCTCTCGCTATAGCGCTCATGTGCTAGGCCTCGTTGACTACGTTGTGAAAACATATCACCCAAGTTGTAACGCAGAAGAACAACGTGAAGGTATCGCACAATCGATCGACAGCGATTGGTGCAAACTGGAAGTCGTCAAAGCAGAAGCTGGCAGCCATGAAAATGAAGGCTTTGTTGAGTTCAACGCCTATTTCAATGAAGACGGCCAACGCTACTGCCTGAGCGAGCGTTCACGCTTCGTGAAAGAAGATGGGCTGTGGTATTACATTGATGGCACTTTCCCTGAAGAAGAATCCGAGCAAGACCCGCGACTTAATCAATCCATCAGCAGCTTAAAAGTAGGCCGTAACGATCCATGTATTTGTGGCAG
>NZ_JAWOQS010001175.1:0-520 GCF_033438945.1 Vibrio sp. Y176 | reverse complement strand
GGCGTTATGTAAATGGAGAAAAAATGACACTTCAGGATTTGGAAAGTATATCTGTTATTGCTGCTTCTTGGTTTGGTATTTGTGCCACCGTCGTAAGCATCTTTAAAAAGAGTAAACCAGAAACTGGCTTGAATGAATCGACAAGTAGTTCTTCAGGTAAATCTGACCGGATTTCGCTACTAAAAAGACTTTGGAAATACATTCTCGCAATATTCCTGTTTTGCTTCGCAATCATCCGAAATGTTACTGGCGAGTCAAGTGTGGACAAACTGGATGTTTTGTTAATTTCAGGGTGTGTAGGCGTAATAATCTTACTTCTAGTAAGGATGATGTATATCTATACATTATGGTCTGTCAGTAAGTACTTCGAAAAGGATTCGGCAGCCTATTAGAATTTACATAACAAGTTGTTCAAGAGGGATTCACAACGCGTGGCATTTTCACTGTGCGTTGGTTTTAGTGTTTAAGGCGGTATGCAGCAGCTTCGGTATTGCGTTGTTCACCCCTTAACAAGGCGTTA
>NZ_JAWOQS010001174.1:0-521 GCF_033438945.1 Vibrio sp. Y176 | reverse complement strand
AAGAAACTTCTTTGCATCATCTATATCGCTAAACTCACCAACGCAATAACGCTTCCATAAGCCGTGAGTGTAGGAATACACTTTGCCATAGTTGCCTTTCAGATAATTTAGGTAATCTGACGGAATGACTTTATAGGTTGCTAATACTTGAATTCGATAAATTGACGGCGCTTTAGGACGTAAGTTTTGCGGGTCTAATACTGAGCGCGCTACGTACTTTGGTTTCAAATCGACAGATTTCGTATCCATTTCCATATTTTTCTTTTCCTTTGACTTCGCGACCTGTTTGGGTGGAACTTTTGTATCTATTTTTTTACTCAGAGGTTTAACGCTCTTCATGAGCTTTTTCAGTTTGACTCTTGCGTCTTGCTCGCTACTGTCGTGTTTCAAAACCTCCAACGCCACATCCGGACGATTCGACCGAGTCGACGCCAAAAGGAGATTTGAACGTACCTTTTCATCATTTGGATTGGCAGCAAACAAGCCATAGAGCAGCTCCATCGCGGGCTCTGGTCTGCCTT
>NZ_JAWOQS010001173.1:0-521 GCF_033438945.1 Vibrio sp. Y176 | reverse complement strand
AAAGCAGCATTTTTCGCATGTGCCATTTATGGCGCTCACCGCCACTGCGGATGACGCTACACGTCGCGACATTCTTGAACGCTTACGTTTGCATGAACCTCATGTCCACTTAGGCAGTTTTGACCGTCCGAATATCCGCTACAACCTGGTCGAGAAGCACAAGCCGATTTCTCAGATCATTCGTTATCTCGACACCCAAAAGGGCAATTGCGGCATTATTTATTGTGGTAGCCGTAAGAAAGTCGAAATGGTGACGGAGAAGTTGTGCAACAACCACATCCGTGCGGCGGGCTATCATGCAGGGATGGACGCTGATGAGCGTGCTTACGTTCAAGAGGCGTCTCAGCGTGATGACATTCAAATCGTGGTCGCGACGGTTGCCTTTGGTATGGGCATCAACAAGCCGAACGTCCGTTTTGTGGTGCACTTTGATATTCCGCGCAATATTGAATCCTACTACCAAGAAACGGGACGAGCAGGGCGAGATGGTTTACCTGCTGAAGCGATGATGTTGTACGACC
>NZ_JAWOQS010001172.1:0-521 GCF_033438945.1 Vibrio sp. Y176 | reverse complement strand
ACATGTCGGAATTCTACCAATGGTTCCACTTCCGCTTAGAAACTGAAGCAGAGCAGTCACACACCATCAAACTGCTCGATCTAGCGAAGTCAGCATACCCTGAAGGTTGGCAAGGTTACGACGTTGTTGCGTCTTATGACCGTGAAGAATGGTTCCGTATTCCTGCTGAATTTGATGGTGACACATTAACGTTTACTGTGATCCCAGAGCGCAGCTCTATCTATTTCGCATACTTTGCACCGTACACTTATGATCGCCATCTCGATCTACTGCACATGGCGCAAAGCGCGCACCACTGCAAGCTAGATACACTGGGTCATACCCTAGATGGTAACGACATGAGCCTACTGACTTTTGGTGAGCCAGAAGAAGGCAAAAAGAAAATCTGGATGATCGCGCGTCAGCATCCGGGCGAAACCATGGCCGAGTGGTTTATGGAAGGTATGATTCAGCGTCTGCTGGATGAAAACGATACGGTTGCCCGTGCATTACTTGAGAAAGCAGTGCTTTACGTTGTACCG
>NZ_JAWOQS010001171.1:0-521 GCF_033438945.1 Vibrio sp. Y176 | reverse complement strand
TCATACGAAAAAGAATATTTATGGGCGAAAAACGAACCGGAGAGTTTTTGGCGCGCTCAAGCGGAGAATATCGACTGGTTTGAATCTCCTAAAACCATCTTGAAATCTGATGAGAACGGCATCGAACGTTGGTTCCCAGATGGGGTGATGAATACGTCTTGGTTGGCACTGGATTACCATTGCGAACAAGGACGTGGTGATAATACTGCGCTAATTTATGACTCACCAGTAACGGGAAATAAAAAGACTTACACTTACCGAGAGCTACGCGATCAAGTTGCGAAAATTGCCGGTATGCTTTCTGCCCAAGGCGTTGAAAAAGGCGACCGAGTTGTTGTTTACATGCCGATGATCCCAGAAGCGGCAATGGCAATGCTTGCTTGTGCACGTTTGGGTGCGATTCACTCAGTTGTGTTTGGTGGTTTTGCGCCTAATGAGCTGGCGGTACGTATTGAAGATGCAGAGCCTAAAATCATTATGACGGCATCGTGTGGCATTGAAATCAGCAAAATCATTCCGTA
>NZ_JAWOQS010001170.1:0-521 GCF_033438945.1 Vibrio sp. Y176 | reverse complement strand
GCTTGCATCCAACATCAGCGACTTAGCTGCCATGGGCGCAACACCTGCTTGGGTAAGCTTTGCATTGACCATGCCTGAAGCGGATGAAGAATGGCTCGCACCCTTCTGTGATGCGTTTTTCGAACTGGCGGATTACTTTGGTATTCAGTTAATCGGCGGTGATACAACGAAAGGCCCATTAAGCTTAACACTGACAGTGCAAGGTTTTGTGCCTGAGGGCAAAGCGCTGACTCGCTCTGGCGCGAAAGTCGGGGACTGGGTGTATGTCACGGGGAATTTAGGTGCCGCAAAAGCAGGACTGGATGTCGTCTTAGATGAAGCACTTCGCAGTCGCATTGGTGCTGATGAACTAGAAAAAGCCCACTACCTAAGTACTCCGAGAGTGTTAGCGGGGCAAGCTTTGGTAGGATTAGCATCTTCGGCAATTGATATTTCAGACGGCCTGATTTCGGATATCAAACATATTTTAAAACGCTCACAAGTTGGTGTGAGTATCGATGTGTCTCAATTACCAATCTCTT
>NZ_JAWOQS010001169.1:0-521 GCF_033438945.1 Vibrio sp. Y176 | reverse complement strand
CATATGATTAGGCTCACCTTGCACTAACCACGCTTGGTGATAACGCTGAACACTGTCTAGCATCCAAACCTTTGCGAGTTTTGCACCTGTCGCTTGTGCTTCTTCAGTGACTGGCTGCAATTTAATCGCCATTCCAACCACGATGATGACGGCAACTAAGCCAAACATAACGAGCGTTGCTCGGCTTTGATTCTCAACCACGCATTAGCCGCCTTTGATGATATCCAGCATCCCCCACATTGGTAAGAAAATACCCAATGCAAGTACCATCACCATCCCAGCGACAATGACCAAAAGTAATGGTTCTATTCTTGCCGTCAGTGTTTTAAGGTCATAATCCACTTCTCGATCATAAAAATCTGAGACTTCGAGCAAAAGTTCATCAATACGACCCGTTTCTTCACCAACTGCAATCATTTGAATAACTAATGGCGTAAAAATATTGCTGTTGATGGCAGTGACAGAAATGGTGCTACCCGCTTCGATGGCTGCTTTCATCTCTAAAATTCGATTTTCTAAAA
>NZ_JAWOQS010001168.1:0-521 GCF_033438945.1 Vibrio sp. Y176 | reverse complement strand
TTATTATGATGTCGGACAAATCAGATTACGGTTCAAGCATTTGCCTGAATCCATGGAAATAAAGAACAAGGTTTATCGTTAGTTATGCGTAAAACACTATTAGCCGCTGCCCTATTAATGGCATCAAGCCATGCCCTAGCCGCAGACCGCAACGCGCCTGCAACTATGAGCAACTTTAGCTACGATTATTTCGAAGCTCGTATCGGCGCAAGCCCTGTGACATTTGGTGCTGGCTTCAGCAAATCTATTCACCCGAATGCGCACGTTATTGCTCGTATCGACTCTGAGTTTGATAGCGACTTTGATTCTGCAGCAGGTTTTGGCTTTCACTCACCGCTAAACAACTGGGCAGACCTTACAGGTGAAATGCTAATGCGTGTGGTTCAGCCAACAAGCTCAAGCAGCACAGATGTTGGTATGGAGCTAAACCTAGGCGTGCGCCAATGGCTTGGTCCTCAACTAGAAGTGGGTGGAAAAGTTGGTTACGTTTAAATAGACAACGATGACGATTGGACAGGTTC
>NZ_JAWOQS010001167.1:0-521 GCF_033438945.1 Vibrio sp. Y176 | reverse complement strand
ACCCAAACGCTCAGCGATTTCTGCCATCATCGGACGCTTACCCGCATCGCGATCGCCACCACAACCGAAAATAGCCCAAAGCTGTCCGTCACAATGCACGCGCAGTGCTTGTAATGCTTTTTCAAGCGCATCAGGCGTGTGAGCGTAATCGACCACAACTTTGGCGCGATTCTCAGCTTGGAATAGCTCCATTCGGCCTAACACCGGCTGCAATTGAGCAGCCGTCGCTAGCAAATCGTTCTTATCAAAACCAAGGCTCAATAAGGTCGCAAATGCCAGCATTAAGTTGGCTGCGTTGAATTCACCAATCAACGGCGCATGCAGCGTACCTTCGCCAAACTGACCATCAAAACGAATCGTAATACCGGATTCAGCATAAGCCACTTGGCTCGCCCACAGCGCGTGTTCAAACTCAGTTGTAGGAGCAAGAGAAACGGCAATCGCATTCGTCAGTTGTTTCGCCCACGCAGCGCCAACTTCGTCATCAACATTGATGATTGCTTGATCACATTGATGCTGGG
>NZ_JAWOQS010001166.1:0-522 GCF_033438945.1 Vibrio sp. Y176 | reverse complement strand
CCATTGGGTGCAGAACCCATTCCGTTGCTTTAGTCATGCCATCTTTTGGAATTTTAACCCAACGGCAATGTGCTACTCGGGAGTAGGACACCATGTACCCAGGAACAATAATATTTGCTTCTTTTACGTATTCTTGAATCTGGTGCGACAGCTCATAACGTTTATTCTGATCAAACTCAGCATCATACGCTTCGATCAACTTATCGAGTTCGGGGCTACTGTAGTTGGTGTGAGCATTGGTTTGCGGCTTGTTCGCATTGTCAGAGTGCAAGTATTCCCAGTAAGCTGGAATCTCACCAGATCCCATGTTCAGGAATGCCAGCTGGTGCTTCTTCTCTAGAATGTACTTAAACGCAGATGAACCATCGACCAAGTTCAATGTAAACTCTAGACCTGCCAGTTTCGCTTGCTCTTTCAAGTATGCAATACGAGGTGTCCATGAGTTGTAACCGTACGTAATCGCAAAGCTTAAACGTTGGCCTTTGTCGTTTACGCGAATACCATCTGAACCTAAAGTATCAA
>NZ_JAWOQS010001165.1:0-522 GCF_033438945.1 Vibrio sp. Y176 | reverse complement strand
GCATCGAAAGAGATCATTTTGTGTTTTACAGGCTCGATTCAACGTGCGAGTTCGCGCTCGTTTCGAGTGGGTGATTGGATTGAAGTGGGTAAGTTGTGTGGCGAGGTGATCGAACACAACATGATGGCGACAGTGATTCAAGAGATCGATTTGCATCACGGGCAATACCATTACACGGGTAAAACTGCGACGTTGCCTAATAGTATGTTTTTCACCTATCCGGTTAAAAACCTCAACTTCATGAAGCGTTATGTTTACCATAATTTCACGATTGTGGTGAAAGACTTCGTCAACTTGTATCCGCTACTGACACCGTTAACGGACAAAATTGATGAGCATTGCAGTTACTTTAGTGATGTTGCACATCGTTACAATACCATGATCGAGAAGCATGCTGGCGTTGATCTGCCGGGCGCAGAGCCGCACATCCACATTTCAAGTCATATTAATGGTGAGCAGATTGTGCATGTGATGATCTTCTGCCCGACAGATAAGGCGAACCATTTAGAACATTTGATTCGT
>NZ_JAWOQS010001164.1:0-522 GCF_033438945.1 Vibrio sp. Y176 | reverse complement strand
AGCTACGAAGTTTGAGTTTACATCAGTAAGTCTGGAGTTGAGGTGAACTGTTTCATCGCCCTCTTTTTGTCTCGCTCCTGCAACCGCTTTGCTTTCCCAGGTGACGTTGGCAATGGAGTTTTCCGATTCTAACTTGCCAACAAATACGGTCGCGTTTAGATAATTATCATTGGCATATGTGTTGTAACCAACACCATACACGGTCGTACCATCTACTACGAGATCACGCATGCTCCCTTGAGCAAGTCTTTCGCCGTCTTTTGACGTCCCACTTTGCCAAGGAACTTCACTGATAACTTTAGTTTGATCCCAAATAGCGGCTTTGGAGGTATGGTGAGTGCCATTAGTATTACTTGCAGTTCTGGATACGCTTCCAACCGTAAATACACCATCCGTATTCCATGCGTGGCTTTCTACTACACTCGCTTCGCTATCTCCAGTAACAATATTTGGAAGAACGGGAGCTACGATGGTATTGCGCGTTTTTAAAGAAGATGAGTCTTCTTTGATACTCTGGTTACC
>NZ_JAWOQS010001163.1:0-522 GCF_033438945.1 Vibrio sp. Y176 | reverse complement strand
CTGGACAAAAAGCAAAAGAATAATCGCTGGTGAGAACGATAAAAAGTGTTGAATGGTTGCGCGCCAAGCTTCACTAAATACAGCACTCGCTTTTAGTTCGTAGTCGCCAGACAAAGCTCGCTCTACACTCCCCCCAAGATTGAAATCTTTTTCAAAATCGTTATTCATATATTATCCAAGATTAACTTGTGAATTTTTTACTGGTATACCAGTCAATTAAAGTGGCCAACATTATAAAGAAATCTTTCCACGTCTAAAATCAGAACTGACGTTCTATCCTTGCAATATCTACTATTTGGTTGATAATTGACCACTCACAAAACTATGAAATTGAAAGCAATTGTTGCTAATGACAAAGCCCTACCAAACTGTGTTTAAAAGGCAAATAACCTCTTAAAAACAGTATGGTAAGGAATGATTACTTTTGCCTGCAAAATTTTTTCTGTTTCAAGATAAGAAAATGCTTTAATTTCACAATTTTGGTGATTATGATGCGCGCCTCAAAAGTGAATGACTTATGTC
>NZ_JAWOQS010001162.1:0-523 GCF_033438945.1 Vibrio sp. Y176 | reverse complement strand
GGAGTATGTGAACTGTATATATTCTAATCCTCACTCGGAGAAAAAAAACCATCATGGAGCATTGTTCCTGTGGCCTCCAGCAACACTAAACCCCTGAGCTTGCCTGAGAAGGACTAAATGCACAAACCTTCTATATTTAAATATCCCATGGAGAGAGACTCTCACTGCAGCCTGTTCTGTTTTGCTCTGAAAATGTTGGCGTTCAGCCTCGTTCTGTGGACGACAAACAAAGTGCAGAGTGTTGGACGGAGCAGTGAGTGACAACAACCTCGCCCACATTTAAGGGTCCTGTTTGTGGTTGAAACGCTAGGGTCGAGATACCATATCTGAAGGGTTACTTTTGGTTCCAAAGGTACCATACTGAAAGTGTTTGGTGGAAACGGGGCTAAACATTCCATCACATTGCACCGATGGCACACATACTCAGATACATTAACCCAATGTTGTGCACATTTAGTTCACAAAGATTAACATTAACAATCAATTATGAAACAAATTCACAATCCAAAAAATTATCTAGTTT
>NZ_JAWOQS010001161.1:0-523 GCF_033438945.1 Vibrio sp. Y176 | reverse complement strand
GAATGAGCGCATGGTTACAAGATCAGCCAGAAGTTGAATCGGTTTGGTGGCGCTGGGAAAAAGATGTTCCTACCGAGCATGGCGCGTTGCAAGTGGTCAGCACAGGCCCTTCTGAGGGGGAGCTAGATTCGCTAACGGTCAAGCTCGGTGTTCCAAACTACTGGTATCAGCTACATCAAACTAAAAGCTTGATGGTCAGTGAATCTATGGCTCTCAAACTGGATATTCGTCCGGGCGATTACATTGATCTGCAAGCACCACTGGGTGAAGGTTGGCAAGTCGTGGGTGTGTACTACGATTATGGCAACCCATACAACCAAGTGATGATGTCCCATCGAAACTGGCTTTACGCGTTCGCCGGCACGGGCAACGTAGGGTTAGGCGTATTGCTGAAAGACAGCGTGAGTGGGGAAGGGTTGAAGAATCGTTTAGAAAATGTCTTCCGATTGCCACAAGACCGCGTATTCGACAACAGCAATATCTACAATCAAGCCATGAGAGTATTTGATCACACGTTCGCCAT
>NZ_JAWOQS010001160.1:0-523 GCF_033438945.1 Vibrio sp. Y176 | reverse complement strand
TGCGCCCGCCTTGTCTTTATCGATTTTGATCTTCATAGTTGCAGAGTCGTAGTTCAGATCTAAGTCCGAGTAGACGAACATTGGACTGCTGGCTACGTCTGTCAGAACGTCGCTTGCGATCGTAAACAAGCTTTCGAAGCTGTTTGGTGTCGTGATAACGAACTGAATTGGTAGACCTGAACCCGCACCAGGCAGTTCTGGCATCTGGAATGCCGTGATTGACATGCCTGGTACGCTTGCAACTAATCCACCAACACGTTTGGTGATCTCAGATTGGCTGGCCTCACGCTCACTCCAAGGTTTAAGTGTTGCTAGACCAAACGCTTGGTTCGAGTTAGGCACACCGGTAAACACCTGCGCGTATTCCACCTCTGGTTGAGCCGACAGAATCTTGTTTACATCGTTCATGGTGTTTTGGATGTAATCCAAGTTCGCGTTCGAAGGTGCGGTACCCATAATTACAACTACACCTTTGTCTTCCGAAGGTGCAAGTTCACTAGGAATGAACTTGAACAAGATAGGT
>NZ_JAWOQS010001159.1:0-523 GCF_033438945.1 Vibrio sp. Y176 | reverse complement strand
GTTATGTGGTATGGAACTTGTGAAAACATGTCCAACTGGTGCGTTATCACCAAGTGGTGACTCAATCATCTACAACTACGAGATCAAAGTAACCAATACTGGTTTTGGTGCACTTTACGACCTTTATGTTGAAGATATTACCGCTGGCGATTCATTCACTGCTGACGTTCTTGCCGCTGGCGAAACTGCAACATTTACTGGTTCCTTTGTTTCGCTCATCAACGGTGTAGAAAATGAGGCTACGGCGAGCGCAGCCATCAAAGATGGTGGCGAACCTGTGCTTACTAAGTCTGACACAGATAGCTGTCCTCCACTTACTCCAGTGGGCGCATTGAGTATCACTAAAGACTGTACAACCTACGTTGAAGAAAACGCATCTGGCGCGTACGGATTAAGAGTGAACTACGAAGGTAAAGTATGTAACGACAGTAAAGTGAAACTTAACGATGTAAAAATTACTGAAATGCATGACGGTATGACAGTCGTTAAAGATGTCGGTACTTTAAATCCTGAAAGTTGTATG
>NZ_JAWOQS010001158.1:0-523 GCF_033438945.1 Vibrio sp. Y176 | reverse complement strand
CGATGTTGGCTCATCGGCCAAAATTATTTGTGAACCGACGGCCAGTGCGCGTGCGAGATTTACTCGCTGACGCTGACCGCCGCTGAGTTCGTGCGGGTACTTGTTTAACGTCTCTTCTGGCAATTCCACCAGCTTGAGAAGTTCCTCCAATCTCGCCGGGATCTCGCGGTCATGCTGCACCTGCTTGTGGATTTTCAACGGGCGAGTTAGATGATGACGAATTGTGTGGGTAGGGTTCAGCGATCCAAAAGGGTCTTGAAACACCATTTGCACCTTACTGCGATAATCTTGAATATCGTGTCGTGAGGTGATGTCATTGATGTTGGTGCCGTTAAATAGAATTTCCCCTTCGCTCGCCGGGTAAACCTTTGTGATTAGCCTTGCACACGTGCTTTTACCGCAGCCTGATTCGCCAACGAGAGCCAATGTTCGCCCAGCGTAAAGATCAAAACTGACGCCTTGCAACGCTCGAAAAGTCTCTTCTTTGGCAAAGCCACCGCCCACAGTGAACTCTTTGATCACG
>NZ_JAWOQS010001157.1:0-523 GCF_033438945.1 Vibrio sp. Y176 | reverse complement strand
TAGGTAATTGTTGACGATAGAAAAGATCGAGTGGTGTGCCGTTAAAGCGTTGGAAGTTCTTGATTGCAAGATCATGTGCCTTTTCGGCATCAAGTTGGAAAAAGCCAGTTCTGGCTAGACGGTAAAGCATTGTGCCTCCGAAAGAAAAAAGCCCCGTGTAAACGGGTCAATATTATTTACTGTTTTTTATTGTAATTCAATGAAAATGAACGAATTAAGTAAAATTGCATCTTGAGTTAGAAGTTTTTTCATAAAAACAAAGAATTAGCGTTTTTTTGCTGCATTGAAATATTCAGTTTCTAATGGAAAAGCAATCGATTTCAGCAGAAGTTAAGTTTTAAAATTTAGTTACAATGTCACGCTAATGACCGGAATTTGGTGTTTGCGGATACAAAAAAGCCTCGCATTTACGAGGCTTTTTCTAATAAGTTAACTCACCTACTCGTTTGAAGAGCAATTCAAATTAAGCAGTACCAGTTCACGAAGAGCTACCGAGAATTTGGCAAATTCATGTACAGAACCG
>NZ_JAWOQS010001156.1:0-523 GCF_033438945.1 Vibrio sp. Y176 | reverse complement strand
AAGAAATAGATTTTATTCGTAAAAAGCCCCGCTAAATGAGCGGGGCTTTTTGTTGCAAATTGACCTATCCGAAAAAGTGCTTTCAAATAGCGAACAACTAGGGCTATTTGATTAGGCGAACAACCAATGAACCAGGAGCCCTGATCGACTCAATGTTGTGACTTAATACCGTGCCACTAGTTGGTGCCATGTAGCGCTGAATTTCGTCACCAAAGCTATCGTATTGAATCGCAAGCAATTGACCTTGTTCAACGGTATCCATCATTTTCACTTGTGGTAGAACGAAGCCACCAAACTCGGCTCGAATACTGATGATCTCGTTACCTTCAAGGCAAGGGATGACTGGCGAAGCTTCACCAGAAATCACTTCGTGGCGCTTTAGCACGTTAAAAATCCCCGCAACCGTACGATCAATCAGCGCTTGCTCAGTGTAACGTCCCATGCCCACTTCAATGGTGATGCTTGGAATACCACTGTTGTTCCACACGGTTTCAAGTACACCAGCGTCCCCCGGATCGTTTAA
>NZ_JAWOQS010001155.1:0-523 GCF_033438945.1 Vibrio sp. Y176 | reverse complement strand
ATACCCCTCTTGATCAGCCTTTTTATACCACGAAGGAAAATGGCCTAGGGCTAGGGCTTGCTATTTGTCGCGATGTAATTGAAGGGCACCAAGGTTCCATCAATTTTAGGTCAATTGACCCATCAGGGTGCCAAGTGACTATCGTTTTACCGTATCAGGAAGCTCAGAATGAGTCGTAATCTTTGTCCACTTTATATCGTTGACGATGAAGTGCCTGTTTTAGAATCAATGGCTTTTATGTTAGAAAGTTATGGTTATAGCGTCGATGTCTATTCAAACGGGCAAGATTTCTTACAGAGTGTGAATCTGCATCAAGCTGGATGTGTATTGTTGGATAGCCGAATGCCAGAAATGCGTGGGCAGGAGCTTCACCTGCTAATGCGTAATCAATGCAGTCCAATCAGCGTTATATATCTGACTGGGCATGGTGATATTCCAATGGCAGTCGACGCCTTAAAAGAAGGCGCGTTGGACTTTTTTCAAAAGCCTGTGGACGGTAATGCTTTAGTGGCGGCAATCGATA
>NZ_JAWOQS010001154.1:0-523 GCF_033438945.1 Vibrio sp. Y176 | reverse complement strand
TAGACAGCCTAGATAAACCCGCAGACGTTTCAAAAACAGCCTCGTCAGAACAAAGCGTGTTGTTTGGCGAAGACAATCAACCAGTCAACGTCTTTGATGTGAACGACCCTCGTATTCGTATCGTGTATTTCGGTTTTACTCGTTGCCCTGATGTCTGCCCAACGTCGCTCGCGATGCTGGCAGGTGCACTAAATCAAATCAGCGATGAGCAAAAAGCGCAGCTGCGCCCAATGTTTATCTCTCTCGATCCAGAACGTGATGAAGCAGACGCGTCCGCAAAATATGCGCACTACTTCCACCCTATGATTGAAGGCCTATCTGCGCCGTTGGACATCACGACGCCACTTGCTCACCGCTACGGCGTTATTTTCCGTAAAACCGAATTAGAAGGTTCGGAACTGAAGTACACCCTTGACCACAGCTCTTACTTCTACTTCCTCAAACCGGACGGCACGTTGATCACCAAAGTGCCACACACGCTAACGCCTGCGCCGATTGTTGAAGCAATTTCAAAACTCACCAC
>NZ_JAWOQS010001153.1:0-523 GCF_033438945.1 Vibrio sp. Y176 | reverse complement strand
CCTTTAATGGTGCGCTTAACATCTTTTCGTTTAAGGTTTCAGCTTCAAAACATTATCAATGTCTGTAGCACTGTGGCGCTCAGCTAGTTGCTCCCAATCTTCCCCCCAAGAGCGGTTAACAATACGACCACGTTTAACACCTTCTCGCTCATCAATCGCTTTCGCCCAACGCACAACATTTTTGTAGCTCTCCACATCTAAAAACTCGGCTGCATCGTATGCGCGGCCCAGCACCAAGTTACCGTACCAAGGCCAAGTTGCGATATCGGCAATGCTGTACTCATCACCACCTAAAAAGGCGTTGTTTGCCAGACGTTTGTCCAGTACATCCAGTTGACGCTTAACTTCCATCGTAAAGCGGTTGATTGGGTACTCGAATTTCTCTGGCGCGTACGCGTAGAAGTGACCGAAACCACCTCCTAGGTATGGTGCAGAGCCTTGCAGCCAAAATAGCCAGTTCATTACCTCGGCACGCTTCGCGCCTTCTGTTGGTAAGAAGTGACCAAACTTTTCTGCCAAGTAG
>NZ_JAWOQS010001152.1:0-523 GCF_033438945.1 Vibrio sp. Y176 | reverse complement strand
AAGAAACACGCACTGTGCACTCCTTCCATAGCTATTTTCTCTACCCTGGAGACCCTGAAAAGCCGATCATTTACGATGTGGAAAATTTAAGAGATGGACGTAGCTTTAGCACCAGACGCGTTAAAGCAGTGCAAAATGGACGACCTATTTTTTATCTAACGGCTTCTTATCACGGCGATCAACCGGGGTTCGATCACCAGAAAGCCATGCCAGATATTCCGGGGCCTGAAAACTTCGCCTCAGAGAGTGAACTCGCAAGTCATATTGCGGAGTTTCTGCCAGAGCGCTTGCGTAAAACATTCTGCGGAGAAAAACCGATTGAGACTCGCCCTGTCACGGTGATCAATCCTCTAAAACCCAAAAAAGCGGAGCCAAAACAGTACCTTTGGATTCGTGCTAACGGTGAGATGCCAGATAACCAACTGATTCATCAATACTTGCTGGCTTACGCGTCAGATTGGGGATTTTTGGTCACGGCGATGCATCCACATGAAGTGTCGTTAATGACGCCGAATTTCCAAGT
>NZ_JAWOQS010001151.1:0-523 GCF_033438945.1 Vibrio sp. Y176 | reverse complement strand
TGAAAGGCCATCGCACCATTCGTGAAGCGATTGAAGACCCAAATATTCATGCCGAAGTAAAACAAGCGATGCAGGAAAGTGGCGAAGTGTTGATTCGTCGTTACGGCTTCGACCGCGACATGCACAATGCCTACATCGAAAAGATTTTAGGTCGCTTCGCCAACCCATATTTAGTGGATGAAGTGGATCGCGTTGGACGACAACCAATTCGTAAATTGGGTGCAAATGATAGATTAGTGAAGCCATTACTCGGTACAATCGAGTATGGCACTGAAAATCAAACACTTTTGAAAGGGATCGCGGCGGCGTTGAAATACACCAACGACACCGATCCGCAAGCGGTTGAGCTACAGACCTCATTAAAAGAGGTTGGCGTGACAAAAACGCTAGCGAAATACACAGGTCTGGCTGAAGACAGTGATGAAGTGGCTCAAATCGAGTCGCTTTACAACCAGCTTTGATTGACTCAGGGGGAGCTCTGCTCCCCTTAATATAATAATGAAACAACTGATCAGTATATGGC
>NZ_JAWOQS010001150.1:0-523 GCF_033438945.1 Vibrio sp. Y176 | reverse complement strand
AGACAGCTCCCTTTGTGTTTGATTTCATTTAAATGATGCTCATTATGACAAACCGATGATATTACCATCTTCATCAAGGTCGAGATTCATAAACGCTGGCTTGTCAGGAAGACCGGGCATGGTCATAACGCTACCCGATAATGCGTACACGAAGCCAGCACCGGCACATAAACGCAGTTCACGAATTGGAACAGTAAAGCCAACTGGCGCGCCTTTTACTGAAGAATCGGTGGTGATAGAAAGTGGCGTTTTAGCAATACAAACAGCTAATTCGTTAAACCCTAGTTTTTCAAAATGAGCCAATTGCTGAGTTGCAAGTTCACTCATTTCAACATTTGTCGCACCATATCCAGCTTCACACACAGACATCAGCTTCTCCTGAAGGGATTGATGTTTCTGATATAGAGGTCGGAAATTCGTGGTTTTTTCGCAAGCATCAACGACATGCTGTGCTAGATCTCTCGTACCTTCACCACCTTGGGCAAAAGCAGTGCTGATAGCGACTTTAACATTTGGATCGAAT
>NZ_JAWOQS010001149.1:0-524 GCF_033438945.1 Vibrio sp. Y176 | reverse complement strand
CTACCTCAAATTGGGCTTTGAAAAAGTAGGGCAGTATTCCGGTTATCCGGCTGAGGGAATCCACAAATACTTCCTCCAAAAAGAAATCGCAGAATAGTCGCTACTGATGTTTAGCTTGTTAGGAATCCAGAAAAAGAGGCGCGAACAGCGCCTCTTTTAGTATGTAGTCATGAGCTTGTCATGACTACTCGTTGAGAGGGTTACAAGCTTTTTTGGTGTGCGTCGATCAGCGCGTTCATTTTGGCTTCGGCAGTTTGTTGCGCTTGCTCGTAGCTCATGTCAGCAGGGAAGTCACTGATGACTTCGTAGTAACATTTCAACTTAGGCTCAGTACCAGAAGGACGAACGATTACGCGAGATTTATCTTCAAGATGATAAATCAGCACATCACTTGCTGGTAAATCAATCGTCTCTTCTGAACCATCCTCAAATGTACGACCGGAAGTTTTCAAGTCCTCAGTTACCGATACTTTCTTGCCTGCAATTTCGCTTGGTGGATTTGCACGTAACTTGTCACCAATTGG
>NZ_JAWOQS010001148.1:0-524 GCF_033438945.1 Vibrio sp. Y176 | reverse complement strand
CGCCAATTGAGAAACGAGGGAACGTCGCTTTTTCGATCACGACAACATCAATACCACGAGATTTTAGCAACGCAGAAACGGTGGAACCCGAAGGACCTGCGCCAACGACGACAACTTGCTTGTGCTCTGTTTTCATTCTTTATACTAGCTTGCTTGGAGTTTTAATAAGGTATGTCCGAGGCCAATGTTGTCCGTTCTTTCCACAACAGAGAGACCTGCTGCTTCAACAATTTCTAGGAAATCATCACTACGGTAGAAACGGCTATTACCATTGGCTAGGCAGGTAAAGTAAAGCGAGGTAGCATTTAAGCTGTATGACGCGCCCGCGTATTTCTGCGCATCCCAAAACAGTTCGAGAACGTAAACGGTATCGCCCGCGCTCAACTGCGCCTTCACTTTCTTCAAAATATTTAAAATTTCAATTGGAGAGAAACAATCTAAGAACTGGCTCATCCACCAAATATCGGCATGATCAGGCAATGTTTGGGCTTTATCAAGCATATTGGCAGGATACGGATGCACGC
>NZ_JAWOQS010001147.1:0-524 GCF_033438945.1 Vibrio sp. Y176 | reverse complement strand
TCTAACAGAACAAGTTCACTGACGCTGCCTAGCGTGAGCAAATAATTGCAAACACCAACTCCAACGGCGCCAGCGCCAATCACACCAATTTTCATCTTACTCTCCCTGAAAAAATGCGGCTCTTGAAAGATACGTCGCTCTTTAAAAATGAGCGGCAAGAGCATAAAAGTCCAACGTCATTTTGTAGCTCAGAATCTCTTACCAATCTAGTCTTTCATTTCCGCACCATGCTTGTTTGATGAAAATTACACCGTTGAATCGTGACGTTACCGCCCTGAAGAAGCCTTTCACCTCTATATCAACGGCCAAAAGCGAGTACAATCTGGACATCTAATTCAAGAAGGCAAACAAAATGGAAACTCTGTTAATTGGTCACCGCGGCGTTGCCGGCTCGTTCCCAGAAAATACAAAAGTCAGCGTTCAAGCTGCAATTGATCTCGGCCTAAAATGGGTAGAAGTAGATGTTCAGCCAACAAAAGATAACGTACTTGTGGTTTGCCACGATCATACGTTAAATCGATGCA
>NZ_JAWOQS010001146.1:0-525 GCF_033438945.1 Vibrio sp. Y176 | reverse complement strand
CTCTCTTGATGTCGGACTCACTGAACAACTCGCGATAATCGAGAAACTCAGGCAGAGCTTTAATATAACCACCTTATGTCATGTGTTCAGTGTCCACCGCAGCAGTTACAAATACTGGCGTTGTCGCCCTAAACGTGTATCCCCTGAGTTGGTGAAACTAAAAAGTCTCATTAAAGAAGTTCATATGGCAAGCAACGGCTCTGCTGGTGCGAGAAGCATTGCCGACATGGTGACAGCTCAAGGTATAAAACTGACACGTTATCGAGCTTCTAAGATAATGAAATTATTAGGGTTGGTAAGCTGCCAAACACCGCATCATCGTTATAGAAAGGCATCGCAAGAACACGTAGAGATCCCCAACCATCTATCTCGACAATTTGCCGTTACCTCTCCAAACCAAGTCTGGGTGGGAGATGTGACATATGTCTGGACGGGACAGCGGTGGATGTACCTTGCTGTCGTCATTGATTTGTTCGCTAAAAAGCCGATTGGTTGGGCGATGTCAGTCTCTCCCGATAGCAAGTT
>NZ_JAWOQS010001145.1:0-525 GCF_033438945.1 Vibrio sp. Y176 | reverse complement strand
GTGATCGAAGGGTTGAACGAAGGAAGCGTCCGCAACTGCGTAAGCTTTCACAATCGCCCATTGCGCTAATGCTGTTAGTGCACCAGCAAAAAGAAGGATCAGCCAAATAGTCCAGTCACTAGGCATGGTAAAGCTTGGTATCGCTAGCACAATATTGAAAGGCGTGATCAGTAACAACAAGTAAACCACCATGGTAGACGGTGGATCGTTTACCGACATCTTTTTCACCATCAAAGAATACGCCGCCCAAAAGAAGGCCGCCCCAACAGGCAATAGAGTTGCCCAAGTGAAGGAGTCTGACCACGGTTCTAAGATGATCATGGCACCGATAAAGCCAGTTAGTGTGGCAAGCCAGCGTGTGGTGCCCACTTTCTCTTTCAAGATAAGCCCTGAGCCTACGGTCGCAAACAGCGGAGAAGTCATTAGCAGCGCAATGCCTTGCCAAATCGGAACAGGGTAAGCGAGCGCCCAAAGCCACAGTTGGATACCGATAACAGAAAGAAAAATACGAAAAGCGTGCCAGCC
>NZ_JAWOQS010001144.1:0-525 GCF_033438945.1 Vibrio sp. Y176 | reverse complement strand
ACGGATGGCAAGTCACCGAAGCGGGCATTCGAGCAGGTGGTCAACAGCGTGCAGATAAAGAATCACAAAACACCTTTGTGGTTTGGCACGATGTCGTTTTGCGCAACAAGCGCTTGAAGCAATCTGTAGTGTAGTTTTTGGGGCAAGATGCGGAGTCGCACTCCACCGACAAATCCTACTCCAGTTTTCGTCAAAAATTCGAAGCCAAACACCGGACTTTGGATGGGCACTATGTTCGTTCAAAAGGGGAGTTATTAATTGATAACTGGTTGTATTTGGCTGGAATTGTCCATGCTTACGAGCGACAAGTCCCGATAGAACAAGAAGTGATGAGCGATTTTTATCTTCCTGCTGGCAAGCTGTACCTTCAGTTTTGGGGAAGTGATAGCGGAGAGACGCCAGAAAAAGAGCGAGAAGCCATTCGCGCGGTGTATCAGCAACACAACTTCAATTTGATCGAAGTAGAGCCAAGTGAACTAGATAGGCTGGATGAAGTATTGCCAAAACGTCTGCGCCAATTTGGCA
>NZ_JAWOQS010001143.1:0-526 GCF_033438945.1 Vibrio sp. Y176 | reverse complement strand
CAACTTGCTTTCGTTTTAACGCAAAGTGGTGAGATTCAATATTTATCGATGGACGCACCTGACAAGCCCGCCATTTATACTCAACAGTTAGCGACTAATCCGGTATCTTTTTCTCAATCGGCTCCTGGCCTTGGTTGGTATGGGTTAGTGGATGATCAAGGTCTAGCTCATATCTTCAAGCCAGAATTCAACGCGACGTTGAGAGAAAATACTCGCCCGCCAGAAGTGGTGGCGTTGTCGACGGATATGAATTTGACGCTTACCGATGCGCAAGATCCTGTGACTCAATTTGTCTTCAATGCGTCAACACAAACTCCAACTATTGTTTGGCAGACTCGCAGCGGGAAAGTCAAAGCGCGTTGGCAAGAAAAGTCTGCGCTAGGCGTCGCTCCAACCACGATAGATTTTTCCTTTTCTGCGGGCTTTGACGCTCCCCAACAGATGCTCTTAACACCGGATGGTGAAACGCTTTATTTGCGTGATGGTTCGGAGTTAATTGTTCTGACCAAAGCCGCTCAAAAGTTTA
>NZ_JAWOQS010001142.1:0-526 GCF_033438945.1 Vibrio sp. Y176 | reverse complement strand
AAGTCTTGTTCTGGAACTGCTCTAGGATCGCTTTTTGGCGGGCTATCTTTTTCTGATTGTCTAATATCGTCTGCCCTTGATACCAAGCGATCCCGTAACTGACGATCACCAAAAATAACAGGGTCACTGGCAACCAAATCCATGTTTTCATCACCAAGAGATTCAAACGTGATTGCTGCTCTTGGATGTCGTTTATGATTTTCTGCTCGCTTGATTTCAACGCATCTTGAATACGTTGTTCGTGCCTCTCGAAGTCTTTCTTTAGCGTTTGCTCGATAGCGTTGGCTTGCTTCTTCGATTGCGAATTGAAGTCCCTCGCCATATTCAAAATCTTGCTCATACAACAAACCTTTTAATCTTATGTTTCGTTTCCCACTTTCGGGATTCTTAATGCTGATGCTTTTAGCTGTCACTCTGGCAATCTCAAATCCTTTGCTTTCAAGCGCACCAATTACCCCTTTTCGACTACGGATCGCGCCTGATTGAGCAAGATTAAGTAGACCATCGGTAAGAAGTTGCTGAATCT
>NZ_JAWOQS010001141.1:0-527 GCF_033438945.1 Vibrio sp. Y176 | reverse complement strand
AGGTGTTGTACTCGAAATCCAATGGGGTTTCCCCGCGCAGGTTCAAACCCTGCTCACAGTGATGTTTAATAAGGACTCTGTGTTTAGAGTATGTTAAAATACTATAGTTGCTTACCAATTATGTACTTTATTTCAAGCATATGGAACCCTTCATAGTGTTGGGAACCTTCAGTGGTACATGTTAAATCATGCAATACAAAAAAAACAGACCATCCTGTAATCACGTTAAAAAGAAATTAAACTGAGAAAAAATAAAAAAATAAAAAACAACAAAATAATTTTTGTTGGTCAAGAACGGTGGTCTGCTGCTTGGCAGCAGGTGTCACGCCATCCACCATCCCTTCCTCCTCCTGATGAGAAACTCAGCTCATATACATGCAAACTGACCTACATCATGCATATGACACATAGGCTACAAATGTCCTGACTCAATACTTTTGTGTGGTCATATCCTTCTTACTTAACAGCCATGGAGCTGTCTGATAGCTATCAAGATAGCTTAGCAGCACTTTGATTAAAAGAAAAGA
>NZ_JAWOQS010001140.1:0-527 GCF_033438945.1 Vibrio sp. Y176 | reverse complement strand
TTGGGCGTGATGGGTATCGTACCGGGCATGCCGCATTTTGCTTTCTTAACGTTGGCCGTTGCTGCTGGCACGGGTGATTACTTAATTGACAAGCGTCAGAAGCAGAAAGCAAAAGAACCAGCATTACCTGCGAAAGCAGAAGATGGCAGCGAGCCCATTTCTCAACGTGAGTTGTCGTGGGATGACGTTCAACCTGTTGATATTATTGGTTTAGAAGGGGGGTATCGATTAATCCCGCTGGTGGATCGTGACCAAGGCGGAGAGTTATTAGAGCGCGTGAAAGGCGTTCGTAAAAAGCTCTCACAAGATTTTGGTTTCTTGATCCCAGCTGTACACATTCGCGACAACCTTGAGCTGACGCCAAACAGCTACAGAATTACCCTGATGGGCGTTGCGGTGGGTGAAGCGGAAATCCGCCCAGATCAAGAACTGGCGATTAACCCTGGTCAGGTTTACGGCATGATTGATGGCGAACCGACTATGGACCCGGCATTCGGCCTAGAAGCCGTGTGGATTCGTGAAGAGCA
>NZ_JAWOQS010001139.1:0-527 GCF_033438945.1 Vibrio sp. Y176 | reverse complement strand
AATGATTCGATAGTAACCCTGCATTTTACGATCAAAATGAAAGATGGTTCGGTGGCAGACAGCACTCATAATATGGGCAAACCAGCGAAGTTTGTGATGGGTGACGGCAGCCTGAGTGAGAACTTCGAGCAGTGCTTGGTGGGGCTCCAATCTGGTGAGAACAAAGCGATTGAACTCAAAGCGCAAGATGCTTTTGGTATGCCTAACCCAGACCATATTCATCATATGGATCGCACCAAATTTGTTGGTGAAGCGGAAGTTGAAGTCGGTACTATCATGGCTTTCAGTGGCCCTGATGGTATGGAAATTCCGGGCATCATTACTGAGATTGCAGGCGATTCGGTAACGGTAGACTTTAATCACCCTTTAGCGGGACAAGACGTGACTTTCGAAGTTGAAATTTTGTCAGTAGAATAGCCACCCCAATAAAAGATAATTTCCATGAGCAATGAAATGAAAATCCTATTAGCTAACCCACGCGGTTTTTGTGCTGGTGTTGACCGTGCGATTAGCATCGTAGAGCGTGC
>NZ_JAWOQS010001138.1:0-527 GCF_033438945.1 Vibrio sp. Y176 | reverse complement strand
AGAATGGCAGCGTCACAGCACTTGGTTCAATGCTGTGACGAGAAGTTTTTGCGAGTCAGGAGGTTATGCCATCGAGGCTTTGACGTAGACGTCGAAACGGTTCTTTTTGGTTTCAATCGCCATGCTTGGCTTTTGCTCGTTCAGCCAGTTCGCGTAGTCCGGGCGCTTAACCACCACGCGTTTCGTTGCCAATGCCAGAGCAGGTTCGAGCAATCCATCGGCATCCAAATCCGCTCCCACCAAAGATTGGAAGACGCGCATCTCTTTTTTCACCAACGCGGATTTCTTTTTGTTTTCTGGGTGTGGGTACATCGGGTCGAGATACACCACATCCGGTTTCACAAACTCGCGGTTTTGCGCCAGTTGATCCAGCGCGTCATGGCTGGAGGCATGGATCAACGACATACGCTCAGATACCCACGAGCCGATTTCTGGGTCTTGTTTCGCGCGAGCCAAGCCGTCATCCAACAAGGCCGCCACGACTGGGTGACGCTCGACCATCTGCACTTTACAACCTAGCGATGCGA
>NZ_JAWOQS010001137.1:0-527 GCF_033438945.1 Vibrio sp. Y176 | reverse complement strand
TTTCACCGTTTTAGCGAAAAAACAGGATTTTACGGGTAAAAAAGGCACAAAAATATGGAAATGGCTTACTTTTAAGAGGGTTGAAAATGAGTAGATGATATAGAATTGGAACAAAATTTGGTTTTATTACACCAATTGCAAACGCTTATGCTACCTAGATGTAAAAACTCAGAGTATAAATGACGGCACAAAGCACTACCGATATGGTAAAAATACGCTGAAGTTCAGGAAGAGCCAAAAGAGCGGCGAAGAAAACAAATGGACTGCTTTTTTATCTGTAAATTACGGCGTAGCAAGTAACATAGTTAATGTGTCTATATCTTCCTGATCGGGTGGAGATTGACGCAGTAGATCGCGTTTAATCCTAGTGATTACCTCCGACAATACCTCATCTGTATTAGGTTGAAGGCTATCCATTATAGCAAGTAGCGCATCAAGCGCGTCTCCGAGATTGCCATTATCTAGAGCGACATAAAAGCTAATCAGCAAAGAATCGGTTCCCAACACTTCTAATGCTTGTTGATTTG
>NZ_JAWOQS010001136.1:0-527 GCF_033438945.1 Vibrio sp. Y176 | reverse complement strand
TAAAAAAGTGTGTATCGACTCGAAAAACGTTTGCGATTCCAAGACTATCGGGTGAATTGGCAACTCGAAAAAATTACATTTGAATCAATGGTCTATGCAGTACCAATAGTAACTTACCACTCACCACTAAGGACTCAAATGAAACGTTCACTACTTGGATTAACCATGATTGCCTCTTTCAGCTGCTTGGCTGAGGGCGCTTTGGATCTCACCACGCTTTCAAACAATAATACCGACAACCTCGTATGGGTTGGACATTTGAGCCCAGACACCGATAGTGCCGTTTCCGTTATCCTTGCGTCACACATCTACGGCGGAGAAGCAGCGTTAACTGGCGAAGCGAACCCAGAAAGTAAGTTTGTGTTTGAATTTTGTGGTATGGACGCGCCAAAAGTGAAGGCGGATTTCTCTTCTCACCACATTGGTTTGGTGGATTTCAACCAATCGACTCAACTTGCAAAATCGGTTGATCCAACTTCCATCGTGGCAATCATCGACCACCACGCGATGGGCAGTTCGCCAATCAG
>NZ_JAWOQS010001135.1:0-527 GCF_033438945.1 Vibrio sp. Y176 | reverse complement strand
TTGACACTGTCGATGATTCCGATGACGAGCCGGATGAAGTCTATCGAGTTAGTGTGGCTAGTATTGTCGATGGTGACGACAATCCTATTTTCGAGGCGCTTGACCTCACTAATGCGTATGTTGATACGACCATCATCGATAATGATGACCCGACTACGCCACCAATCGCTCTTGATTTCATCATTTCCCTCAATGTCCAAGAAGGCATTTTCCCTGTTCAGGATGTAGAGTTCGATGGGCTAACTAGCACCAATGAGCAACGAGTTGAAGACATTGAAGATGATGCAGTTGCGGCCAATGATGGTGATATTCTAATACAGGTTGTTGACCTCCCTGAACACGGAGAGTTGTATTATGTGGATGGTAATGGTCAGGAAGTCATTATAGATGAAACCACTCAGTTCCCTGAAAACACAGAGGTTAAGTACCGTTTGACTGATGACTTCTTTGACGAACAGAGCTTTGACTCAGCTGACCTTCTTGAAGACCAAGGTAAAGATATCTTGGTTGATTCCTATACTCAGATC
>NZ_JAWOQS010001134.1:0-527 GCF_033438945.1 Vibrio sp. Y176 | reverse complement strand
ACTATACGTTAGGTGGAAGACTGACTTTAGCCTCTAATCGTCATCAAACTCTACAGTATCAATATTCCTCATTTGGACATTTAACTAAGCGTATTCAAGGTCAATTTGAAATCGGTGAAGAGTTTAACCGAGTCGGACAGCGTGTTTCGCAAACCTTACCTGACAAGACGTCACTTAACTTTTCATACGACACCAATGGTAGGCTTTCCGAAATCCGGTTTAGCGATGACTCATTACCAAAAATTGAGTTCCAATATGATGTTATGGGGAGGCTTTCTGTCACTGAAACTGAGAGTTTCAAAGAGCGCAAGCTTTCTGACGGTGTCGGTCGATTAGTCGAGCAGCAATGGTCAGGTAGAGAAAAAAAATACATATACAATGCACAGAACCGAATCTCTTCAATTTTAGATAATACTGCAGGGGCAACTCACTATCAGTACGATACCCTCGGGTACGTTACAAAGGTTAGTGAAGCGGGTTCGACTTCAACATTTGAATCAGATAGCTTTGGAAATCCCGCTTTGGCT
>NZ_JAWOQS010001133.1:0-527 GCF_033438945.1 Vibrio sp. Y176 | reverse complement strand
GCTTTACGGTCTATCACTGAAGGCGAAGACAGCGAGATGTTTTTGTCAGTTAAGCCTTTTGCGGTTAAAAAATCGAGAATCAAACGCGTTTGTTGGTCTATGTCATCAAACATCGCGCCCATATCATTGCTGGCTACCGTAAATTGGATTGGCCAAATGACGGTATCTGCCGGGTATTCTCGCTCAGACAATCCCTTCACCGTTACCACTCGCTCATAGGCTTTGTATTTGACTGCTGTTTGCTGAATAAAAAAGCCCAATACTCCTAAACCTATTATCAGACACAGCCCGAGCCATATTGACGCTTTATTGGAAATCTTCTCCATTCATCCTCCTAATTTCGCCAAAAGTAACAATTCGTAGTATCGATAACATAGCTCAACTATGGCCAGAAAATGGCGACCTAAAGCTAAATTTTTGTCATATCGTTCGAAATGGTGAATAGAATTAATTAAAATTGAACAGTGTTTTATTGTGAATTTTAAGATTATGTTGAAAACAAAATGGTTGGTGGTTCTAGGCGGATT
>NZ_JAWOQS010001132.1:0-528 GCF_033438945.1 Vibrio sp. Y176 | reverse complement strand
GCTTCGCGGTAGGCGTCACTGTCTTCTATGTACTTGGCTTTATCTTCGGTAAACGGCAGGAACAGAATGTCACCTAAGCCGACCATACCCGTGCCAGATAGGTTAGTGTGGGAGAAGCCAAATAAGGTCTTTTTATCAAAATGGTAACCTGATGAAGAGTGCCAGCCGATCAGCTCGGTATCTGGAGAAAGTTGCACCATGCCTTCTGGCACAACAGGACCCGGGAAGGTGTGTCCGTTAAAGCCTGTCCCAATGAATGGGTCGACGTATTTTAGGTTGGAAGTATCGACGCTTGGTGAGGTGTTATCGTCGTCATCGTTGCAGCCAGCCAAACCAATAACACTTGCAATCACAGCGGTGGCGATAGCGGTTTTCGTAAAGTTCATAATCTTGATTCCTTAGGCAGGAAGCGCGTCACTTCCTGCCACTGAGTTAATCTCTCTGCTTATTCTTTAAACACGAATTACATAAAACGTTTCTGAGCTTGAAGCGCTTCTTGCTTGTCACCCGTCATGACGAAGTGAAGCT
>NZ_JAWOQS010001131.1:0-528 GCF_033438945.1 Vibrio sp. Y176 | reverse complement strand
CCCAGATTTGGATCCGGAAACTTCACTGAACAAAGAAATCAGCGTGCTTTACCAAGGTGATTCTGGTCTTGATGTAACGTTAACCGCCTTCCACAATGAGTTTAAAGATAAGATCACTCGCGTGGTGTGCCCAGATACAATTTGTACGGATGGCCCAAACCAATGGGGGGCGGATCCTACTTACCGCATTAATGTGGATGAAGCTGTTACTCAGGGTGTAGAAGCAACGTTGGCGAAACCACTAACCGAGACTATCTACTTAAGCTCAAGCTATACCTTTACCGACTCGGAGCAAAAAACGGGTGAATACAAAGGCATGCCACTTCAGCAACTTCCAAAGCATCTGTTTAATGTTGATGTCACTTGGCAAACAACAGACAACCTAGAGAGTTGGACGAAAGTGACCTACCGAGGAAAAGAAATGGATCCCGTCACTGGCCCATCACGCAACAGCATCGTTGAACCTGCTTATACGTTTGTAGATGCCGGCGTAACGTATCAGTTGACGGATAACACCAAGATCAAAGG
>NZ_JAWOQS010001130.1:0-528 GCF_033438945.1 Vibrio sp. Y176 | reverse complement strand
CAGATCATACTGCTTTAAGAACTCGCCTTCCGGGTCTTCTTTCTTAATCGCACGGAAAGCCGTTGGCGCCGAGAACAAAGCATCCACTTTATACTCGTCACACACACGCCAGAATGCGCCCGGATTCGGAGTTCTGACTGGCTTACCTTCAAACAGAATTGTGGTGCAACCATGAATCAATGGCGCGTAAACAATGTAAGAGTGGCAGACAACCCAGCCCACGTCGGATGCCGCCCAGAACACACCACCTTGCGGGATGTTGTAGATTGCGCTCATTGAGTACTTCAGTGCCACGGCATGACCACCGTTATCACGCACTACGCCTTTTGGTTTACCTGTGGTACCCGAGGTGTAAAGAATGTATAGCGGATCTGTCGCCAGTACTGGTACACAGGCATGTGGAAGTGCTTGGCTGTACTCTTGCTGCCAATCCAGATCTCTCTCTTGGTTTAACTCGGCTTCGCATTCTGGTCGCTGGAAAACAAACACTTTCTCTGGCTTCCAACGACTATCCATGATCGCTTTGTC
>NZ_JAWOQS010001129.1:0-528 GCF_033438945.1 Vibrio sp. Y176 | reverse complement strand
GTTTGGAATGAAATCACGCGCTCATAACCCATGCGATTCGCGTAATCTTCCAACACTAGGCGATCACAACGCTGTGACAACGCGGCATAAACGGTTTTGTTTAGATGGTCAAAAACCATCACCCCAGTGCTTTCTAGGTACGCGTGATCGCCTAGGTAATCCGTTAGACTGCTTTGCTGGTGAACTTCACGTCCTGCAGCGGCTAGCGCGGCAATTAACGCTTCCGGGCGAACCTCATGCTGACGGTTTTCACACGCCATTGGGAAGGTATAAAGCGTGCCGTCTGGTGTTGTGCTAAACCAGTTGTTTGGAAATACCGCATCTGGCGTCGCAACATCAGAAACTGGATAGTCAAATTCCACCACTTGCACTCCTTCTTGGCGCAACGTGGCAACCATTGCCGAAAATTCAGCCATGGTTTTTTGTGATACTTCTTTCTGGCTCAATGACACCTGATGCTGAAACTCATTGTCTTGCGCCGTTTCTTCATTAAAACGAAATTCTTTAGGTGGCACCATCACTACGCAG
>NZ_JAWOQS010001128.1:0-528 GCF_033438945.1 Vibrio sp. Y176 | reverse complement strand
CAGATCTTCATTCACCCCACAACATAAGCAACCTCTAATCATCAATGTGATGTATGACTCATTCGTTTGCCAATTTTGACCAATAAACTCATCAATAAAGGCGGAATTATTGCTTAGAGCTGAACAAACTCTCCCCGATTAACCATGAAAACGAATCGCTTTCACTGTAATGCTCGTATTTCGACTATTTTTTTAAAAAAAATGGGTTATCATTCAGATAATTCAAAGCCTTCGACCGAGAGGATGAGCATGATTTCTAAATGGGCGAAACGTTTTTACCAAATGGCTGAACTGGTGGCGTCTTGGAGTAAAGACCCTTCAACGCAGGTAGGTGCGGTGATCACTAAACAGAACCGCATTGTTTCTGTTGGCTTTAACGGTTATCCACACGGTGTTTCGGACAGTGTAGACACCGACGAACGTGAACTGAAATACTTAAAAACTCTGCATGCAGAAGAGAACGCAATTCTCTTTTCAAAACGCGATTTGGATGGTTGTGACATTTGGGTAACGCACTTCCCGTGCCCG
>NZ_JAWOQS010001127.1:0-528 GCF_033438945.1 Vibrio sp. Y176 | reverse complement strand
AACTGGAAGACAACAGCAGCTGGTTCTTTTAACCCCATTTGGGTATAAAAACCAAACCAATACCTCAAGGTGTTGGAATTACAATCAGGAGAGATGTAATGCCTTTACTCGATAGCTTCACCGTAGACCACACTCGCATGAATGCACCAGCAGTGCGTGTCGCGAAAACCATGCAAACTCCAAAAGGAGATACCATTACGGTTTTCGACTTACGCTTCACTGCGCCTAACAAAGACATTCTTTCAGAGAAAGGCATTCATACACTAGAGCACTTGTACGCAGGTTTCATGCGTAATCACCTAAATGGTGACAGTGTGGAAATCATTGATATCTCACCGATGGGATGTCGCACTGGTTTTTACATGAGTCTCATTGGTACGCCTTCTGAACAGCAAGTCGCAGACGCATGGCTTGCTTCTATGGAAGATGTGCTAAAAGTGGAAAGCCAGAACAAAATCCCTGAGCTAAATGAGTACCAGTGTGGTACTGCAGCGATGCATTCTTTAGAAGAAGCACAGCAAATTGCCA
>NZ_JAWOQS010001126.1:0-528 GCF_033438945.1 Vibrio sp. Y176 | reverse complement strand
GGTTTAGATGTAAATTGATGCTCTGTCCTATCTTCAGGGATATCACTAATACTAATTAGTATTTGATAATCGCCTAAAGCAACAGTATCACCATGGGACAAAGCAAGCTCATTCCCTTGGCCGATTGGAGTAACTGCATTATTAACAAATGTGCCATTTGTTGATAAATATTTAATTAGATATTTATCGCCAAATTTAATCAATTCGCCGTGAGTCCCAGAAATAACTCTCTCAGGGTCTGGTAACGTCCAGTCACATTGTTCTGAGCGTCCGAAGGTTACCTTTGCATGCTCATCACTTGATTCAAACACAAACTCACTCTCTATTTCCGGAGTAAATTTGTGGAAACTCGTTATGGTCAATACCAATTTCATGAAAAACCTCGCCAAAGACCTGCTAAATATTTATATATCGATTTTTATAATTAGATTTGAAGCTTTAATTATTAACATTAAGATTAATAGAGTTCTTATAGCTGTTATAAAAACTATTGACGGCATAATGAATCATTTTTTTATCAAAGCAATC
>NZ_JAWOQS010001125.1:0-528 GCF_033438945.1 Vibrio sp. Y176 | reverse complement strand
ACCTTGATCTTGTGCGTGATCTTACTCGTCATATTGAGCCAGAGCAGCAATCAACCTTTCTATTGTGTTTGGAAAAAATGAACCGGGAATTCTAGGTTTCATCCGAGTTACGGCCAAATAAACAATGAAAAGCAGAACTCCCATCGAGTTCTGCTTTTTTGTATTTATGGGTTTAGAAACCAGCTTTCTAACGGTAACTGAGTAAATGCGTAAGTCACACCAACACAAAATGCAGCGCCGGTAATGCCAATACCAATTGTAGTGGCCAGCAGAAGTAACGTTATCTTAGGCATGATGATTCTCATCCCTCTTGGAGTGTATTTGCGTGCTTAGTTCGAAACAGAGCACACAAACACAATCCAAGCGGTGGCAAGCATAATTAATGGCGTAAAGACTTTTTGAATGGCTGCGCCATCGGTCAAGTTATAGATCTCGATGGATTCGTTGTAGAAGGCGCGTTTGAAGGCTTTAAACGAAATGTCGTTTTTTACATTGGATTGCTCGTAACGCTGACGCGCAGCATCGGCC
>NZ_JAWOQS010001124.1:0-529 GCF_033438945.1 Vibrio sp. Y176 | reverse complement strand
TAACGCTAGCGCAAAACGATCTACCAAACTCAGAACCTGCTGGCATTGAGAACTGGGAATTAAAAGATGACGCCGATCTAGAGCGCATCGACATGACTCATGTTCCTTTCGTCACAATCGATGGTGAATCAACCAAAGATATGGATGACGCGTTGTACGCGAAGAAAACAGAATCTGGTGATTTTGAGTTAACTATCGCGATTGCTGACCCAACTGCGTACATCACACCTGAAGACGAAATGGATAAAGTCGCGCGTGAGCGTGGTTACACCATTTATCTACCAGGCCGTAACATCCCGATGTTACCTCGCGATCTAGCGGACAACCTATGTTCTCTAATTGAAGGCGAAATCCGCCCAGCAATCTGCTGCACCGTAACAGTGAGCAAAGACGGTGTGATTGGTGACGATATCAAATTCTTCGCTGCAAACATCAAGTCACATGCGCGCCTAGCATACGATCACGTTTCTGATTGGCTAGAAAACGGCAACTCTGATGCATGGCAACCTTCAGAAGAAATCGCAACTAT
>NZ_JAWOQS010001123.1:0-529 GCF_033438945.1 Vibrio sp. Y176 | reverse complement strand
ATAATAAAATTGGCGATGTGGCGAATACGTTCGTGCAGCAAAACCCATCACAATTACCGAAGACGCTCAATAGCCATAAACAACGCAAGCAAAAGAGCGTGCACACAGCGCCAAGCAACCAAGTTGAGAAAATCCTCGATCAATTGAATCAACAAGCGAAACAAACCAAGTCTGTATTGCTGCTTGGTCGTAACCATTACCATAAACCCGATTTGTATGATGACTGGTTAAGACGATTCCCGAATCTCGATATTCGTTTTATGACTTGTCATGCGAGTAAAGGTCGAGAAGCCGATTTTGTGATTATTTTGGCTGTGGATGAAGGGCAGTTCCCAGCGAAGAAGAAGCAGATTCACATCGACGGTGCGTTGACCGAGTCCAAAGACAAATTCCCGTATGCCGAAGAGCGCCGACTGTTCTATGTCGCGATTACGCGTGCAAAAGAGAAAGTGTGGATCACGCATACGGGGGCAGGTTCTGCATTTGTGCAAGAACTCGTAAGTGGCGACTACCCAATCGTTACCTCACG
>NZ_JAWOQS010001122.1:0-529 GCF_033438945.1 Vibrio sp. Y176 | reverse complement strand
CAGCTGACCGTACTTGATGTCGTCTTTCACAAACAAACGGTGAGTCACCAACACACCCAAACGACGCGTAGTTGCCTGTACAGCTTGAATCGACATCTTAAAAGTGATGGGCTTTTTGTTTTTTGGACGAGCGACTCCTGTCGCGTCTGACCAGACTTGCCAATCGTGTTTTCTGCGTTCATTCGTGACCTCAATGAGCGGATACGTCTTTAAGATGTCAGCAAGGTTAACTGGATTGCTGTGGTCGATGAGATCAGGGCTGCATACTAATACCAGTTCGTCTTCACTGAGCTTTTCGCAATAGTAGTCTTGCCACTCTTCAGGGTTGCCATGCACCAACGCAGCATCAACGCCTTCTTGTTCCAAATTGAACCGTCCAGAAAGGTTAGATAGGCGCACATCAAGTTGGGGCGCATAGGCTTGAAGGCGTGGCATACGTGGGATCCACCAATGCAGTGCCAAGGAATTCACCATGTTTAGCGTAATGCGTTGAGAGTTTTGATCGTGCATCAGTGCTTCGGTTGCATCG
>NZ_JAWOQS010001121.1:0-529 GCF_033438945.1 Vibrio sp. Y176 | reverse complement strand
ATAGCGCGCGCGATCAACAGCAAACGTTGCTGACCGTATTCCAACTGTTTGAAAGACGTCTTTTCGTAGTGACGCATGTGTAAGATATCAAGCCACTCTTTAGCTACGTCAATCTCTTTACGCGAAGGCTGATTATACAAGCCAATCGAGTCGTAGAACCCAGACAGAATGACCTCTAACGCGCTGCAATTCACTCGGTATTGAAGATGCAGTGCAGAGGAGACCATGCCAATATGCTGTTTTATCTCCCAGATGCTTTCGCCAGAGCCTCGCTTCTTGCCGAAGATGTGGATGTCGTTACTGTAGCATTGTGGATGATCGCCAAATATCAGCCCCAATAACGTGCTTTTACCACAGCCGTTTGGCCCTTTAATTTGCCAGTGTTGTCCTTTATCTATGCGCCAATTCAGGTCAGTGAAAATACGTTTTTCAGTGTATTCAACTTGGCCATTTTTTAGTTCGAAAATAGGATCATCGAAGTGCGTAGAGTGTTGGTGACGTCGTATCAACCCCATCATCTCTTCGCTTT
>NZ_JAWOQS010001120.1:0-529 GCF_033438945.1 Vibrio sp. Y176 | reverse complement strand
TGCCGTGGAACCCGTAACGACGAATGCCGAAATCAGTGTAAAGTTCTTTAGCGATTGCACCAGTGAACGCACGTTGAGGCATTGTTTGGTGGAACGCTGTATCGAATACTGCAAATTGTGGAAGGCTTGGAAACGCTTCAACAGCAGCACGGATGCCGATAGCACCAGCTGGGTTGTGAAGTGGAGCAAGGTCTGCAAGCTTCTCAATTTCTTGTGTAACTTCTTCAGTAATACGAACGGTCTTAGTGAATTTCTCACCGCCGTGAACAATACGATGGCCCACAGCAACGATGTCTTGAGCTAGACCTAACTCTTCGGTTAAACCTACTAGTTTGCCGATAGCGATTTTGTGATGGCTATCGGCACCTTCGATGGAGATTTCCTTTTTTTCACCGTTGAATTTCCAGCTCATACGAGCGTCTGATAGACCAAAGCATTCGCCCAGACCACTTAGCACCGCGTCACCCGATACGGAATCCCTGACTGCAAATTTTAGTGAAGAGCTACCAGAGTTGATCACCAGTACAAA
>NZ_JAWOQS010001119.1:0-529 GCF_033438945.1 Vibrio sp. Y176 | reverse complement strand
GTCTCTTTCGACGCATCGTAGACCATTGACCAACTAAATTGCTTGTACAGTACGGCGAGAACAATCGCCCCAGCCCCGCCCAGTGCTGCCGATTCCGTTGGCGTTGCAACACCGGCAAAGATGGAGCCCAACACAACAATGATCAACGCCAATGGTGGTAATACAGCTTTCAGCGCCTTGATCACTTCTTCCCTGCGGCTGAGTGACTCATCACGTTCAATCGGCTGCGCTGCTTCAGGGTTAAGCTTGGCGTAAATAAGGATGTAAACAACGTATGCACCCACTAGCGCGATACCCGGCCACACGGCCGCTTGGAACAAATCTCCCACTGGCACGCCAAGCACATCGCCGAGCAAAATGAGTACGATAGAAGGAGGAATAATTTGCCCCAACGTACCTGAAGCACAAATGGTTCCGCACGCGAGGCCTTTGTCATAGTTGTATTTGAGCATCACAGGCAGCGAGATCAACCCCATGGCCACCACCGATGCTCCCACTACGCCAGTCGATGCCGCAAGTAGCGCGCCCA
>NZ_JAWOQS010001118.1:0-531 GCF_033438945.1 Vibrio sp. Y176 | reverse complement strand
ATAATCGGACCTCTCACTATTTTAGAGAACGTTTGTTCGGCGTCACTCTGCCACGGCACGATGTTGGCGTGGTGTTCCATCTCGCTAATCAAGATCTCTTCGCCCGGTTGTAAGGTGCTGCGAGCGTAAGTTTGTGCAATTAAGTTAAGTGCTTCGGTTGCACCTCGCGTCCAAATGATTTCTTTAGAGCTGTTTACACCAATAAACGTTGCTACGGCTTCGCGAGCGGCTTCAAACTGGCTAGTGGCGTTTGCTGTCAAACTGTGGCTACCACGATGCACGTTAGCATTTTGTGCACTGTAGTAACGGCTAATCACATCGATCACGCACTGTGGCTTTTGTGTTGTTGCTGCGCTATCAAGGTAAACCAAAGGCGATTGATTTACTTCTTGATTTAGGGCCGGGAACTGTTCGCGTACAGCGTTTACGTCAAACATTACTCTTCACCAAATTCGTGATAATGCAGTGTTGGGATAGTGACTAGCGGTTCTGCGACCATCCATCCATGCTCTTTACCGGAAAGTTTGATAA
>NZ_JAWOQS010001117.1:0-531 GCF_033438945.1 Vibrio sp. Y176 | reverse complement strand
GTGAGTTACCTGCGATCTCTGCCTCGGTGTTCGCCACCAATAGTACGAGCTACGACATGATGTATGGCAAAGGTGATACCACATTTAACCAATGGGCTAAGCAAAACGGTGCGGCACATGCTTATGATGGTTTAGGTATGTTAGTTGGCCAAGCTGCTGAGAGTTTTATGTTATGGCGCGGTCTTCGTCCTGGAGCCAAACAGATTTTGCGTGAATTAAGAAAGAACCTTGAAGGTCAATAAGCGATGAATCAATCCATCTTATTCCCAGACATGCAATCATGGGATGAAGTATCACAATCAGTAAACTTTGCGGCGCAACAATCTGGTGCGCTAATAGAATGCTTTGTGACGAAACAAAAGTTAGAAAAGTTATCTGGCTCAGAGTTAGATACGGAGCAGGCCGTGATCGCCGCTTTTATTGACTACCGATTTGATCTGGAAGAAATAGCAGAAGAGTTAATAGAAGATGAAGCCTTCAACGAAGAAGGCCATATTATCATCGGCTAACAGACCTTTAGTTCAAGTCTTC
>NZ_JAWOQS010001116.1:0-532 GCF_033438945.1 Vibrio sp. Y176 | reverse complement strand
ACCCGCATTCACCTTCACATCAGACGCAACACGATGCGTCAACGTTGTTTCCAGTTTGGTTTTTGTGTGGTCGTATTTTTCTCTTGTAGAGCCGATGATGGTGTTTCTATCGGAGTTATCGTCTTTGTCTGAATAGTCCGCAGAAATGGCGAAAGCTGTGTCTCGCGAAAGCTTGTTGTGGTGATCCGCGCTCATTTGCCAAGTGTTGGTTTCGCCATGGAATGTATTGGAGTTAACGGGGGACTGCGGAAACGGATTTACCCCGCCTTCAGAAGACGTTTGTGACCAAAGTAAGCGGCCGCTGAACGTTTGTTGATTCAACCGATAATTCCCTGTGACAGCAAATTGGTGAAAGTCGTTGTCAGGCTCATACGCAAGGTGATTGGCGTAAGGGTTGGTAATGCCGCCGTAATAGAGTGCGGACTTGTCATTGCGGAAAAATGAGCCGCGATACGCAATATCCACCAGCCACAAATCTTCAATGTAGCTCACTCCTACTTGAGTATTTAAGGTTTCATGATCGACGGCTTTG
>NZ_JAWOQS010001115.1:0-532 GCF_033438945.1 Vibrio sp. Y176 | reverse complement strand
GCAGAAACCAACAACATGTCGCAACGCGCCTCTCAAGTCGACGAACTCGCTGGCGGTCAACGTGAAGAAACCGAGCAAGTTGCCGCAGCGATGACGGAAATGACAGCCACCGCGCATGAGATTTCGAACAACGCTAACCAAGCAGCAGAATCAGCGCGACACGCCGATGAAAACGCACAACAAGCGAAACACATCGTCGATTCCGCTGCGAATTCTGTCGAAGAGCTGGCAAGCGAAGTTTCAGAGGCGAGCACTGTGATTGCCCGTTTAGAAAGCGACGTTCAAAACATCTCATCATCTTTAGAAGTGATTCAAGATATTGCCGAGCAAACTAATTTGCTTGCGCTAAACGCCGCGATTGAAGCTGCGCGAGCTGGCGATCAAGGGCGTGGATTCGCGGTAGTAGCAGATGAAGTCCGCAAGCTGGCAAGCCGCACTCAAGACAGTACGGGCGATATCCATAAAATGATTGAGCAACTAAAATCTGGCTCAGATGCCGCTGTACGTGCGATGGAATCAAGCCAAGCGCGCG
>NZ_JAWOQS010001114.1:0-532 GCF_033438945.1 Vibrio sp. Y176 | reverse complement strand
GCAAGACTAGAGCTACTGCGTAAAAACACAGACAGCGCAGCCGAGTTGTTGCTTGCCGCAGAAGAATCCGCGCTTAATTTCGATAACGGCGAACTGCTAAGTCAGATCTGTTTTCAGCAATCTCGCGTTGCTGAAGAGCAAGGCGATTTCGAAGCGGCATTTAATGCGTTTAAAAAATACCGCAAACATGCACTGAAAATGCTCAAAGAGCAGACCAATCGTGTCAGCATGGATAAAGCGCGCGGCTCAAAACGCCAACTCGAACAACGTGCTCGCAAGCTCATCAATCGTATTCGCTCTCAACATGAATACGATCCCGAAAAGCAGTTTTCTAACGTCGTTTCTGAAACGTACTGGTGGGAACAACTGGTTCTATTTAAGACTGAGCTTAAACGCTCTAACCATGCCGTGATCATGATTCGCCACTCCAATCCTGCGTTTCTCGATGCGTGCACTGAACTGGTTCACTCATTAACGACGCCAAGCGATCTCATTTCACGCCTATCTAGCGATCGACTCGCTATGTTGATTG
>NZ_JAWOQS010001113.1:0-532 GCF_033438945.1 Vibrio sp. Y176 | reverse complement strand
CAGTACTTACCCCAAGAAGACTTCGGCTTAAACTCGCCAGTTAACAGGTTCGTTTTACTACTCGCGACGCCTTTTGCGAGCAACGCCATCGTCATTTCTTCTGGCTTAGGAACCCATACACTCTCAACAGTCGATTCTGGCACGGAACTGTAGCATTCGAGTTGCCAACCTTCATGATTTTGCAGGTAAGAAGAGAGATAAAGGTCCAGCCACGCCGAATCCACCACCGCGCCTTCCGTCTCTGAGTGACGAATTAGCCATTGCTCACCAATCAGTGCCGCACTGCTGTTGTCATCACTGACAGGCAATGCCAATACATCTGGCAAGATGCGTTTGATGGTCAACCCTTGGCTAGCAAAACGCTGTAGCACGGTTTGTACCCATGCGCGCTCGACCGCACACACTTGTGCTTTATCCGCTTGCTTACCCAATACGGTGAAGTGCAAGCTATCCACATCTTGCGCGACTTCATCTTCAATCAAATAAGGCAACATGTTGTCGAACTGACGTGTTGCACCAGGCGGAATGTCCA
>NZ_JAWOQS010001112.1:0-533 GCF_033438945.1 Vibrio sp. Y176 | reverse complement strand
ATTGAAGGTATTATCATTAAATAAATGATAGTCGACGTCGTCATATTCGCAGAATAATTGCAGGTTATTTAATTTTCTCTCTAGCTCACTCGGCTGAAAATGTTTAATTTTATGCCAGAGATTTTCCGGACAGGATAAAAGAGTAAACGCATCAGATTGGAATAAATAAACAGCGGTGTGTTCGGAAAACCTTTTCCAAAATTGGGAGTCATAGTAATAACCGTTGTACGGTTTTTGACTGAGTTCAAACTGATTGCGCCAAGAGCAATCGATTTCTGCTGTTTTCGCAGATGATTTTATAAGCATCCCTACCTCTCTACCTTTGCAGTAGAAAATTATAACTATTTGTTTCGTAGGAACTTAGAAAAACATGAATTTGGCAAAATAATAACCAAACTTAGCGTCATACCTCACCAAAATGCGTATTGATTCACATAAACAACACGCATTCAATTAACTGCCTCACAAAAAATAGCTTAAGCCACATAAAATAAATGCTAAATACCAATTCTGTTTATTTATAGACGTAGTTT
>NZ_JAWOQS010001111.1:0-533 GCF_033438945.1 Vibrio sp. Y176 | reverse complement strand
CCGCGGCATTAGTTGCGCAAGTGGAGAAAAAACTCCCGCCTATCTCACAGACAATTTGAGCTGATTTTGCAAGATTGAAAAGAAAAAAGAGGTGGTACAAACATGGTGTTGAAAAGTCGAAACAAATTGCTGCTGATAACCTTAATTCCTCTGTTGTTGATCACGACATTGATCTCTGTGGTGTATTACATCAACAGCAGTAAGAGTTTGGAGGCGGAGCTCGTTCGAGACAGACAGGAGCTGATTGATGCGCGTAAGAAAGAGCTAAAAGCCTACATGATGATGGGTGTAACGGCGATTAAGCCGCTGTATGACTCTGACGTTAATGGCAGTAATAAACAAGCGGCGAAAGAAATCTTAAGAGCGATGCGCTTTGAAAGTGATGGGTACTTTTTCGCGTATGATTCTCAAGGTATCAATACCTTACATGCCATCAAACCGTCGCTGGAAGGTAAAAATCTGTATGACCTTAAAGATGAAAATGGCGTTGCGGTGATTGCTGGCTTGATTGATGCATCGCAAAAAGGCGATGG
>NZ_JAWOQS010001110.1:0-533 GCF_033438945.1 Vibrio sp. Y176 | reverse complement strand
AACTGGTGTAATTGCGCCAAACCAAGGCGTTCAGGGTTTTCTATGATCATCAAGCTAGAGTTTGGCACGTCTACGCCAACTTCTATCACCGTCGTGGCTACGAGCAGGTGGAGCTTGTTGTCTTTAAACTCTTGCATGACAGCTTGCTTTTCGGCGGGCTTCATACGGCCATGAACTAGGCCAATTTTTACATCTGGTAGCTTGCGCTGCAGCTCTTCAGCGGTGTCTGCTGCAGCTTGCGCTTCTAACACTTCTGATTCATCGATCAGCGTACACACCCAATACGCTTGCTTGCCTTCGTTAAGACAAGCGTTTCGTACCCGCTCGACAATGTCGTCACGTTTGGTATCTGGCATGGCGACGGTTTGAATCGGTGTTCGGCCTGGTGGTAATTCGTCTATCACCGACGTTTCCAAATCAGCATACGCTGTCATTGCTAGCGTGCGAGGAATCGGAGTCGCCGTCATGATGAGCTGATGCGGATACGCGCCTTGTTTTGCCCCTTTCTCACGTAACTCTAATCGCTGATGGAC
>NZ_JAWOQS010001109.1:0-533 GCF_033438945.1 Vibrio sp. Y176 | reverse complement strand
ATGTGGAATAAACTAAACAAATCTATGATGTTCTGCCAAATGATGTTTGGCTTATCATTTTATGGCGTGTTAGTGAGCTTAACTCGCTTTTTTCTAGAAGATCTAAATTACAACGAAGCCGATACGATGATGATCGTGGGCGCTTTTTCTGCCATTGGGCGATTGTTTGCCATCGCTGGCGGATTTATTGCGGCTAAGTTTTTAGGAGCTTACCGCTCTCTGTCCATCGCCTTTCTGGCGTTCGCTGCGGGTTACGTTTTGCTGGTACTTGGTGCTTCGGCGACAAACGTTCCTTTATCGATGTGTGGTATCGCTCTAGCAAGCTACGGCCGTGGTTTGATGTCGCCTTCTTACCCAAGTCTTTACAAACGCACTTTTAAATCACAAGAAGATTTCGAAAAAGGTTACCCAATCAACTATTCCGTGATCAATGTCGGCGCTTTTTTAGGCCAGTACCTGTTCCCGATGATCGTGCTGGTAATTGGCTTTAACGGCGGCTTTACCATCTCTGCCGTCATGGCAGGCGCTGCGCT
>NZ_JAWOQS010001108.1:0-533 GCF_033438945.1 Vibrio sp. Y176 | reverse complement strand
CACCCCACTGCTTATCTCTGAGGGGTTTCACATACAGTCCATCAATATGCTCTACAGCAACTCCAAAGTTGGTGTGCTCGTGAATCCTTAACCAAGACTGCATACACTGAACTTTGTTAAAGCCATTTGATGAGTAGAAATCATGTAAGTCAGATATGAGGATTATGCAATCAACGTCTTTAGTTTCGGCAAATGACGATACTTCTGACAACATGAAAGAGCCAATACCTTGCCCTCGATAACGTTCATCAACACAGAAGTCGATTACGCCCAGAACCTTATGTATTTCCCCACCGACACTAACAACGCGATAGTCCAGTCCAAGGTAGCCAACCAACTGTTCACCTTGAAAATGAAGGGCTCGCATATGAGGCAACTGCTTAAAGTAAGAACGATTTACTTGGCTGTCCGGAAAAGCTCGGTTTCTTAATGCTTCGATTGCCTTATGGTGCAATTCTGAAACATCAATTTCTTGTACGATTTCCATATCATTTCCTCGAAAAGGGCTAACGCCGCATTAAGTGGTGAGCAAC
>NZ_JAWOQS010001107.1:0-533 GCF_033438945.1 Vibrio sp. Y176 | reverse complement strand
CAGCGACGTGCTCTGCAATGGCAACACTAGCATCGTTTCCTGACTGAACCACCAATCCTCGATATAAATCAGACAGAGACACAGATGTGTTTACTTCGATGAACATTTTGGAAGAATCTGGGAAGTTTTTCGCCCAAGCGTTGCGACTAATGACAACTTGATCATCGAGACTAATATTGCCAGCGTTTACTTCTTGTCCTGCAACATAAGCAGTCATCAACTTAGTTAAGCTCGCTGGGTTTAATCGCTTGTCTGCATCGCGCTCTACCAACACTTTACCTGTGTGATAGTCCATCAGTACATAACCGCGGGAGCTTAATTCAGGTGCATTAGGGACAACAGTAGGTGCAGCAAAGGCAAAGTGAGAGAAGGTAGCAAGGCCGGTAAGGAAAGTCGTGTTGAATAAGGTAATTTTTCTCATAGTGACATCTAATCTAATTAGCAATCTGTGGCTTACAAACTAAGTCGAGTATATTGAAACGCCATACAGTTACAGCAGCAATGTTACGATTCGTTACCTTTACTCAATGTTT
>NZ_JAWOQS010001106.1:0-533 GCF_033438945.1 Vibrio sp. Y176 | reverse complement strand
ACAGTGTGGGATTTAGCGCAACGCAACACTTGCTTCATATCAAATGGGTAATTGGGATTACCTAAGTGCCCTAACACGTCCACTCTGCCACTTTTAATGCCGTTAATTAGCGCGGCAGTGTGCTCCGCTTCGGTTGCGGGTCTAAAAACGGGCTCATGAAAGCTAGCAATTACCCAATCAAGATGTTGATCAGAGGAAAGCGGAAGATCGATCTCGCCTTTGACGTTTAAAGTGTTGGCTTCAACGCCACGGAGAATACCGACCTCATGCAAAAAGCGGGGCAAAATTCTTTGAGTATTGAAGTGCCAGTAGTGAGGGGCTCCTGGCATTTCGGGAGCATGATCGGTGGTACAAAGAAGTTTTAGCCCCTTATTCTTGGCTGCCAATGCGTTCTCTAAAATGGTGCTGTAGGCATGTCCACTGGCAATAGTATGGGTGTGGCTATCAACGACGATATCCATGGTGACCTCCTAAATTGTGGACAAATTATCGAATTTCGAACGAACCGTTTTGATTGAGAAACAGCGTGAGAT
>NZ_JAWOQS010001105.1:0-533 GCF_033438945.1 Vibrio sp. Y176 | reverse complement strand
AGTTTGAATTCACCATCGGTGATGAGAAAAAAATCGTCAAAACGGGCGATACTATGTACAAAGAACCAAACATTGAGCATGGCTGCGTTTGTCTGAAAGCGGGTGTACTTATCGATACTTTCACCCCAATGCGCAAAGATTTTGTTTAAGAATTGAAATTTGAATGCGGAGTTTCCGCAGGAGTAACACATGAAAATTGCACTAATGATGGAAAACAGCCAAGCAGCGAAAAACGCAATGGTGGCTGGCGAGCTTAACTCTGTAGCAGGTGGCCTTGGTCACGATGTTTTCAATGTTGGTATGACGGATGAAAACGACCATCACCTAACTTACATTCACCTAGGTATCATGGCGAGCATTCTGCTGAACTCAAAAGCTGTGGACTTCGTGGTAACTGGTTGTGGTACTGGCCAAGGTGCATTGATGTCTTGCAACCTACACCCAGGCGTTGTTTGTGGTTACTGCCTTGAGCCATCAGACGCGTTCCTGTTCAACCAAATCAATAACGGCAACGCGATTTCTCTAGCATTTGC
>NZ_JAWOQS010001104.1:0-533 GCF_033438945.1 Vibrio sp. Y176 | reverse complement strand
GGCTGGTTTAACGGTAGAAGAGCTAGTGCGCTTAGGCCGCTTTCCGTGGCGTGGCGCACTTGGTCGTTGGAAACCTGAAGACAAACAGATTATCGCTGAAGCCATGGCTCGAACTGGCGTTGCTCCGTTTGCTCAAGCATTAGCGGACGATTTATCGGGCGGTGAGCGCCAACGCGCTTGGGTGTCGATGCTGTTGGCTCAACAATCACCGATTTTGATCCTAGATGAACCGACCTCCGCGCTCGATGTTCACCATCAATTTCAACTGATGGCGCTACTGGCAGAGCTGAATCGAACCGAGAACGTAGGCATTATCGTGATCCTGCATGATTTGAACTTAGCATTGCGCTACGCAACCCACATAGTTGCGCTCAAAAAAGGTCAAATTGCCTTTGAAGGCAACGCCGAAATGCTGCTTGATGAAGCGCGTTTGTCTGCACTTTACGGATCACCAATTAAGCTCATTGACCATCCAACGCCCGCGGAAACACTTGCTAGCCAGAAGGTGGCGGTGGTATGTGCATGATGGTTCG
>NZ_JAWOQS010001103.1:0-533 GCF_033438945.1 Vibrio sp. Y176 | reverse complement strand
ATGTAAGAAATCGCAATCAATCCGGCTAGGAAGATGACGCTAAACGCAGATAGCAAACGGATAAAACCTTGCCATAGCTGTTCATACGCCGCGCCTGGGTGGCTGATGATTTCGACTTCGGCCAGTTGCATCCAACCACTGGTGACCACGCGTTTATCGTGAATCGCTTTAAATAGATTCATGTCGATAAACCATTGCGGAACGGTGCTTGGTTTTACTGGGTAAGAGCGTACGATCTGGTAATCAGAATCTAACGCGGTGAGACGCACCACTGAGTAGGTACTGCCGTCAAATAATGCATTGATTACCGATTCAACGGCAACCTTGTCTTTATCTTTTAGGTAAGGTGCTAACGCCAAACCCACGGTGTTGATGGTGTTGTTGACCTCTGAACGTTGCTGTTGTTCCAAGCTCGTTCGAGTAGTATTGAATTCGATTACGAATACTGATGCCAACAAGAGTATAAAGACCGTAACCATTCCCACTACAAGCTTCTTATATAGGGTCATGTTTCTCACTCGTCATAGTTAATT
>NZ_JAWOQS010001102.1:0-533 GCF_033438945.1 Vibrio sp. Y176 | reverse complement strand
CAGATCGCAGAGCAGTTTATGATGGAAATCGACAATGCGAAGATTTACCCAAAACCGCTTAAAACTGAGTTGATCAAGTTTGATACATTCTATCCAGCGGAAGAGTACCATCAGGATTACTACAAAAAGAGCAGCCTAAAGTACAAGTACTATCGTTACGCATCCGGTCGAGACAAATACTTGGATGAAGTGTTTGGTGACGATCGCAAAGAACATCCGAAAACACTGCGTCAGCTTATCGATGAGAAAAAGCTGCTGTCGAAGGTAAAAGCATACAACAAGCCGTCTCAATCGAAGATCAAGTCTACGTTGACTGAGTTGCAATACTACGTAACGCAAGAAGAAGGTACCGAGCGCCCGTTTGACAACGAATATTGGGACAATAAAGAAGCCGGTATTTACGTCGACATCGTAACTGGTGAGCCGTTGTTTTCTTCTACCGACAAGTACAAATCGGGTACGGGGTGGCCAAGTTTCACTAAGCCAATCAACCCAGGTTACATCGTCGAAAAAACCGATTACAAGTTGATTTA
>NZ_JAWOQS010001101.1:0-533 GCF_033438945.1 Vibrio sp. Y176 | reverse complement strand
TTGAGAAAATAGGTAAAGCACCGAATTTCCAAGGAGGATTTTTTGTCTCTCATTCTTTAATAAAATAGTGGCATATCCACTTATTAAAGAGTGCTTATTATGTCTTTGCCATTTCTCTTTCATAGCCAGACGGTTGATGGTTTAGCCTTCGATGGTAAACGCGTGAAGGTCTGTCTAAAAACAGAGGCGTTAACATTCGATGCTGTTTATGTGCGTATTGAGCCAGACAACGAAGAATACCTTGTCGCCATGGTGCAATGCGGCAGAGTTGGAGAGTTACTGCTGTGGGAAGTATCGTTCGAGCCGAATAGAGATCGAGACATCACCCACTATGTATTTAAAGTCGTTAGAAACGGTCAGCAATATTGGCTAGACGCACGTGGAGTGCAAAAACGTATTCCGCCCAAAGAATTTCATTTCAAATTGAATGTAAACCATCAACCGCCAAAGTGGGTTCAAGAACAAGTTTTCTATCAGATTTTTCCTGATCGTTTTGCCGCGAGTCAAAGTGAGTCTGCGATTCGTGAAGCGTA
>NZ_JAWOQS010001100.1:0-534 GCF_033438945.1 Vibrio sp. Y176 | reverse complement strand
CAAAATCTGTGCAAGACAAGCTGATTGCAAATGACCAGTACAGCAACGTTCACCCAGTGACCGACTTCTCTGCATGGGAAAAATCAGCACGTAAGCTGCCACGTCAATGGCAAGAAAGTGTGTTGATTCACCAACAGTAACCTCCCTCCAAGAAGTATTGAGAATTTATCATGAGCAATAAGGTTATCCTTGTTGTTCTAGATGGACTGAACTATCAGGTAGCCCGCAATTGTATGGGCTACCTAAACGGTCTACTAGAACATGGTCATTCACGACCAGAAATGCGCGCCACGCTTTACCCCGTGCAATGTGAACTCCCTTCAATGTCGCGTCCACTGTATGAGTGCATTTTAACTGGGGTTCGCCCCGTAGAAAGCGGCATTGTGAACAACAATATCGTTCGTCTGTCGAATCATGATTCCATCTTTAGTTTGGCAAAATCGCAAGGCAAAGTGACGGCGGCAGCGGCTTACCACTGGGTGAGTGAACTCTATAACCGCGCCCCGTTTGAGCCGATTCGCGATCGTTTTACGA
>NZ_JAWOQS010001099.1:0-535 GCF_033438945.1 Vibrio sp. Y176 | reverse complement strand
CGATTTCTGCCGTAGAAAATCGGTACCCCTTCTTATCGTGCTAAAGCAACTATCTTCTAATGATATCACTCGGTTATCAAGCCAAATCGATTATGTGTTGATGCCTCATGATACTGAGTTTGCTCTTCAACCTTGGATTGACCACACAACCTTGGTACGTGAGCGGTTCGAGAGAATGAATTCAGAAATTGAATCGCTGACGAACAAGATTGAAGAGCGAAAGCTGGTGGAAAAAGCCAAAGGCTTATTGATGAAAGTGCATAATGTAGATGAGGAACACGCGTACAAAGCAATGCGAAACTCTGCAATGCAATCGAGTCAAACGCTTACTCAAGTTGCGAAGAACCTGATTACCGCATTGCAACTAATTGATTAACTTCTCTACTACTTTGGAGTTATGGTGAAAATTCTACCGTGGTGCGTGTTGCACTAACAGTAAGCAAATACAATTGTTTGGTAACTAGGGTCAACTCTAATTTGCTGTATTTAAAGTGAAAAATTAGTTGGCACAGTAATTGGATTAGTTAGAACGGGT
>NZ_JAWOQS010001098.1:0-535 GCF_033438945.1 Vibrio sp. Y176 | reverse complement strand
GCGAATGTTGTTCTCACTCATCTTCGTTTGATTACTCTGCCCAACTTACAAATCAAAGGTGTTCTATGGAAAGCTCTCAAATTAAAAATGTTGTTTTCGATGTCGGCAACGTACTGGTTCGTTGGTCACCACCAGAGATTGTACGCTTAACATTTGGTCATTCCGTAGATGCAGAACAAATGGCGAAAAGACTGTTCTCAAACAAGATTTGGCTAGACCTCAACAAAGGTTTGATCAGCGAAGAAGAAGCAATACACCGTTATCAACAAGAACTCGACTTAACGGCTGAAGAATGTTGCTGTTTCTTCTACTACGTAAAACAGACTCAGATTCAACTGTTCGGCAGTGTTGAGTTTCTACAACATCTGTACTGCCAGGTTTGTAACCCATGATTTCTCGACTAAAGATCTATAACCAATAAAGATAATGGTCCCATCGTTAGACTGGACATAGGTTACATAACTCACTAACACATCTTCGGGATGACGAGACTAGTAGCCTTTCGTAAGTTACGGGATTTATATGTATTAGTTCC
>NZ_JAWOQS010001097.1:0-535 GCF_033438945.1 Vibrio sp. Y176 | reverse complement strand
TGGATGCGCTTGCCAACCAAGATTACGCCTAAATCCAAGCAGGAGTAATGGTGCTTGCGACACTCGTTTTAACTGCCAATATCCTTTCGGACTTGATTGGCGCCATGATCAACCCTCTGGTGAGAAAAGAATGGTATGCTAACAAATAACGTTTATCAGGAAGAACGCATTCCAACTCAGTTTGAGCGATTTTGGCGCAGTTACCGCGCTAACGGGTTAGCGATGTTTGGCTTGTGGTGTTTAGGCTTGATCGTATTGATCACCATCTTAGCTCCGTGGCTTGCTCCGTTTGATCCACAAGCACAATCTGGTGAGTTACTCGTTCCCCCTTCATGGGCACCAGCGGGCACTGTCGATTACTTTTTAGGAACCGATGACTTAGGTCGTGATATTCTGTCGCGCTTGATCATGGGCTCTCAACTGACTTTTGGCGCAGCAGTTGGCATTACTGCGATTGCGACCATCGTAGGTTGCTTTATCGGAGTGCTGGCGGGGATGACGAAAGGTCTGCTTTCCAGTACTTTGAACCACCTTC
>NZ_JAWOQS010001096.1:0-535 GCF_033438945.1 Vibrio sp. Y176 | reverse complement strand
AAGGCTCCAACATCAGTTTAAGATGTTTTTCTCCCACCAATTTTTGGTGCAACACCTTAAACTCACCATCAAAGATTGGCTCAGGAAAAGCTTGTCCGAATGGCCCACCAGCGCGCAACTGCTCCGCAATGTGCATAGAAAACTCTTCCGGTTTTAACTCGCCATCAGTAAGAATCACGCCTTTTAGAGCCGCTTCGTCGAGCTCTTTTTTCACCACTTCATCGAATAAACGACTGAAACGCTCAAAATCTTGCTCTTTGATGGTTAAGCCTGCCGCCATCGCGTGACCGCCAAACTTGATGATCAAACCTGGATTTTGCGTATCGATGAAGTCCAACGCATCACGCATGTGTAATCCAGGAATCGAACGACAAGAACCCTTGATCGTCCCGTCACCACCGTCAGCAAAGGCAATAACTGGACGATGGAATTTCTCTTTGATACGCGAAGCGAGAATACCAATCACACCCTGGTGCCAATCGCGCTGGAACAGCGATAAGCCATATGGCAGCTCGCTGTTTTCGCCAAACTGCAA
>NZ_JAWOQS010001095.1:0-536 GCF_033438945.1 Vibrio sp. Y176 | reverse complement strand
GCAAATCGAGAGTACGAAACCCTGCTCGTATGCGTGCTTGAAGCTCTTCTACCGACGTTTTTTTATCTACGAAATCATCCGCGCCAGCGTCAATGCCTTTGACAATCGAGCCCTGATCATTGCGTGAAGAAAGTAGGACAAAAAAGATATACCGCTCAAACGCCGCAGATTTGAGTACACGACACAAATCAATACCACTGAGCCCAGGCATCATCAGGTCACTGAGAACAAACTGAATATCTTTTCGGTGCGTCAGGACTTCAAGTGCAGACTCACCGTCCTCCACAGCGATGACTTCGTACCCTTGCTTTTGCAATGCGGAGGTCATGTAAAGCAATACCGTTTTGCTATCGTCGACCAATAAGATTGGTTTCATCTCTCTCCTCAACGCTGGTAGCGACTAATGAAGTACTCTGTTTATTGACTGCTCATCTCTAAAACGACTGTAGTCTTCGGCTAAAAGTTGATGTTGATAACGGGTGTAAGACAATACTTCGTTTGAAATGACGTTCTGATTTTCTATTTCGATAACCTGC
>NZ_JAWOQS010001094.1:0-536 GCF_033438945.1 Vibrio sp. Y176 | reverse complement strand
AGAATTTAGAGTCAACACTGAAAATCGTTGAAGAGATGCTGCTATCGCCAGCGTTCAAACAAGAAGATTTTGATCGTGTGAAAATGCAGGCACTCGAAGGGCTTGTGTACGAACATCAAAATCCAAGTTGGATGGCATCTCAAGCAAGTCGACAAGTGCTGTATGGCGATTCTGTTTTCGCTCGTCCGAAAGACGGCACGCAAGCCGGGGTCAGTGCGCTAACGCTTGATGATGTACGTGAGTTCTACGCTAAGCACTACACACCGCAGAGTGCACAAGTCGTGGTGGTGGGTGACATTGCTAAACAAGACATTGAGCAGAAGCTTGCGTTTTGGGCTGAATGGAAAGATGAAGCGGCACCACTTTATGCTCCTCAAACAATACCAGCATTAGGTGAGCAGAAAATTCATCTTGTCGACAAACCAGGGGCACCGCAAAGTGTGGTTATGATGGTTCGTCAAGGCATGCCTTATGATGCCACGGGTGACTTTTATCTAAGCCAGCTCGCGAACTTTAACCTAGCGGGTAACTTTAAC
>NZ_JAWOQS010001093.1:0-536 GCF_033438945.1 Vibrio sp. Y176 | reverse complement strand
ACTTCACCCGCGTGACTGAAATTGCAAGTCGTTTGGCAGCGTTGATCCCGTCCGAAGCAGGGGCCGACCCGTTCAAATCATTTGGATGGCAGGCACTGAACAACATCGCTCAGGGCTTGGTCATCACTCATGATCGTCCCAACCTGACAAAGCTCCGCCGATTCCTTGAAGGTGGCGCTGCTGGCTTGGTCATCAAGGCCGTTCAGGCTTACTCAGAGCGAGTTATGCCCGACTGGGAGGCAGAAGCAGCGGCTTATTTGGAGAAAGTCAAAAACGGTTCGCGTGAGAAGATCGCTTTCGCGTTGATGAAGTTCTACTACGACATCATCCAACCTGAGCACCCAAACTCTGATCTGGAAGGCTTGCTGTCGATGTTCCAGCACGACCAAACCCACTTCTCCAAGATGGTGGCGAACCTCCTGCCGATCATGAATATGCTGACGTCCGGGGAGCTAGGCCCTCTGCTGTCTCCAGACTCATCTGATCTGAGCGACGAACGCCAGATCACTGATTCCGCAAAAATCATCAACAACGCT
>NZ_JAWOQS010001092.1:0-536 GCF_033438945.1 Vibrio sp. Y176 | reverse complement strand
GTCAACAATGTCTTGTGGTGTTTTTTTATTTATTAGGGGGCCAAAGCACAAGTTTGTGGAGTCTTGCTGCTATTTTAATTTCAGTGTTAGACATTTTAAAGATTTCTCGTGTTGATTTATTTTCTATTTAAGGGGCCAAAGCAGCCAAAGCAAACCAGCTATATTTTTTATTTAATTTTAATGTTCAAGTTTAAAGTTTGTTTATTTAACCCTGTTAACAATAAACAGGTCAGTTTCTCATACCAGCTGTTGTGGATCATTCTAACTGACCTGATTAAGTAGTTGTTCTTTGCTTGATCAAACCTTTTCTAACATGACTGACAACAAAATAAGTGAATATGTATAATACGTGCTTGGATCGGATCGGTATCGGTATTGGCCAAAACTCAAGGCTGTAATATCAGTATCGGATCGGAAGTGAAAAAGCTGGATCGGGACATCCCTAAAAACAACATAGCTATTTTCTGCGATGAGATGCTGTGTCCTGCGAGCTCAGTTCCAAACAAAGACTGCGGAGATGAAATTATACCTTCCGT
>NZ_JAWOQS010001091.1:0-536 GCF_033438945.1 Vibrio sp. Y176 | reverse complement strand
TAATGGTGAAAACTCTAATGCGGTTCCTGAAGTGGAACTGACGCCATTCTTCTCGGGCATTTCACTTGATGTGACGCCACAAATCGACAACAAGGGCAACGTGTTCTTGCATGTGCATCCAGCGGTCATTGAAGTCACAGAAGAAGTGAAGCAGTTAAATCTTGGTGGTGATTTTCAAAACATTCAATTGCCTTTGGCAAAAAGCTCGATTCGAGAATCTGATTCGGTCATTCGTGCGAAAGATGGCGATGTTGTGGTTATCGGCGGCTTGATGAAGCAACAAAATGTCGAGCAAGTGTCAAAAGTCCCATTCCTTGGCGACGTGCCAGCTCTGGGTCACTTGTTCCGCAACACTTCGAATGTGACACAAAAAACTGAGCTAGTTATTCTACTTAAACCGACCGTTGTTGGCGTGAACTCTTGGCAAAAAGAGCTAGAGCGCTCGCGTGATTTGCTGCAAGAGTGGTTCCCTGATGCGCAATAAGCGCAGAAGAAACGTTAGCTTTTCAAAGAGTTTGTGATTCGTTATGTACTTG
>NZ_JAWOQS010001090.1:0-536 GCF_033438945.1 Vibrio sp. Y176 | reverse complement strand
ACTATACCTGAAAATACTTGAAACACGATACTCACGAACTTGAGCCGAGAACGAGCTCAATCGCTTGAGTTAACTCACTAAGTAAAACATTGTGGCAAAGAAGAAAAAGTTAACCAAAGGTCAGGTGCGCCGCGTACGCAGCAACCAACAAAAACGCCTAAAAAAGCAAGAAGAGTCCATCCAATGGGATGAGAACATGCTTGGCGCAAGTAAACAGGGTCTAGTGATTACTCGCTTTGGCCAGCACGCTGACATCGAAGATTTAGAAACTGGCGAGGTTCAACGCTGTAACCTACGTCGCGGCATTGAGTCTCTGGTTTCCGGTGACCGAGTGCTCTGGCGTGAAGGTCTTGAATCAATGGCAGGCATCTCAGGTGTTGTGGAAGCCGTAGAGCCACGTACATCAATGCTGACTCGCCCAGACTACTACGACGGCCTCAAACCAGTTGCGGCAAACATCGATCAGATGGTGATTGTCTCGTCTGTCTTGCCTGAGCTCTCACTGAACATTATCGACCGTTATTTAGTGGCCGCAG
>NZ_JAWOQS010001089.1:0-536 GCF_033438945.1 Vibrio sp. Y176 | reverse complement strand
ATCGCGGAGTTGGGTGATCTTAACCCGTTGAAAATGGCGCTGGGTCTTGAGTCTCCAACCCAATCATTAGCGGATAGCGGTCGTGCTGAAGCCATCCAAACTCAGTATGGTAAAAACAACAACTCTTTTGGCTACATCGACCATCGTGAAATCATCAAAGGTTTAACCACTGTTGATGGCAACATGTTTGCTCGTCAATTAACTCGTCTTAATGTCGATCCAAACATTACGGAAATGCGCACACCAGTTTGTCATAACGAGTTTACGCAAATTGCAGAAAACTGGCCTCAATCGGTGGCGTTTGCGGAGTACAAGCTAAACGGTGAGCAAGCGTCAATCAAAGGCGGCTTTGTTGTTGAGTCGAAGAATAAAGTGATCGTCGATGCGCTTAAATCGATTCGTGGTGTGTTAACCGAGTCTAACAGCGATAAGAGCTTCTTTAGCTTGGCGCTAGGCATCGACATCAATACGCTTGCGCCATCGATTGGTCAAATTTGGACAGAGATATCTCAGCCACAATACCAATGTGCGCTGCT
>NZ_JAWOQS010001088.1:0-536 GCF_033438945.1 Vibrio sp. Y176 | reverse complement strand
ATATCCCTGAAACGATCAAAAAAGCCTTCTACATTTCAACAACGGGTCGTCCTGGGCCAGTTGTGATTGATTTGCCTAAAGACGTAATGAATCCGCAAATCAAACTGCCTTACCAATATCCAGAAAGCATCTCGATGCGTTCATACAAGCCAACCACTTCGGGTCATAAAGGCCAAATCAAGAAAGCGCTGAAGTCTTTGATTGAAGCGAAAAAACCGGTGCTTTATGTCGGTGGTGGCGCAGTCATTTCTGGTGCTCACGAACATATTTTAGAACTGGCAGACAAACTTAACCTGCCAGTTGTCAGTACCTTAATGGGCCTAGGTGCATTTCCGGGGACTCACAAAAACTCGCTTGGTATGTTGGGGATGCACGGTACCTACGAAGCCAATATGGCGATGCACGAAGCGGATCTGATCTTCGGTATTGGGGTGCGTTTTGATGACCGCACCACCAATAACCTTGAGAAGTACTGTCCAAATGCGAAAGTGATGCACATTGATATTGATCCGTCGTCGATCTCCAAAAACGTCAAA
>NZ_JAWOQS010001087.1:0-536 GCF_033438945.1 Vibrio sp. Y176 | reverse complement strand
GTGGTCGCAGCAGCGGGGGCCGCTGGGTACCTGTACCAAAATAACCTTCCTCAGAGCGGTTCAAGCTCACTATTGGCGCAAATCCCAGCCGATTCGCTCGTAGTTACTTTCCAAACAGAACCTTTCAAACACTACGAATATGTGAACGCGTTTGGCTCTGCCAATCAAATGACCATGTCTGATATGTTTGTTGGTGAGCAGCTGTCACCAAAAGAGCAGTTTGCGATCGATCTGTTTGACGGATACTTAAAAAGTGCTGCGTCGCCAGAAACTTTGAAAGCGTACTTAGGTACAGGCGATGAGATCAACCCAGTGCTTTACACGCTCGGTATGGTGCCAGTTTACAAACTGCCAATCGAGAATCCAGAGGCGCTTTGGAAAACGTTGGATCACGAAGAGCAAATGAGCGGCGTGACACACGAAAAAGTGAAGCTGGGTACGGTGGAGTACCGTCGTTATGAAATGACGGATGCAGTAGATCCGCAAGATGGCATTGGCTTAGTTGTGGCGGTTATCGACAACGTGCTAACCGTGAC
>NZ_JAWOQS010001086.1:0-537 GCF_033438945.1 Vibrio sp. Y176 | reverse complement strand
AAGAGTTGAATCCAAAACAAAAAGAAGTGCTTGCACGCCGTTTTGGTTTGCTTGGTTATGAGCCGTCTACACTTGAAGAAGTGGGACGAGAGATTGGTCTTACTCGTGAGCGTGTACGTCAAATTCAAGTGGAGGGTTTACGTCGACTTCGTGAAATTCTAATTAAACAAGGCCTAAATATGGAAAACTTGTTTAACGTTGAAGACGATTAATACTAAGCTTTCTCGAAACACAAAGGGCTATGGATAACCATAGCCCTTTTCTGTTTTAGGGGAGATTAGATATTCTCGTTAAAGCATTTTCTTCAAACGATACAGCTCTTCAAGGGCTTGACGAGGTGTTAAGTCGTCTGGATCGATGTTTGATAACGCTTGTTCAATTTCGCTAGGTTCAGGGATTAAGCTGAGCTGATTTGCCACATCCACTGTGCTTGGACGAGGCGAGTCGCTAGCTTGGCCGAGTTGCTCTAGTTGAGACAGTTTAGTACGAGCATTTTTGATGACCGTTTTAGGTACGCCAGCTAAGCCCGCAACCGCC
>NZ_JAWOQS010001085.1:0-537 GCF_033438945.1 Vibrio sp. Y176 | reverse complement strand
TTCTAGGTGTGGGCCTATTTGCATTCTTGCTTAGTGCTTAATCATTGAAAACAAAAACGCCCGCTCAATTGAGCGGGCGTTTTTATTTTGGCGTTACTTATTTAAAGCGACTTTGACCGCTTCAATACGTCGTTTTTCTTGTTCATCACGAATAGTTGGACCTTTGAAGCCATCCTGAATGATGGCTTGCACATCTACTGATGCCGCTGCTTGATAGGCCAGCATAAAAATATCCGCTTGTGGATACGGTAGATCTTCTAAACCTTTGCGGCCTGCACGATCCGCTTGGCAGCAAATTAGAATGTCTTTTAGGCGCTCCGACTTGCGCCATACATCAAACTTGTTCAGGATTTTGATGATGGTTTGCGGCTTTAACTCAGCGGCGCGATGAATGTTGGAGTGTTGCTCGCAGACCATGAGCGCTAAATCTTTAAATTCATTCGGTACACGTACACGTTCGCACAGTTTTTTAATTAGCTTTAAACCGGTATGACAATGCATTTTATGGCTTGGCCATTCGCTCTCTGGTGTCACGCC
>NZ_JAWOQS010001084.1:0-537 GCF_033438945.1 Vibrio sp. Y176 | reverse complement strand
TGTCGCGCGAGAATTTTCAACCGCTTGAATGAGCTTTTCTATCTCTTGTTCTAATGACTCGTTACTGCAGACTTCACCTAGCTCAAAAATCCAGTTGTTCAGCCACAGCGTTAAGCAATCAACCAATACAACGTCATTGGAATCAAAATGAGCAAGTAAATCAGGAAGTCGAAGGTGGCATTCGTGTTCATGCCACCCTTCCCCACGTTGAGCTTGATGATGCTTAATCCGCTCTCGCATCTCATCATCAAATGGCAACGCAGTAGCGACATAATGTAATGACTTGTTCTGCTTTTCGGACAACTGTCTTGCGGTTTGTTCAGCAAGTTTCGATTTTCCTGAACGAGCACCACCGAGAATTAACTGCTTCATATATTTTGATAAAACGCGATTAGAGTAAGGTAAACCAAGAGTTCAGAAAGCTGCTGCGCTGCACCTAAGCAATCGCCAGTAAAACCGCCAATGCGCTTAGTCAGCCAACGTTTGAATGCAAATCGAAATGCAAACAAAACGATGACGATAAATGATGTCTGCATT
>NZ_JAWOQS010001083.1:0-537 GCF_033438945.1 Vibrio sp. Y176 | reverse complement strand
CGCGCGATGCCCACTGAACCATAAGTGAGTCATTTTTGTGCGGTATGATCAGCTCAACATCAATACCGCGCTGCGCCGTCATTTTTAACGTCTCAAGCAAGTCGGTATTAGGTACAAAATACGGTGTTGTGATTCGTACCGAACGATTGGCTTGGTTAATTGCCAAAGTAAGCACTTGATAAATCAAATACTCTGGCATGCCGGGGCCAGATGGAACCACCTGAATCGGATGTTGGTATTTGCTGTTGTCAATTTTGCACTCCGGCAACTTCGGCAGATAACGTTCGCCCGTTTCTACTTCCCAGTCCCAGCAGTGAATCGCACTTAACACGTTTACGGTTGGCCCTGTAACTCGCACCATGATATCGATCCAACGCCCAACGCCGCTGCTCTGTTTAAAGTATGCAGGATCGACAAGGTTCATTGACCCTGTATAGGCGATTTCATCATCAATGACGATGATTTTACGGTGCTGGCGAAGATCAAGACGACGTAAGAAAATACGCCACATCTTCACTTCGAGCGCCTGAATAACCT
>NZ_JAWOQS010001082.1:0-538 GCF_033438945.1 Vibrio sp. Y176 | reverse complement strand
GTCAGTCTATTCTGTTTCAGGCATTCAACTGACTCAGGCACAGCAACAAGCAACAGCGGTACAATTTGCTTCAAAATCACTGCAAACCATTGGTAAAGAGCTAACGCACATCAAACGTGGGTAAACTCAAGCCGTTACGCAAGGCACACAAAATGTGCCTGGGTTGCAAGATGCGCTTGTGCGCTCTAAAGCGAACATTCAACGTGTTGTGGAACAAGCGCGCTTTGATGGCCAGAAGGTGATTGATAACGAGTTGCATCTCAAATTGGATAAAGCCGATATTCGTCGCTTCTCTATCCCAGGTTTGAATGTGCATCGTCTCAGTGACCGAGCGGAACAAATTCGTTTGGATTTCCCTCAGGGCCAAGCGGTGATGATTCAGTTTGACGGTCAATCGGACGGCGCACGCACGGTGAAAATGCTCGACCGCAGTTTAAATGCAATAGGCAAGCGCGAATCATTTGCTGAAGACGGCACCATTTTGTTTGAAACGCGCGATAACGCTTATCAACAAACGCAGCAGAAGGCTTTGGTAACG
>NZ_JAWOQS010001081.1:0-538 GCF_033438945.1 Vibrio sp. Y176 | reverse complement strand
GCCAGAACATGGATATTCTTTCTGCAGCGACCATGCTGTTTCTTATCATGGACCCTCTTGGCAATTTGCCCATTGTGTTGTCCATTCTTAAACACATCGATCCCAAACGTCGTCGTAAGGTGCTCATCCGCGAGTTGATTTTTGCCTTATTGATTTTGATGTTGTTCTTGTTCGCCGGACAAAGCATCCTGAGCTTTTTGCACGTACAGCCGGAAACCTTGAGTATCTCTGGTGGCATCATCTTATTTATCATCGCAATTAAGATGATTTTCCCAAGTGCAGGGAGCATCACCGGGTTAGCGGCGGGTGAAGAGCCGTTTATTGTGCCAATGGCAATTCCAATGATTGCCGGCCCATCAGTGATTGCCGCGTTGCTTCTGCTTTCTTCCCAGCATCCCGACAAACTGGTCGAACTCTCAGCGTCGGTGGTGATTGCGTGGGGCGCGACCTTCTTTATTTTGATGTTCTATGGCTTTTTCAATCGTCTGTTGGGTGAACGCGGTCTGAAAGCGGTGGAACGCTTAATGGGCTTGTTATT
>NZ_JAWOQS010001080.1:0-538 GCF_033438945.1 Vibrio sp. Y176 | reverse complement strand
CCAATCATCATTGCACTGGAAGTGTCTTTGAGCTGGCAGTTTTCAACCCGCAGATTGAGTACATCTTTTGCCACCATCTGACAGTCGGGACACACCTTCTCAAGGTTCTTGAGCTTTGCGTCGTCATTGAGCACATCAGGAGCCGCGATGGCAGTACCGGCTATACACAGCCCCAGTGCCAGCAGTTGGAGTCTATTAGTTACTTTCATGGTTCCTCTCTATATCGTTCCAATTTCGTTTCGGTAAAAGAACAGTGGCCCAGTGACTGTTCTGAGTTCCGGCGTTACTTGCTTTACTATTGAGCACATATGCTGCTTGAAAAAGTTGTGGTATCCGTACAAAGCTGGGCGTGTAAAAACGGAATAGATAATGAGGGTGATGGCCGCACCAGCGGCCCACCCGATCACGTCCGGAGAGATAAGTCCTGACACGTCTGAGATACGTTCTGGTTCAACCAAGCGGCACACCACCAGCACCCAGAACCACATTACCGGCATCACAAAGATCATCTTTCCGACGCAAGCAATGAGCACCTTCA
>NZ_JAWOQS010001079.1:0-538 GCF_033438945.1 Vibrio sp. Y176 | reverse complement strand
AAAGCGCCCCAATCTTTAATCGCCGTAAAGTGTACCATTGGCTGACCCAGTTTATCTTCGCCATCAACCGCTTCCACGGCATCTGTTTGGTTCACAACATCAACCAGATGCGCGGACTCGGTGACGCCCCAAAACACTTTACTGATCCCAACTCTAAGCTCGTAATCATCCCAATACGTGAGAAAAAGCGCTTCTCTAATGTCACCGTGGGTTCTTTCATCATCGAGGCTATCGACTCGAAAAAACGGTGTGAAGGTGAAGCTACTCTCTCCGCTTTGGAAGTCCCAGTAAAATTCAGGCTGAACTACAACAGAGCTTTGGCCTTTACTCTGCCCTTGCAGCCCGTGAGAGAGAAACTGTCGATGCTCAACATTCAATTGCCCCGCAAGCTCAAATGCGAACAGCGAGGGCGCTACCAACATCGCGAGTAATCCGCCAAGTTGGTTTACTCCTTTGCCCATATTCATACCACTCCCTTATTTAACTCGCTTGAGCACGTTTTTGTTGAAGTCGTTCTCTTCCAACCCTGTTTGAAAGC
>NZ_JAWOQS010001078.1:0-538 GCF_033438945.1 Vibrio sp. Y176 | reverse complement strand
GCAGGGGAGTTGGGAACGAGTCTTGCGTAGGCGCGGCGCACCGCTTTGTCTTCGACTTCTACGTCCAGATAGACGCTGCGAATGTCTTCCACAAAGCGCTCTAAATCGTTCACTTTGAGCGCTTCCAGTTGTGAGGTCGGCAGCTTTTGAACGCTGGCCACGCCCACCACTTCTTCGCCGTTTTTCACGCCAATGACATAAGGCTCAATGTTGGATTGGGCGCCGATGTATCCGGTGCTGCCTACGGCAATCGCGGCGATAAACATCGAAAAAAAAGCGCACATTTTCCAATCGTGCGCCTGTTTCACTACGCTGCCTAAGCGTTCGTCCCACTCTTCGCGGGCGCGTTGATACAAGATGGAGTAGTCCGATGGACTCTCAGGATTAGACATATTGTCACCTTATGATAAGTGGTCGTAAGCTTCTGATAGCGCGTCAATCAAAACCTTCAATGCGTCTTTATTGGGGCAACACACATTACCGGTTTGATGTTCGCTGCTGTAGATTTCAATGACAGGCATTGCCTCGTCTTCACCAT
>NZ_JAWOQS010001077.1:0-538 GCF_033438945.1 Vibrio sp. Y176 | reverse complement strand
TTAGATGATCATGACAAGCTTGGTAAAGCAAACGCTCTTTGGTTTCGTGTTCATTGTTAGCGATTGAGCGAAACAGCGCATAAAACGCTGCTTGAACGATCAGAAAGACGATGCAGTAAAACGCAAATTGGCTGTAAAAGCCGCGCTTAATGAAGCCCAAATCGGTTGACGACGCCGCCCATAAGCCATAATCAGGAAGGTATTTGAGTGTGATTAATTCATTCAAACGTTGGGTGTCGACGACGACATTGATTGCTCGGGTTAGCTGTTTTACTTGGTCGGTATCCCAGCCGTAGTCTTGCTGGATTTGATCCAATAAGGCTTGTTTATTTAAATCATCGGCGGGCTTTTGATAGTCCTTGATCGTGGTGTCTTCAGATGAGCTAAACGTAAGGTAGCCGTCGTTTCTAATTAGGGACACGCGATTGTGTTCATTAGCATGAATGTCGTTACGAAACACTGACGATGTATTCATGTTAAAGCCAGCCGTCATTACCGCTTGTACTACGCCATTTTTATCTGGAATCGCTTTACGAAT
>NZ_JAWOQS010001076.1:0-538 GCF_033438945.1 Vibrio sp. Y176 | reverse complement strand
CATTGAGCTTGAGATCCCAGAAAGCGGTGTCACCACAGCCATCAGCAACGAGCTACAGACTCTGTGTGACATGTTGCATGATGACATCATGCTAGTGATCATCGGAACGAAGCTGACTAAAGCGCAAGAAAATGCCAAATGGTTTAAAGCACTGAATGCCAAAGGCGACTGGGTCAGCTGCTTAACGCCGGATCTTCAGCGTTTGCCTATGTTTGTGCAAACGCGCTGCCGCGCATTGGGTTTAAAGCCCGATCAGCAATCCTTACAGATGTTGGCACAGTGGCATGAAGGCAACTTATTTGCACTTTCTCAGAGTCTAGAGAAACTGGCTTTGCTCTATCCTGATGGCGAACTGACTGTTGTACGCTTAGAGGAAGCCTTAAGTCGACACAACCACTTTACGACGTTTAACTGGATTGATGCGTTACTTGCAGGTAAAGCTAATCGTGCTCAACGCATCCTGCGTCAATTAGAAGCCGAAGGCATTGAAACGGTCATTCTCATCCGAAGTGTGCAGAAAGAGTTCAACCAACTATTA
>NZ_JAWOQS010001075.1:0-539 GCF_033438945.1 Vibrio sp. Y176 | reverse complement strand
GTTAGGATTAAAGGGCCGTCTAATGCTTGCATGACATAGCTTGCTGGATAGCCATGAGCTAAGAGCGTCGTCATTGCTTGCAAATACTTTTCTACTGAGCTGAAAAAATAGAAATAACCATCACAAAGGACGTTTTCATGCTCTCCAGTGTCGGAGAGATAGCGATGTTTTGGGCAGCCGCCGTTGCAGAGAGATAAGAACTGGCATTGTTTACATCGCATAGATAAGCGGGATTCTTTGTTGAACTGAAGTTCGTGATTCAGCGACATCTTGTGCAACGATGTTTCGAATACATTGCCGAGTTTCGACTCCGGGTAGGCGACATGGTCACAGAAATAAACGTCACCATTTGCTTCAACGGCATAAGACGAGCCGCATTTTTTTGCATGAATACAGTTTGGAGAGGGGTTGCCAAGGTATTGTGTTAATGCCTGTTCGAAGTTCGAAATGAAGACTTTTCCCACATCTTGAGAAACCCAAAGATGAAATACGTCGGTGAGAAAACGTCCATATTCTTTGGCATCAACAGACCAAGCGAT
>NZ_JAWOQS010001074.1:0-539 GCF_033438945.1 Vibrio sp. Y176 | reverse complement strand
TGAATTCAAACTGGGGGCTTCACGGAACAAACAACAGCCCACCGCTTGAGTTAAGCCCAAAGAACTTGAATAAGTATTCTTAGAAACGGTAGCTCATACCTACAGAGAACGCGCTGATTTCTGCTTCAACGGTGACTTTTTCACTGCCGAGTTTCGCTACGTCTAACTCAGGTTTCATGTATTCCCATTCAACCTGTAGTGCTAGATTTTTTGTGATCGCGAACTCAGCCCCTAAGCCGTAAAGTCCGGTTACTGTCGTTTCAGAAAACGTCGTGTGGCCTTCGTCACCAGTTAGCACAGAATTGCTTACTTTAAATTCCGCGTTGAAGTAAGAAAGACCCGCTTTCGCGAAAAGATTGAAACGGTCACCGATTGGCAGCGTTAATTTAGGTTGGATAGCCAAAAACTTCATGTCACCAACGGTAACGACAGAGCCGTCTAGAGCGTCGTAACCACCGATCGCACCTTCAAAAGAGATGTACTCGTTGAATGTGTAACCACCAAAAACTTTACCAGACAGACTTTCGTTGTCTTTAACT
>NZ_JAWOQS010001073.1:0-539 GCF_033438945.1 Vibrio sp. Y176 | reverse complement strand
GATCCAAGCAAAGTGCTACAAGCGTACGAAAACGTCATGAACAACGGTTCGCCAACGGAGTTCGGTAAGATCTATGAAGGTGTGGAGGCGTTCTCGGATTACGATGGTTACAACGTCTTTTTAAGAGGCAACGGCGTGGAGCTGAAAGTGGGTTTCCACAACACGTATCACCTAGAGTACGAGCAGGAGCACTTAAAAGAAACGTTTTTGAAAAAGATTGCGATGCTGGCGAAATAGGTCGACATTTCCCATGCACCAAAATCGCAGATATTAAAAAAGCCCTCGGGAGAACGCGCCCTTGGGCTTTAGGAGAAGAAATGGGTCAGAAGCGTTCACTCACACCGAATGATGAACGTTTGTTGAACATCTGACGTTTGGTTATTTCTTATTAATCGTCTTCAGCCAAACTCTCTTCTGCATAGTCGTCAGCCGCATCTGGTTTGTTGCGACCGTTTAGCGTATGGAAGCGCTTACGACCACGAGCCAATTGGGTGTATTTTAACCAAGTGCGCTCGATTTTAGTTTTCGCTTTGAGATCG
>NZ_JAWOQS010001072.1:0-539 GCF_033438945.1 Vibrio sp. Y176 | reverse complement strand
TGAGCTCACTGTCTCGTGATAATACTAAAAAACCAATGGATGAGCTTTTACTGCAAGCATTACTGCAATACGCGAAGACGATGTTGGATGCACCAGTCGAGCAGCAGTCACATAGCCGTGTGCAAGATCTCTATCAAGGGATCTGCATCTACATTCAAGAAAACTTCCATCGCCCAATCACGCGTGACAGCATTGCGTCGAGATTCAGTATTTCCTCGAACCATTTGTCGCGCTTGTTCCGTCAGCAGGGGCACATGACCTTGGCAGACTACATTACTTGGGTACGCGTGGATCGTGCGAAGTTTATGCTCAAGAAATACAACTTCAAACTCAATGACGTGTCAGTGCGCTGTGGATTTAAAGACGTGAACTATTTCTGCCGAGTATTTAAGAACCGTACAGGCAGAACGCCGACGGAATATCGTGGTTCGATTTAAGCCTTCAGTCAGAGTGCGTAAATCATAGAGAAGTTTAGGCAAGCAGCCTCGACATGGCGTACATCAGCAGCGCTTGTAAGTCGACGCTGCTTTTTGTTAGTA
>NZ_JAWOQS010001071.1:0-539 GCF_033438945.1 Vibrio sp. Y176 | reverse complement strand
AGGTGAACTTAAAGCGCAAGGCGGCGATCTCACCTATTCGCAAGGCGTAAAGATCGGCTACTTTGCTCAGCACCAGTTGGAGACGTTGCACCCAGAAGAAACACCACTGCAGCACATGATGCAGATCGCACCGGATCAAACAGAGCAGCAACTGCGCGATTACCTAGGTAGTTTTGGTTTCCAAGGCGACAAAGCGCTAGAAAAAGTCGCACCGTTCTCTGGTGGTGAAAAGGCACGCTTAGTGCTGGCATTGATCGTGTGGCAAAAACCAAACCTATTGCTACTCGACGAACCAACCAACCACCTAGACTTAGACATGCGCCAAGCGTTAACCATGGCTCTGCAAACGTTCGAAGGTGCGATGGTGATTGTTTCACACGACCGTTACTTACTGCGCGCAACCACCGATGATTTGTACTTAGTGCATGATCGCCAAGTTGCGCCATTCGATAGTGACCTAAACGCCTACTACAAGTGGCTGACTGAACAACAAAAAGCCGAGCGAAAAGAAGCACAAGCGTCGCAACCAGTTAAAGATA
>NZ_JAWOQS010001070.1:0-539 GCF_033438945.1 Vibrio sp. Y176 | reverse complement strand
GGATCATCTCCCGTGGTGGACACACGGATTGTAAATTAGGGTTGTAAAAAGATAGATCTACTGAATAAATCTAATATCTAGTAAAGCCGAAGTAGTTATTACACTGCATCTAGATGAACTATGTTAAGAAAAAAAGCAAGGATGTTGGCTAATCGTAGTTATTTTAGATAGTACTCTAAAAACGGCGTTTTTGGGACGGTTGGTTTTTTGCGGCTTGTTGTAAAACAGGGTCGTAAAAAGATACATCTACTGAATATATCAAATGTCTAGTAAAGCTGAACTAATAATGACACTGCACCTAGATGAAATATGTTAAGAAAAAGTAGGCATGATGGTTCATTTCAGATATTTTAGCAAGTTCTCTAGAAACGGCGTTTTTGGGATTGAATATTTGAATAGGCTATAACAAATATCTAGAACAGCCGAATTATCACGTTATTATCATTATTATTATTATTATTATTGGTGGGAAATTATAACAGAGGAATATATTTTCCGTTTTAATATCAAGGACACCGGCCTCCGCGTTTTTGTGTGTA
>NZ_JAWOQS010001069.1:0-540 GCF_033438945.1 Vibrio sp. Y176 | reverse complement strand
AATAAGAAATTGATTCGAGCGCGTGAGGTTTTTTTAACCTACGTGCTCATAATGACATCACATTGTTACGATGAAATTACATTACGACAAAATATTTCTATGCGGCTTGTCGCAAAATTTTATCGAGGACACGAGTGGGTAATAATCGTTTCAAAATCGCAAACAACTTGGTTGGTGTCGTAATGCGATAGCGAATTTTAGGTTTATTGCTGGTTAGTGCGTGAAGAACGGGGTCGATACAAGCTTCTGCGGGCAGCACGAATCGATTATTCGATTTATCGTTATCTAAACGCTTTTTCTGTCCTTCATACGCGATACGGTGAGGGCTTGAATCTACGTCAATCCATTGCTCAAAAGCGTGCAGAGCGTTGTGTCTAAATTGCGTTTCAATGGGGCCGGGCTCTATCAACGCCACTTTGATGTCGGTATCAGCAAGTTCGAGCCGTAATGTATCTGTCCATCCTTCTAGGGCAAACTTTGAGGCGTTGTACGCCCCACGATACTTCATTGCGGCAAAACCCAAGACGGAACTGTTTTGAA
>NZ_JAWOQS010001068.1:0-540 GCF_033438945.1 Vibrio sp. Y176 | reverse complement strand
GCAATTGACCAATTTTGCTCAGACTCTTGCGCACTCATCGGCACCCATTGCGCATAAAGATGTGTCCAGTTGCCATTCACTTCGAGCTCTACGTCACCCGCCATGTTTGGATACAACGTCGTGATACGAGATGTCGGGTCGGCAATCACATCGCCATTTGCAGTGGTATACGCCGCTTTCGAATACAAGTGCAACGCCCCCTCGGTCGAACCGGTATAATTCACAGACAAGGTGATTTTTTCACCAATATCGAATGAGAAGTCTCGTTCCGCCACGATGTCAGCCGTATTGTCGAGAACCTGAACCGATGGCGTCGGTGTTGGTGCCGGAGGCGTAGTTGAGCCACCACCTCCACCGCCGCCTCCACAAGCTACGGTTAGTGCCGAAATCAACGTCGTCATAAGCAGTTTTGTAGAATGTTTCATGTCAGGCTCCTTACTGCTGAGTTGCAGGAATTACTTTGTTAGCGGTTGAGGCTTGGTACCACGTTGTTTCTGACTCGCCACTGCTGGTTACCCAAGTTGGAAAATCGGGATACGC
>NZ_JAWOQS010001067.1:0-540 GCF_033438945.1 Vibrio sp. Y176 | reverse complement strand
GTGAACGCTTAAAACAACAATTTGATGATTTAGGTATTGTGGTTGATGAATGTCATCCACTGTTTGTGTATTTACCATGCGGTGTTGGTGGTGGGCCAGGTGGTGTTGCTTTTGGGCTCAAGGTGGCCTTTGGTGACCACGTGCATTGCATCTTCGCTGAGCCAACACATTCTCCTTGCATGTTGTTGGGAGTACATACGGGTTTGCATGATGAGATAGCGGTGCAAGATATTGGTATAGATAATCTCACCGCGGCAGATGGCTTGGCAGTTGGTCGTCCTTCTGGTTTTGTTGGGCGAGCCATGGAGCGGCTAATTGATGGTTACTACACAGTGACGGACGAACGTATGTATCAGCTTTTAGGAGAGTTGAGCGAACGAGAAGGCATCAATTTGGAGCCCTCTGCATTAGCCGGAATGATGGGCGCGGTGCATGTATCGGGTTCTCTACACTACCAGACTCGTTTACAGCTTACGGATGAACGTTTGAAAAATGCCACACACTTAGTTTGGGCGACCGGGGGAGGGATGGTGCCAGAAG
>NZ_JAWOQS010001066.1:0-540 GCF_033438945.1 Vibrio sp. Y176 | reverse complement strand
TCGGCCACTACGTGAGCAGATAGCAACGACTCCCATGACTCGCTTTGCGTCAACAATTCCGCCAACGCATTTTCAAAATATTCATAATCCAATTGCTCGATGCCAATCAGTTTATTCAAACACAGTACGTGCCTATGATTATCTAAACTGAGAAATAATTGGTGTTCTGGCCAATGGTAATTGAACGCGAAAAAAGAACGATAAAGATCAGAATTGACGATTTGTAATCCAACAATTTCCGCTTCCAGTTGCAGCGTATTCGTTTCTGGATGAAAGATGAAATGAACCTTTAAGTGATCATCAAAAGCTAAGCTTAGTTCATTGTCCGTCAAATGCAGTTCAGGCAAGCCTATTTGATGAGCAAACTTCTGTAAAACCTCATCGATAGTTTGGCGTGCTGACATAGAAACAGTCCTTTTGAGAATTTTATCGGGAAACATATTCGATATCGTGGGGTGTGTTTATCAATTTTGGTTGTTAGTTATTATATTTTGGCCGGAAACCCAGAATTGACACCTTGCTTCTAATCTTACAAATGAG
>NZ_JAWOQS010001065.1:0-541 GCF_033438945.1 Vibrio sp. Y176 | reverse complement strand
CAAACCTGCTTCTGACAAGGCTTGAACCGCAATTTCAGCAACAGGCACTGGTACTGGGTACGGCGCGATGACTTTAAGTAGGACGTTGATTAGCTCCTCGTTTGCAAGCGTGAAACCACAACGTAAGCCTGCAAGCGCGAACGCTTTTGATAACGTACGTAGAATCGCGAGATTTGGATATTGAGCTAACAAATCCACCGTTGACGCCTCAGGGCAAAAATCGATGTACGCTTCGTCCATGACCACGATTGCTCGGTCTTTTGTCATCTCAAGCAGAGAGACAATATCTTCACGCTTAACGAGGTTACCGGTTGGGTTGTTTGGCGAACAAACAAAAACCAGCTTGACGTTATCGAGATTGGATTCGATGCCAGTATGGTCAAGCTGCCAATCCGATGTTAGCGGTACAGTCTTACGTTCAACACCAATGGTTTCAGCACTGATTGCGTACATACCGTAAGTCGGTGGACAGTACAAAATCGCGTCTTGTCCTGGCTCACAGAAAGCGCGAACTAACAGCTCAATACCTTCGTCAGCGCCA
>NZ_JAWOQS010001064.1:0-541 GCF_033438945.1 Vibrio sp. Y176 | reverse complement strand
AGCGCCCAGGCTTTACCGCAACGAACGTGGGTACTTCTTGAATGTTGAAGGTTTGAAACCACTCTGGATTGATGGCGAATCCGCTGTTAATCGGTTTTTTTTCGTTTGTTTGTAGGAGGGATTGAATGGTGTTAGCTGTGGCCGTAAAGCCGTCAGGTAACACGCCTCGAATAACCAAAGGCACTTGCCAAACCTCGCTTTGCCTCAATAAGGCTTTGAGGCTGCTTTCCGGCATGGTCAGAGAGACGAACACCATGACACCCGTAGGGGCTGCATTTGGGTTTTCGGTCGGTGTGGGAATATTGGTAATTCCTCGTAGCGAGCTTGGGGTGAGCTTCTCCTGCCACTGTATCGCTTGCTGCCTAGCATGCTCAATAAATTGGGTGCTAGTTTGCTGCTGCGTTTCTATGACTTGTTGAGTCTGTAGAGAGGGCGCTTGTGAAACGACTTGTTGTTCGAGCTTAGCGAGCGCTTTGAGCTCGTCTTGAGTATAACCGATGTTAGCCAGAGCAAAATGATTATAAAACAGGGGCATTAACAT
>NZ_JAWOQS010001063.1:0-541 GCF_033438945.1 Vibrio sp. Y176 | reverse complement strand
AGAAGCACTAACGCGATTGAAGCTAAGTATGATAAGTAAGATTTAGACCCAGCTCGCCATTGCTCTGCGATTACAGCCAGACGCTGAAAAGGGGCAAAGAAGAGTTCGCGGCGAGTTTGCATGGAGAGTTCTTTTGTAAAGTAGTTATCTTCAACTGCAGAAAACGCAGCCGTTAATACAACAGCCGAAACTCAGGCAAACATTGTTGATGGGTAATGTCGTTTTTCGTATTAAGGTCAAACAATGGGTACTAAATGCCAATAACAGCACGGAAAAGTTGCCAACTTAATTTAGCGACTATACATCGCTCGATCCAATGAGATTATTGACCTTCACGAGAAACAAAAAGCATATATAATTTGTGGTCATTCCCAAAATTACCACTTACTCATAAAGCTCGTTTATTCCTCTTTTTATATAACTTTCGATGAACAACTTAGTAATAATGCTATGCACAAGCAAACAACAAAGCATGCCATCCACATACTTTGCCGCCGCATCGGTTTCATCATCCTATTGCCAGTTTAGTGCTCGCGTAACG
>NZ_JAWOQS010001062.1:0-541 GCF_033438945.1 Vibrio sp. Y176 | reverse complement strand
CGAACGCGAGAGTTGGGATGCAAAACGTAATCGATGGCAAAGCCTAAGCAGTTGGGATGTTATCGACCCAACGGCCACGACGTTTGAAGATTCCAGTGCCCATGGCGAAGTGCATTATCGTGTTGGCACCATTCAGCAAAGCGATGGTTCTTTGTTCTGGAGTGGATGGAGCGATAACATCACGGTTGCTGGTTCTGGTGGTGGTAAGGGCGGCGGAAAAGGTGGAGGCAAGCCGAACAAATGATCGCCATGAAAAAGGCCCGAGAAGAGGGCCTTTTTGTGTTTTTAACTTTCTATGTTTTCCATATCGAACAGAGATAAATACGGCTCTGTGGCTAAAGATTTGCCACGAATTGTTTATTAAACTCAGCGTTTACTTTATCGCTTAGTTGTTCGTATTTTTCGCTCAACGCAATTTGCTGCGCTTGTAGATGAGTTGGGTTCTTAGCAAGATCAGAGGCATGAAGTTGGCCCATCTCCTCCATAAAGCCGCTAGTTAGCTGGCTGAAGATCGCGTCTTTACCGATAATAAAGCTCGCAA
>NZ_JAWOQS010001061.1:0-541 GCF_033438945.1 Vibrio sp. Y176 | reverse complement strand
CACGCCACAGAGATCGCTTATGCAGCTGGCTTAGGTGACAAACTGATCGCTGTGAGTGAGATGAGTGATTATCCGAAGGAAGCTGGCGAACTGGAGAAAGTATCCAATTACCAAGGCATAAAGTTGGAACGCATCATTGCCCTTCAGCCCGATCTCGTCATTGCTTGGCCTGCGGGTAACCCCGCCAAAGAGCTCGAAAAGTTAAAACAATTTGGCGTACCTATCTACTACTCAACCACGGGTACTTTAGAAGACATCGCAAATAATATTGAGCAGCTGAGTCAATACAGTGATGATCCATCAAAGGGTCAAAAAGCAGCGCGGGACTTTAGAGAGGGACTAACTGCTCTCAAAGCGACATACAACACCACAGAGAAAGTCCGCTATTTTTATCAACTCAGCGAAAAGCCGATCATTACTGTGGCAGGTAAAAACTGGCCGAGCGAAGTATTGAACTTCTGTGGTGGTGAAAATGTATGTGCCAATACAGCAGCACCCTATCCTCAAGTCAGTATCGAGCAAGTGATAACACGTCAACCTG
>NZ_JAWOQS010001060.1:0-541 GCF_033438945.1 Vibrio sp. Y176 | reverse complement strand
TACGTTCATCATCGTATTCGTAAATGCCGTGGTCCGTACCAATAAAAAGCTTATCTTCGGTATCATATAGGCGCGTCACTTTAGCTGGTAAGTACTGACTCACGATCCATTCGCTACCAAAGTTTCTGACGGATTGCTTGTCGATATCAACGTTGTAAAGTTGGTAACCGCTGGATACCCACAAACGGTTTGCATCGTCTAGAGCAATATGCTCAACAGCATGCCCAGCCATTACTTGTAAATAAGGGAAGCTAACCTTTTTCAGCCCCTCCAATTGGAATATCTCCAAACCTTTTGAAGTGGCAAGCCATAACATGCCTCGTTGGAACGCAAATTCGTTAATCTGAGAATCTAATTCTAAGACTTTTACAATCCCTTCCGCGCCAGAACGATACAGCTTGCGGTCATCGGCAAACCAAAGCACACCATCTGGCCCTGTTACCGTTTGTCTGATACGACCAGATAAGGTTTGCGAGTCATAACTACTAAAGGTGACTCGCTCAAATTTTTTACTGAACAAAGAGTAATAACGAATGCCTTG
>NZ_JAWOQS010001059.1:0-541 GCF_033438945.1 Vibrio sp. Y176 | reverse complement strand
ATCATAAATTTTCCACTAATCCACACACTTCCGAGTACACCGATGATTTAAAAGAGGCGATGCTTGGTATGGTGTCTGGGGATCTTACCAACACAGATGAAGTGGGTGATTGGGCGGTTCAGTTGTTGCAAGAAATGTCGCTTTCCTTGCTACAAAACTATCAGCTGTATGGAAATAGCGATGGGCACGCCATGCAGAACTTTATTGCTTACCTTGCTCAATTATCTTATTGGACGCAAAAAGAGGCTTGGCTGACCTACCGTTTAGTGATGGATCCAGATGCGAAGCTGAACCAAAGCGTTTTTTTTCAAACCATTGATCGTCAGCAGCAAAACCTAGATGCATTTTTGCATTTGGGGGCATCTTATGCGCATGTCGATAAACTGCTTGGCCTTTTCAGCTCCCCCCGCTATCAACGTAATTTGGAATCAAGAGCGAGGCTGATGAATGGCGACATGCCACGCAGCGATTATGCGGCTTACCTTGACGAACTCGATTTTCGGGTTCAGCGATTGCAAATGATGATTGAAGGATTTACTCG
>NZ_JAWOQS010001058.1:0-541 GCF_033438945.1 Vibrio sp. Y176 | reverse complement strand
AACAAAATTGTCTCAGAAGCCCGTGAAATGTCAGAGCAAGAGCCTATGTTGGCGAGCTTTTACCACGCAACCATCATCAAGCATGAAAGTTTGTGTGCGGCACTGAGTTACATTTTGGCCAACAAATTAAGCACGGCGTCGATGCCAGCAATGGCCGTTCGTGAAGTGGTCGAAGAGGCATTTGCCGCAGACCCTACCATCACGGATTTTGCTGCGTGTGACATTTGTGCGACGGTCAACCGCGACCCTGCTGTTTCCATGTACTCAATGCCATTATTGTATTTGAAAGGTTACCACGCGCTGCAAGGCTATCGCGTGGCAAACTGGTTGTGGAAACAAGGCCGTCATGCTCTCGCGACGTATTTGCAAAACCAAATTTCTGTGGCGTGTCAGGTAGACATTCACCCAGCAGCACGTATTGGTAGCGGCATCATGCTCGACCATGCGACGGGCATCGTGATCGGTGAAACAGCGGTGGTTGATAACGATGTGTCTATCCTACAAGACGTCACCCTAGGTGGTACAGGTAAAGAATGCGGCG
>NZ_JAWOQS010001057.1:0-541 GCF_033438945.1 Vibrio sp. Y176 | reverse complement strand
AGCCAATAGGCATCATCGGTATGACGGACATTGTCCGTTACGAATCTCAAAACAGCTTGTTGCTGGTGAGCTCGATTTTCCAACAGACCAGTGTGGAGGATCTCAAACAAGTTTCCCTGCAAGTGAAAGATTGTTTTGTTCGCATGGTCAATGAAGACGCCAACGCACACATGATTGGACGAGCGATGTCGGTGATTGGCAGCAGCTTTAAGCAACGATTAGCGGAACTCGCCGAGCAAGAGCTTGGTCCCGCCCCAATTCCATACTGTCTGGTTGCGATGGGATCGATGGCGCGAGATGAGCAGCTCATTGTCACTGACCAAGATAACGCGCTGATTCTTGATGACAGTTACGATCCTGACAAGCACGGCGAATATTTCGCGCAGTTTGCGAAATTTGTATGTGATGGATTGGCGGCATGCGGCTATACCTATTGTACGGGCGACATTATGGCTACCAATCCTGAATGGCGAAAAACCAAATCGCAATGGGAAGAGTGCTTTGGCGATTGGATCGATCATCCGACGCCAGAGAGGTTGCT
>NZ_JAWOQS010001056.1:0-541 GCF_033438945.1 Vibrio sp. Y176 | reverse complement strand
GTCACTGTGTATTGGCGGTGGCGAGGCGACAGCGATAGGTATCGAGATCCCGCTGTAATTTCTGCACAGTTAACAAAGGAGTAAATGATGACTCGTTTGGTTCCCTTATTTATTGATGGTGAGTTTCGTGAGTCTCAAACCTCAGATTGGGTTGAAGTCACCAATCCCGCCACCAATGACGTAATCGCGTATGTGCCATGTTCGACAAATGCTGAGATGAAAGCGGCCATCGAAAGTGCGCAAACGGCTTTTCAATCTTGGAAAGAGGTGGCGGTATCAGAGCGAGCGCGTTTGATGCTTCGCTATCAGCATCTTTTGAAAGAACATCATGATGAAATCGCAACCTTGCTTTCGCACGAAACGGGAAAAATCTTTGCCGATGCCAAAGGCGATGTTTGGCGCGGCATAGAAGTGGTTGAGCAAGCGGCCAACCTTGCCAGCAACCTGATGGGAGAAACGGTCGAAAATGTCGCGACTGAGATCGACAGCTACTCTCTCATCCAGCCTTTGGGTGTGTGCTGCGGCATTACTCCGTTCAACT
>NZ_JAWOQS010001055.1:0-541 GCF_033438945.1 Vibrio sp. Y176 | reverse complement strand
ACTACCGGAAAGGAAGGCCTCTATGGGGAGATTTCAAACACTAGATTATGAGATTCCTGAATCCATGCAGCGAAGCTGGCAGGATATCGTCAATCTCCTCGCACAGATTGCAGACGTGCCAACCACGCTTATCATGCGAGTGCATCAAAACCACATCGAAGTAAACACCTCAAGCGACACTCAAGGTAATCCATATAAAGCTGGTGACAAAGAAGATCTTGGACATGGTTTGTACTGTGAACATGTCATTGAAACCAAAAGCCAACTGGTTGTTCCCGATGCCCTTGCCGATGAAAAATGGTCGAATAATCCGGACATCAAACTTGGTATGCTCTCCTATTGTGGTTTGCCGTTGTTTTGGCCAAATGGCGAAACGTTTGGAACCATTTGTATGTTGGACTCCAAAGCCAATGAGTACAGCGAAACTTACCGGCAATTGCTCAATACGTTCAAGGACTCGATAGAAGCTCAACTTGCTGTTGTCTACCAGCAATACAAACTGTTGAGACTTAACAGCGAACTTAAAAATCGCGTAGAAAAC
>NZ_JAWOQS010001054.1:0-541 GCF_033438945.1 Vibrio sp. Y176 | reverse complement strand
TACAGAGCTTAAAGCAAATGATAACGTCCTCAGCACGATGGGTTACAAGCATGAACAAATCGTGGGTAAGCATCACCGAAGTTTCTGTTTGCCTGAAGAGGCAAACTCTTCGGCGTATCACGATTTTTGGAAAAGGTTGGCAAGTGGGCAGTTTGTTACCGACCGATTCAAACGCGTAGACCAATATGGCTCAGTCGTGTGGTTGGAAGCTTCTTACAACCCGATCCATAACGACAGAGGCGAGCTGTACAAAGTGGTCAAATTTGCGACCAACATTACTCAGCAAGTGCTTCAAGAGCAATCCATGGCGCAAGCGGCGCAGTTGGCGAATGAAGTATCTCAGGAAACGGGCACTCAAACCGTCCAAGGCCGTCAAGTAATCGGCTCTACCCTTGAGAAAATGCAGACCCTTTCAGAGCAAATGCAGCAAGCCAATGCCGCCATTGAAGATTTGAAAGCTCACTCATCGAAAATCAGTGAACTGGTGAATAGCATTAGCGGAATTGCTGACCAAACGAACTTGTTGGCGCTCAACGCGGCA
>NZ_JAWOQS010001053.1:0-541 GCF_033438945.1 Vibrio sp. Y176 | reverse complement strand
AAACGGCCCAGAAATCTGGGCCGTTTTTATACAAGGAAACCGGTTAATTACGCGAAGCGCTCAACAATAATTTCATCGGCATTTGCAACAAACAGTGCGCCTTTTTCTTTCATCTCTGCGATCACGCTGTCGACCGTATCTGGCAGAACGGCGCGAGTTGCAGCTAGATTCACAATCACCTTAAAGCCGAGATCTAACGCTTGCATAACGGATTTCTTGACGCAGAAATCGAGCGCTAGTCCACCAACTACGACGGTATCTATTTTATTGCATTTCAGAAACTCATTTGCGCCCGTAGTTTTGGTGTCAGCCACGTCATGGAAGAAGATACCGTAAGGATGCGCGTCCGGATCCATCCCTTTATTGACTTGGAAATCGTAGTCAAGCACTGGAGGTAACCCATCCAGAAGCTCTACGCCTGTTGTGCCAAGCACACAGTGGCGATTCCATTTTACGTCGACATTTGGCAAGCCAACGGGCTCTAGCATGTTCGCGGGCGTTTCTGCATCCCAAGCGGCTTTGGGTGGGTGCAAGTCACGGC
>NZ_JAWOQS010001052.1:0-541 GCF_033438945.1 Vibrio sp. Y176 | reverse complement strand
CATCGCAAAGTGATGGAGTCACTACCGCAACCTTCACCAATATTCGACCATAACTTGGTCGATGGTGGTGTGGTGGTTAAAGTCTGCGTGCAAACTAACAAAACCCAATGGTAAACTGCGGGTCTGTTTTACATAGTATTTAAAGGTAATTTGATGAACCCGATTCTTGCGATGTTGAAAGAAAACAATATTAGCGACGAGCAAATCAACGAGCTATTTCAGGCGTTAACTCAAAACCCTCTGGCTGCAATGGCAACTATCAGCCAACTAGGTCTGCCACAAGATCAGCTTCAAGCGTTAATGGCGCAGGTAATGCAAAATCCTGTACTGATTAAAGAAGCAGTGGAAGAGCTAGGCCTAGACTTCTCCAAAGTAGTAGAAGCCAAAGCGAAGCTACAGCAGTAATCGAGTTTTCGATAAAAACAAAAGCCGCCAGAGCCAAATGGTTCTGGCGGCTTTTTTACATCAGATGAAAGGTACGCGACTCCAACGGGAAAACGAATAGGTTGAGCTTAACTTGGTGCTTGCATAAAAAATTAAG
>NZ_JAWOQS010001051.1:0-542 GCF_033438945.1 Vibrio sp. Y176 | reverse complement strand
TGCAATGAGATATGTGCAGTCACGACCGAGACACGTACGGTCAATGGGGCAAGTGAGCTACAAAATAGAATTAACAATGAAAGAAGAACAAAGCCTTCTTCCATCAAGGTGATCATCCCTGAGGGTAAGGTCGCGGGAATCATCACACCAAAAAGCCTGATGCTAATGAAGTTAAAGAAGTGCGACGGAATAAATAGCAGGATACAGGTTATCGCGACCGCTAAATTACCAGAAAGGCTAGGGCTGCCTCCGCGATATAATTGCGTACCACAGCGTGGGCAATGTGCATTTTTACCGTTAGGTAAATCGACTATATCGACAGGGAGTTCGCAACCTGGGCATAAACGCACACTATTAGGTTGCATGGCATGCTTAGACAGAGAGGTCATAAACACCTCTCTAATAAGAAGGGTTTAAGCTTGGGACTGAATGCCCCCGTACAAGGTTTGATATAAGCCTTCTTGCTCAACGAGCTCACCATGGGTTCCTGTTTGTGTCACTTTCCCATCTTCAAGCACATAGATCAAATCTGCTTGTTTTAC
>NZ_JAWOQS010001050.1:0-542 GCF_033438945.1 Vibrio sp. Y176 | reverse complement strand
ATTCAGAAGGTCGTTATTGCCTACATTCAATTCGATAAATCGTTTTAATTGGCTAATGCTTTCAATGCCGATGTTGGTGATCTTGAGCCGTATTTGGTCTTGAGTGACGTCTACGATCTGTGCCGTTAACGTAATCTCTTGTTCAGACTGGTGGAACGAGAAACCGACATCAACCAAAAGTGCAGGATTCAATGTATCTAAGCCTCCGGCTTGTAAGAGCAAACCATGTAAGGAAAGATCTTGAATCGTAGCGTTAAGTCTCAAATCACGTTGTTCTAACTGAGCTGGAGCTTGGTAGATGATGCGTGAAAAGCGTCTTTTCTCCGTCATATTGCGCTCTCTAAGGCATTTAAACAGATTGAATAGTATATCAAGAAGAACAAAAAGTGTTCGAATGTTGTTTAAAAACTGTCGAGAACGCTACAGAGTTACGTAAGTGCACGGTCATGTTTTTCACTGACCCAATGACTCTCAAATCATCAAATACCTTAATAACGCCAATCAAAATGGCCCAGAAAGGCGCTTTTAACTGGCTGGGGTAT
>NZ_JAWOQS010001049.1:0-542 GCF_033438945.1 Vibrio sp. Y176 | reverse complement strand
AGAAAAAACCTTGAGATCACTCGCAACACAACAGAGGAAGAAACGGAGCTTTACTGACAGTTTTGACGAAATTGTTTCGCCAATGAAATGCTTGACCTTCCCCTTGATGTAAGGTTTAAGCTCTTTACATCGCTATTATTGAGGACAAGTTTATGAACCAGTTCGTTGTACCGTTATCGGGGCTCAACTGCATGGGTTGTGCAAGGAAAGTAGAGAAAGCGTTACACGCTAATCACGATGTTGAAATCATCAATTTGTCTCCGACCTCTGTAGAATTAAAGACGGATGCGTCTTTATCTGACGTGGTCGCCTCAATTGAATCCCTTGGTTACCAAGCTGGCACCCATTATGAGCTCCAACTATCGGGGCTAAGCTGCGGTGGCTGCGTGAAAAAACTCTCTTCTTTATTAGAGTCCAATCAAGATGTTGTCTCTTTCGAAGCTTCGACAACGCACTTACGCAGTCATACTCTGCTGACACAAGAGCAAGTCATCGATTTAGTGGCAAGCTTAGGCTATAGCACAAGTGCCGAAGTGATCACA
>NZ_JAWOQS010001048.1:0-542 GCF_033438945.1 Vibrio sp. Y176 | reverse complement strand
GGCTAAACAAAGCAATAAAGAACAGTGCGATTTTAGGACTTAGAATAGAGATAAGGAAACCTTCTCTAGCAGATTGAAGTACGGTCGTTTCCTCACCAGATTCCAACTTGGCGGCCACTCCACCTTTGGATCGCAGCGCGTTAAAACCTAAGTAAGCCAAATAAGCTGCGCCCGCTAAACTGATGGTTTTGAACAGCATTGGGCTCTGCTGCAGCACAACCGCAAGACCGATCAACGTGATAAACGCATAAATCCCGATCCCAAAAGCATGCGCCCATGCCGTTGCCAAACCATTCATTCGTCCACCAGCCAAAGCATGTTTAGCAACGATCGCTAAGCTAGGCCCTGGCGACATAGCCCCTAATAAACAGACTGTAAAAAGTGATAACCAAACTGTTAGTGTCATAAAAATCTCCCCTCTTTGACGTTAATTTATCAATAGAGGTGATATAAACTGAAATCAAAGTTAATCATGAAAGTCATGATTGAAACTCATAGTCTAGTGAATAGAGTATTCTGATTGCTGCATTACGCTTTGCATC
>NZ_JAWOQS010001047.1:0-543 GCF_033438945.1 Vibrio sp. Y176 | reverse complement strand
GTAAGAGTAGGCTGATGCTTTACCTGCTTGTTGAGTTTGCATCGCCTTAGTCAGCCCAAGTTGACCAATTTGAGTGAACACGCCTACCAATACCAACATACACGTAAGGTAAAGATCTGGCATGACAAAGTTATCTCCCATAAACAGGATGGACGTTGGTAGCGCCACAAGTGGGAAGTAGAAAATGATCACCGAGCTGTCTTCGGTTTGGCTGAGCTTTCTTACAATGACATAAGCAATAGAGCTACCAAAAGCACCTAAAATAGCAATCATTACACTGAACATCGGAAGTGTTTGGGCAGATTCTACGCCGGTTTCTGGCCGAACCATGACGTAGACGCCGAGCAAACATAGCGCAATACAAATGAAGGTTGTGGGCTGAATTCGCTCTTTCAAAAAAATGACAGCGAGCATCGCCGTAAATACCGGATGAATGTATTGGAAGATGGTTGCCTCTGCCAAAGGTAACGTGGTCACCGAATAGTAAACACACATCAACGCGAAGGTGCCCACCGCGCCACGCGCTAAAAGTAGTGTTTTGTT
>NZ_JAWOQS010001046.1:0-543 GCF_033438945.1 Vibrio sp. Y176 | reverse complement strand
GCATTGAGTCGACAACCTGTTCCTTCTGTAACATTGGGGATCTGACCATTGACGTTACCTGCACAAAGTGTCTCCACATCTGGTTCAGGAGTGTCTAATGGATATAGTTCCGTCAATGCCCACTCATTTGCAGACTGAGCAACAAACCAAGCTTTTGTTCCCAAAAACTCTCTTGTTAATCCGCTTTGATTCGACCATGTCACTTTCATTAAAGAGGAAGCCAAATATCCCATTACAATAATGACGAATAACACGATGATTAGTACATTTCCGCTGGAGTTTCTTCTATGGGACATTGAGCACCTGCACATCTTGTTGATACACACTACGTTCACCATACTGCTCCAACTCTAGATTTATATGAACTAAACCACCTCGTTGCAGAGTAGGCTCTAGATAACGCATACCACTTACGGACGTATCGACACTATCCGCAACCGTAATACCATTTCGCGTAACTCGCTTGGTATCGAAACAGTAGCGAACCTCCGACTTATCTTGATAAATATAAAGACGGCTAGAAACAGAGGAGCCCGTAATCGT
>NZ_JAWOQS010001045.1:0-543 GCF_033438945.1 Vibrio sp. Y176 | reverse complement strand
CAAGGGATTAGCCTCACACTATTTTACTCCTCTAATCCCGTTGATATTGCTTTTAGTGCAGGTCACACACCAACCAACATCAAAGGCATTGTTTCCAAAGCAAAAGGACGGTGTTTACTGGAAATAGATGGTGAATCAGCACTAGATACTTATCGAAAGTGGACTCGTCATCAAGAAAACCTAACTAGCAAAGAAAACCTACTCTTTACCAACTCCAGCGCTTATCCCTTGGGAAGAGTTGCCGGACATTTGTACGATAGACCTTATTACAAGCTTTCCCATCCAATACGTGAGACCGAAGATGGGGGGATTGAGCTATTTACCCAGATTTCGGTAGGAGAAGAGCTTACTTTGATGAAAGGGAGTAGGGAGCATTTAATCGCTCGAGCGGCAAAAGTCGTGAATGCTGCATTTAACCAAAAATTAGAAGAATCTCGAAAAATTGGTGTCATAAATATATTTTGTGCAGGACCGATGTTGCACTTAATGCAAGACATGAATAGCGTTTGCGAACAAATTAATCAGGAACTGGAACACTTGCCA
>NZ_JAWOQS010001044.1:0-544 GCF_033438945.1 Vibrio sp. Y176 | reverse complement strand
CATGAACATGAAAACAAAACGTACTTCTACTCGATGCTTAGACCCGAAGCGACTCGCGAACAACGCCAGCTGTTTTGGCATTTAGGGGCTAAGCGAGAAAGTTGGCGTGCGTTTCGAATTTCTATTTTTGAGTTATCTGAGCAAGAGAAAGAAGATCTCGCACTATTCTCTCCAGAGTTAGCCGAAACCTCTCAGTCACTGACTCATATCGGAATTTTGCAAGAAATCGCTGACGAAAAGTCGGGGCAAGATTACCTATTAACAGAAAAACCGCGTTTGCCAGCCAACACGTTAAATGCCTTTCGTCATCCTCGAAAAATCACTGGCAACCCTAAAGGTATCTATTTCGATGCTCAATCGCGCCGTAAAGAACCACGCTATCGATTCAAAACGCCGCTTGAACTCAGTTCGGGTGAGTTAAAAGCAGCAGGTTCAACCGTTGATATTTCTAAGCGAGGCTTGGGGATTCGTTTAGATGAGCCAACGATGTTACGCTCGGGACAAGAAGTGCAAGTTAACTTTCGTGAGTTACAACTTTACGATA
>NZ_JAWOQS010001043.1:0-544 GCF_033438945.1 Vibrio sp. Y176 | reverse complement strand
TAGATATTGTCAACTTTATCTCCCACGGTATTACGAAATCTTCTGGCGCCGGAGAAGATCAATCTTCTTCAGATTCGTTTAGCTCGGATAGTGTCGAAGAGACAGGTTCCGATGAACGTTTAGAAAGCTTTGCAACAAACCTCAACCAAGTGGCGAAGGCCGGTAATATTGATCCATTAATTGGCCGTGACAAAGAGCTAGAACGTACGATCCAAGTCCTATGTCGTCGTCGTAAGAACAATCCATTGCTCGTTGGTGAAGCTGGTGTGGGTAAAACGGCAATTGCAGAAGGCCTAGCTTGGAGAATTGTTGAAGGCCAAGTGCCTGAGGTGATTCAAAATAGCGTTATCTACTCACTTGATATCGGTTCGCTGCTAGCAGGCACTAAGTATCGTGGTGATTTCGAGAAAAGTTTCAAATCGATTTTGAAGCAGCTTGAAAAAGAAGAAGATGCCATCCTGTTCATTGATGAGATCCATACTATTATCGGTGCTGGTGCAGCGTCTGGTGGCCAAGTTGATGCGGCAAACTTGATTAAACCTCT
>NZ_JAWOQS010001042.1:0-544 GCF_033438945.1 Vibrio sp. Y176 | reverse complement strand
AGACTTTTTTGCCGTGCTCTGTTACGTCACCGTTGTCGTCTAATGCACCCATCGCTTGCAAACACAGAAGTGCGGCGTTCAATGACTTTTCAGGAACCGCATCAAGAAAGTGCAGCTCAGATAAACGATAGCCACAACACGCCGCCGCAAGCATGGGCTCTACCAGCTCTTCACGATGCAACTCCGGTGGCGTGACCAGCTCTAATGGAGCATGTTCGCCAAATAAACGGATACAAGTGCCTTCTGCTACGCGCCCTGCACGCCCCATTCGCTGTGCTGCACTAGCTTTTGAAATGTTGGTTAATGTGAGAGCAGTACGTCCGTTGCGCTGAACCGTTCTTCGCTCCAAACCGCTATCAATCACAACGCGGATGTTAGGAATGGTAAGCGACGTTTCCGCGACATTGGTTGCCAGCACCACTTTGCGCTGCGCTTGAACAGTTAAAGCTCGATGTCGCTCTTCATCACTGACCGAGGCATGAAGCTTCACCACAAGCACATCATCCAAGTGCTGTAACATCTGCGCGCACTGAGTGATCTCTTT
>NZ_JAWOQS010001041.1:0-544 GCF_033438945.1 Vibrio sp. Y176 | reverse complement strand
TCTGGTGGTATGCAGCAGCGTGTAGGCTTGGCTCGTGCGTTTGCGATGGATACAGATATTCTCCTCATGGATGAACCGTTTTCAGCACTTGACCCACTGATCCGAGCGCAGCTGCAAGATGAACTGATTCTGCTGCAAGAAAAGCTCAATAAAACCATTTTGTTCGTGAGTCATGATTTAGATGAAGCGCTTAAAATTGGTAACAACATTGCCATTATGGAATCGGGTAAACTCATTCAGCATGGTAAGCCAGAGCAGATCATTCTGGCACCAGAAACCGATTATGTGGCGGACTTCGTTGCACACACGAATCCTCTGAATGTGCTTAAAGGACGTTCTCTAATGAAGTCGAGTGATGCTCTGGTACGTGAAGAAGAGCGTGTACTTATTTGCCCTGATAAAGAAATTTGGGTGACGCAAGAGTCGAAAGGGCTGAGTTTGTCGGACTCTGAACAGTCGCTGATGAAGTGGGTGAGCGAATCATCGAACCTCGATGATGTCGAATCTAACTCTGTGGTTCAGGTTAGCCCGAACATCAGCATGC
>NZ_JAWOQS010001040.1:0-544 GCF_033438945.1 Vibrio sp. Y176 | reverse complement strand
GAATAACCCGAATGAGACACCTAAAGCCGGCCTACGTACAGAAGTGATCCTATTTAAGAAATGATTTGGGTAGCAAAACCAAGATGTAACACGCGGTTCCATCCTAACTGAATGATAGTATTGATGAATACTTGTAAGCAAAACAGTAATTAAAGTGACGGCTTATACTCGCAGTCACTTTTTCATGGATGAAATATGACAATCAGATACTCTTTACTTGCGGCCAGTTTACTGGCTGGGCTTGTTCACGCCAATGAAGCACCGAAAAATATTATTTATATGATCGGTGATGGAATGGGCCCTGCCTACACAACCGCCTACCGTTATTATCAAGATAATCCAGAAACTAAACAGATTGAGCCTACAGTCTTTGACTCGATACTGGTTGGCATGGCTCACACCTATCCCGATGATGATACTTATGTCACTGACAGTGCAGCAGGCGCGACGGCCTTAAGCAGTGGTATAAAGAGTTACAATGGCGCCGTCGCTGTCGATACCCATAAAAAGCCAGTTAAAACAATGTTGGAAGTAGCGAAAGAGC
>NZ_JAWOQS010001039.1:0-545 GCF_033438945.1 Vibrio sp. Y176 | reverse complement strand
GAGCGAAGATGCCATCCTGATCACCACCAGCAGCATTGTTGCGCCACCTGTGTTCGATTTTCGCATGCGTTGTACCTACCGCTACCAAATCAACGCGCAAGGCCGTCTGAATGTGGAACTGAGTGGCGAGCGCTACGGCGACTACCCTCACGTGATTCCGGTGATTGGCTTGGATTTGGGCATCAACGGCAGCTTTGACCAAGTGAGCTACTACGGTCGCGGCCCAGAAGAAAACTACCAAGACAGTCGCCAAGCTAACCTCATTGATGTTTACCACAGCACCGTAGAAGACATGTTCGAGAACTACCCGTTCCCGCAAAACAACGGCAACCGCCAACACGTGCGCTGGGCATCGCTCACCAACCGTCATGGCACAGGGTTATTGGTGAAACCTCAGCAAGAAATCAACTTCAGCGCGTGGTTCTACACCAACCAAAATCTGCATGAAGCGCAACATACGATCGAGCTAGAAAAGAGTGGCTACATCACCCTTAACCTTGACCATCAAGTGATGGGGTTAGGCTCGAACTCATGGGGCAGCGAAG
>NZ_JAWOQS010001038.1:0-545 GCF_033438945.1 Vibrio sp. Y176 | reverse complement strand
TCATCCAGCACCAATGTATTCAACTCTTCCAAGTTAATACGGCCTTTCTCAAGGTGATCCAGAATACGCCCCGGAGTACCAACAAGGATATGTGCACCATGCTCTAACGAACCAATTTGCGGTCCCATCGGCATACCGCCGCACAACGTAAGTACTTTAATGTTATGGATACCACGCCCTAGCGTTCGAATTTCTTTAGCAACTTGATCCGCCAGTTCGCGAGTCGGACACAGCACCAAAGCCTGCACGCGAAATCGTTTTACGTTTAGATTTGATAGCACGCCAAGACCAAACGCCGCTGTTTTACCCGAGCCCGTTTTACCCTGACCAATTACGTCACGCTGATTCAAAATCGCCGGTAAGCTTAACGCTTGAATTGGCGTCATATGGGTGTAGTTCAATGAATCCAGCGTTTCTAGTAGCGCTGGGTTCAGGCCTACTTGGTCAAAAGTTTGTTTGCTCACAGGGAAATATCCTCAGGTGGGATGAAAAAGAGGGCACATTATCGCCAGATTTTCTGGGAAGACCAGTGAAAATTAACCATT
>NZ_JAWOQS010001037.1:0-545 GCF_033438945.1 Vibrio sp. Y176 | reverse complement strand
GAACTGGTTGTAATGGAAATCATCTGTAATGCGGGTGAAGCCAGAAGTTTAAGTTATGAAGCACTCCGTTTGGCGAGAGAGCAAAAATTTGAAGCAGCAGAAGAGAAATTGTTGCAAGCCAGAGAGTGCATTAACAAGGCGCATTTAATTCAGACGCAATTGATCGAAGAAGATCAGGGGGAGGGCAAAGTGCCGATGACTCTGGTTATGGTGCACGCTCAAGATCATTTAATGACAACGATTCTAGCGCAAGAAATGGCTGTTGAGATTGTCGCTTTGAACAAGCAACTCGCGAACAAGTAAGGAAATCATTATGTCTAGAGAGGCGATCAAACTTGCCATTATTGGTGGTGGCAGTAGCTATACCCCGGAATTGGTTGAAGGGGTAATCAAACGCTTGGATTACTTGCCAGTTAAACAGATTCACTTTGTGGACATAGAATCCGGCGCGGAAAAGCTAGAAATCATCAAAGGCTTGGCTCAGAGAATGGTCGATAAAGCGAGCGCGGATATTGAAATTAAAGCGGATTTTGACCGCCGTGCTG
>NZ_JAWOQS010001036.1:0-545 GCF_033438945.1 Vibrio sp. Y176 | reverse complement strand
CTGAGAGACCGTCATCCAATCTGGCAAAACATTCACATCTGAGATGTACGACAAATTCTGCATGATCTTGTCACGCTGCATCATGGGCTCGGAGCCATTGATGCGAATAGTCCCTTCGTAGTCGTGGGCGCCGAGTAGGGCGTTAATAAGCGTCGATTTACCCGCGCCATTGTGGCCGAGCAAACCAAGCACTTGACCAGCATGTAAGTCAAAACTCACATCATGAAGCGCCTCTCCTTGTTGACGGTACTGCTTGGAGACGTTTTTTACACTGACTAATGCGCTCATTGGTCACCTTTCATATGGGGGTTGAGTTGCTGGACAAGTTCATCAACTGACATGTCCAGACGTTGTAATGTATCGGCTATTTGAGGAATTTGCTGTTCAAGAAAGCGAGCCTTTTCCGCAGAGCGCAATTGTTGAATTGCCCCTTGTGCGACAAACATGCCTTGGCCACGTTTTTTCTCCACCAGTCCTTCATCAACAAGTAACTGATAGCCTTTCATGACGGTAAGGTGGTTAATTTTCATATCGGCAGAGATGCT
>NZ_JAWOQS010001035.1:0-545 GCF_033438945.1 Vibrio sp. Y176 | reverse complement strand
CGTGTCGAACAGGGGCATATCATTATTGTAGTCCTCAAACGTGTGAGTCCGAATTTGGGGTTGAGTAACCCCTTTTCTTGCCTATTTCTTTTGGCTGAGCACGCCATCCCTCTTTTTCCTTCTGATTGGGTTATCCGCGGTAACGTTGATGTGTTGCGTGGTAGCAACATGAGTAGCCAACGCCTGGCTCAATTCTACTTACGCGCCTGTGGCGCTAGCCACGATCAACAAGCCGACTGGTATTTTTTGCGGCTTGCAGACTATCGCCCACTGAAAAAGAGAAAAATGTAAAAACTCTCGACTGTTACTGACAGCGCCAATGAGAAGACACGCTTTAAGATAGGAATCAATATGAAGCAACCCTTTACCCAAGCTATTGAAAATGCAGAGTTAGCCATTCGAAATGCGGATGAAAGAAATGACATTTTTAGTGAGCTATTAGAAGGACTCGGTGTTGGCCCCGTAGCAGGAGAAGTTCTGCTTGGCGGTTTAAACGCCTCGCCGAAGTTAATGCAACACGCAGAGCAAGAACTCATCGAAGAAGT
>NZ_JAWOQS010001034.1:0-546 GCF_033438945.1 Vibrio sp. Y176 | reverse complement strand
CTATTTCCGAAAACCACTTCATTAATTAAATTTGACTCATTACTTCAGTACCAATGAGTCACAAAATGATTACAGAACTAACAAACGTCAATTTAATTAAAGGCAATCTTAAAGCAAATAATAAAAAAGAAGTCTTTGAAGAGCTAGCGAAAATGCTATTCGAAAATAATCGAATCAGCAGCAAAGAGGCTTTTTTAACCGACATAGAAGCACGTGAAACATTAAGCGTAACTTCAATGGACGGCATCGCCTACCCACACGCAAAAAGCAAAGCGGTCACAGAGCCTGCAATCGCTGTTGGCGTAAAGCGCGAAGGCATCGAGTATGGCGACGAAGAGGGAGTCAAACCGACCGTATTCTTCATGATTGCCTCACCAGATAACGGTGCCGACCACCATATTTATGTTCTTCAAGAATTATTCGGTAAATTTAGCGAAGAGTTTATTGAAGATATTCATAACGTAAAAGACGAAAACCAAATACTAAATATTTTAATTAATTCATAAGGCGTGAAATTATGAGTACAATCACAGCTCAAGCTACTAA
>NZ_JAWOQS010001033.1:0-546 GCF_033438945.1 Vibrio sp. Y176 | reverse complement strand
CGGCTTGTGCGCTAACACTGGCTCAGTTTTAGGTGACGCAATCCAAGCGGACCATACAGTTACCTTCATTGGCGTTAAGCAAGGGTTATGTACCGCTCAAGCGAGAGACCGAATTGGTGAGCTGCACTTTTGTGGTTTGGGCGTCAACGTGGAATTCGATTCCATAGAAGAAGAAAGTGCACTGGGTATTGACCATAAAGTCATCCCCCGTTTGCTCCCAAAGCCAAAAGCGACCGCTCACAAAGGTGATAACGGTAAATTACTTTGCGTCGGCGGGAATCAAGGTATGTCTGGTGCAATCCGTTTGTGCGCGTCTGCGGCGGTTCGAAGCGGGGCAGGGTTAACAGCAAGTATTACGCACCCAGATAGTTTCATCCCTCTGCAGGTCAGTTGCCCAGAAGTGATGAGTCAAAGCATAACCACGGATTTACTCAGAGACACGGAAAACGCGCTCACTAAGCGTATTCGCTGGGCGGATGTTTTGGTGTTTGGCCCCGGTTTTGGCGACGATGAGTGGGCGTATCAAGCTTATCAATACCTATCTCA
>NZ_JAWOQS010001032.1:0-546 GCF_033438945.1 Vibrio sp. Y176 | reverse complement strand
CGAATAAGGCCTTTTGATGGCGATGCCTTTTTGCATTCTGTAATGAATACGGTTTTATCGCCACTCAATGCATCATAAAAACTGCGATCCGACGGCAATAGATCCGATTGAAAAGTGCTCAGATGCTGTGATGCTTTTCGCTCTGCTACCCATTGGTATTTATCGCGAACAATTTTGGCAAGCACTTCCGCCATTTCTGCTTCTTTTTTTGAGACGTGCTCTGATAAGTTGTTTGCTTGCTGGGTGTTGAAGTCAGTCATCTTCATCTGTTCCTTAAGCGTGCGCGGCAAGTTGCTGTACCAATTGGTAAGCTTTGCCTGAGTTCATAGCCTCGATCGCTTGCTGCGTGTTGGCTTTTAAATCTTCGTGGCCGAATAAACGCATTAGAAGTGCGACGTTAACCGCGACTGCGCCTAATTGTGCGTCTGTACCTTTACCCGTCAGAATGTTGGTGATTATTGCTTTGTTTTCTTCCGGGTCGCCGCCTTTAATGGCTTCTAACGGGTGAGCATCTAGACCAAAATCTTCTGGCGTTAGGGTGTATTC
>NZ_JAWOQS010001031.1:0-546 GCF_033438945.1 Vibrio sp. Y176 | reverse complement strand
CCAACTTACGGCCTCTACTGAACCTTGGGAGATTTGAACACGTGAGAAAGTCGGCTTACGCAAGAAAGCTATTTCTGATTAGTATGGAAGACGATGCTGCGCAGAAAGTCGCATCATTAGAAAAGTACATCGATATGAGCATTCCTGTAATCTCAACCGATGCCCTAATGGAAGCGAAACCCGAACATCGAAATAAAATTCTACTCATTGACTTCAGTGAACATAAATCACTCGTTCAATCGATTAAAAACCTGCCATTGGTTTGGAAGAACTTTGAGACGGTCGTGTTCAACGTTCCAAAACGCCTCACTACGGATGAACTGCTCGCCTTCGGTCAATTAAAAGGCTTGTTTTACAGCGAAGATTCTTTAGAACAAGTAGGCGAAGGACTGAAAGGCATTGTCAACGGGCAAAACTGGCTACCACGCAACGTAACCAGCCAACTGCTGCACTATTATCGAAATGTGATAAATACTCACACCGCGCCAGCAACCGTCGATCTCACCATTCGCGAACTGCAAGTGCTGCGTTGTCTGCAAGCCGGGG
>NZ_JAWOQS010001030.1:0-547 GCF_033438945.1 Vibrio sp. Y176 | reverse complement strand
GTTAGCAAACACTTCCGCCCAGCGTTCTTGAACCGTGTTGACGAAATAGTGGTATTCCACCCACTTGGTCAAGAGCACATTAAGTCCATTGCTTCTATTCAATTAGAACGCTTGGCAAAACGACTAGAAGAAAAAGGGTATCAATTAGAGGTTTCTGATAAAGCACTCGACTTGATCGCCCAAGTCGGTTTCGACCCAGTATACGGTGCACGTTCTGTAAAACGTGCAATTCAACAGAATGTCGAGAACCCATTAGCTAAATCCATTCTTGCTGGTGAAATAGTTCCAGACAAGAAAGTGCAGCTAATCGTTACTAATGACCAAATTCTCGCTCATCAGTAATTGCACTGACACAAAAAAGTGAGATTAAAATCACATTTAAGGGGGTTTTCGGGCCCCTTTTCTATGCGCTTTTAGTCCGTTTTGGATGTTTTCTATACGAATGAACTAAAAAGGATAGTTTTTTTGAAAAATAGGCTTGTGTTCCTCAATGAACTCCCTATAATGCGCCTCCGTTGCCAAGGGAAAGCAAGTTAAGCGAAGCATA
>NZ_JAWOQS010001029.1:0-547 GCF_033438945.1 Vibrio sp. Y176 | reverse complement strand
GTTTGTCGATTGGTTTTTACGATGGATTAGCCGGTCCAGGAACAGGCGCGTTTTGGACTGTAAGTTCTATGGCGCTGTACCGTCTCAATATATTGCTCGCCTCTGGTTTAGCCAAAGCAATGAACTTCACCAGTAATTTTACCTCACTTATTACTTTCGCTATTTTAGGTCACATTAACTGGGTGCTAGGCTTAACAATGGGTGTGTGTTTAATGGCTGGGGCATTTGTTGGTGCGCATTCTGCAATTCGATTCGGCTCTAAGTTCATTCGTCCCGTTTTTGTCACGGTCGTGAGCGTATTGGCGATTAAGCTGGCTTATGACGCTTGGTTTGTAGGTTTATCATGAACATCGAACAACTTTCGCAAAGTTTAGAACACATGGCGAATCAAGCCGCGACATTGGATCGCCAACGAGGAGAGCATCACGTTCCGTTGTTTGATGAACGTTTATTTAGCTGCCGCTCTCGCTTACTTACTCCTTGCGTAAAAGAAGCGAAATCGACACTGGACGCAATTATCCGAGAGCAAAACGAAAATAAGCTCACC
>NZ_JAWOQS010001028.1:0-547 GCF_033438945.1 Vibrio sp. Y176 | reverse complement strand
GCAACTCGCCAACCTTGCTTTGAGGTAAGGTTATTTTCTTCTCGAGGACACCAAACTCTTTCTTGAATTCATCGCCATCTTTGTAAACCGGATGCGCGTCTTCTTTTAAATCAAACACACTGCCTTGTTTCAGACTGTCAGACGTACCTTTATCAATCACCACGACTTGGTTGGTTGAGCTAAAGCGAATACCGTCGATATTGCCTAGCAACTTTGCAGAACTGCCTTGTGGTGACGGCATAGGGTAGAACGTTGTTGTGAAGTCAGTGTTCTCAACCGATTGATTTGGCAAAGCGATATCGTTGCGCAGGATTTCTTGCAATTGAGACGTGATCTTCAAACCAGAATAATCGCTCGAAGCTTCAACGAGTTCGCCTTTGGCAATCAAACGCAGCGCAGTGATCTCTTTAGACACATCGTCACGCGAAAAGGTTTCTACCGGTCGGTAAATAGCCCAGCCTGTAGCGGTCTGCTTGCCATCGATGTACAACACATCTTCTGCCGTCAGATACTTACTGCCTTTGCTGCTGCCCAGCACTTTTGCAGC
>NZ_JAWOQS010001027.1:0-547 GCF_033438945.1 Vibrio sp. Y176 | reverse complement strand
GAGTTTTATAAGGTACGGATATGGAACGAATGGAAACTCTAAATCAAGCATTTCTATATAAGGAAAAACGAAAATGATGGGTATCCATTATTTTTATGTTTGCTTTGTATGAACTGAATAAGTAATTAGACTTTTCTTATAAATAAATTAACGATCGGTTAAGACAAGTTAAAACGGAATTAGTTTCATTTTTTAAAATTGCTCTTATTCGATAAATAAAATTTGTGGTCTGGATAAAACATTATTTTGTATTCTCTGAATTTGTTTCTTAAGTTTTTTGAGCAAAGTACGGTTATAAGTCAAATCTTCACTCAGAACATTGTGTTAGTTTCTAAACACTAATTTGGCTAGTTGAGGTCGTTATCGCGTTATAGAATTACGCTTAACGACCGCTTGCTTATCAATAAGATCATTTTCAGGGAGAAGAATTAATGACGAATAAATGTGGTCAATGCCGACAATTCACGAGAGTGAAATCAAGCGATCAGGATATATGTGGCGCTTGGGGACACCCTACCTGCGCAACTAGGATAGCTTGCGAATTTTT
>NZ_JAWOQS010001026.1:0-547 GCF_033438945.1 Vibrio sp. Y176 | reverse complement strand
CCAACGCTTATCAACCGCAGGAATGCGACCCACAGCTTGGATGTGGTCCCACTTACCAAGCCCCATCGGCTCACGCGCTTCTTCAAGGTTGATGTCAAAATCAAAGCCTTGTTTAAACGCTTCCACAAAGATACTGGTTTTTGTGTGCCGCCAGATTTTTTGATCATGCCGTAGCAACTTTGGCACGCCACGATGACTTCTTGTGCATCTAGCTTGTCGAAGTCTGCTTGAAGCTGGCCGTAGCGTTCTTTGAATTTCTCTGTTTGGCCGATAGCCGCGGTCGGTTTGCCACAGCATTTCTGTACTGCGCCCATTTCTGGGAATACTTCTTTTAGGTAGCTCGCAATGGCCGCTACGCCTTCTGGTGAATAGGATGGCAAACTGCATCCTGGCATAAATACTTTATTACTCATTTTGTCGATACCGCTCGTTTTGCCATAGTGAAGATTTTTGAGAAGCCCAGTTTCTGGTGCATATTGATCGCTTTATGACCCGGCATTGGTGATTCACCATTGTTTGCCTTAACAAAGTCAGCACGTGCGCCTAG
>NZ_JAWOQS010001025.1:0-548 GCF_033438945.1 Vibrio sp. Y176 | reverse complement strand
AATGTAAGTAAGCACCTGGGGAAGTTTCATGATGATATTTGTTAGTTAAAGTTTTTAACCCATTCACCTGTTGTTTTTCTTTTTATCTAAAAATGTATGAAATGTAGAAATGCATATCTTTAAAAGGCCACTTTCTCAAAGTTTCTTTTACTCTGAGGCAGAAATGTCCACTGTAGTAGCATTTACATAGCCTGGTTCCAGACCATAGACCCCGCCCACTCAACTGAGTAGGCTTGCATCTCTGGTCTGGCATACTTCAATGAATTTGCGATTTATCTCGTCCAAACGATGGACGGACCAATGAACGCCGGGGGTCTAGCGATTAGCCAATCAGCGCCACGCTGATGTCAAGCTGTACGCTGGTGGGTAACTGGTGAGGATAGCAACAATGGTGACCGCTACAGATCCTACAGACCACATTAACGGTGCTATCGAGGTATTTCGCCACTATTCGCGTTAATGAAGGACCAAATTAAGGAAGCTGCTAAACTGGATTTAATGGCGATGCAGCTGGGCGTGTATGACGATGGAGACATTTTAAACGGGCA
>NZ_JAWOQS010001024.1:0-548 GCF_033438945.1 Vibrio sp. Y176 | reverse complement strand
GCAAGGATCGCTACGCCGGTATCCATTGCCGTAACCATACCTGTTGTTTGAACGAGGTTTTCCTTCTTCTTCAAGTAAGAGCCATAAGTCATCATACAACCCATACCAAGACTCAATGAGAAGAACGCCTGACCTAATGCTGCAAGTACCACGTTACTGTCTACTTTTGAGAAGTCTGGCATGAACAAGAACTCAAGACCTGCCATCGCACCTGGAAGCATCAAACCTTTCACCGATACGATGATCAAGATGATGAACAGCAGCGGCATAAGAACTTTACCCGCTTTTTCGATACCGCCAGAAATACCTTTCATTACGATCAGTACGTTAAGGAAAAGGTACACACCCATCCAGAACAGCGGTTGTAGCGGATCAGAAATGAAACCACCAAAGCTGTCACCGATTGCCTCCGGCGTGCTTAGTAGACCACCACCGACTTTAAAAATGTACGCTAACGCCCAACCACCTACGACTGGGTAAAAACCCATGATAAGTAACCCACTAAATACACCAATTACGCCAGTGAACGTCCAGCGTCGGTCAGTGGA
>NZ_JAWOQS010001023.1:0-548 GCF_033438945.1 Vibrio sp. Y176 | reverse complement strand
ACAGGTGTTATGGCCATTACTGCTGACGAACTAGATACCGCTCGTCGCCGTGTGGATGGTTCTGTAAAAGCACTTGAAGATGCTGGCTTTCCTAAATCTCAAATCTACCGTGTTCCGACCAAAACGAATGACATCCCAGGTGCGTTAGATGCCGCTAACTCACTGTTGGTTCAATATCCAAAGGTTAAGCAATGGCTGATTGTTGGTATGAACGACAACACGGTTTTAGGTGGTGTACGCGCGACTGAAGGCCAAGGTTTTGCCGCTGAAAACGTGATTGGTATTGGTATTAATGGTGTCGATGCCGTGAATGAGTTGGCGAAGTCAAACGCTACGGGTTTCTTTGGCTCACTATTGCCAAGCCCTGACGTGCACGGCTTTAAGAGCATCGAATCACTTTACAAATGGGTGAAAGAAGATGTGCAGCCAGAGAAGTTTGTGGAAGTCACCGATGTTGTGCTGATCACTCGCGACAACTTCCGTGAAGAGCTACAGAAAAAAGGTCTTTAAGCCTATTTGCGGCGGTGCAATGACCGCCGCTCTTTCGG
>NZ_JAWOQS010001022.1:0-549 GCF_033438945.1 Vibrio sp. Y176 | reverse complement strand
ATCATCAACAATTAAAATTTTCATACGACTCACATTTCTTCACGATCTCTTCACGGTATGCCTCATAAGATACCGCCAAATTCCTAAACTAGCTCGTAAATTGAGGTTAATACAATGAAAAAACTGGCTCTTATTTCTGTCGTAGGTTTGGCATTGTCTGGTTGTGGTGGTTCTGGCAGCGACAATAACGACAGCTCATCAACACTCCCAGCAGCAAAACCAAGTGCGGCTATTGGGTCTGTTGAATCTGTAGATGCTAAAGAAAGCACATTAACCGTCAATGGATATACTTACCGCGTTTCAAAGGTAGTTTACGGTAACACTCCATTAGCGTTGACTGTCGTGCAACCAAATATGATGGTAAAAGTGGATGAAAACATCCAAAAAACAGCAGATGCCCACGCCGTTGTGTCACTAGAACCAACCATTACTGGTCGAGTGACTGCCATTGATTACGCAAAGAAAACCTTCTCCGTAAATGGTGTAGAACTGCAGTTTGATGGCTTAAGTAACGAGATCGATTTAGGTGATTGGGTGATGGTGTCTTCA
>NZ_JAWOQS010001021.1:0-549 GCF_033438945.1 Vibrio sp. Y176 | reverse complement strand
AATCATAGGAATCAGCGGTATCATTGGGCCATGAGTACCGGCTAAGTTTGCGTTCGGGTTTAGGATGGCGGAAAACAGGATAACGAACAAAGCGCCTGCAATAAGCAGTTCGTAACGCACGTTTTCTGCAACGAACTCCGGAGATAAACCGAACTGAGCGGCAAAGGCCGCAACCATGGCGGTCACCATAACCACTTTTCCTATGGTGGCGGCTAACGCTGGTACCCAATCTTCGATTTCAATACTGTAATCACGCGATGGCAAATGAATACCCCAGCGACGAAAGCTCATAACGGTTAAATCATGGTTTAGAAAGTCTTCTCGGCTTTCAAATTCATGTGGTTTCTTGCGCACATCCCTGTAAAAAGTCTTACTTGAGTCAGACATTGAGTTATCCTTTTTTACGTTTCAAAGCTGAACCATCTCAACTAGAGTTTCGCGAGGTACACAAACCTTCGACCAATACGAGACCACACCCTAGCTGCTATCGAGCACCTTTATTGATTTGCACTTATTAAGCATGTGTTGCTATCGGTAGGAATATTAGAC
>NZ_JAWOQS010001020.1:0-549 GCF_033438945.1 Vibrio sp. Y176 | reverse complement strand
TTAACGAATCCGGCGGAAAACATCGCGGATGAAAACGGCCGGGTGAAGGCAATTCGATTAGAACGAATGGCGTTAGGTGAGCCAGATGCGTCTGGTCGTCGTAGCCCGAAACCAACGGGTGAGTTCTTTACTGAAGCATTTGATACCGTGATTGCAGCGGTATCGCAAAAGCCGGATCTCAGCTTCTTAGAAAACGATGAGCTGTCCATTCCTCTAACGCGTTGGAACACATCTGAGTCCGACTCGCAAACCATGCACACGGGTACGGGCAATATCTTCAGTATCGGTGATTTTCGTCGTGGTCCTGCGACTGCGGTTGAAGCGGTGGGGGATGGGCGAGTTGCGGCAAAAGCGATTGATCTGTTCCTCAATGGCGATATGGCGGATATGCCGAAACCTGCGTTCAACTCTCGTAAAGAGAAAAAACTGGCGCAGGTAGACCCTCTTCATTTCGAAAATATCCAAAAAGTTGCTCGTTCAATCATGCCGGAGTTGACTCCAGCGCAGCGTGAGCAGAGTTTTGCTGAAGTGGAACTGGGCTTTGATAAC
>NZ_JAWOQS010001019.1:0-550 GCF_033438945.1 Vibrio sp. Y176 | reverse complement strand
CCCACTTGGCCTGCGCCAATAATGCCTACGGTTTTATCAAAAACCGAAAAACCTTGTTGCTGCGCGAGTACCATCATGACGCTAAATGCGTACTCTGCAACGCCAACTTTGTTACAACCCGGTGCTGCAGTAAAGAAAATACCCTTTTCTTTCAAAAGAGCTTGGTCAACGTGATCCATACCCGCTGTCGCCGTACCAACAAACTTGAGCTTGTTCGCTTTGCTGATCAGTTCAGCGTTTACTTTGGTTACCGATCGAATCATCAGAGCATCGATATCAATCAGGTCATCAGCAGTCAGGGTACGACCCGGTTTTAGAATCACTTCACCAAGTTGGCTGAATAGCTCTTCAGCGTACGGCATGTTTTCATCAACAATAATTTTCATAGCGCCAGCGTTTTTAAGATCCATTTTATGAGTTTGTTTATTCGCAAAAAGCGAAGCTATGGCGATTGTGCCCTTTTCGGGAAAAATCTCAAGATATAATCCCAATAAACCTCAAGGCGGAGAATAGCTTGGTTTGTCGAGGTAGCAACAATCGGCATCGCGGA
>NZ_JAWOQS010001018.1:0-550 GCF_033438945.1 Vibrio sp. Y176 | reverse complement strand
ACCACTTGGAGCAGATTGTTAATAATATAAAAAATGGGATTATTAACGTTTCAGGCAGTGACGATATTAAATCTGTAGTCAACGATAGGAACTGTAAGGTTGACATTATATCAAAAATAACATCTTTGAATAAAAGTAAAGGTAGCATGTTAATTGAAGCGGCTTGCGTTATCCATAATGAAATTACTGTACCCAAAAATATAAATAAAATTATTTTAGTAATCGATGTTGCATTATCAAATTTAAGTACAAATTATGTTGAGGTTTATGAATATGAAAGTAATAAAACAAAATACGAAACAATTATCCTTGCCAGAAATAAGTTTTTCTAAGTTAGTTGTACAAACTATAAATTTTTATACTAGAGTATTTCGTGTGTTGTTTGGTGGTGAGTTAAGGCATCGGTACTCAAGAAAGCAAAACGTACGAACATCCGAAGCGCTAAGCGACCATATGAAAAGAGACCTTGGTTTGTGATACTTAAAGACTTAAGTCATAAATAAAACAACAGCTCAATAAGCCGAACCTGGGTCATGAGGTTCGGTTTTTA
>NZ_JAWOQS010001017.1:0-550 GCF_033438945.1 Vibrio sp. Y176 | reverse complement strand
ACCGTGCCCTCACCCGCCACTGCCAACTCGATGGTTTGCGCTTTTTCTTTTGCTGCCGTTTGCGCTTCTTGTGGAGTCGCTACTCGACGTTTATTCGTTTTACCAAATAATTTCGCGTTTAATTCAGACGTTTTCAAAGCCATTTACTGTTTACCCCTGATTTAATGACGGCCAGTTAGAGTGCAATACGCGCTCCAATTCCAATGCGCTTTTGTGAACCGCATCTTGAGCAGTTGCAAGTGTCTTCTTGCCGCCTTCGAAATCACTTACGGTTAAATCAAACACAGTGCTGTAGGTGTCTGCACACGTTTCAAATGCACGGCTACGTGGAATGGTTGCCATCATCACTTGGTCACCAAGCAGATAGTTCATTTCCGTCAATACCGAGACTTGCTTCTTGTTGTCGTCTTCGAACATGGTTGGCATTAGACGAACAAACTCTAAGCCATTCCAATCTTCTGGGAACATCTCATAAACCGTAGGCAAATGCTGGAAGAAGTTAACCGTAGATGCCCAGTCTAGACGTTTTGCCGCACAAGGAATTAACAGT
>NZ_JAWOQS010001016.1:0-551 GCF_033438945.1 Vibrio sp. Y176 | reverse complement strand
CATGATATTGTATGTTTCTGTATTTGTCACAAAATGCTAATGTGCTAATGCTAATGTGCTCTTGTGCTAGTAAGTAGTATCACCGCGCAGTAGGAAGCGTGTGCCTACTCATGGATGAGAGGCTCGTGCTCATGACAGCAGGAGATATTAACATTAATGGTGTCCTCATTGGCTGAGCTGTGACGCTAGCTACCTCCTTGGTGCTAGGTGAGCTAGCAGTAGATGCACGTTTCCTTCTGCACAGTGATACAGTTGGTGGGTGTAGTTCGGTAGAAAGAAAATAGTTCCTACATGAAACTGCTCACAACAAGGTCTGTGGATTATCTTGAGTAACTGGGTCACGATTTCTGGAAAGAGACATATTTTTTGGGGAGCTTTGAACATCGCAAGCCGAGTGACATTTAGTTCCATTATATTTGAGAAAAGGCAGACATCTCCACAGCTGATATCTTCAACACTCTCACAACCATCTAGACTGATAAATAGCACCACAGTTAGGAGGGAAAATGTATTTTTGATATGGGGGTGAATTGTCCCTTTAAGGGATACAC
>NZ_JAWOQS010001015.1:0-551 GCF_033438945.1 Vibrio sp. Y176 | reverse complement strand
CATCTTTATACCCAAGTTACTTCAAGTGTCGCTACTCGGCTCATGTTTTGACATGAGAATGGTGCTGGTCAGCTTGTTGTACTTCAAATCCGCATGAAATGGATGACAACAATAACCTTGGTGACAAAGGACGTGAACGATGAGTCTTATCCAAAAATCTTTGAAACGAGTGCTCAAAATGACTGCCGTAGTGGCAGCGATGACATTCGTGGCAACTTCTGCAAGTGCTGCTGAAAAAGTATATCGCCTAAAGCTGGCTGAAACGTGGGGGCCTAACTTCCCAATCTTTGGCGACACGACGAAAAATATGGCGAAAATGGCAGAGGAAATGTCAAACGGCCGTCTACAAATTCGTATCGACTCTGCGAACAAACACAAAGCACCATTTGGCGTATTTGACATGGTGAAATCCGGCCAATACGACATGGGACACTCTGCGTCTTATTACTGGAAAGGCAAAGTGCCAAACACGCTTTACTTCACTTCTATGCCTTTCGGAATGTTGCCGACAGAACAATACGCATGGTTCTACTACGGTGGCGGGATGGAGT
>NZ_JAWOQS010001014.1:0-551 GCF_033438945.1 Vibrio sp. Y176 | reverse complement strand
AGTGCAATAACTACAAACAACGTTGTACCAGAAGTAATCAACGTACGGCTCAATGTTTGTGTAATCGAAGCATCCATGATGTCCGCAGGATCACCTTTACGCATCTTGCGGAAATTTTCACGAATACGGTCGAATACTACGATGGTATCGTTGAGCGAGTAACCAACAACCGTTAGCAACGCAGCCACGATAGTTAGGTCCACTTCAATCTGTAGGAATGAGAATACACCCAGCGTGATAATAATATCGTGCGCCAACGCCATTACAGCACCTGCCGCTAGACGCCATTCAAATCGCATTGATACGTAAATCAGGATACAGATGAGCGACACTAGGATCGCCAGACCGCCGGCTTCAGTTAGTTCATCACCAACGTTTGGACCAACAAACTCGATACGGCGCATTTCTACGCTTTCACCGGTACCTTCTTTGATCGCACCGATGATTTGGTTACCTAGCGTTTCGCCAGAAACGTCGTCACGAGGACGAAGACGCACCATCACATCGCGAGCACTACCAAAGTTCTGTACTGTCGCATCTCCGAAACCTTT
>NZ_JAWOQS010001013.1:0-551 GCF_033438945.1 Vibrio sp. Y176 | reverse complement strand
GTTCGTTTGGCAGTAAGAGACCCGTATCGAGAATGGCGCCGAGGTTGGTTTGCCGAATCGCTTGCTCGCGCATGGTTTGGATGTGCGCTTTGGCAAACGGCGTATTGCGGATTTCGGTTTGCACTAGGGCATCACTGAGTTTCATGCCGCATTGGGTGAGGTTTGCGAGCGTTTTCAGCAGCGTGGACGCCACAGCCACGCGATACAGTGAGAACAGTGGCCAATCGTTACTGAGCCCGCGGCTATTGCCTTTCCAGTTGGGCAGTGCCATGGCCAGTACCAGGAGAAGCAAGGCAAAGACCGCGGCGATGGCAATGCCATAGTCGGCAAAAAAATTGCGCACGGTTAGGCCAATGCCTGGTTGGTTATCGATGGCACTGAGCATCTTGTCAGCGATGTAGACACCGTAGAAACCAGCACCAACACTAAGGGCATAAGGAAACGCCAACATCTTGACCAACTTCGCCACGATGTTTTCGCCGCCTTTAAGCTGCTCAATCGCGGTTTGCAATCCGATATGACGCTGACCTGCGCTTTCCGCCGCGCGTATT
>NZ_JAWOQS010001012.1:0-551 GCF_033438945.1 Vibrio sp. Y176 | reverse complement strand
TCGTGGAGAATCTCGCTCAGCCAGTTTGATGCTACCGCCAGAAGTATTAGCTCAACTTGCAGATGCTAATGAACTTGGTGATGTGATGGACAAAGTATTTGGCACCGAAAACATCAAACAAAAGGGCGGCGCAATCAGCTTGCTGACCCAAAACCAATTAACTCGTAGCTCGGTGTATCATCAAGCATTAATTCTGGCGCTGATTCCATTTACGAATCCAGACCACTTCCCTGCCAATCTTTAATTCGAATTACCAGATACGAAAAAGGGCGGATATTTCCGCCCTTTTCTGTTACTTCGCGACTTGAGCCACTTGCTCTAATAAGAGTTTCAGCTTGTCTTTTTCCACTTCGGATTTCGACTTCAACTCATTTGAACCACGAGTGATCGTGGCAATGCCAACACCAAGCATCTGACTGATCTGACGTTGAGATAATTCCCCTTTGAGAAGCTCATTAAGAATGTTAACGCGTGCAGTTAATGATTCCCTCTCATCAGGTGTCATCAGCATGGTTAACAGCATCTCATGTTGCTGGCTATCCACGCTGGAT
>NZ_JAWOQS010001011.1:0-551 GCF_033438945.1 Vibrio sp. Y176 | reverse complement strand
ATGAAGTCCGCAGGTTTGTGCAACATATCGATCCGAGATATAAGCTTCACATCCAACTCCTATACGGTTCTGGGCTTCGAATTATGGAATGCCTTAGACTAAGAATCCAAGACATAGATTATGACTATGGTGCAGTGAGAGTCTGGCAAGGGAAAGGTGGAAAAAACCGTACGGTCACATTGGCGAAAGAGCTCCATGAGCCACTAAAATCGCAGATGAACTTCGCAAGAAACTACTACTTCAAGGACCAGCATGTACCCGGATACGCAGGTGTTTACATCTCTGAAGGTTTACGCCGTAAATATCCGAATGCAGAATTAGATTTCAATTGGCACTTTTTGTTTCCGTCTAACAAGTTAAGTGTCGACAAAGAGACAGGGCAACTGCGAAGACATCATATAAATGAAAGCGCTATTCAAAGAGCGGTAAAGCGCTCCGCGCTCGATGCAAGCATAGAAAAAACAGTCACCTGTCACACGTTAAGACATAGCTTTGCAACGCATTTATTGGAATCTGGTGCCGATATTAGAACAGTGCAAGAGCAGCTTGGC
>NZ_JAWOQS010001010.1:0-552 GCF_033438945.1 Vibrio sp. Y176 | reverse complement strand
GGTAAAGAAGCCGTTCGCGACGTAACGCTAGTAGGAGAATTTAACGCAATTGCAGATGGCAAATACGTCATTTATGTACCTCAAACTGGCAAGTTCGAAGAACTATCACGTCAGCCAAGCAAGAACATCACAAGCCAAGTGGCTGGTTTTGAATCAGCAAAAGGCACTTATGAGCCGCTATTCCTTGATCCATCTCGTGGCGTAATTCTATCGCTACTAGTACAGAGCCCTACCGTTCAGGAGCGTATTGACCAAGGCGGTATCGTTGGTTACGTCATCCTAGCAATGGGCGCTGTTGGTGTCATCATCGCGCTATTGTGCTTCCTACGCCTTCAGATCATCGGTGGCAAAATGCGTAAACAGGCGAAATCAGACACAGTTATCCCTGGCAACCCTCTAGGTGAAGTTATCCAAGCTTACCAAGATCACAAAGGCGACAACCTTGAAGATCTGGAAGCAAAGTTGGACGAAATCATCCTACGCAATGCACCAAGCATTGAACGCTTTATCAGCTCAATCAAACTGTTTGCTTCTGTAGCTCCACTACTGGGT
>NZ_JAWOQS010001009.1:0-552 GCF_033438945.1 Vibrio sp. Y176 | reverse complement strand
CTCAAAGAGAGCCTTAATTCCAAAGCACTTCCGCAGGAATGGGACTTATTGAGACGCAAAGTGGACGATGTAAAACTGCAGCTGCCGTCCAGCGCGCAGATCAGCGTAGTACAAGACGAGTTCTCTGAAGTCTACGGCATGCTTTTCTCTATCCACAGCACAGATGCTGCGCCAGAAGAGTTGCGTCGCTACGCCGAAGAGCTGCAACGCCAAATCAAAGCCGTCGACGGCATCAAAAAGATCGAGCTACACGGCGTTCAACCTCGCGTTGTACATATCGATATGCCAGACGAGCGCTTGGCTCAATATGGTTTGTCGATCGCACAAGTTTGGAACCAACTGAGCACACAAAACAGCACGTTCGAAGCGGGAAAATTCGATGCAGGTACAGAGCGTATTCGTATTGCGCAAACCAGTGAGTTTCAGTCTCTAGAAGACATTCGCAATTTAATCATCAATGGTGGCACCGGAGAGTTTGGCTCGGGGTTGATTCGTCTTGGTGACATCGCCGACATCACCATGGGTTATCAAACACCAGCATTGGCAGAAAAC
>NZ_JAWOQS010001008.1:0-552 GCF_033438945.1 Vibrio sp. Y176 | reverse complement strand
AGCGTATCCAAATGTTGGCGATTTAGGTCGTCCAACCATCGTTAAACTCCACAAACAGTTCTCAACATTGACCGCTGAGCAGCAGCAAAACTTGTTGGATAAATGCCGTACATCTGAAGGTTACTTGTGGCAACGTAGCAAGGCACAAGGCGTGGCTCGTTTGACCAAAGAAGTGACGGAAAGCATCGAAAGTTGGATCTCAGAGTTAGCACCAGCTAAACCTGCAAAAAAGGCTGAAAAAGTTGATCTTGTCAAAGGTCGAGCAAGCTACAGTCGTAAAGGCAGCAATCTTGCTCTCAATCTGAAGAAAGTCGATGACAGCTTGATGGAAGAAATTCTTGCTTTTGTTCAAAGCAAAATGCAATAAAACTAAGCTTTAACGATAACCGCCTTCGGGCGGTTTTTTTATGTCTGCGATCTTGAGCGTGTGGAAGCATGCTCCGAATAGCAGATGTGATAACATGGCGGCAGCTCAACATCGGATAGACCCCATGCACGCACAATCTGAATTTCTATCTTCACTTCAACGTCAATCTCAACATGCTTTTCAAC
>NZ_JAWOQS010001007.1:0-553 GCF_033438945.1 Vibrio sp. Y176 | reverse complement strand
CGCAATGTGCTTTATTGTTTTTATTTTTTAGGTTGGGCTGCCCCCCTAGTAGTTGATCAAACATTAGTCGACCAGAAAGGTCATTAGTTGGCAAGATGTCATTTGTTGCTTAGTCGTGAAACTCTATTCTATCTGTCTAGCTGCACCTTGTCAAAATAAATCAAAACCTATATGACTGGACCATGTGGGAATTTAATTTGAAAGGACAGACACAGGAAGTGTCCACGCTCAGCAGTCAGACAGGAGTCAGGTTACAAACCAATCACAGCTGAGAGATATCTTTCCCTTCTTCTGTAAATATTCAGTCAGATAAACGTGGAAAAGTTTATCATGTTAGTGCAGGGCTACCCAGAGCTTTACATCTGTCCCACAGTCGACAGGCCTACACACTTATAAACAGTGTCTGGAAGAAGATAAGCTCTGCATTCAGGATTTAAAGTAAATAGGCTATAAGATGTTTGTTAAGGTTGCTTAGCAAACTTAAACGCAACCTGCTGTGGCACTCTTGAAAGCTGGTACAAGAAAGGCACAGGAGTGGCACCCAGCACCAAGG
>NZ_JAWOQS010001006.1:0-553 GCF_033438945.1 Vibrio sp. Y176 | reverse complement strand
TGTGATGAAATCATCATTGCAAAACGTTTGATTCGCCAAGTGGCTCACCAGCACGGGTTTGATGCGACATTTATGGCGAAACCTTTTGGTGAACAAGCGGGTAATGGCATGCACATTCACCTCAGCTTGGTTGATAAAGATGGTAACAACCACTTTAGTCAAACCGATGGTCAAGCTAGCCCCTTCTTCTATCAAACCATGGCAGCCATGTTGTCACAACCCTCCGATGCCATGGGTTTGATTTGTCCGCACGTTAACTCCTTCCGCCGCTTTTTACCGGGTGCATATGTGCCAACAAAAGCTGACTGGGGAGAAAACCACCGAGGCGTGGCGCTGCGTGTGCCGATTAGCGACAGTAAAAACCGTCGTATTGAGCATCGTATCGCTGGCGCTGACGTTAACCCTTACATTCTCGCTGCAGTAGTACTTTCCGCAGTATTAGCGAGTGATAACTACACCAAAGACCAATGTCCGCCAACCTTAAGTGACGATGCTGTTGAACTGCCGTTGCGTATGTCAGAAGCGCTAGAGCGACTGGAGCACAGCGAGTTAG
>NZ_JAWOQS010001005.1:0-553 GCF_033438945.1 Vibrio sp. Y176 | reverse complement strand
CTTCCCTACTTTTTGATGTCACTATTGTTGATTGCACTTAACGCTTTGCTAAGGTGTGAAGCACGCAATGACCAAGCTGCTGCATGGCACTTCAACACGAAAACTACCGCATATTAAAAGTGCCACGCGTGCTGAATCACACTTAAGCAACTTGTTAGCTTTCTAGCCAGCGAAATACACTGAATCATTTTCTGCAAACAAACACTCTATCGGGTAAGGTAGCTCAAGCTTTGGCAAGTTACCCTTTGAAAACCATTTTAAAGCCACTGTTTCATCGTCGGTTGCAGTTTGTAACTGACTGTCTGCCACACATTTAAACATGATTACGGTGTACTCAACTTGATCGCCATTTGGATAAGTAAATCCAAAACCCTCACCGCCAAATACACCAAGTAGACGCTCTACTTTAACAGCTAAACCAGTTTCCTCACGAACTTCCCTAACCAATGCTTGAACTGGAGATTCTTGAGGTTCAATCATTCCAGCAGGAAGACTCCATGTGTTGTCTGATTTCTGCTGAAGTAGTAACTCTTGGTCTTCATTTAAAATGACA
>NZ_JAWOQS010001004.1:0-553 GCF_033438945.1 Vibrio sp. Y176 | reverse complement strand
TTATCGGCTGTGGTCGACACCGTTGCTTACCCCCAAAATGGCATCGTACTGGCTCGGTTTGGTCACCTCTGTGCCAGCAAACATCGGCAAAGCATTACTCGCAGGGTTAGAGCATGACTACATCGCCGATTCCAAAGCGATTGAAGCACGATTTCCGCAAACGCTGATCAGCTACGAGCAAGCGGTATCCGATACCATCCAAGATGAAGGCACGTTTGTGCGCAGTAATGTTTGGGGCTTTGAGCCAGCGGCACTTCGTCGATGGCAACCGGGGTATGGCTACTACCCTAAACAAGCCGGTGCGAGCATAAAAACTCAAGCCTCCGCTGCGGCATTATGGAAAGTGGCTCAAAAAATCGGGAGTCGTGAAAAAGGCTATTACTTTGCCAACATTTTGTGGCGCACACGTGAATGGCTCGACATCTTTTTTGGTGGCGGAAAACCGATTCGCGTTTCTCCTCCGGGGCCGGAGCTCAAAGTCGGCGATTATATTGACTCTTGGAAAGTAATTCGCTGCGAGGAAGATCAGTTCCTCTCACTGTTTTTTGGGATG
>NZ_JAWOQS010001003.1:0-553 GCF_033438945.1 Vibrio sp. Y176 | reverse complement strand
AACAGTGGAAGTTCATCGAGCCAGCTTACTGAAAAAGTTCTCAGCCAAAACCGTCGCAGAATTGGCCTATATTTATGGCAAGTTGGAGAATCCCATCTAGCGAGAGCTGAGCTGTAAGATTAGGAGCCTTCAAACTTCTGTTTGATGAAATCGATAAAAGTTCGCAGTCGTTTCGGTTGATAGCGATCTCGATGGAATATGGCGGAAAAGGGCACCGACGGGATTTCCCAATCAGGCATCACTTTTATCAGTTGGCCTAGCTCCACTTCTTCTGCACAGTAACTCAGTGGAACACGAATAATGCCGTTGCCGTGCAGTGCGCCCATGACTAACGCTCGTCCATTTTTACAGCGCAAGTTGCCTTTTACGACCACATCGGCGTGGTCATTTGGGTTCCCTGCTTTACGATAGCTCCAACGCGTAACTGAACCAGTGAGAGTTCGATGTTCGGCCAGCTCTTTTGGGTGTATTGGCATGCCATATTGCTGCACATAGCTAGGGCTTGCGAGGGTGACCATGTCAACGGTCATCAGCTTGCGCGCTACAAACCCTG
>NZ_JAWOQS010001002.1:0-553 GCF_033438945.1 Vibrio sp. Y176 | reverse complement strand
GTTTGGCGCTACTGGGTGAATCATATCGACGCCACCAGAAAGAAGCGCAGCCACACGAGTCGCGTCTTCTTTGATTGGTACTAGCGTTAGCTTATCAACGTTACCTTTCGACGCTTTATCCCAGTAATCTTTGAAGCGTTCAAATTCCACTTTTACGCCTTGTTCACGTGATGTCACGATGAATGGGCCAGTACCGGAAACGTGAGTCGATGCAAATGAGTTACCGTGCTTCACTAGTTCAGACTTGTCTTTGCCGTCTTCTGTCTTACCTGAGTAGAACTTGCTGTCCATAGGGAAGATGTACGTCGCCGTTTGCAGAACAAGTGGGTATGGACCTTTAGTAACCAAATCGAACGTGTAGTCATCCACTTTTACGATTTTCTCGTACGGGTCGAAGATCGCTTTAAAGTCTGGAGAGCTTTGTAGACGCTCAAATGTCCACACCACATCATCCGCTGTTAGCGAGTTACCAGAGTGGAACTTCACGCCTTCACGCAGTTTGAAGCGTACCGTTGTGTCGTTAACACGTTCCCAGCTTTCTGCTAGACGAGGT
>NZ_JAWOQS010001001.1:0-554 GCF_033438945.1 Vibrio sp. Y176 | reverse complement strand
AGGCGACTACGTGAACATGCTTCAGTACTCTACGTACTCAGTAATTTCTCCAGAGGGTTGTGCTTCAATCCTATGGCGTGATTCTGACAAAGCGCCTCAAGCAGCAGAAGCAATGGGTCTAACTGCTCCTCGCCTTAAAGAACTTGAGCTAATTGATGAGATCATCGAAGAGCCACTAGGTGGCGCGCACCGCGATCACGTTAAAATGGCTGAAAACATGAAAGCGACGCTACTTCGTCAGCTAGAAGATCTTGAGCAGCTAGATGAAGAATCGCTACGTGAACGCCGTTACCAACGTCTAATGAACTACGGTTACTGCTGATATCTCGCGAGATAACGGATAAAATAGAAAGGGTTGGACATATGTCTAACCCTTTTTTGTACCTATCGGATCGCTTATGGAATCGCTTTACCAGCAGTTTTCTCATGTATTGAACACCTATTATCAACCTCAAACGAAGGTCGTTGTCGCGTTTAGTGGTGGTGTGGACTCGCGCTTGTTACTTGAGTTACTTCGCCGTTATCGAGAAGAAAACTCCCTCTCTTGCCACGCG
>NZ_JAWOQS010001000.1:0-554 GCF_033438945.1 Vibrio sp. Y176 | reverse complement strand
AGAAGTCTGGTTTGGTTAAGTCCATCGATAGATGTTTTTCAACCACCTCTTCTGCCATCATGTTGCCAGTATCACGCAGTAAATTAACGTAATCAATGTAGAAGTTTTCACCTTTAGCTTCACGTTGCGCATAAATGCCTTTACTGAACAAGAAGCCGAATAGATACGGATAGTTATAGAAACTCACATCGGCAATCGAGAAGTGCAGCTTGCTTGCCCAAAAATAAGGGTCAGCTTCACTCATCACGTCTCCGTACCAATCTTTCCACGTTTCTGACATCAGATTACAGAAATCCTGAGCGGTTAATTCCCCCTCCTGACGACGTTCGTAGAATGCTTTTTCAAACTCGTATCGAACAGGAATATTGATCATTAACGCCAGCGCAGAAGACAGCTCTTCCCAAAGCATTTCGAGTTTGTCGTCCACACTTTCTGCTTTCGAGATCAAATGATCGCGTACGATATTCTCTGCAAAAATAGAAGCGGTTTCTGCAAGTGTCATTGGGTAGTAAGTTTGGCAAAGCGGCAGATCTCGAATAACCCAGTTATGGAAG
>NZ_JAWOQS010000999.1:0-554 GCF_033438945.1 Vibrio sp. Y176 | reverse complement strand
GCATCACTTCAGCAGGTTTTTCTGCGTGTAACCAATGGCCAGTGTTGGCAATAATGTGTGCTTTAGCTTGTTTGAATTGTCGTTGTACTGACGGTTGGTGCTCTGGCATTAAGTAGTCCGAATCTCCGCCTTTAATGAAGAGTGTCGGGATCTCGGTAGGAGCAATATCTTGCCAACCAATGATCTCAGCATAGTTACTTAATAAACTGTCGACGTTAAATCGCCAAGCCATATGGTCTTCATTTTTAAACAGAGATTTTGAGAGAAATTGTCTAACGCCATCCATCTCAATGTGTTGAGCTAAGATTTCTAACGTTTGTTGACGGTTCGCAGGTTTTTCTTTGATAACGGCCAGCAAACCATCAAATACGTTGTCGTGACGATTGGTCTGGTAAGCTACTGGAGCCATGTCCAATACGACCAACTGTTTTACAAGATTTGGTGCTATATCAGCGAGTTTCATCGCGACTTTACCACCCATTGAATGGCCGACGATTATCGATGGCTCTACGTTTAAGTGCTGAAGAAGCGTCGCGACATCTTGTGCCATGTCA
>NZ_JAWOQS010000998.1:0-554 GCF_033438945.1 Vibrio sp. Y176 | reverse complement strand
GAACAGTATCGCTGTCTCATTCGTAGGACAGATGGGTGAGACCAGCAGAAGTTTGCAAGAACTTGGCAAATCTATAGTTGGCGGTTGATAGCCTGCCAACCTTTCTGGATGAATCAACTCCCACGAGGTGATTCCCATTTCGTGTAAATACTGTTTCTCGTTAATTGACATTTTTCGTCACCTGTTTGAACGAGGCAATCCTATCAAAAAGTCAGAGGTGTTATGAAGCTTTTCCAATCACTCTTTACTGTGATGATGGTAGCGACCATCAGTTTTTCCACATTTGCGAGCAGCAATAATGATGACTGGGAGCTGATCGCAACCAAGACCGTCAACTTCCAAACGGAGACAGACACCGTTACGCCAAATAGTCTGATCAAAAACCGTAACTTCAGTAAAATCAAAATAAAGTGCATTCAAGGCACCGTCGATTTAAAAGACATCAAAGTCACCATGACCGACGGCAGCGAGAAAAAACTCACATCAATGGGCACGCTCACCAACGGAATGTCAACGCGAGCTTGGACACTACCAGGAGCGGAGGACGCGAAACT
>NZ_JAWOQS010000997.1:0-554 GCF_033438945.1 Vibrio sp. Y176 | reverse complement strand
GCTGTTACTGACGAAGACACGCCAGTGACAATTGATGTCCTGCCAAACGATACTGACATTGATGGCGATACGCTGTCGATTGACTCGGCATCTGTGCCGAGTGACCAAGGGACAGTTGAAATTATTGATGGCAAACTGGTGTTCACACCGGCAGAGGACTTCAATGGTGACGCTGCAATCACTTACACCATTACCGATGGTTCGCTGACTGACCAAGCGACGGTCAACGTCACCGTGAATGCGGTGAATGACACGCCTGTGGTTGAGAGCAACCTCGCAGACCAAACCTTGGCAGAAGACTTTACGCCATACAGCATCGATCTAAATACCGCTTTCAGCGATGTAGATAACGTGGATGGCGAGCTGAGCTTCAGCGTTTCTGGCAACAGCAACATTCAAGTGGCGATCGTCAATGGCATTGCTACGTTCACTCCAACTGCGGATTGGAACGGCTCAGAAGCATTGACCTTTACGGCTACCGATCCAAGCGGCGAGAGCGTTAGCCAAACGGTGAACTTCACGGTAGCGCCTGTGGCGGACATCGTGGCAGACAA
>NZ_JAWOQS010000996.1:0-555 GCF_033438945.1 Vibrio sp. Y176 | reverse complement strand
AGCTCAAGACTTTCGGTCCGAAGCTCTGTTTCTGGGCGCTCCATTTTTGCGTAGTAAAGGAGTTCTTCGACCATTTCTTCCATCTCATCAATGTCTTCAACGATGCTATTTACGTACTTTGTCTGTTGTTCATTTAGAGAGGAGTCGGCGAGTAAATCAGCCTGCCATTGCAAGCGAAAAATTGGTGTGCGTAGCTCGTGAGCAACCGCATTGGTGAGCATTTTATTGCTGGTAATGAGTCGAGAGACTTTATCGGCCATGTTATTGAAGCTTTTGTTCAATGTGCCAACCGATTTGGCGCTGGCCGTGCTTGCGCGGGCTTTGAAATTACCAGACGCAAATTCGACGGTGACTCTTTCTAGTTCACGAATTCTGCGGCTTAAAAACCAGATCAGCAAAACACAGTAAAGCGCGAAACCAGCGATGAAGAATATCCACACCATGTTGTCGTCGAAATTGACGGCTTGAATGATAGGACTATTCGGGTTGTCGCTAATTTTGAAAAAGGGAGTGCTCTCGTCGAAGCGAAACCAAAAATCCCGTTCATCATCAAAG
>NZ_JAWOQS010000995.1:0-555 GCF_033438945.1 Vibrio sp. Y176 | reverse complement strand
CAAAAGCAACCGCAACAGCTTTGTACTTGGTGCACTACTATGTTGGCGGAAGTTTAGGTGGTTTTTTATTGCTCTACTGTTGGCAACATGGCGGTTGGCCAACCGTACTGCTTGGCGGAAGCGTTTTGTATGCCGTGATGTTTGCTGCCATTGCCTACTTAAAACACATTTGTGAAAGCGTAGATACCGACAGCAACACTGATGTAGCAAGCTTGGGAAGAAGTTAATCGACTTCTCTGCTATGCTTGCGCCAAATTCATAAAAGCAAGAAAGTCGTATGCCAACGCGCTCAACACAAGAAACACCGAATACAGATATTAATGCGATCACTCAACAAGTCGATCAATGGCTTAATGATGTCGTGATTGGTCTGAATTTGTGTCCTTTCGCTGCAAAGCCGCAGCGTAACAAACAAATCAAGATTTTTGTCAGCGAAGCAACACAAGAAGAAGCGCTGCTTGAGGATATTCTGCTGCAACTTATTGAACTCAGCACCACCGAACCAGAAAAGCTGGAAACAACATTGGTCGTCGTACCTAACATGCTGCAAGATTT
>NZ_JAWOQS010000994.1:0-555 GCF_033438945.1 Vibrio sp. Y176 | reverse complement strand
TGGATGATTGGTCGCAGTAATTAGGCGCATTTCGAAGTCAAACAACGGTTCATAATGTACCTCAGAACGAGGTTGAATATCCGACGTGATAACGAGATCTAACTCGCCAGCCAACAATGCGGGTAAGGGCTCAAACCCAAAGCCGGACGAAAAATCCAACGTGACGCTTGGCCACGCCAATTGATATTCCCTTAGAGCAGGCATTAGCCATTGGAAGCATGAGTGACATTCGATCGCCATGTGTAATCGACCGTTGACGTCCTCTTTCAAACTTGCCAGTTCGTTTTCTGCTCTTGCCAGCTTCGGCAAAATATCTTCCGCGAGGCGCAAGAGAATTTCACCCTCAGAGGTAAATTTTACTGGGCGAGTTTTGCGTAAAAATAACTGACCGCCAATACGAGATTCGAGATCTTTGATTTGGTGAGAAAGAGCGGATTGCGTTAAGTGCAAGGCAGTAGCCGTAGCAGTTAACGAGCCGGTGTCTCGAAGCGAAGTTAATGTTCGCAAATGTTTTAGCTCTATCATGAATCCCTTTCATCCTTTGTGGTTCGCCGT
>NZ_JAWOQS010000993.1:0-555 GCF_033438945.1 Vibrio sp. Y176 | reverse complement strand
CACTCTCTTTTCTCACTAACGAACAGAATCTAACCAATGCTAATTTCTGTGTTAGATCACACTTCCTCACTGAGAAAATGTTATTTATCACGAAAACTTCATTTTTTATTCAATCCGATGATTTCACTATCATAAGCAACACCAACAGTATGGATTTTACGTAACCCGTCGCTTTTTGGTCTAAATATCTAAACTTCGGTGTACGTCCAAAAAACAGTTTGCAAAATTGTTAATCTCAAAAGTGATTTGTTTTCAATTATGTTTCCGTTTGTTGCTCGACACTATTGACTGTATGGATTCATTGACTACAGTGGAAAGTATTGATGCATAAATCCTCATTCTGGATCAGTTTGAATTTAAGCAACTTGGTGAATGTGATTCTGTATCAATGAGACGTTTGTTAGCGGTCGCTAACAGTAGTACCAAGTTAAAGGTATAACTTGGTTGTTGTAACAACATCAGTAAAAAATGCATGAGGGATTTATAAGCATGGCTACAGGTACAGTAAAGTGGTTTAACAATGCCAAAGGATTTGGGTTTATTTGTTCAGACGAA
>NZ_JAWOQS010000992.1:0-555 GCF_033438945.1 Vibrio sp. Y176 | reverse complement strand
ATATCACGCAATACAGCGAAAGTTTGATTAACGACACAAAGCTGGTCGACAGCTTCACGCGTGATACCGGAGCAATCGCAACGTTATTTGCACCACTTGGTGATGACTTCATTCGCGTTTCAACATCATTAAAAGATCCGCAAGGTAAGCGTGCAGTAGGCACGACTCTTGGACGCAACCATCCTGGTTACCAACTCTTAAAGAGCGGAAAACCTTACTACGCGCAAATCAAACTATATGGCGAACGCTACATTACCTATTACGCGCCAATCAAAGACGCTAACGGTAACGTATCTGGCTTGTCATTTATCGGTTTGCCAGTAGACCAAGCCACACAAACTCTGTTTGATGCACTAGAAGAGATTAAGTGGGGCGACACAGGCTACACCATCATTGTCGATAACGACAAAAACAATCTTGGTAAGTACTTACTCCACCCAACTAAGAGCGCTACCGATCCTTCAATCGTAGAAGTTCGTGATTACGATGGTAACAAGCCTTTCCATAAGATTTTCGAACAAAAGAGTGGTCTGATCCGCTACCCATTCCAATACG
>NZ_JAWOQS010000991.1:0-555 GCF_033438945.1 Vibrio sp. Y176 | reverse complement strand
AAATCATCAGCTTTTGTGAAGGCAAATTACCGAGCGGATTACTCGACTTTGTGGATGGCTTTTTGATCAAGGCTGGAAAGGTGAGTAATGCCATCGAGTTGTTCTTGGGTTTCTTGGCGATAGTACTGGCGGCATATACTGGTTTCCTACTATCGGCACTTAAAACCTACCCGATGCTCAACAATCCGGTGTTGCCGATTTTGTTCCTATTCTCAAGCCTTTCTTCGGGCGCAGCGGCATGTTTGATGTTCGGAATCTTAGTGTTTAAAGAGCCGACATCCAGTCCTAGTGTTTCATGGGTGCATGGCTTTGAACGTCCGGTTGTATTATTCGAGTTGTTCGTTTTAGTAACGTTCTTTACTGGCCTGATTTTCAGCGGGGGACAAAACGAAGTCGCAGCTTGGAATGCAATATCCAACGGCTTTTGGGCGCAGTGGTTCTGGGTTGGTGTTGTGTTGATTGGTATGTTGATGCCGCTAATATTGAACTGGTTAATGCCTTCTGAAGTTCGCCATAAAGGTAGTTACGTCTTTGTCGTGACAACATTGAGTTTGG
>NZ_JAWOQS010000990.1:0-555 GCF_033438945.1 Vibrio sp. Y176 | reverse complement strand
TATCGCCGAATCACCAAATTACGGAAGATATTGTCGAGCCGATTAGCAAATTTGCGGATTGGTTTAACCTTGTTGGTTGCTCTATCACAGGATGCACCCGCAACGACTTGAACGGCTTCTCTCTCGAAGACTTTGACGATGAAGGCGACTGGAAATATCGCTCAGTCGCGATGAATTTTGACCCAAGCACTGAGCTCTTTATGGAGAAAGTACAAGGTCTCGGGCGCAACAAACACATCCAACACAGCAACCGCACTGAAATGCTGTGGTTTTCCTACCCTAACACCAGCGAACACGACATCGACTACCTCGGCGTGTGGCAGCAAACCCAATACCATCAGCAATCCATGACACAATCGTGTCTGTTAATGCGCCACCAACAAGTGATGCGATTGCCACGCAGCGCCGAGATCTGCCCAACCGATGCAAGCCTATACACCCAAGATGTCACCCGCGAGTTTGCCGATATGTGGTGGGTAAACAATGACGAACCGAAAGCCAATTTGGCGCAAATGAACATCATGGTGCGCTGGTCAACCACTCCGGCAGAAATCA
>NZ_JAWOQS010000989.1:0-556 GCF_033438945.1 Vibrio sp. Y176 | reverse complement strand
GGAGCTTAACCTTTCTTACACTCAAGTAAGTGCCGAGCACGATGGTGTTATCACGAACTTGCAGTTAGAGACAGGTGCTTACGCCGCTGCGGGGACGCCACTTATCGCACTGGTTTCGGATCAAGTTGATATTATTGCGGACTTTCGCGAGAAAAGTTTGCGTCATTTTAACCGAGATAGTCGAGCACTGGTGGCCTTTGATAGTTTGCCAGGAGAGGTTTTTGAAGCCCGCATTACCAGCTTGGATGCCGGGGTAAGCTCGGGTCAATTTGATGCAGACGGCCGCCTCGCGACACCAACAGATTCCAACCGTTGGGTGAGGGATGCTCAGCGTTTGAGATTGCATTTGTCTATCAACGAACAGCCACAAGCTTTCCCGGCGGGTGCTCGTGCGACGGTACAACTATTGCCTGATAGCACGATTTCAGGTTGGCTGGCTCGTCTGCAAATTCGTTTTTTGAGTACTTTGCATTACATCTATTAATTGGGAGGTGGTATGAAATTATGGGACCACCCCATGTCTGAAAACGACTTCCGTCAGTGTTTGCGCATTGCA
>NZ_JAWOQS010000988.1:0-556 GCF_033438945.1 Vibrio sp. Y176 | reverse complement strand
CGCCAAGACATCACTTTATCTGCTATGACACCGGTGTACGAACACCAAGAATTTGCGGGCGTATTGGTAACGGACATTCGTATCAATACCTTCAACGAGTTTCTACGCGTCATCAAGAAGAACACCAAAGCATCGGTCTTTATCATGGACCAGGAACACCGATTAGTGGCACATTCTGGCCCTGGCAGCGTGGTGTCTTGGGGCACAAAGTTTTCGGATAAAGGCCAACGCTTGTTCGCCTCTGAAAGCGCAGACCCGATCATCAAAATCAGCGCCTCCCGCGTGCGTGGTTTTGACTTGTACCATACAGACCAACCGTACACGTTTGAGTTTGACCACAGCGGCCAACGTATTTTTATCCGCATCACGCCCTACTACGATCCAAACGGTTTAACTTGGTTCATCGGCACTTCTATCTCGGAATCTGATTTGCTTGGCCTCTTACCGAAAAGCCAAGAGAAAAGCTGGATTGTTGGTATCGTCGTCAGCTTGTTTGGTATCGGCTTTAGTTGGGTCATCTTCGAACGCGTGACTCGACCAATCAACGCCACTGCCG
>NZ_JAWOQS010000987.1:0-556 GCF_033438945.1 Vibrio sp. Y176 | reverse complement strand
CAACAATGGAAAATTTGTCGATTTCCAAATGATCCATTAGCGCCAGCATGTGTTGGGCATAATCAACTAAAGACGTGGTCGAAGCAGGAGCGGCGTCCGATTCACCATGCGCCCATAAGTCAGGCACAATACAACGATAGGACTGGCTCAAAACTTCAATTTGAGGCGCCCACATTTGGCAATCCCACAAATAGCTATGTCCAAACAGCAGCACAGGCCCTTCGCCTTTGTCTAGGTAAGCAAGTTGCTGACCTTCAATTTCAAACTTCTTCATTGTTATATCCATTTATTATTCTTCCGCGCCATCCTATCACTGAACACAAAGAAAACTGCTCACATCAGTCTGGAAATCTCACGCCTTTTTCTTGGGGAAATAAACCACAAAAACAAAGGCCTCTATAAATAGAGGCCAGTCAATATACAAGGTTTGATTACGCGATTGGCGTTAGCTGGTCAATTGGCCAGCGCGGACGCGCTTCCACCGACATATCTGCGACTTCACCATTCTTCAAACGTTGCATACCCGCATACGCAATCATTGCACCGTTGTCAGTAC
>NZ_JAWOQS010000986.1:0-556 GCF_033438945.1 Vibrio sp. Y176 | reverse complement strand
GAAAACGCAATGACAGTGCAAAACGACAAAACCGCCTTTTGGGGCGGTTTTAAAAAGTGTTGGTTAAGCCAGTCCTTTAAAATCAACTCGGCCAATTGCACGTTTTACATAATCGGTAATAATGCTTGGCGGAGAGGTGTCATCTAGATAAATTGGCACGTTCACCGCTCGGTAGCAAACGACATCAACAAGCTCATACTCCTCCACCAATCCTGTCGCTATAAGTCTATGAATCAGATTGAGGGTCGAGAATAGATTAAGCCCTGTTGTTTTGCATAAGTCTTCTGCATTTAGCCCGAAACGGTTGCCTTCATATAGCCTGCCAAATACCAGTTCTTTGTATAGATTAAAGGCTCTTTTTTTTAAAGCTTTTCGTTTAAAGAAGCCAAACATATCTACTCCTTTTGTTGTTAAGTCAAAACTTTAAGGGATGGCGATTATTAATGCGATTTAATATGCAAACTTTGACATATATCACTTTTTTAATTTGCACATAATAGAAAAATTTGGTCGTGTGGAGAACGCAGTTTATTTGCATTTTTACTCGACATTAAAA
>NZ_JAWOQS010000985.1:0-556 GCF_033438945.1 Vibrio sp. Y176 | reverse complement strand
TATCGCTGCCTGCGGCTGCCGAAATCGATCCGGTACCGCTAGTAATCGCGATGCCCTGTAGAGAACCTTGCTCGACGCCAGACTCGTCCAAAGACAAGCTTGTGACATCGTTAATGACTGGGTTATCGCCATCAGCAATTGTAATCACAAAGGTATTGCTGACCGTATCTTGGTCGTAATCCACGATCGTCGTTGGAAGAGAAAGCGCTATCGTATCGCTATCATTCGTCTGCTCAAGCGGTTTGAACTGTTCAAATTGGTACGTGCCGTCGGTGTTTAACGTGATGCTTAATACCACCTCTCCCGTACCAGCTACGGTTAACGTGATGTTACTGCCATCTTCAGACAAGGTCGCAACCGTCACTTGGTTGTCAGTTAACAAACCATCAAATTGCGACAAACTTTCCTGATTAAAAGTGACAGAAGCCAACTGGTCACTGCCAATTTCGACAAACGTCCCCGTGATTGGCGTCGATGAAGATTCTTCATTCTCAAACGAGATGTCTTGCGGCGCTGGATTATCACCATCGATAATCGTCGTGACAAAATCAATTGG
>NZ_JAWOQS010000984.1:0-556 GCF_033438945.1 Vibrio sp. Y176 | reverse complement strand
AAGGTGAATATTCTCGGATACGCGCAGAAGTTAGGTAAAGCTCTTATGCTTCCTATCGCGACTTTGCCAATCGCAGGCTTGTTACTGCGCTTGGGCCAACCTGATGTATTTGACATCGCGTTTATGGCACAAGCCGGTAACTCAATCTTCTCTAACCTTCCATTGTTATTTGGTCTAGGTATCGCGATCGGCTTATCAAAAGACGGTCAAGGTGCTGCAGGTCTTGCTGGTGCGGTTGCGTACTTCGTACTTACTGCGACAGCGTCAACAATCGATGCGTCAGTTAACATGTCATTCTTCGGTGGTATCATCGCAGGTATCATTGCTGGCCATTCTTACAACGCTTTCCATGCAACACGCCTTCCTGAGTGGCTAGCATTCTTCTCTGGTAAGCGCCTAGTGCCAATTATGGCTGGTTTGTTCGCCCTAGTTGCTGGTGCTGTTTCAGGTATTGTATGGCCAACAATCCAAGGTGGTCTAGATGCACTTGCTCACGGTATCTCTACTTCTGGCGCAATCGGTCAGTTTGTATACGGTACGCTTAACCGTGCTCTAA
>NZ_JAWOQS010000983.1:0-556 GCF_033438945.1 Vibrio sp. Y176 | reverse complement strand
GACGCTCTGAAATACCGATACCGGTGTCTCGCACCATAAATTGCAGCTCAACCGAGTCACCTGCTTGTGAACGCATTTCGACGCTAACATCGATGTTTCCGCGCTCAGTAAACTTAATGGAGTTCCCCACCAAGTTAGTCAAAATTTGTTGGATACGTAGCGGGTCTCCGACTAGACCTGGCGGGATCTTCGGATCCACTTTCAAGGTGATCTCCAGACCTTTCTCATGCGCGCTGGTGGCTTGTAGGTTGATTACTTCTTCTAAGCTTTCGCGGAAATCAAATGGAATGTTTTCCAACGCCAGCTTACCGGCTTCCAATTTCGAGAAATCGAGAATGTCATTGATGATGTTTAATAGGTTGTTTGCGGACTTCTCAATGGTTTGCAAGTAGTCGGTTTGGCTATTAGAAAGCTGCGTTTTGAGCATTTGACGAGTAAAGCCAATCACACCATTTAATGGCGTACGTAATTCGTGCGACATCTTGGCAGAAAATTCTGACTTCACACGTGCGGCTTCTCGTCCGCGCACCTTCTCAATATACAGCTCAACGTTTTG
>NZ_JAWOQS010000982.1:0-556 GCF_033438945.1 Vibrio sp. Y176 | reverse complement strand
CAACGCATAGTGAAAATGCCACGCGTTGCGAATCCCTCTTGAACAGTTTGTTAGGTGCGTAGCCAAAGTTGGTAAAAGTCTGTTTCATCGTGCTTGGGATTCTTGCGCACGAACTCCCAACCATGGCGCTTGTAGAATGTGAGAGCTCTATGGTTAGTTCGGCTTACTGAAAGTACAGCACGCAAACAACCCGCTGTACTCAACGCGCTTACAATATAATCGTGCAATTTTGCAGCGAGTCCTGAACCACGAAAATTCGGCTTTAAGTAAATGAGATGCACATAGCCAGTCTCCGGCTCGGGTGAAAAGCTACGAAACTCTAACTGCCCTGCAAACTGACCATCCACAAATATATGGATATAGAACCATCCTGATGTTGCTAGCCGGTCTAATACTCGTTCACGATAACCACTGATGAAGTCGTCGAAACCATCGTAATGCCCAAAACTACAAAAGTATGCATCTTTTCTCGCAGCTACGCACAATTCGAAATCATCAATGTTTATCTGCTGAAAAGCAATTTCCATACTTACCTTTTCCTTCAAGCACCTAACGC
>NZ_JAWOQS010000981.1:0-557 GCF_033438945.1 Vibrio sp. Y176 | reverse complement strand
AACAGAGAATCATGTGTCCAAAACGATTGACTCCCCCAATTGGTATTCAATACTGCTTCGTCTAAAGAACAGCACAGACAATAACGTGCGGTATCAATGGTTTCCAAGTCAACATCATGTTGACGCAGACGATTCTCATAATCCCTAAGTTTTTGCGCGAGCGTTTCTTTAAGAAACAAAGGATCGGAATGAGTAGCTGTTGCTCTGATTTGTCCAATAATCGAAAGTAGACCATTAGCTTCTGCCAATAGTGGATTATCTCCATAAGCAACAACTGAATCGTTGTTAACCAACTCAGGGCTTTTGGATATCACAACAGTACTGTCTGCTGATCTTTGAGGCTGAGCTTTAGATACAGCCGCTCTTCCGCCAGGAGTAGGTTTTACTATCGTCTGTTCCATACTTACCACTTTTAGTGATTAATGCTCCAAAGCTCTGTGTACGGATTTGGGAAATGACCAGATAAATGCAGTGCAATACCACCGCTGTCTTTAAGTCGCATCCAGAATGGCCCCTTCTTAACGACATCAAAATAAACATACCCCGTTTGATATGGA
>NZ_JAWOQS010000980.1:0-557 GCF_033438945.1 Vibrio sp. Y176 | reverse complement strand
ACGTGGAGTTATTTATTTCATCAAGGTTGGTCAAAAGGATGATGCCCCTTGAATGCATTTTCTGGAGGACAAAAAATGCCAAAAGGTCTAATGCTGACTGACTTAGCCATCGCAGGCTTACTTTTGATTGTAGCGAAAGTGATTCGCGTGCACACGCCATTGCTACAACGCATGTACATTCCATCTGCTGTATTGGCAGGTTTATTTGGTCTCGTGTTTGGCCCTGCCATGCTCGATCTATTACCGTGGACAGACACGTTTACCGCTAACGCAAGCCTATTAACCGCTGCACTTTTTTCTGCGTTAGGGTTAGCAACGGATGTTCCATCCCCAAAAGTTGTCGCACAACGTGCAGGCTCGTTATGGGCATTTAACCAAATTGCTTCTGTCTCACAGTGGTTATTTGCTGCAATGTTTGGCCTGCTCTTAACTACATTTTTCTGGCCAGAAATCAATCCTGGCTTTGGCGTCACAATGTCTGCGGGTTTCATGGGTGGTCACGGTTCAGCCTCAGTTGTGGGAGATATTTTCACGGGTCTTGGTTGGGAAGATGGCTT
>NZ_JAWOQS010000979.1:0-557 GCF_033438945.1 Vibrio sp. Y176 | reverse complement strand
CTCTTTGCCTTCTTAATGATGGCAGGGGCATGTTCTGGCTCAACCGCGGGCGGGATTAAAATCTTCCGTTTCCAAATTGCTATGACGCTGTTGAACAAACAGATCATGAAACTGATTCATCCATCCGGCGTTTTCGTGCAACGTTACAACCAACGTCCTGTGAACGACGACATCGTGCGCTCTGTGGTGGCGTTTGGGTTGATGTTCTTTATCACCATCATCTTTATCGCTGGCTGTTTAAGTGCCCTTGGTCTTGATCCCGTGACCAGCATTTCTGGCTCAATCACCGCCGTTGCCAACGTGGGTCCTGGCATGGGTAGCGTGATCGGCCCAACAGGAAACTTCGCGCCACTACCAGATGCCGCTAAATGGCTTCTAAGCTTTGGTATGTTGATGGGCCGCTTGGAGATTCTGACTATTCTTGTACTGTTCTTCCCTGCGTTTTGGCGCCGTTAAGCAGACACAAATAAAAGGTATGACAATGAAAACATGGATCACTCTGGCGACCCTACTCGCCACCTCATCCGCCTCCGCCGCTGAAGTCGTCACTTTAGCCG
>NZ_JAWOQS010000978.1:0-557 GCF_033438945.1 Vibrio sp. Y176 | reverse complement strand
TCTGCAATCTATCGACTTTAGCAACAAGCTCGTGATTTCTATTGCGGCAGGCATCAATTGTTCACGTTTGGATGAGATGCTAGCGACAAAATTGAATTTGGTTCGCGTAATGCCAAACACTCCATCTCAGTTGGGTTTGGGCATGAGTGGCTTATTCGCTCCAGAACATGTCAAAGAACAAGACAGAGCCTTTGCCGCAGAACTGATGCAAGCGGTTGGTAAAGTTTGCTGGGTGGAACAAGAATCAGGCATCAACAATGTGATTGCAGCAGCAGGCAGCGCTCCGGCATACTTCTTCCTGTTTATGGAAGCGATGCAAGCTGAAGCGATAGCTCAAGGTTTTGATAAAGAAACGGCTCGTTTGTTGGTTCAACAAGCAGCGCTGGGTGCGGCAAGTATGGTGGTGAGCAATCCAGACACCGAACTGTCGACACTGCGTGAAAACGTGACTTCGAAAGGCGGCACAACCGCCGAAGCACTTCGTACATTCAACGAACATCAGTTAACGGACATCGTTGCAAAAGCCATGCAAGCTGCGGTTGCTCGCGCAGAAGAAA
>NZ_JAWOQS010000977.1:0-558 GCF_033438945.1 Vibrio sp. Y176 | reverse complement strand
AGGTTAAGTGTACTAGCGCAATCTGAAGAGCAAACACAGCAAACTCACCAGATACTGCGGTAGCTGCAAGTAGTGCAGTGATACACGTACCGATGTTCGCACCCAGCGTGAATGGGTAAATGTCACGAACTTTAAGAACACCAGTACCTACAAGTGGAACCATCAAGCTTGTTGTTGTTGATGAAGATTGTACCAACACCGTCACGATCGAGCCTGATACGATACCGTGGATAGGGCCACGACCAATTGCATTCTTCAGAATATCGCGAGCACGGCCAACCATTAGGCTCTTCATTAGCTTACCCATTACTGTGATAGCAACGAAGATTGTAGCGATACCTAAAGCAATTAGAGCCACGCCACCCATGGTGTCACCAAATGTTGATAGCGGTTCTTTGATAGCAGAAACAACAGGCTTAGTGATTGGCTTGATGAAGTCAAAACCCTTCATGCTCATGTCGCCAGTGTTAAATAGTGGCGAAACCAACCAGTGAGAAATTTTCTCTAGAATGCCGAACATCATTTCCAAAGGAAGGAAGATCAGAACAGCAAGAAGGT
>NZ_JAWOQS010000976.1:0-558 GCF_033438945.1 Vibrio sp. Y176 | reverse complement strand
ACACGCGTGGGCCAAACTCTTTTAAGTATGGGTCGAGATACACCAATTTGACGTCGTCGTTATTCACGGAAATAGGCGTCGGGCTTTCATGAGTGATCGTTGGTACAACGAAACCAGCCGCGTGTTTGCTCCATGCGCTCATGTTAACGGGCGTAGCACCTGAGTACGAATCACCCGGTTTCTTCGCCCATGAACCAGCACCCATCACGCCCCAAGAACCAATCGAGGCATCACTGTTCCTTGCGTACAAGTCCGGCAAGCCAAGCATTAAGTGGCCAAGCTCATGTACGATCACACCCAACGTCGCTTGATGATCAACTTGGTAGTCAGCAAACACGCAGTAGTCAGTGATCTTTTTGCCATCTAGCGTGACATCATTGTGAGAGAATTTGTGTGGCCAGATAGCAGGACGGTCAAGGAATCCGGTTGAACGGTCGCCACCAGCAAAGATAAACATCACTGACAACTCTGAAGGTTCAACGGTTCCATCTTGGTTACTGTCGAAAGCAGAAAGATTGAAGTACGGATCCAGTTTTTGGTAGGCCTCTGTAAACACAG
>NZ_JAWOQS010000975.1:0-558 GCF_033438945.1 Vibrio sp. Y176 | reverse complement strand
ATCTAGAATTGATTCGTACAGGTCGTCCGGATGAAGAGACGTACTTGCACTTTGCCATCGATCTCGCTGAGCAACATGACTTGCCCGTGGTCGCGACAAACGAAGTGGTTTTCCTAAGTGCAGACCTTTTCGATGCGCATGAGATTCGTGTTGCGATTCATGATGGTTACACATTAGAAGATCCACGCCGACCAAAAAATTACAGCCCGCAGCAGTACCTTCGCACTGAAGAGGAAATGTGTGAGCTGTTTGCTGATATTCCAGAAGCGCTAGAAAACAGTGTCGAGATCGCCAAGCGTTGTAACGTGACCGTTCGTTTGGGTGAATACTTCTTGCCAGCCTTCCCAACAGAAGGGATGGAAGAAACTGAATTCTTGGTCATGAAGTCACGAGAAGGTTTGGAAGAGCGTCTAGAGTTCCTATTTCCTGATGAAGAAGAGCGCAAAAAGCGCCGTCCAGAATACGACGAGCGTTTACAAATCGAACTCGACGTAATCAACCAAATGGGGTTCCCAGGCTACTTCTTGATCGTAATGGAGTTCATCCAGTGGTCGAAAG
>NZ_JAWOQS010000974.1:0-558 GCF_033438945.1 Vibrio sp. Y176 | reverse complement strand
AGACAACAGTATCCATCTACGTTGTTACGAGTCGACGCACGAACTGTTATTAGAACGGCTATCGCAGCACAAGTTGGATATGATTCTTTCTGATTGCCCGGTGGACTCGACGCAAAGCCCAGGCCTTTATAGTAAGAAGCTTGGCGAGAGTAGCATGAGTTTCTTTGCATCTTCTGACATTCCAGACGTGAAGTTCCCTGAAATTTTGGAAAAGAAAAAGCTGTTGATCCCAGCAAGTCGAACGGCGATGGGGCGAAAAGTCATTCAATGGTTTGATCGCCAAGGATTACAACCTGATGTCTTGGGAGAGTTTGATGACGTCGCGTTGATGAAAGCCTTTGCGAGATACCGTGATGATGTAATCTTTTTGGCGCCGACGGTTTACATGTCAGAAATCGAAGATGACCGCAGCTTGCAGTTGATCGGTCATGTTGAGGATTTGAAAGAAGAGTATTACGTTATTTTCGCCGAGCGAATGATTCAGCATCCTGCGGTAAAAAACGTATGTGATGCTGATTTCAGTCAAATGTTTGAGTAAACCCGTATCGTTGCTCAAAT
>NZ_JAWOQS010000973.1:0-558 GCF_033438945.1 Vibrio sp. Y176 | reverse complement strand
CAAACCATTCAAAATAAAGTACAGAGCGCACTGGACATGGTCGAGTTGGGGCACGTTGGCAGTCGTTATCCAAAGCAGTTATCTGGTGGGCAGCAACAACGTGTCGCGTTAGCGAGGGCGCTTGTGTTTGAACCGAAACTCGTCCTGATGGATGAGCCTTTGGGCGCGTTGGACAAGCAACTTCGTGAGCAAATGCAGATGGAGATTAAACACCTGCACGAAAAGCTCGGCATTACGATTTTGTATGTCACGCATGACCAAGATGAAGCGCTCACTATGTCTGACCGAATCGCAGTTTTTAATCAAGGCGAAGTGCAGCAACTTGCCCCGCCAACGGAACTGTATGAATCTCCGAGTAACGCGTTCGTCGCTCAGTTTATTGGTGAAAATAATCAGCTTTCTGGTGTGGTAAAAGAGTGGCAATCAGAGCGATGCCAAGTCCAGGTCGGCCCCGCTCACTTCGTTGCCAAACCGGTTCGAGTGACCCAAAACGGCGAGCACACAACCTTGTCTATTCGACCAGAGAAAATTTCCATCCAACCTGATGACGAATCGTGT
>NZ_JAWOQS010000972.1:0-559 GCF_033438945.1 Vibrio sp. Y176 | reverse complement strand
ACTACCGCCGTCTCTCGTTTAGGTATCTTCCGCGTTCGACACATCGTGACCGCACAAGCTATCGAGCAATTGAAACACGCGGACAATCTGAGTAAAGAGTGCAATGACATACTGGTAAAAAGTGCGGCCGTCTCTCGAGAGCTTTGCGCCACGATGGTGCTGGTCGTACAAGAATTCCACAAACACGAGCCTTCTGTTTACACACATCTGGAGCTGGAAAAGGCACTTCTAGTTGGCTTATTGGCCGATATTGGCTTGTTCTGCCTCATTAACGAATATCACCTGTATCTGGATAGTGGCAATTACCTTGACCCTGATATCGCGTTGCAAATCTTCCAAACTCGCTGCTCTGCAACCAGTAAGTTGGTGCTAGAACGCTGGGGGTTCGACAACGATTTTCGAGAAGTCTCTTCAAACGAAAAGTTTGTTACCGCTCGTCCAGAAGTCAGTTATTTAGACATTGCTCGAATTGCAAACCACTTATTGATGTTCCGTAATCAAGACGAACGTATTGATGAACATGAAGTGGAATTCAATTTAACAGGTGCAGAGGTCTTGT
>NZ_JAWOQS010000971.1:0-559 GCF_033438945.1 Vibrio sp. Y176 | reverse complement strand
GTAACAGAGTCAAAATTTGGGCTTGTACGGTCACGTCCAACGCGGTGGTTGGCTCATCGGCAATAAGCAGTTCCGGTTTACACAACAACGCCATGGCAATCATCACACGTTGGCGCATACCGCCAGAAAGCTCGTGTGGATATTGGTTCATGCGTGTTTCCGGAGAAGGAATCCGCACCGCATCCAACATCTGAATGGATTCCGCAATGGCTTGTTTTCGGCTCATGCCTTTGTGCACCATCAACACTTCGCTCAGCTGTTTGCCTATCTTCATAAATGGATTCAGAGAGGTCATGGGATCTTGGAAGATCATGCCGATTTTCTCTGCGCGAATACGGTTGAGCTGTTTCTTGGACATTGAGAGTAAGTTCTCACCATGAAATAAGGCTTCACCGGAGACATTACCGTTGTCGGCGGTGAGCCCCATCAGCGCAAATACCGATTGGCTTTTACCAGAGCCTGATTCACCCACAATGCCGAGCGTTTCTCCTGCTTTAATCGAGTAGGAAAGGTTGCTGACCGCTTGCACTTGTCCGTCTGGCGTATCGAAGCGCACGTT
>NZ_JAWOQS010000970.1:0-559 GCF_033438945.1 Vibrio sp. Y176 | reverse complement strand
ATTTATCCAGTGTCTAAATACCATTGATAAAGATATAAAACATAGGCTAACTCGCTATTATGCAATGGATTCTTGAGCATCAATCTCTCATTCTTTCTTCTCTTTTTGCCGCGACAGCGAGCGGTGTCGCCGTGGGTTGGTGGGTAAAGCAGCGCTTTATTACCCAGACTCAACTACTCGAACAGCAGTTGGTGTCAGAAAAACAGCTTCATCAACAACAGCTTGAACAAGTAAAGCAAAGCCTTGCCGATGCGCAGCAAGAGTTGGATGAACTCGACAACGAGCGCGATAAAGCGGCCTTTGAAGTGCGACAATCGCACGGCAAGTTGATGGCGGCCATGGAGAAATTGCGTTACTTCGAAGCCGTCAAACAAGAACGTCAGCAGTATTTTGATGAGCTGGGCCAAATGCGCGAACAAAAATCCCGTTTGGAAACGCAGCTTCGTGAGCAGCAGGCGCGCCACGAACAAATGAATCAGGCTAATGCGGAAAAACTGCAAATTTTAGAGCAGGCCGAAGTGCGTCTGAAACAACAGTTTGAGCACCTTGCCAATCAACT
>NZ_JAWOQS010000969.1:0-559 GCF_033438945.1 Vibrio sp. Y176 | reverse complement strand
CATCGCCACCAGCCAGTTCGGCATACCACCACTCAATGATTTCGTAGCCTGCAGCCAAAGACATAATGGCAAACAACGCAAACCAGCATGAAAAAGTTGGGTTGAATTTTTTGTTGCGAATCAAATACTCAGCGATCGGGTAGGCATATAAACCAATCGCAAAGTGGGCTACGCGATCAAAATTGTTTCTCTCTGATCCAATTAGGTTATTGAACCAATCAAACGGCACTTCAGCGAAGGTGTATTTCGCGCCAATGGTGTGTAGGCACAACCAAATAAACATCAAAAGGTAAGCGGTGTTGCTGAACTGGTAGCGAATCGAAATCGCCCAAATAGCAATGAGAATACCAATCGCCGGAATGATTTCAGCAAACCAGACAGCACGCGAGCTAGGTTCTAATGCTGAAAATAAAAAAACGATGGCGTAAAAAATCGTCAATCCCAATAGTGTAGAAGTGCTTTTCATAGGGTTAGTTGATCCTTCAATTGATTTTTTAGAGCGTACAAGCATCGAGTTAAACCGTTTATATCTCTGTTTGTAATGCGTTAACAATGATTA
>NZ_JAWOQS010000968.1:0-559 GCF_033438945.1 Vibrio sp. Y176 | reverse complement strand
CGCACGCCGCCAAACCATTACACACCCGCATGGCAAGGTGAGTGAAGTACAGTTTATGTTCTTCGGTGGCGTCATCGGAAAGCACAATCGCACTGTCTTGGTCCGACAGCATGTGCACTTCGTTACGGGCGTGAGAGCCTGCAACCAACCACGCGTAATCACACGGCGGTGGGCCCAACAGTTCTTCATTGAGCTGGATGATGCGGCGCGTGAAAGCGTCCATGATCATTGACATCACTCGACCCTGAATTTCCGCACTCACACCGCTTTCCACCAACGCTTGGAAAATGGTTTGACGTTCTTCTTTCAACGCCGCCAGCGCGTTGAGTGAACTCGCGTATTTGATTTTCTCAATTAAGAACAAAGACTGCGTGCGGTGGTTATGCACTAAATGTGTTGTCGTTAGAAGTCCTTTCACTTGCTTGCCATGTACCACGGGCAAACAGCGAATGTTGTATTGCAGCATCAAGGAAATGGCTTGAATCACTTTAGCATCGTCTTCGATCAACACGGGGTTTGGCGTCATCACGTCGGCAATGGGTTGATTGGTATCCATGTC
>NZ_JAWOQS010000967.1:0-559 GCF_033438945.1 Vibrio sp. Y176 | reverse complement strand
AATGGGTATCTACCTGCTATAGTCCGCTGATAAGGACGCACTACATTAGTCACCCAAAGCTGATTTAGATGATCTTTAGAGCCGCTTTCTGCAAACTTAACCGATTCCTGTGACAACTCTCCCAACCATTGATTAAACGGTTTTGGTAAGAGATCTTTTGCTCTAGCAAAGGAGGCAGCAACATCCTGAGTCACCGTTCCATCCAATATGCTTTTGTAAGCAATTTTTTGATTGTTCCCAGAGCTAGACAAATCAGATAAGTACGAACGCAAATTCACCATCGCTTGCTGAATATCATCAAAGTCTTGTTCACTAAGTCGTAAGATTTCGGTGAAATGGGATTCAACTTCTTTACCTGGTAGAGCAACATTAAATCCATTCTCTTCAGGCAAATATATATCGAGTTTGTCTGCCGTATTAGAAAACTTCACTTTTGCAACCTTTCCTGCGACTTCCGTTGCTGCCTTTTGATTTTCCGATAACGTTACTTTCGATAACCCCACTTCCTTTTGTATTGCACGCAGAAGTGATTCAATTGGTCTTTCTACACCGGATAAAA
>NZ_JAWOQS010000966.1:0-559 GCF_033438945.1 Vibrio sp. Y176 | reverse complement strand
AAATACAATTAACAGGTCATTGTTGGGTTAAAAATAAGCAAAAACAGATTGTTAACTATTTAATTGAGTGAAAATTGCCCTATGCTATAAACGATAAGCGATCCAAGGTAGGAAAGGATATGAGAGAAAGGGTTCTGTTTTTTGATTTATTGCGCTGCGTCGCCGCAGTGGCCGTGATCGCTATTCATGTCTTGGCGCCTTATCGAAACGAGTTGGGCGTGATCCCAATGGACCAATGGCTCACCGCCGTTGGAGTGAACAGCGTGACCCGATGGGCGGTGCCGGTATTTATTTTGATTACGGGCGCTCTGATGCTCAGTGATACACGTCCTTTTGATGGCAAGTATTACGTGAAGCGGCGTTTGGGGAAGGTGTTGGTGCCTTTTCTAATTTGGTCGACATTCTACGCGTATCTATCGGGTTGGACGGCACAAGGATTCGATTTTGAAACCGTCAAAGAAGTGCTGAGTAATAGTCCGTTTCATGCCACCTATTACCATTTAGGCTTCTTCTATTATTTTATTCCACTGTATTTCGTGATTCCTCTATGCCAATGGAT
>NZ_JAWOQS010000965.1:0-560 GCF_033438945.1 Vibrio sp. Y176 | reverse complement strand
CAGACAGTACCAGCCGAAACATCTTGTGATAGATCCCGTCATGGTCGCCACCAGCGGCGATTTGCTACTTGAGCAATCAGCAATCAGCACATTAAAAGAAGAACTAATTCCTCTGGCAGACATCATCACTCCTAACCTGCCAGAGGGTGCAGCACTGACAGGTAAGCCTGTACCTCACTCAGAATCTGAAATGAATGACATGATTGACGACCTTCGCGCGCTTGGTGCCAAAGCCATTTTGCTCAAAGGCGGTCACCTTGAAGAAGATGAAAACAGCAACGATCTGCTGATCATGCAAAACAGTGCCGAGTTAATCAGCGCCAAGCGTTTTCCGACCCAAAACACCCACGGTACGGGCTGTACACTGTCTTCCGCTATTGCGTCTTACCTTGGTCAAGGCAACAACCTGCACAAAGCCGTGCATTTAGGAAAACAGTACATCAGCCAAGCCATCGCTCATGCGGATGAATTGGAAGTGGGGAAAGGTCACGGACCAGTACATCATTTCTTTGCGGGTCATACCTATGTTCGCTAACGCGATTGGCATTCAGCTTTCCGAC
>NZ_JAWOQS010000964.1:0-560 GCF_033438945.1 Vibrio sp. Y176 | reverse complement strand
ATCTCAACAACTACAAACAGGCAGAGCAACGCGCGCTTTGGCAAACTTTAGTCGACGTGGAAAAACTGACCGCTGAAAAACTCAAACCTGTTTTGCAAGCACATGGAATGGAGATAGAAAACCGTCATCAAGAAATGATGGAAAAAGGTCTTTCCGATGCAGAAAAGTGGATCGATTTACCTTGGTCCGAGCTGGTTGCCACGCTACTCAATTGGGTTGAGCCGTACGAAGTGACATACCGAGAATGGCAAACACTCGCGATAGAGAAGAATTCAAACGCTGTCAATTTTCAAACTGCATTTGATTTAGTCGCAGAACATGAAACCGCCATTTATCAATGTTGGCAGCGTTATCATACTAACGAGTCTGGGTTGCCGATTCTTCACGCCTTTTTGGCAAAATATCGTTAAAGCGAGACTGGCACACTTGCACCTCGTAAAACCCTGCCAGACAATACTTTTAATACGCCGCTTAGAACGGAATCTTTATGGTTAATCCAAAACTCATTGCTCTACTGCCCGATTTGGCCTCCTTTATTTTGGTGGTCAACGAAGGCAGTT
>NZ_JAWOQS010000963.1:0-560 GCF_033438945.1 Vibrio sp. Y176 | reverse complement strand
AATATCACAAGCACAAATGAGCGCCCTCTTCCGAGGCCATCATGATTGTGACATCTGCGGTTACAGGATCTGACTTAATCACAACCTCAGTGGGTTTGAAAAAGCCATCTACAGTGGGCATGGGGTAATAAAGACGAATCTTTCCCCAATTCTTGTTGTCGGTAAAAGCGACCTTTGTTTGAGCAACACAAAGCTGCAAAAACATGAAAAGGAAGTCTTCTACCGAGTGCTTACCATCTGCACCAAATACTCCATCGACAATTGCCGGGGTCACTGCCACATTGGTCAGGAAACCAGCTTGTTTACCGATGGAAGATTGGTCCACCAGCAGACCATCATTGATGGCTTGTTGACGGATTTGGGCGAGGTCCAATTTAGCTACTTGGTTCATAAGGTGTACTCCAAAGTTAATGGGCACACCTACCCCGTGCGGGGAAGTGTACCCGCATGGGTTATTGAAAGGTCACGGCCAAAGCCGAGCTTTAAGGTTCCGAGTTTTACGCTGGCTGAATGCGCCAAAGAACGGTCGGAGGAAACGAGTCAGCGACACGCTTCACATT
>NZ_JAWOQS010000962.1:0-560 GCF_033438945.1 Vibrio sp. Y176 | reverse complement strand
GATTGGGCAGTATTACCTTAGCTCCGGGCGATACTTTAGTGCTGGTGCCGGGCAAGCGTTTCGAATCTGAGCGTCGAGCGCACCGTAAAGAATTTGTGTTAGTGCACGACTTAGATTCCAGCGCACGTTTGGACTCCAATAAATCGACGATTGTGTTGATTGGTTTTGCTGCGGTTATCGCCTGTGCACTACTTGAACTTGTGCCGATCATTAAAGGGCTCGCGGTATACATCATTGCACTCATTGCGTTTGGCATAGTGCAAATCTCTGAGCTTCGCCGCCGTTTTCCCATTGATATTGTGGTGATTGTGGGCTCTGCGCTCTCTATTGCGCAGCTGATGATTTCATCTGGCTTGTCCGTCAGGATGGGCGAGATGTTTATCGAAGCGTTTAACGGCTGGGGCGTATTTGGTGCGCTGGTGGCCACATACATCATGACCTTGGTGCTGACTGAATTGGTGACCAACAATGCCGCTGCCGCGTTAGCATTTCCGATTGGCTATAGTATGGCTGTCGGGTACGGAGTGGATCCGATGGCATTTATTATGGCGGTATTGTTT
>NZ_JAWOQS010000961.1:0-560 GCF_033438945.1 Vibrio sp. Y176 | reverse complement strand
ACTTACCCGCGCTGGACGGCGCTTTGGAAGCTGTATCGAATGGGCGACAACATCAGTCAAAAGCAACTTGCTGAAGCGCTTGAGATTGAGCTTGCCTCGTTGATGCGCACGCTAAAACTGCTCGAAGAGCAATCGCTCGTTACGCGACGTTGTTGTGAGCATGACAAGCGAGCACGAATTGTCAGCTTAACGGACGAAGGCAAAGAGCTGTTGATACAAATGGAAGAACGCATCTTGCAGGTCCGTCGAAAACTGCTCTCAGAAATCAATGATCAAGAGCTAAAGAAATTGGGCTTGATCCTAGAGCAAATTGCTCACAATGCGCTCGATTCACTTGGCGAATAAAGTCAGAAATCCTAATAAAAAAAGAGAAGTAAACGCCTATGACTCCAGACCAAAAGTTCGCGCGTTGGATCAAATATTCTTGCGTCGCGTTTGTCCTTGTCTTTGCCTATTTTCTTGTTGCTGATTTAGCAATGCCGTTAACTCCTCAGGCGATGGCTACCAGAGTGGTAACTAAGGTCGCCCCCCGTGTTAATGGACAAATCACCCATCTTTAT
>NZ_JAWOQS010000960.1:0-560 GCF_033438945.1 Vibrio sp. Y176 | reverse complement strand
GACAGAGATAGATGCCCTTTAAATCTAAAAGTCTCTGAGCGTAAAGAGCAAGAACTGTCTGATTGTGGATTCATTCCGATTTCACCAGTTCCTGAAACAGACATGGTTGGCATGACTTCCAATGTTTCGTTGTATAAGCCAAAACTGTACGAAGAGAAGCATGTTGCGACTAATGCAAAACTTACCTCAATGCTCCAATACACGATGTGTGTATCGCGTATAGCACACTACGTCAAAGTTATGGGGCGAGACAAGATAGGTGGCTATCAGGACGCGGCATCGCTCGAGAGGGAGTTTCAGACTTGGTTACATCAATATACAACGGCTTCAGACGAAGCTTCGGATGAACTCAGAGCTAAGTACCCATTGAACGAAGCGAAGATCAAAGTTAGAGAGAAACGCGATACGCCAGGGCACTTCTACTCGGTGATACATTTACGCCCTCATTTTCAGCTCGACCAAATGGTCTCAAGTATCAAATTAATTACGGAATTATCACCAGAACATTTGGTGTAAGGAAAGAAAGATGACTCAGTGGAAAAATGCCTTATCGGAAGGGC
>NZ_JAWOQS010000959.1:0-560 GCF_033438945.1 Vibrio sp. Y176 | reverse complement strand
ATGTCGAAACAGCATCGAATCTTTATGAAAGTTAGCCGAAATGCGTTGCCACATCGCTTTCAAAGTATGTGGGTTAGTATCGGCAAGCGTGTCTTCTTCTAGGCGTTCGGCATCCGGGTTATTGATGTTGTTTAGCTGCTTTTCAACCGTAGCGAGGTTATTGAACAGGTAAGTCAGCTGCATTAACAAACGCTTCCAATGACCTTGTTGCTGCTCTTCCAAATACGCCAGTGAATTTTGTAGTTCTGCCAAAGCCAGAATCGACTCATCGGTGTGAGTGTATTCGTTGCCGAGTTGAATAGCTTGAGCAATATCTCGGCAAGCTTGCGCTTGTGTCTCAAGAAGATATTTAAAGCGGAACAGCACGTCTGAACGCTCAAACTCCGTTGCCAAATCTTGGTAGCGGTAGTGGCTCGAACTCACGCGTTCGTGAATGTCTTGCGCAATAAAATAGATATTCAAGAATCGGTCACTTGGGCCGTCTACATGACCACGCTTGGAACGGGTGAGTAGCGTTGCTTTACACGCATTGAGTGCGGTGACCGTAGCAGCATTAAGGC
>NZ_JAWOQS010000958.1:0-560 GCF_033438945.1 Vibrio sp. Y176 | reverse complement strand
ATAATGCAGCGCCGACGCTCCCGCCTAGTAAAAAACCAAAGAAGATGAATAGAAACAACTTAGCTTTACGGCGGTCAAATTGACGTCCTCGTAAGCTCTCACCAATCATAATGCCAAGGTCGGTAATGATCCCCGTCATGTGTGTCGTTCGGACAACTGCGCCACTAAAAGTGGTGATCATCGCATTCTGCAAACCACATGCTGCTGACGCTAAGTATTGGCCGTAGGAGTCGCCCTCGACCAAGAAGCCTAAACTTAACAGTAACAAACTCCCTTCAATACAAAGTGCCACACCATAGCGTCGGCCAAGCTTTAAAGCGCTACTCTCAATAAAGAAGCCGCTAAACGCAGAGCCAATCAAAAAGCTGAATACGATAAAGAGCAGGTGAATGGAATTATCCATACCTGTTAATAGGCTATTCCCTAGCTGAGTTACGGTTCCGGAAAGATGCGTTATCGCTTGATGTTGAAAGCCGAGAAGACCAACGGCGTTGACGCAGCCCGCGAGAAGGGCAAGTAGAAACGCGCCATATTCCACCCAACGAGGAAGTCTGGAAATC
>NZ_JAWOQS010000957.1:0-560 GCF_033438945.1 Vibrio sp. Y176 | reverse complement strand
CGATAACTGCAAAAAGATACTAAAGCGATGATTCCAGATCGTTGCTATGCAGGTATCGATAACTGCTTGATAGATACCTGCATAGCAACGATCTGGAATCATCGCTTTAGTATCTTTTTGCTTGCCGTCAGGACCCCACATTTGGCCAGAAGAACGCAACATTGCTGGCATAGATGCATCGACAATGATGTCGCTTGGGACATGCAGGTTCGTGATGCCACGATCCGAATCAACCATCGCAAGTTCAGGCTGAGTTTGGTAAACCGCCTGAATTGCCGCTTCAATCTCTTCTTTTTGTGCTGCTGGTAGTGACTCGATTTTCGAGTAAACATCACCAAGACCATTATTTACATCAACGCCAAGCTCTTCGAATAACTTACCGTATTTAGCAAAAACGTCTTTGTAGTACACTTTTACAGCGTGACCGAAGATAACCGGGTCAGAAACCTTCATCATCGTCGCTTTCATGTGTAGAGAAAGCAGTACGTCTTGCTCTTTTGCATCTGCAATTTCTTTTTCGAAGAACTCAACCAATGCTTTTTTCTTCAGTACAGAGCTAT
>NZ_JAWOQS010000956.1:0-561 GCF_033438945.1 Vibrio sp. Y176 | reverse complement strand
GCCTTCCATTGATGAAGATACGGATGATCTACAGGTTATCCCACCACTAAATCCAGAGTTGCTTATTTCTGGTGCGGTGGAAACCATTGCAGAAGAAGTGTCTGGAGCCTCTGATATCACCAATGAAGTCGATGAAGATTTAGACCAAGAAGAAGAATAAACACGCAAAAGACGAGTGTGAAGCTCGTCTTTTTTGTTGAGTCCAAGGTAGAACTTATCTAAAATCCGATGTTCCGAACCAGACCGGTCATCATAGTAAGTGCATATAAACGTGATTGGTCAACACCTTGCCGCAGCGTCCATACCCATTAATTGATGCCTGCGGAATAAATCGGTTCGGTTGGTTTCCCTCTCTCCTAATTTGAAGTGACTCCATCACTAGAATGTCATCCACAATGCAAAGTAGATGCGGCGTGCGCTGTATCGCGAGAGGGTGTTTGTAGTCTTGTCTGCAGGAGGTTCGGATATGAGAAGACGTAGAGTGCAGTCAAAGCGTTTGAATAAGACAGTGGCTGCGATTCGCCGTAAGCGAAAGCTGACAACGATGAAAAAGAAAGTCAG
>NZ_JAWOQS010000955.1:0-561 GCF_033438945.1 Vibrio sp. Y176 | reverse complement strand
GGTGCTGATTGGCGGTCTTATCGCTGCGGTCATGCAATTTGTTTGGTTACACATCATCAACCGTTACACCCTTGCTCTGCCTCAGATTGCCTTAGCCAAGCAGTATTTGAATTACTGCCTACCAGTAATGTTGTCTGCGCTTGTCGCGTTTTGTTTGAATGGTGCCGAACGCTGGTTCATCGGCGCAAATGCTTCGTTGGCGACGTTAGGCATTTATGCGATTGCGGTTAAGTTCGCAGTGGGTATGTGTATTTTGGTGCAGCCATTTGGCATGTGGTGGATGCCACGACGCTTTGCGTACCTCGAAAATGGTCGAGATAGTGAAGCCGTGCGCGTTTCTCATTTAGGGATGATTTATGTTTCTGCGCTCAGCGTGGTTGTAGCGACACTGGCAATGGTCATGATCACGAACTTCTTGCCAGAAACCTACCATGAAGCGGTACTTTACACGCTGTTCTTGCTACCGATTGCGATGCTCAAGGAATGGAGCGAATTGTTAAACATCGCCATTCTTTTCAAACGCAGAACCCGATGGTTGCTTGGTATTAATGTGGTTTCTGC
>NZ_JAWOQS010000954.1:0-561 GCF_033438945.1 Vibrio sp. Y176 | reverse complement strand
CGACAAATCTGGTATCGCTGCCATCATGGAAGCGGTGCGTTGCATCCAAGCTGAAAACCTAGAACACAAAACGCTCGAATTGGCGTTCACCGTACATGAAGAAGGTGGCCTGTTCGGTTCTGAATACTTCGATATGTCTCACGTAACCTCAACAGAAGCGATCGTACTGGACACAGGTGGCCCAATTGGAACTATCGTAACAGCTGCTCCGGGCCAACAAAAGATCGTCGCAACCATCAAAGGCCGCCCTGCACATGCAGGTCTTGCGCCGGAAGAAGGCATCAGCGCGATCATGGTTGCGGCAGACGCAATCAACCAAATGAAACTGCTTCGCATCGACGAAGAAACCACAGCGAACATCGGCATGGTCAACGGTGGTCAGGCAACCAACATTGTGATGCCAGAGCTTAAAATCGTTGCTGAAGCTCGCTCTCTAAATGGAGAGAAGCTAGAAGCCCAAGTCAACCACATGATTTCAACATTTGAGTCGGTATGTGAAAAACATGGCGCAGAAGTCGAAATCGAATCTAGCCGCGCGTACGACGCCTTTGTTATCGAAGA
>NZ_JAWOQS010000953.1:0-561 GCF_033438945.1 Vibrio sp. Y176 | reverse complement strand
AAAACAAAAGGAACGACATCATGAAAGGATTACTGAAACTCGCCGCGTACCTTGGCTTTATCTCCATGGGTTCGTTTGCTCTTGCGTCTGAGTGCCCCGACATTCTGCAAGGCAAACAGCGCATGTTAAATTCAACAGAAGAAATTGAGCTTTGTGAAGTATTCAAAGGGAAAACATTGCTCGTCGTAAACACTGCCAGCCAATGCGGTTTTACACCTCAATATGAGCAACTAGAAACGCTATACCAAACTTACAAAGATAAAAACTTTGCAGTCATCGGTTTTCCCAGTAACGATTTTCGACAAGACAAAGGAAGCGAAGAAAATACCGCAAAGATCTGCTATCTCGACTACGGCGTGACGTTCCCTATGATGGCTCGCAGCTCCGTACTGGGTAACGATGCCAACCCTGTCTTTTCTGAAATCAGCACTCAAGCCGGTGTGACTCCGAAGTGGAACTTTTACAAGTTTCTCATCAGTAAAGAAGGCAAAGTCATCGCCACATTTCCAAGCTCAACCTCTCCGACGAGTACTACGCTTACTAATATGATTGAGCAACAAC
>NZ_JAWOQS010000952.1:0-562 GCF_033438945.1 Vibrio sp. Y176 | reverse complement strand
TGGTTCAAGTTTGGCTCGGCAAACGCTACGCGCAGTTGGGCTGGGTCATGCAGCTTCATATTGGCGCACAGCGCAACAACAACACACGCATGTTCCAACTGTTAGGTGCCGACGCTGGCTTTGACTCGATTGGCGATCGCCCATTTGCTTTTGAACTGGCACACCTGTTAGATGAAATGGACCAAACCAACGAGCTGCCTCGCACCATTCTTTACTGTTTGAACCCTCGTGATAATGAAATGATGGCGACCATGATGGGTAACTTCCAAGGTGGCGGCATCGCGGGCAAAGTGCAGTTTGGCTCGGGTTGGTGGTTCAACGACCAGAAAGACGGCATGCAACGCCAAATGGAACAGCTTTCTCAACTTGGTTTGCTCAGCCAATTCGTCGGCATGTTAACGGACTCGCGCAGCTTCTTGTCTTACACCCGCCACGAATACTTCCGCCGCATCCTGTGTGACATGGTCGGTCGTTGGGCAGAGAACGGCGAAGTTCCAAATGACTTATCGTTGCTTGGCCCTATGGTCAAAGAGATCTGTTTTGGTAACGCAAAACGCTACTT
>NZ_JAWOQS010000951.1:0-562 GCF_033438945.1 Vibrio sp. Y176 | reverse complement strand
GAGATGATGCGAAGACTCATGAGGGTGGTGTTTTGAATGTGGTGAAGTTGTTGACCAATGGCTTCACAGATATGCTCTCGAATTTGAGCAAGGGTAAATTGGTTATCAATTTGGGGTTTGTACACGCCGTACATTAAACGCAGTGGTAAAACGTCGCTCTCGGTATTGAGTGTTTGGGTTATCCCGTTGTTGATAGCAATCTGTTCGTTGCGGTCAGCCAGAAAATAGCGTTGGTTTTCGTCAGGTAATAAAATGTATTGCATGGGGTTCTCTGTTTCCCCCGACAAGCGGGGGCGTGTGGGTGGGTTAGTCGATTTCTACGTTGGCCGTTTGTTTTACGCTGCGCGTGTTGGTTTTCTCTTGTTCTTTGGTGTGAGCAAGGTGGCGTTCGAGTTTGTTTTGCATACCGTATTGGGTTTGTGAAATCAGACGTTTGGTGTGTTCAATGCCTTTGTCTTTGATGGCGCTTTCAAAATCCTTTGCGCCAAAAGCGATGTCTTTTGGGGTCATAACATGCACTTTGGGAGCGAGATCTTTCCGTTCTCGCTTGGTGTCGTCATTC
>NZ_JAWOQS010000950.1:0-562 GCF_033438945.1 Vibrio sp. Y176 | reverse complement strand
TCTGGCAGTGGTAAGAGCGTGACCTCCATGTCTATCATGGGACTGTTGCCAAAGCCTTACGGAAATATTGTCAATGGTGAGATTAACTATCGAGGTACCAATCTGGTGTCGCTACCAGCGGAAGAAATGTACGCCATGCGCGGCGACCGCATTTCGATCATTTTCCAAGACCCAATGACGGCGTTGAATCCAGTGCATACCATTGGCCGCCAACTGTGCGAAGTGTTGGAATTACACCGTCCTGAGTTAGGTAAAAAAGAGCGCGAATCCTACGCGGTAGAAATGCTGGCTAAAGTGAAAATTCCAATGCCAGAAAAGCGCCTCAACGAATACCCGCACAACCTATCTGGTTGTATGCGCCAGCGCGTGATGATCGCAATGGCACTCGCATGTAAACCAGATATTTTGATTTGTGATGAGCCAACGACGGCACTGGATGTAACAGTACAGGCGTCTATCCTTGAATTAATGAATGAACTTCAAGAAGAAACAGGCATGGCAATGATCTTCATTACCCATGATTTAGGCGTAGTCGCTGAAGTGTGTGATGACGTTGCGGTAA
>NZ_JAWOQS010000949.1:0-562 GCF_033438945.1 Vibrio sp. Y176 | reverse complement strand
TTGATACCTAGCGTTGTCACCAGAGCAAGAAGTGGCTCAAGCTGCAAAATACTTATTTAGCGAAGGCTATAACTTCCCGCTGATCCTAGCGCCAAAAGGCAGCTACGGTGAGCGTGTTGTGCAAGCTTTCAATGAAGAATGGAGCAAGTACAGCTCAAACAAAGTCGCAACAAGCTACTTTGGTGATAAGCGCCAACTACAAAAAGACATTAACGACGTCTTTGGATTACAAGAGAGCAAACAGCGTATCGCACAGATGCAATCGCTCATGCGCATTAAGTTGGAAACACAGCCACGCAGTCGTCGTGATGTGGACGCAGTTTATATTGTCGCTCGTAGCTCTGAACTAACACTTATCAAACCATTCATTGAGGTCGCAATTAACCCAGATGCGAAGCCACCAAAACTGTTCTCGAACTCTCGTAGCAACAGCGGTGGTGCGACGTACGAAGACTTAACAGGCATTATCTACAGTGACATTCCGCTGTTAGTAAACCCAGACCCAATTGTGACCGCTGAAATGAACGAGCTATGGGCAGATCAATCCAACATGGAAAAACGC
>NZ_JAWOQS010000948.1:0-563 GCF_033438945.1 Vibrio sp. Y176 | reverse complement strand
TGTGAACCTTTTTTGTGGCTGTCCAGCCCAGCTGCATTGGTGTGCGGCAGGGGCGATTGCTCTGAGACAATCAAATATGCACTATTGAGTTTACATTAAAATAAGAATTTACACTGCATTAAACGTGCGCTAGGATGCGTTTCACATCATGACTCTGGTGTTCAAACGTCAGCTGTTTATCACCAGTTTTCAAACGTAACCTCCCTGACACACATTCCCATGTCAGCATGGTAGACGCGGAGCCTCCAAGCATTCCTATGAGACAGCGCTGAGCAGGGTTTTTTCATGCAGCAAAGCGAGACAGTCATTGGATAAATGCGACAAAATCGTCACTTCCAGGGAGGCTCAGCTTCCCTGGGACCTAATGGAGCGGTAGGAGAGGATGCTCGGTGTCTGTATGACGATTGGAGGAATTGACTAAAAGGCTGAACCCCTTTGTGATTGACAGTGCTTTGGAAATACACACCGGTATCGTCGCATTTTGAGCTCAGTCCCATGTGGATATTTGCGAGTGGAGTCTTCTGACAGAGTGCCATCCGGAGTTCCTTATTTCCATAAGTGAT
>NZ_JAWOQS010000947.1:0-563 GCF_033438945.1 Vibrio sp. Y176 | reverse complement strand
ATTGCACCAGATGGCTATAACGGTGAAATCAAAGTCATCACAGGTATCGATAATCAAGGTAAGATTTTAGGTACGCGCGTACTTAGCCATCAAGAAACACCGGGGCTAGGCGATAAAATAGATCTTCGCGTTACCAGTTGGATTCTTGGCTTCACGGGTAAGCAAGTCACCGAAGATAATTGGAATTCTTGGAAAGTTCGTAAAGATGGTGGAGACTTTGATCAGTTTACTGGCGCTACCATTACGCCTCGAGCTGTCGTCAAAGCAGTCAGAAACACCGTAAACTACGTAAATCAATCTCGTGATGAGATTCTCAGCCAGCCACTAAACTGCGCAGGAGACAATCAATGAGCGAAAACAAACAATTGATGAAGAACGGTATGTGGAGCAACAACCCAGCATTGGTTCAGCTGCTCGGTTTATGTCCTCTACTCGCCGTTTCATCGACGATCACCAACGCGCTGGGTCTTGGTATTGCCACATTACTGGTACTAGTGGGGTCTAACGTAACGGTTTCACTGATCCGTAACTATGTTCCTAAAGAGATCCGAATTCCGGTTTTC
>NZ_JAWOQS010000946.1:0-563 GCF_033438945.1 Vibrio sp. Y176 | reverse complement strand
TGGAATCCAAACTGGTCACCGCACCGTTTGCGCCCTCTTCCACTTTGTTGAACAAGACCCAACCGTCATCAATGTTGTGGTGAGACAAACAACGGATGAAAGTGTTGCCATCGCCGATGCGCATCTTGGCCGCAAAACCGTCTGCGTTGATCTGCGAAGGATCCATGTTGTTGTAGCTTTCGCTTTCAATCACTTGGTTGTAACTTGCCCACAGTGCGCGGCCAATGTTTTCAGGAGAGGGGAGCACGAAACCAGCATCTGGCGCGCCGTGTGTCACCATTTTTTCGAAGGTGTTGTGGCTACCATGAACAATGAACTGCGCACCCGCAACTTCAATACCTTGGTAATGCCAGTAATTTGCCTCGTGACGAAGTTCCGAAACAAAGCGAACATTGTCTCCTTCCGCACGTAGGTGCTTGAGCTTGTCGGCACTGCCACTCGCCGTCAGCGGAATTTCCATCCCTTGGTAGTCGCCATCTTTCAAAATGATGGTGCCACCAGCAGGAAGCAGTTCTACTGCGGTAGCTAAATCAAGCGGTTGTGCTTGAGATCCGTTGCCTTTG
>NZ_JAWOQS010000945.1:0-563 GCF_033438945.1 Vibrio sp. Y176 | reverse complement strand
CAAAAGCGTTCGGGTCGTAACTTGGGCTAGACACCATAGCTAGCACCCCATTGTCTCGAGGATCAAGCACGATAGCGCTGCCACGTCGACCATCCAAAAGCTGATGAACGTAAAGCTGCAAGTTGATATCGAGGTTTAAGACAATGTCTTTGCCCGGAACTGGCGGTACGTACTTTAACGTGCGAATCACGCGTCCTCGGCTGTTGACTTCCACTTCTTGGTAGCCAGCAGTGCCGTGCAGCAGATCTTCGTAGTATTTTTCGATGCCCAACTTACCGATGTCACGAGTCGCTTGGTAGTTGGCGTCTTTTTCTTCTCGAATCAAACGCTGCATGTCGCGGTCATTGATACGAGAAACATAGCCGATTACGTGCGTTAACACTTCCCCGTAAGGGTAGTAACGTTTGAGTGTGGCACTAATTTCAACACCAGGAAAACGGTATTGGTTGACGGAAAAAACCGCGACCTGCTTTTCGTTCAGCTGAGTTAGCAATGGGACAGATTTGAATCGACGGGTACGCTTACGCTCACGATGGAAGCGTTCGATCTGTTCTGGGGTGATT
>NZ_JAWOQS010000944.1:0-563 GCF_033438945.1 Vibrio sp. Y176 | reverse complement strand
AATCAGATATCGCAATAGAGTACCGATCAAACATATCTACTTGAGCCAATTCGTCAAATAATTGGTCATATAAAGACATTGTTCTGTCTGTATAACTAAGCAATATTTGGCCATGTTTAGTCAGATTGAATCCATCTTTTCGATCGAAGACTTCAGCCCCTATAGTACATTCAAGTTTTTTAATATGTTGTGAAACGGCTGGTTGGGTTAAATATAGACTTTCTGCTGCCGCAGTAAAACTTCTATGCCTTGCAACATGTGAAAAAGTGCGCAAGTACTTTACATCGATGGTACGTTTATTAGCTTTCATTTAAATAACACCAAGACCCAATAATTTTCCGATAGTTATAATTTTTATAAATCCATAAAGCTACAGATGAAGCCAGTTAATAAATAGCTCCCCTCTATAACTCAGTGTCTTATTTTACGTCTAAGCATTAAACAGTTGTATAAGAAACCAATTGCTTACTCATTGAGTTTACCACTGATCCGACAAGATAAAAAACATTGTAAATATCTGTTTTAACTATTATTTCACGTTGCGAAATAATTAATTAAAAAAA
>NZ_JAWOQS010000943.1:0-563 GCF_033438945.1 Vibrio sp. Y176 | reverse complement strand
AGCGTACCAACGTATTATCTCCAGCAAGGAATATCCGGCAGCAGTACAAAAACTGTTGGGTGAGCTACTCGTTTCAACGACTCTTTTGACTGCAACTCTTAAATTCGAAGGCTCAATCACAATCCAACTTCAAGGTGACGGTCCTGTTTCTCTTGCAGTAATCAATGGCGACCACAACCAACAAGTTCGTGGTGTGGCGCGTTGGGAAGGTGACATCGCTGATGACGCTAGCCTGCACGAAATGATGGGTAAAGGTTACCTAGTTATCACTATCGAGCCGAAAAAAGGCGAGCGCTACCAAGGTGTGGTTGGTCTAGAAGGTGAAAACCTGACAGAAGTACTAGAAGGTTACTTCGCTAACTCTGAGCAGCTAAAAACGCGTCTTTGGATCCGCACTGGCGAATTCGAAGGTAAACCGCACGCGGCGGGTATGCTTATTCAGGTTATTCCTGATGGCACTGGTTCTCCAGATGACTTCGAGCACCTAGAGCAACTGACTAACACCGTAAAAGACGAAGAACTGTTTGGCCTAGAAGCGAACGATCTACTATACCGTCTATACA
>NZ_JAWOQS010000942.1:0-563 GCF_033438945.1 Vibrio sp. Y176 | reverse complement strand
CTCTGAATGAAGTGCCGGATCTCTCTGCGCCTGGCTTAGTGGTGTTCGATATGGATTCCACAGCGATTCAAATTGAATGTATTGATGAAATTGCCAAACTGGCTGGAGTAGGGGAAGAAGTCGCCGAAGTGACTGAACGTGCGATGCAAGGTGAGTTGGACTTTGAACAAAGCTTGCGTCAAAGGGTTGGTAAACTAAAAGGCGCAGATGAAGCAATTTTAGAACAAGTGCGTTCTGAGCTTCCATTCATGCCAGACTTTGAAGCGTTGATTGCGACCTTTAAAGCGCTCGGTTGGAAAACCGCCATTGCATCTGGTGGGTTCACGTATTTCTCTGATTACATCAAAGAGAAAGTCGGTCTGGACTTCGCTCGTTCAAATCAGCTTGAGATCATTGACGGAAAGTTAACTGGGCAAGTGATTGGTGACGTGGTATCTGCGCAAACCAAGTCCGATATTTTGGTTGAACTGGCGGATGAATACGAAATTGAACAGCATAATACCGTTGCCGTTGGTGATGGTGCCAACGATTTAGTGATGATGTCCGCCGCAGGCCTTGGTATT
>NZ_JAWOQS010000941.1:0-563 GCF_033438945.1 Vibrio sp. Y176 | reverse complement strand
AGGGACGTTAATTATGTCATTCACTGATATTTATTCGATTACTGGCTCTGCGATGACGGCGCAAACCGTTCGCCTAAACACGGTTGCCAGTAACCTTGCGAACGCGGATGCGGTGTCTGCAAACCCAGATGATGCTTACAAAGCACTTAAACCTGTGTTCGCTACCGTGTATCAAAAAACGCAAATGACGACAGAAAACGGCATTTACCCAAATGCTGAAGTGCGTATTGTCGATGTGGTGCAAAACAAAGGTCAGGCGGAAAAACGCTTTGAGCCAAATAACCCACTCGCTAACGGTGAAGGTTACGTTTACTACCCAGACATCGACGTGGTTGCGGAAATGGCGGACATGATGTCAGCGACTCGCAGCTTCGAAACGAACGTGGAAGTGTTGGCAAATGTGAAAAGCATGCAGCAAGGCTTGCTTCGTTTAGGGCAGGGTAGCTAATGAGTCTTGCACAGTACACGGCATTATCGTCGGACGCTCCGGTTAAAGCGGCAGCAAAAGAAAACAGTGGCATTGCGCCAAACCCAACGGATAAGAACAGCGCGTCTTCACTTCA
>NZ_JAWOQS010000940.1:0-563 GCF_033438945.1 Vibrio sp. Y176 | reverse complement strand
ATGCCAGTTACTGTCACACTGAAATCTTCAGGGCCTTCATAAACGGTGTCATCAATGGAAGCGATACGCACATCAAACTCGGTTTGCCCTGCTGGCACCGTCACCACACCATCATTTGGCACTGCAACCCAGCCATTTCCCGTGTTGTATTCTAAGGTACCTAAGTCACCGGCTTCGGTGTCACCTAAGTTGAGGCCAAGTTCCACTTGAACTGCAGATTCGGAGGCATTCGATAAGGTGACTTTGAAGTTCGCAGTCTCACCCTCATTAATAATACCAGCATCGGTAATAGTCACACTTGGACGGTCATCATCCGGATCGGGTCCTGGACCACTGCCGTCGTCCACTATCGTCGCCGTCCCCGTATCACTGCCTTGTACTGCGCCAATGCCAGTCACCGTCACACTGAAATCTTCAGGGCCTTCATAAACGGCGTCATCAATGGAAGCGATACGCACATCAAATTCGGTTTGCTCGGCAGGTACAGTCACCACGCCATCGTTTGGCACTGCAACCCAACCACTTCCCGTGCTGTATTCTAAGGTGCCCAAATCTCCAACTTC
>NZ_JAWOQS010000939.1:0-564 GCF_033438945.1 Vibrio sp. Y176 | reverse complement strand
AATGGGCAACAACCAAATTCCACACATGAATTTGATCCGCAAAACACAATGCCATTCTGGATGGGATTGGGGCATTTGTTTGATGGTATCGGGTATTTACGACCCAATCCAAATCGATGTAGTGACCGACATTTGGTTAAAAAATGTCTCAACCGAGCAGCAATGGCAAGCCGATGGCAGTGTGATTTTAGACGTGCTGGTGGAAGTGCAAACCGACAATCAAAGCCATCATGTTGCCGTGGAATTTGATGGCGAAGTTCAATTCATTCAAACCGAAGGAAGTGGTCACTATCACTGCCAGTTCCATGTTCAAAAGCCGCAACTCTGGTGGCCTGCAGGTTACGGCGACTCGCATCTGTACACCATTTCTGTTGGTTGTGGTGAGCAAACGCTGTCGCGCAAGATTGGACTTCGTCAGTTGAGCTTAAATAGTCAGGCAGATGAACATGGCTCTGCGATGGAATTTATCGTCAATGGCACGCCTATTAATGCCAAAGGGGCGAACTGGATTCCTGTCGATGCGATGCCGGGGCGAGAATGTGAACGCCGCTATCGAGACCTACT
>NZ_JAWOQS010000938.1:0-564 GCF_033438945.1 Vibrio sp. Y176 | reverse complement strand
CAACCCAGACAGAAATGTGGATCAACTTGGTCGCTACGCGGCAAGCGCGTACGGCTTTGATAACAGCATCAAGCTGGAAGGCGAAGAGTGGGTGTACAGCAATACGTCAGCGGAAAACTTAGCGAAACTCGATCTTGCGAAGAAAGATTGGGAAGTTCGTTTTGCAGAAAATCGCACCAACAATAATGCTGCGGACGGCGAGTTGCTTGGCTTCTCTATGCTGCAAGAATCGGTGGATCAAGCCTCTTACATGTACTCAGACAACAAATACTTAGCGGAAATGGCGAAGTTGGTGTCCGATGGCGTAGAAGGTAAAGACCGCGCGCAAGAATTCCTGAACGGTGCCGAGAAAATCAAAACGTACATTAACCAATGTATGTTTGATGAAAGCACAGGATTCTTCTACGACATTCACTTAAATGTGGCTGAAGATGGCACTACTCCTGAGCCTCTTGCAAATGGCTGTGCGGGTTTGCCGATTGTAGAGCGTGGACGTGGCCCTGAAGGTTGGTCGCCGCTGTTTAATGGTGCAGCAACGCAAGAGCGTGCCGATAAAGTGATCGC
>NZ_JAWOQS010000937.1:0-564 GCF_033438945.1 Vibrio sp. Y176 | reverse complement strand
CCAGGCATGGTGATCACCAATGAGCCCGGTGTTTACCGTGAAGGTGAATACGGTGTTCGGATCGAAAACATCATGAAAGTGGTTGAAGTCGAGCAAAATGAGTTTGGTATTTTTTATGGCTTCGAGACCATTACACTGGCACCAATCGCCACGAACACGCTTGATGTCTCTTTGCTAAGCCATGATGAAATTAACTGGCTAAATCAATACCATTCTCGCGTCTACCAAGCACTCAGCCCATTTCTTGATGAGCACGACAAAGCTTGGCTTCAGCGCGCAACTCAGTTTATAGAGTTTTAGACAAACTGCCCTATCTCCCGATTTCATTTTCATTTCAAACTCCCTGTTTGATTGCCAGCCTTCGGGTTGGCTTTTTTTATCCGCCTATGTGCGCACCTCTTCTTGTTACTGAAAGCTTTGCTTTGCACAAATAAATATGATCAACACTCATTAGTCGTCACAGAAAGCACTAAATACGCTCCGCCGATGACCAGATACAAAAACGCCCTGCCAATATGACAGGGCGTTTATTTGTGTCAAAATGCGCGTTACTCTCGGCAAGCT
>NZ_JAWOQS010000936.1:0-564 GCF_033438945.1 Vibrio sp. Y176 | reverse complement strand
GTCGCGCCTTTGATACTGATTTAAGCATGCTGATTAACGCTAATCAGGCGATGACTCTCATCTTGCTGGATATCGACCACTTTAAAGCGTTCAACGATAACTATGGGCACCTATTTGGTGACACAGTATTGAAAGCGATCGCGCGTCGACTACAACAAAGCTGTCGCGATGGCGTGAGTGCGTACCGCTTCGGCGGCGAAGAATTTGCGTTAATTGTGCCAAACAAATCCCTACGAATCGCCCGCCAATATGCCGATACCCTGCGCCGCATGATTGAAAAGCTGCGCGTGCGTGATAAACGCTCGGGCACACAAGTTCATAGCATTACCGCTTCTTTTGGTGTGGCAGAGTTCGAAGTTGGTGACACCGTAGATTCATTAGTCAACAAAGCCGATAAACAGCTTTATGAAGCAAAACAACTCGGTCGAAACCGAGTGATGCCTATCTAAGCTAACCTCTCTGGTAATACAGTAAAGACGGTTAGAACAAATAAAGAAACCCCGCACTGTTTAGCGCGGGGTTTCTACTTTCTCGTCCTACATACCCAAAGCAGGCTACTTGGGC
>NZ_JAWOQS010000935.1:0-564 GCF_033438945.1 Vibrio sp. Y176 | reverse complement strand
CCACGTGTTCGCGGGGGGATTATTCATCGTAATCATTGAGACGTGATTTTGAATGGTGTGCTCAATGGCTTTTGGCATTGATGGCATAATATGACTTCCCCTTTTGATGGCGTAGACCCGATAGCTTGTTAGAGCAACGCTGACGTTTCTGAGAGTAGACGACGCGCGATGATCAGACGCATAATTTCATTAGTGCCCTCAAGAATTTGATGTGCGCGAACGTCACGGAAATAACGCTCCAGGGGGTCCTCTTTTAGGTCCCCGTAGCCGCCGTAGATCTGCAACGCTTCGTCGCAAATTTGAAATCCGACGTCGGTTGCAAAGCGTTTCGCCATCGCGCAGTACGTCGTCGCATCGGGATCTCCTCGATCGAGTTTGCTGGCGGCATAACGTACCAATTGCCGTGCTGCGACAAGCTCCGTCGCCATGTCCGCTAACTTGAATTGCAGCGCCTGAAATTGCGCTAACGATTTTCCGAACTGCTTTCGCTCCTGCATATATTGCGTAGCTTGATTCAGAGCTTGTTGCGCCGTACCAACGGAACAGGTCGCGATATTAATGCGC
>NZ_JAWOQS010000934.1:0-564 GCF_033438945.1 Vibrio sp. Y176 | reverse complement strand
AAAGCCCGCTGCGGTATTCAAGAAATCCGAACACGACGGCCCTGGCTCTGCCATGCAAATCTTGATGGATCACGACCGCGATTACGGCATCGTCGTCGATAAATCTAGCCGATATTCCGGCATCGTTTCTCTCGACTCCTTACGCTTAGCCCACAAGGAAAATCGCTCCTTGGCCAGCGCTCAATTAGAAGATGACGTGACCCTTCAGCCGGACCAGTCTGTGAATGACATTCTCGGCATCGTGGCGAGCGTTCCTTATGCTGTGCCAGTAGTCGATGAGCAAGGAACCTATTTTGGTGTCGTGACGAAGTCGCGTCTTCTGCAAACACTCGATAAGGATTAAACGATGTCTACAGAGCAAACAAATAACGATCCTTGGTCGCAAACCGCACCAACACAAGAAGACCCGTGGTCACAAGGTAGTGAGGCCGCAACTAACAACGATTGGTTGAACAGCGAAGCCGTGCAAGAGACACCTTTCGATATCATGAACCCATTTCAAGATGCCGTTCTCCCACTCGATAATTGGGTAGAATCTGGGTTGAATTGGCTCGTTGAACATGG
>NZ_JAWOQS010000933.1:0-564 GCF_033438945.1 Vibrio sp. Y176 | reverse complement strand
GTGGTGTTGGTCTAGTCGTTGCACTACCAAAAGACCAAGCAGACGCGGCGGTTGCACTTCTTAAAGAAGAAGGCGAAAACGCATGGGTGATTGGTGAAATTGCTCAAGCAGAAGCAAATGAAGAGCAAGTTGAAATCAACTAACTTGTGAATCACGCTAAAAAATAAAATGAATGAGGACGCCACGTCCTCATTCTGCTATCTGGAACATCGAAAACCATTCTAATAGTAGGTAATTTATAGAACCTACAATATCAAGGCAGCTCCAACATCATGAAAAACATCGTGGTCCTAATTTCAGGTAACGGCAGTAACTTACAAGCCATTTTAGAAGCTTGTGAAAACAGCATGCCTAACGCACACGTTGCAGCAGTATTTTCTAATAAATCTGACGCATACGGTCTAGAACGTGCAAAACAGTTTAATGTTGATGGCCACTTTGTTGACCCTAAAGCGTTCGAGTCACGCGAGGCATTCGATGCCGAGTTGATGCAACAAATTGACAAGTATCAGCCCAATGTTGTCGTTCTTGCAGGGTACATGCGCATTCTTAGCGGTGCATTTG
>NZ_JAWOQS010000932.1:0-565 GCF_033438945.1 Vibrio sp. Y176 | reverse complement strand
ATCAAAGCCACAGCAACCAATGGGATTACCAGCATCTTGATTAGGTTGATAAAGATAGCACCTAATGGCGCGAATACAGTCGCATCATGACCCATTAGAGCACCAACGGCAGTACCCACGATCATTGCAATGACGACTTGCACGCCAATGTTGTTTAGCAAACTCTTTTGTTTTAACACTTCCATAACCTCTGTGCTAATAAAATGTAAAATCCTAAAATTACCCACCATCCTGTAATTGTTTTATGGATAATTATCTCGCCTTGCTTTTTACACGTATCGTTCACAATTGGCAATATGCAGCAGAAGCTTATTGATGAAATAATCGATATTTCATTGACGGGTGCTAATTTTTTGCACGATAGCAAACGATTGCCATTTGCTTAATGTATGGATTCTGTATCTCGATGTGTTCTTGGGTGATAAATCACGTTTGTTGAAATTAAGTTAATGTTAATGGCTTGTTCAACGGTGGAGTTGAGGAAGGGCTTTGGTTTTTTGGTTTGATATTTATAACAATAATTAGCCAACACGCTCACATTTTGGTTCGTGCGGGTATCTGAATG
>NZ_JAWOQS010000931.1:0-565 GCF_033438945.1 Vibrio sp. Y176 | reverse complement strand
GCGGCAATAAAATAAGAAAACTTCCAAACACTTTGTTCCCCTTTTACTAGCATTTCGTCCCTATATTGTAGGGAAAACCCACCTATTTGGTCTTATCAGGAATAAAGCGAAGAAATCTACTCTCTTTTTTACCTCCCCTTTTTTCACCATACTGATTTGGCTAGCAGGAAATATAGAAAATTGCTCATAACCTAACCCCCAAGCAGAACTTAGCTCCTGATACCACACCCCCAATTCGTCGTATCTTTAAGTTCTGCTTTTTTACTTGCTGCCATTTGACCGAATTCTTTGTTAGTCCGCCAAATATTTTTCGAGACATAATCTCTTCCCATTTTTTGACGTCGCTTATCTTCAATTCTCCTTTCAACAGTTGCGCCTTAGAAAAAGCACACGTACACTTAATCGCAATTCGACGATTAACTATAAAGGTCTGCTCATGAGCAACAAATGCAACGAAACGTGCCAAATTGCTTTTGAAACCACGCAACAACAACTCGATAAAGAACAAGCACTCGCCGCTCAAGCGAAAGCGCTGTCTCATCCTGCTCGCTTACGCATTCTGCAT
>NZ_JAWOQS010000930.1:0-565 GCF_033438945.1 Vibrio sp. Y176 | reverse complement strand
ACTAGTGCGTAAAAAACTCATCAGTCAATCCGAAAAAGATTCCGCTCTTGCGGCAAGGGACTCGGCGAGAGCCGAATTAGACTCAGCAAAAGAAGAGTTCAGTAAGCTCACCGCAGGTTCTCGCCTCGAAGACATCGAACAAGCTAAAGCCGCTTTAATGGCGGCAAAAGCCGAAGTAGCGTTGCAAGAGCAAAAACTGGCAGAACTCACCATCACGGCCACGCGTGACGGTACGCTCGATAATTTGCCTTACAATCTTGGCGAACGCGTACCAGTGAACGGTGTGGTTGCCGTGATTCAAGCCAACCGCGTGCCGTATGCGCGAGTGTATGTTCCTGCCGATTATCGAATCGGGTTTATTCCTGGGAAAACCGTGACGGTGAATGTCGATGGTCTTGAGAGTCCATTACAAGGCACCGTTCGTTGGGTGGCTAGTGAGCCTTCATTCACGCCCTACTTCGCACTAACCGAAGAAGAACGTTCACGATTGATGTACCTAGCAGAAGTTGATTTACCTGAGTCTGCAAAAACGTTGCCGTCGGGTGTACCTGCCCAAGTAGATTTG
>NZ_JAWOQS010000929.1:0-566 GCF_033438945.1 Vibrio sp. Y176 | reverse complement strand
CAGACGAGCGGTTTCTTGATCAATCAAACCGGCGTTTAAGTCCGCATCGATCGCCATTTGTTTACCCGGCAGGGCATCCAATGTAAAACGTGCGGAGACTTCTGAAATACGTTCACCACCTTTGGTGATAACCACAAAGTTAATGATCATCAAGATGATGAAGACCACCATACCGACAACGTAGTTGCCGCCGATCACCACTTCACCGAAAGCTTGAATGACTTTACCAGCGGCATCGCCACCATTATGGCCTTCTAGCAATACGATTCGGGTTGAGGCGACGTTCAGCGTTAGGCGAAGTAAGGTTGCCACCAACAAAATGGTTGGAAAAACAGAAAAGTCGAGTGGCCGCTTTGCTGTGGTACTGACCAGCAATACCAAGATCGCCAATACGATGTTAAAAGTAAACAGCGCATCCAATAGCAATGGTGGTAATGGCAAAATAACCATCGCCAGAATCATCAGCAAAACAATGGGGATGCCAATGTAGCCTTTGGTTGAGGTTTGAAGTTGTTTTAACCGAGTAAGCATACTTTCGTGTCCTTGGATAAACGCGGGTTAATCAG
>NZ_JAWOQS010000928.1:0-566 GCF_033438945.1 Vibrio sp. Y176 | reverse complement strand
AGCTGAATGTGAAAATTGCGGAATCAAACGGTAAGCTAGAGGGTGACCGTGATGTCGTGCGATTCCAACAGACGAATCTAGGTCGTTTAATTGCAACGGCTCATATGGAACGTGCAAAAGCTGATTTCGCAGTGATGAACTCAGGTGGTGTGCGTGATTCTATTGAAGCTGGTGAAATCACATACAAAGATGTGCTGACCGTGCAGCCATTTGGCAACATGGTTTCTTACGTCGATATGTCTGGTCAAGAAGTCTTGGATTACCTAAACATTGTTGCAACCAAGCCAGTTGATTCAGGTGCTTACGCGCAGTTCGCGGGTATCTCTATGCGTATTGAAAATGACAAAGTCACCAATGTATTTATCGGTAACAAGCAACTGCGTTTAGATGGTCGCTACCGCTTCACAGTACCAAGTTACAACGCTTCTGGTGGCGATGGTTACCCTAAAATTGATACGCACCCTGGCTACGTCAACACAGGTTTTACCGATGCAGAAGTCTTGAAAGACTATCTAGAAAGCCATAGCCCAATTGACGTTAACGAATACGCACCTTCTGGTGAGGTG
>NZ_JAWOQS010000927.1:0-566 GCF_033438945.1 Vibrio sp. Y176 | reverse complement strand
TCTGGTAACGCTTCTCCGGTCATGCAAATAGGCGATTTAAGCCTAGATACCAGAACCTCAAAAGTGATGTGGCAAGGCCAAGCAGTGAGCCTAACAGCGCTGGAATATAAAGTAGTCGCTTACTTTATGCATAATCCTGAAAAAGTCATTTCACGCACGGAGCTTGTGGAGCACATTTACAAGCAAGACTTTGATCGTGACTCCAACACAATTGAAGTATTTATCGGTCGTATTCGTAAGAAAATCGCTCCAAAAATCATCAAAACCGTGCGTGGCTTAGGGTATCAACTGAATGCCGAATAAGAACAAACTGCCGCTGCATGCCTTAAAACGCTTAAGTATCAAAAGCCGATTGGTGTTGGCGGCGGTTGTGTGGCTCACCGCCATGATCCTTGCTGCGGGTGTCACCATTCCTACCCAAGTTTATAACTATATGGTGGACGACACGCGCTCCCAACTGAGCATCTTTATGGATGAAATCGCCGCTCAATTGGAAGTCGATCATACAGGCCATCTTTCGTTAGCAGCTCAACTGTCGGATCCTCGCTTTAGTCGCCCGTACAGCG
>NZ_JAWOQS010000926.1:0-566 GCF_033438945.1 Vibrio sp. Y176 | reverse complement strand
ACAATGGCCAAGTGCCAAACGTTCGCTATGGTGTTGTTCCATCTGTTGGGGTGAGCTCTGCACGTAGTACAGCTGTTTCAAATTGAGGAACTTGCTCTACAATCTTGCCTTTATAATCGGTTACTGCTGTTAAGCCGTTGTTTGTTGAACGGATCAGCGGCTTGCCCAGTTCCAGAGCACGCATGCGAGCGATTTCCATATGTTGAAGTGGTCCAATCGAATGTCCAAACCATGCATCGTTCGAAAGCGTTAGAATGAAGTCGGTTTCGTCAGTAACGTTTTGACGCACTTGTTCATTAAAAATGATCTCGTAACAGAGCGCTGGTGCCATGTGCATGCCGTTCGCAACGATATTAGGTTGCACGAACGCCCCACGACTAAACGACGACATTGGTAAATTGAAGAATGGAGCCAGCGGGCGCAAGATATCTTCAAACGGAACAAACTCACCAAACGGTAATAGGTGATGCTTGTGGTAGCGTTCGCTCATATCAAAGCTGTAATCACCGTATGGTGTGACGCCTAGCGACAGAATGCTGTTATAGAACTGCCTGTCCTCCGATTGA
>NZ_JAWOQS010000925.1:0-566 GCF_033438945.1 Vibrio sp. Y176 | reverse complement strand
TTGAATTCAACGATTATGTGAACTCAAATTTACCCTGCATGATCGCCCAGTGACCAGGGAATGAGCAGAAGAATGAGTAATCACCGCCAGCCGTCATTTTTTCCGTGCTGAATGTAATGCTGGTGCTTTCACCGCCACCAACGACTTTCGTGTGAGCGTAAACGCGCTCGTCGTCTGGCTTCACGTAACTGTTATCTGCGCCAGCAGACATGCCGTCAGTGCCTACCGCTTGGATGTTGGCTGTATCTGCGATGACAACGTTGTGACCCATAGATTGCGCTGGCATTTTACCGGTGTGGTTGAGCGTTAGCGTGACTTCTTCACAAGTTGCTGGAACACTCAATGTTTTGGTCGAAAACTGCATCATATCGTTAGCATCAATAGAAACCTCACACTCGGCACTGGCTTGTGCGCCGAAGCTCAATCCTGCCAGTGCCAAGGTTGCTGCTAATATACGTAAAGACATATAACACTCTCCATTTTGTTGTTTTGGGCTGACTTGGACTTTTTTGTCCAATAGTTCTCATTATCAGCCAGTTTTGACCCGAAAAACGTGCTTCAATCGG
>NZ_JAWOQS010000924.1:0-567 GCF_033438945.1 Vibrio sp. Y176 | reverse complement strand
CCATTTTAAGTAGGTACGCACCACCTAAAAGGTGAAGTACTTTGAGTGCCACAGGGCTCATCGCAATCAGGGTTGAAACCCCCATCGCAGCAAGTAAAGTAAGGATAAGGCCAGACGTCGCGTTCCCCAGACTGGCAAATAGGCCAACCTTTTTGCCGTAGCTCATACTTGAGCTCGCAATCAGCAACATATCAGGGCCAGGCAAAAGCAATAAGGCGATAACCGCCGTGAGATAAATCGGAAGTACAGCTAAATCGATCATGATGGAACAGGTTTTCTACAACAAGGCGGCGAATCTTATACCAATAAATCAAACTCGACCAGATTAAATACCTTTAAATGTAGCCATATTTAGAAAGGATAAATCACCAATTCACTCATATAAAAACAATTAACCTTTTTAACGATACTGAATAGCAATTTTGTACAAAAATAAGCACGATGGATACGTTACACTCGTATGACGAACTTCTCGAGCAGATTGGAAACAATGAAAGAAAAGAACAAGGAAAGCGCGACATTCAAAATTGCTCAAGAACTTGGTGGCTTGGAGCTGCTAGATGCTAA
>NZ_JAWOQS010000923.1:0-567 GCF_033438945.1 Vibrio sp. Y176 | reverse complement strand
GCTTGTATGTGGCTTGTTTCCATTACTAATTGCGATCACCGCTGGCTTGGTGCGCCCTACTCCGCTTTACAATGCGCAATATATGATCCCATTGGCAGGCATGCTGTTAGGCAATAGTCTGAGCAGTAATATCATCGCGCTACAAAACTTATTCTCTGCTTTTGAAGAGCGTAAATCTGAGTACGAAGCTGCTATCTCACTGGGTGCCGCCCCTAAATACGCTTCCTTTCCTTTCGTTCAGGAGGCTCTGAGAAAATCGTTAGCGCCAACGCTAGCCTCAATGACCACGATGGGCCTTGTCACACTTCCTGGTATGATGACGGGGCAAATCCTAGGGGGCGCAAGCCCATTGGTTGCCATAAAATATCAACTGGTCATCATGCTAGCTATTTTTGTCATGATGAGCGTCTCTGTTGCCATCACACTTGAAATGACATTGAGCTTTGTACAAACAAAAGAAGGCCGTGTTACGGTCAAAGTACGCCCAGTTGATGGAATGAAGCGAGGTCAGTAATTGGCCCCATAACCCCCTAATTTTATGAAATTTTCTGGATCTTCAGAGATACT
>NZ_JAWOQS010000922.1:0-567 GCF_033438945.1 Vibrio sp. Y176 | reverse complement strand
GCCAGTTGGTAGACTTTTTCACGCTCGACATAGTAACCATCCCAAGCATCGAGGTTGTAAGGCAAAGAAATGGGATCTACACTTGGGTCGGCAAGATAACCTGTGATCGCTGTATTCACCGCCAACAAAGCTTCTGTTTTCTTCTCTTCTGTTGACGTAAACAGTTGGAACATCGCCGTCATCACTGAACTTGGTAGCTCCATTCGCGACATCAAAACTTGTTGGCCTAGAACGTTCCATTTTGCGTCGTGCGTGTTGAATTCATTCATCAACCAAGCAAGTTGTTCAGTGCCTAGCAGTTCTCTGTCTGCACTACGTGATTGAGCAACTAACCCACCGATAGCTTCCATTGTTGGTGCACTGAGTGAGAAGTAATCCAACGGTTTATCACGACCGACAAGGCGCGTATCGAGCATCATGAGATTCACTAAGTTGCCAAATGAGAACTGACGATAAATCAACATGTTTGAGAATGTATTCTCACGAACTGGCAACCACTCAGTCCATGCAGCCGCAGCGGCGGCTCGACGGTCGATAAAGCTACCTTCGTCGTCTTGATGGTTCTCT
>NZ_JAWOQS010000921.1:0-567 GCF_033438945.1 Vibrio sp. Y176 | reverse complement strand
AGTCGCAGTCATTACGTGTTATTTCACCATCGAGCAGATCGCCTATGACCATGCCGCAGTGATCCTTGAGCTGGAATGTCAAACCGCTGAGTGGGTTGTTGGCCATGTCAAACTCGCCGCCAATCTGACCGGATATGACATTGCCGGAGATGGTTACAGGCTTGAGTGATACAGCGCCCCGCTGCGCGTGCACTCGAATAGGGGAAAACGTGATGCTCTTAAGCGACTTATCGGCTTGTGAGCGTAGTGTCGTTTCTCGTAGGTTTGCTTCCACTTGCCCCGTTAAGCTGTACGCCAACATGTTGTTGTCACCAGATAGACCTTGCAGGTCGAGATTGAGGTCAGAAAATCCATCTACCGCGAATGCATCTGGCAGGTATGGGTGGAGCAGTTTGAGTGGAATGCCATCCGCACTCAGATTAAGCGCCCAAGGTTGGCTTGACGTACTTAGATCAAGTTGACCAAAGCCTTCAATGTAGCCTTGTTCTAGCGGGGCAAACAGACGAGAGAGTTGCCACAACCCTTGCTCACTTTGTGTCGAAATCGCAGCATGAGAAGACAGAACTT
>NZ_JAWOQS010000920.1:0-568 GCF_033438945.1 Vibrio sp. Y176 | reverse complement strand
GCTAGTTAGATGACGTAAAAAGCAAATGCACCAGTGACCAAAAAAAACCTGGTCTAAAGTCAACGGCGCAGTATTTCGCTGTTAAACAAGTTAGTAATATGCGTCTTTAGGCAGGTGCACAACGCGCGTGCACTCTGCTCAGACACACACGGAGCATCCACACATATGCAAAAGATAACAAATAAAATATGATTACATGTGAAAGGTTATTATTGTGCACATTAAAATATTTATCAGAAACACGTCTTAATGGTCAGTCATTAATCAGAATGATCTAATCGCAGTAATAATGATCATCATAATCTGTAATAATGACAAATGAAATTGTGAAATTATCTGACCAATCAGTCATTTTTTTGATTGAAAACCAAAGCCCACACATTGCATTTATTTTAACATGTTATACTAGGCTACATTATATTATATTATTATATTGTTATCTGAGTGTAGAGAGGACACACATGCAAATAAGAGGTGGAACACAGTTGAACAGCAAAACGCTGAACAGGTCCTAGCTGCAGGATCAGCACCTTGGGGAGCTCCATGGCGGTCCTGACAGCTGTGCTCT
>NZ_JAWOQS010000919.1:0-568 GCF_033438945.1 Vibrio sp. Y176 | reverse complement strand
TTCCTCTTGGCGCGATGGCCTTGATGGGTTTGACGCTCGCGACACTGCTTGGCGTACTGCCAATCAAAACCGCACTGACTGGCTTCGCGCACCCAACGATTTGGATGATTGCAGCTGCGTTCTTTATCTCTCGCGGTTTTATTACCACCGGCTTTGGTCGACGCGTCGGATACTGGTTTATCTCTAAACTTGGTCACAACTCATTAGGCCTTGCTTACGGCTTAGTGTTGACTGATTTGCTGTTTGCACCTGCAACCCCAAGTACCACAGCGCGTTGTGGCGGTATTATTTCTCCGCTATTTCGCTCGGTTGCGAGTGCTTATGATTCCGACCCAGAAAAAGGTACTGAGAACCGAATCGGCGCATTTTTGGTGCAATGTATCTTCCAATGTAACGCGATTACATGTGCGATGTTCCTGACCTCAATGGCAGGTAACCCACTCGCCGCTAACTTCGCAAAAGAACAAGGCGTTGAAATCACATGGGCTGGCTGGGCAACCGCGGCGATCGTCCCTGGTTTGTTGTGTTTGTTCCTCATCCCACTCGTGATGTACATGGTGTTTCCACC
>NZ_JAWOQS010000918.1:0-568 GCF_033438945.1 Vibrio sp. Y176 | reverse complement strand
CTGCGTCAACAAGCAGAAATCATTGGTACGCAGCTTTCATCCAGCCCTGAATCAGAAAAAGCGTCTTTGCAACTTAGCCAACTGATCGTGAAGCAGAGACTGAATATCGCAACGGAAAGTTTGCGTAACCTGATGTCGATCGGCGACAAAATGGGTATTGAGACGTCGGAGTACAAGCGTCAGATCTTTGAAATCACAGGCAGCATCACGCACGACTTGCTAGACACCAAAGTGGTGTGGTCCATCATCAGTCACTGGTCAAACTCCGCGGTGGATTGGTTTGCGGAAAACGCACCACAGCATATCTTCCAGCTATTCGTGTTTGCGCTGATCTTATTGATTGCTCGTGCACTGGCTAAACTCACGCGCAAAGTGGTGAGCAAAGCGGTGTCTTCTAAGAACTTGAAACTTTCCCACCTAATGCAGGACTTCTTTATCTCCATGTCCGGCAAAGTGGTGTGGGTGATTGGTATTATGGTTGGCCTGTCGCAGATTGGCTTGAACTTAGCGCCAATCCTAACTGGTTTCGGTATTGCCGGTGTGATCATTGGTTTCGCGTTGCAAGATA
>NZ_JAWOQS010000917.1:0-569 GCF_033438945.1 Vibrio sp. Y176 | reverse complement strand
CGCCCCGGTGATGCCGGCCACGATCCGCCCGATATAGAGAACCCAAAGGAAAGGCGCTGTCGCCATGATGGCGTAGTCGACAGCAGCGCCGGCCAGCGAGACGAGCAAGACCGGCCGCCGCCCGAAACGATCCGACAGCGCGCCCAGCACAGGTGCGCAGGCAAATTGCATCAACGCATACGGCGCCAGCAGAATGCCATAGTGGGCGGTGACGTCGTTCGAGTGAACCAGATCGCGCAGGAGGCCCGGCAGCACCGGCATAATCAGGCCGATGCCGACAGCGTCGAGCGCGACAGTGCTCAGAATTACGATCAGGGGTCTGTTGGGTTTCACGTCTGGCCTCCGGACCAGCCTCCGCTGGTCCGATTGAACGCGCGGATTCTTTATCACTGATAAGTTGGTGGACATATTATGTTTATCAGTGATAAAGTGTCAAGCATGACAAAGTTGCAGCCGAATACAGTGATCCGTGCCGCCCTGGACCTGTTGAACGAGGTCGGCGTAGACGGTCTGACGACACGCAAACTGGCGGAACGGTTGGGGGTTCAGCAGCCGGCGCTTTACTGGCA
>NZ_JAWOQS010000916.1:0-569 GCF_033438945.1 Vibrio sp. Y176 | reverse complement strand
TGCCAAGCGAATACCGACTGTGCCTTGCGAGATTACTCAACGGAATATCATGCCGAGCAACATTTCGATGTTTCCGTGGTCGTTTCCTCTGCTAACGTGATTGGTCATCAAGATTGGCTCGATTTACGAGCGAAAGATCTTCGTCACAAATACGAAGTAGACCGCAGTTCTGAGTTCATTGAATTTGATGCTAACCGCTGCATCAGTTGTGGTCAGTGTATTCAAGCATGCCGCGAGCAAGCGGTACATGGTGTGTTGAGTTTTGTGTCGGATAAAAATGGCCGACCAGCTTTACGACCAGATGATCGTCCACGATTCCGCTCCGATGAAAAAGGCGCAAGTTGCAGCGGTTTGACGCTCATGGGCGATTCAAAATGCGTGCAATGTGGGGCGTGTGTTCAGGCATGTCCAACGGGCGCGATGGTGGACAGCCGTGACCGCTCTCAAGGCAGAACCGAACAGCTAAAAGCCGTCGATACCATTTGTACCTACTGTGGTGTGGGTTGTAAGTTGACCATGTTTGTCGATGAGCGACAAAACAAAATCCGCTATGTAAAAGGGGCGGATTC
>NZ_JAWOQS010000915.1:0-570 GCF_033438945.1 Vibrio sp. Y176 | reverse complement strand
GGTTTGATTTCATGCAAACCAGCCAGTGTCTGAAATTAACTTTTTGACTTACTGGCCAAGGCGGCTGGTAGATGAAAAAATCCACCAGCTAAGCATATTTTTTACCAGCCAAAGTAAGAAATTGCCTTTCTTTGTGATATATCATCCTGAGACCAGAACTTTTGTTTGATATGCTTTTTAATTTCTCATTGCTGTTTGGGATCAGTAGGACCCGATAAGTACAAAAAACTGAACACTGTCAATCATAATTAAGTCCCAGTGTCCTCAAACAAGTACTTCCTAATTGCTTCCTGTTGCTAAAATTGGTCAAATTTGTTGCCATATCAAACTACAAACTGTATTAATCATAAATAAACAAGTTTCAATCATAAAATGTGATCAGGTTTTGGACCTTGTCCACTTTTGTGTCAGGATCGGCTGCAAACTGACTTGGCAGAGATGGCTGCCATTTTGTTTTCACATGGATTAGGGTATTGTGCTCTTACTACCACTAGATGGCATAAAAAGTGTCCACGAATGAGGAGAACAGGTCTAAGTTAAGTCGAATAAAGTATAAGGTCAAGTAAACAC
>NZ_JAWOQS010000914.1:0-570 GCF_033438945.1 Vibrio sp. Y176 | reverse complement strand
CGTATCGAATCTAGAAATCACCGATTTGTTGTTGTCTCTTTCAGCTCAAACCATCACCGGCATCATGCTGGGTTTGGCGGTTCAAAAGCAAAAAGATCTCAACCACAAACTGCGTGGCGAGCTATCCCGCAATCAAAACCTGTCTCGTCAACTTATCGAAGCGGAAGAATCGGTAAGACGCGACATTGCCCGCGAACTGCATGACGAAATCGGCCAGAACATTACCGCTATCCGTACTCAAGCCAACATCATCAAGCGCATCGATAACGCAGAAATGAGCGCACATTGCGCAGATACCATTGAGGGGCTTTCTCTCAACGTGTACGACACCACTAAGCGACTGTTAAGCAAGCTAAGACCAAAAATGCTGGATGATTTGGACTTAAAAGAATCCGTCGAGCAGCTGACGCGAGAGATGGAATTCGCCAATCACGGAACGACTGTTCAACTGAACTGGCAAGGCGATTACACCAGCCTGAGTGACACACTCAAAGTCACCCTATTCCGTTTATGCCAAGAGTCATTAAATAACGCAGCCAAGTACGCAGAAGCGCAGTTGATCAGATCGGA
>NZ_JAWOQS010000913.1:0-570 GCF_033438945.1 Vibrio sp. Y176 | reverse complement strand
TTTTGGATGAACCAACTCTTGGTTTGGATTTGGTTTACCGCGACACCTTCTACCGTCATTTACTGGAATGGTTTCACGATGGTGAACGCGTTCTTATCATCACCAGCCATGAAGTTTCCGAGATCGAACATCTGTTAACCGATGTGTTGATTCTTAAACACGGTCGCCCGGTGCTACAAACCTCAATGGACAGCATCAGTGAAGACTACTTTATTCTCGATGCCAATGACGAACACCGTGCGCAAATTGAAGCGATGCACCCACTCTCTTCTCAAAAAGGATTAGGCACAACGAAATGGCTATTGTCTTCACAATACGCGGATCAAGCGGCGGGGCTTGGCGATGTACATGGTGTAAAACTGGCGGATCTGTTTTTAGCGTTACAAAAGGAGGCAGCATGATGCGCTCTGTCGTCGCAATGTTGCGTAAAGAGTGGTTAGAAAACCCACTAGTATTGCGCTTACCTTTGTTTATGTTGGCGTGTGGAGCGTTGCTTTTTATTAGTTTGATGAGTAACACCACGTTGCAACACAATATGTTTTTCGAAATGAGTCTCGGTGGCGATGTGCG
>NZ_JAWOQS010000912.1:0-570 GCF_033438945.1 Vibrio sp. Y176 | reverse complement strand
TTTAAAGAACTGTACTTGTTTGATTGGCGAGGATTTTTCTGACGACGCTCAGTTAAACGCGTTGCTCACCGATGAAGCGTATCAGCATTTTATCCTTTATCCGTCGGAGCAATCACAGTGCCTTTCAGACATCGCGTGTACCGAGAGCGAGCGCACAAGAAAAACACGCCTAATTTTGCTCGATGGCACGTGGAAAAAAGCCTATAAAATGTGGCAGCTTTCCACCAACTTGCACGCTTTAACCACAGTAAAGCTTCCCGAGGATTTACAAGGTCACTATACAATTCGTAAAGCGCCTTCAGACAACAGTCTTTCGACAGTGGAAGCAGGGTTTTATGCGTTGAGTTTGTTGGAGCCGGATAACGACTTCTCGCCGCTACTCAATGCTTTTGACAGGATGATTGAATTTCAAATCGCCCAGATGCCTCCGGGCGTATTTGAAAAGAATTATTTGAACAAGTAGAACAGTCTACAAAACAATAGAAGAGAACAATTGGCGGTGTAGCTTTTGCGCATGACCATCGGTCATTGCGGATATGTAATCGGCAATGACTCGCATTTTGCCACTAT
>NZ_JAWOQS010000911.1:0-570 GCF_033438945.1 Vibrio sp. Y176 | reverse complement strand
CACTTGGTCGTGAGGTTTTGGACAAAGCCAGCAACATCATGCTTCAACTGGAAGACATGGCACACCTCGACCACAGTTGCGGCGAACCTTTTTGCTTTCCGTTGTCCATTGGCATGATCCCGACCATTGCACCTTATCTTCTGCCAAAGTTGTTACTCACCTTAAAAGAGCAGTACCCCAACGCGAAAATAGACATCGTCGAAGAACAGTCGCATGTCCTTGTCGACATGGTTCACAGCGGTGAGATTGACGCGGCCGTGCTGGCCATCCCCTACCCTTGTGACGGCTTGTTAACGTTAGAGTTTTGGCAAGAAGACTTTTACTGGGTCGCGCTCGATGGGCAAATGCACACAGACAGAAGCAGCATTACGTCCGAAGAACTACAAGAAACCAACCTCATGCTGCTTAAAGAAGGCCACTGCCTCAAAGATCATATTTTGGATGCCTGCCGCCTCTCTGAACAAACCTCCAATCAGGAATACCGTGCCACCAGCCTAAACACGTTAATTCAAATGGTAATGAGTGGAATGGGCACAACCTTGATCCCGGAAATGGCACTGGAACAGCTCG
>NZ_JAWOQS010000910.1:0-570 GCF_033438945.1 Vibrio sp. Y176 | reverse complement strand
CGGATAATCAACTTCTTATCCGAGAACTGGCGTGGCAGGGCGAATGGCAAGTTGGTGATACCACTTTGGATGTTAGCGCGGGCAAGTTGCGCGTTGATTGGGGCGTAGGTTATGGCTATCGACCTTTAGATTTGTTCAAACCATATCGACAAAATCCGGTTGGCTTGGTGGCAGAGGAGGGAGCGGGTGTATTTTCACTTTCGTATTACGACATGTCAGGTGTATGGACGGCGATTGCAACGGACTCGAGTTGGGGGCAACAGGAGCAAAGCGCGCTTGATCAAGCCGCGGAGCAGCGTGGGTTTGGGATTCGCCGTTATGCGTTGGTGGGCGATACGGAGTACCAACTCATAGGCTATTACGATGATGTGCGTCGGGGTTTGTTGGGTGCGAGTGCCATTGCCGTGTTGGATGAATCTATAGCCATGCACAGCTCGTTGCTGTGGCAAAAGCAGAGCGTTGGCTATCAGTTTAAAAATGAAGGGCTGCCGAGCGATCGTTATCAACCCGTGACGGTGGAAGAACAAGGCAGCGCTTTCCAAGCGTTGGAGGGATTAAATTGGGCGAACC
>NZ_JAWOQS010000909.1:0-571 GCF_033438945.1 Vibrio sp. Y176 | reverse complement strand
TCCCCAACAAATTTTATGCCAGTATTAAATTTACATAAATCATGACAACACATTCTCACTCCAATCTCGTCACATCATATGTGTCAGTTTGGTCATGGACTTTCCATGTCAACATACAACATGAAAGGTACCCTTGGTGCATTGGTTGTTGACATGCTGGCTGTGTCAAGTTCTGCCTGTTACATGCATTGTCTTCTTTCAAAATACACTTTTGTTTTTACAGGAAATAGTTTACATGCAGTCTCTTTCAAAATAAATGCACTATGTCAGTACAACACCACATATTGACTTTTTTTCCTCCTTCAACAACAAACGCACATGGTTGAGTTTAAGTAACAAAGCCACGTGGGTAGGTTTAGGAAAAAAGAACAGGGTTTGGCTTTATAATCTTACGGGATGCGAACACCGCTCCCCCAGGTGAGGGTTTTTTTCTTTGTTGTAGTTGGATTCATCGCCCACCCCCCAGGACATGCCCGTCCTACTTGGACTTTGCCTCCTTAACTTTAATTCTTGTCCCGCTGCATTTCCTCCTGACACCACTGTTAGAGTATAATGGCAAACCGCCATGGAT
>NZ_JAWOQS010000908.1:0-571 GCF_033438945.1 Vibrio sp. Y176 | reverse complement strand
CGCGTAACCAGTATTCATTGAACGCTTGAATACGATGACGTTTTTCGCGTTCCACACTTCCAATACAGGCATGCCAGCAATAGGACTGTTCGGATCTTCTAGCGCTGCTGGGTTTACAGTGTCGTTCGCACCAATAACCAGAACCGTATCTGTTTCTGAGAAATCATCATTGATTTCGTCCATCTCCAGAACGATGTCGTATGGTACTTTCGCTTCTGCAAGTAGCACGTTCATGTGACCAGGCAGACGACCCGCGACAGGGTGAATACCAAAACGAACTTCAATACCTTGTGAACGAAGTGCATCAGTAATTTCATGCACCGGGTACTGCGCTTGCGCTACTGCCATGCCGTATCCCGGAGTGATGATTACTGACTTCGAGTTTTTCAGCATTTCAGCCACTTCTTCAGCAGTGGTTTCACGGTGTTCGCCCTGCTCTTCATCACTTGAAATGATAATCTCTTGACCAAAACCACCGGCAATAACACTGATAAACGAGCGGTTCATCGCTTTACACATGATGTATGACAGAATTGCACCTGAAGAACCAACCAAAGCACCTGTTACGATC
>NZ_JAWOQS010000907.1:0-571 GCF_033438945.1 Vibrio sp. Y176 | reverse complement strand
CGGATCATGTGTTTATCCTAGACGAAAGCGGGCGCTATATTGAAAGCTTTGGTGGTACCCCCCACTCCAAAACGTTCAACGCAGAACGCTACACTGGCTTACAGCTTAGCGATGTCCTTTCCCCAACCAAAGCAGATGAACTCATGGGGTTTATTTTTGACGTTATGCAAGATAACGAAACGAAAGTCGTGAAATACAACCTTTCTCTGCATGACCACCTACTCCTGCCTATAGAAGAGCTAGAAGCGTTGGAAAACCCAGAAGAAATGTGGTTTGAGGCGATTATCAAACCAGTTAACGCTCCTGAAAATGCAAACAAACTGGTGATCTGGTCTGTACGTGATATCACCAAGACTCATTTGCTAGAACAACGCCTTAAACAATTATCAGAAACTGATGCACTTACTGGTCTTCTCAACCGTCGGGCGTTTATCTCCAATTTAGATAATGCGATCATTCAACATACAAAACGTTCTAAAACACTTTCATGCTTGATGATCGATATTGATCACTTCAAAGATATTAATGATAGAGTTGGCCATTTTTCTGGTGATCATGTTATCACTCGCAT
>NZ_JAWOQS010000906.1:0-571 GCF_033438945.1 Vibrio sp. Y176 | reverse complement strand
TTGCTTCGTGCTTGAACAAAAAGGTTACCAGGCGGTAGAGGCGGAAGATTACGATACTGCTGTAACCAAACTGGCTGAACCCTTCCCTGATTTAGTATTACTGGATTGGATGTTACCTGGCGGTAGTGGCATTAACTTTATCAAACACATGAAACGTGAAGAGCTTACACGCAACATTCCTGTTGTGATGCTGACTGCTCGCGGTGAAGAAGAAGATAAAGTTCGCGGTTTAGAGGTTGGTGCAGATGACTACATTACCAAACCGTTTTCTCCTAAAGAGTTAGTTGCTCGCCTTAAAGCGGTTATTCGCCGTGTTACGCCGACCGCATTAGAAGATGTGATTGATGTTCAAGGTCTCAAACTCGATCCTGTTTCTCACCGTGTTACTGCGAATGATGAAGCGGTTGATATGGGGCCTACCGAGTTCAAGATGCTGCACTTCTTTATGACCCATCAAGAGCGTGTTTACAGCCGTGAGCAGCTGCTAAATAACGTGTGGGGCACCAATGTTTATGTTGAAGACCGTACTGTTGACGTTCATATCCGTCGTCTTCGTAAAGCACTGGAAGCT
>NZ_JAWOQS010000905.1:0-571 GCF_033438945.1 Vibrio sp. Y176 | reverse complement strand
TTCACCGTAGTACAAGGTGTTTTCGTCAATCTTGCGGATTTGCTCAAGTGCGTAGACCATCACATCTTTTGGCTGGTGGCCCATTAAGTCGAAACGGAAACCGTCAACTTTGTAGTCGTCCGCCCACACTTTCAATGAGTCAACCATCAGTTTACCCATCATCAAGTTTTCTGTTGCAGTGTTGTCACAACAGGTTGAGTTTTCTACGCCGCCAGTGTTGACGTTAAGACGGTGGTAGTACCCTGGGACGATTTTATCTAGAACAGATTTGTCGTTAATGCCAGAGGCATTGGTGTGGTTGTACACCACGTCCATGATCAGCTTCAGCTTCATTTTGTGTGTTGCTTGCACCATTTCACGGAACTCAAGAATACGTTTTGAGCCGTTTGGATCGGTCGCGTAGCTGCCTTCTGGCACCGTGTAATGGAATGGGTCGTAACCCCAGTTGAAGCTGTCTAGCATGCGCAAATCGTTCATCAGTGCTTGCGCAGAACCGGTGGCTGGATCGTAGCTGTTCAGCACATCTTCAATCACTTTCGCGCCATCAACTTCGTCACAGACAGACGCTTCT
>NZ_JAWOQS010000904.1:0-572 GCF_033438945.1 Vibrio sp. Y176 | reverse complement strand
ACGAAGCAGGATCGCGTTTTTCTCCTCACCTTCACCCTTACGGAGAAGAAATTTTTGTGCTCGATGGTGTCTTCTCTGACGAAAATGGCGACTATCCAGCAGGTTCTTATCTTCGTAACCCACCCGGCAGTCAGCACGCGCCGTTTAGCGAGAAAGGTTGTGTCATTTTGGTCAAGCTCAATCAATTTGATCCGAACGATCTTAAAACTGTTCGAATCAATACTCGAGAAACAGAATGGTTGCCTGGCATTGGCGGACTACAAGTGATGCCTTTACATGATTTTAAGCACGAGCACGTTGCGTTGGTGAAGTGGCCCAAAGGAGAAAAGTTTCAACCTCACAGACACTTTGGTGGAGAAGAAGTTTTTGTGTTGTCTGGCGAGTTTAGGGATGAGCTAGGTATATACCCAACACATACTTGGTTGCGCTCGCCTCACATGAGTGAGCACTTCCCTTTTGTAGAAGAAGAAACGGTGATTTGGGTGAAAACAGGACATTTGCCGCTCGGAAGTTGAATGGAAATACGAAACTTTAAGGACATAACAAACAAGTAAATCGGCTCGTTAATACGA
>NZ_JAWOQS010000903.1:0-572 GCF_033438945.1 Vibrio sp. Y176 | reverse complement strand
ACCAACTGAGTTTAGCGAAAAGTTTGGGTGTTAACTCTTACCCTAGTTTGGTGCTGCAAATCAACGATGCGTATTTCCCAATTGAGGTGGATTACCTATCGACCGAGCCAACGCTTAAGTTGATTCGTGAACGCATTATCGAAAACATGCCAGCGCAATAGTGGCTTCGTTTTCGATTGAATTAAAAAAACCGCTCATATCGAGCGGTTTTTTTGTTACCAAAGGTATCAGTCGTTTCTGTTCGAAAACTTGATACTAAAGCACCATTGCAGCGATCCAACCGAAGATGATCAGTGGGATATTGTAGTGGATGAAGGTTGGAACAACCGTTTCCCAAATGTGTTCGTGCTGGCCGTCAGCATTTAGGCCAGAAGTTGGGCCCAATGTTGAGTCGGATGCTGGAGAACCGGCATCACCTAGCGCTGCAGCTGTACCTACTAATGCGATCGTTGCCATTGGTGAGAAACCAAACGCCAAAGAAAGCGGAACGTAGATGGTTGCAAGAATTGGAATCGTCGAGAATGAAGAACCAATACCCATGGTTACCAATAGACCAACAACCAGCATAAGTA
>NZ_JAWOQS010000902.1:0-572 GCF_033438945.1 Vibrio sp. Y176 | reverse complement strand
CTACTACAGACTTATCAAACATCTTATCGACGATGCTTTCAAATGACGCTTCAGTGTGAGAAAACTCACTTGCATAATCGTATAACTTCACTCGACCAGCGCCTTTATCGAACTTTGCGTTGTAGGCGTTATAAGTTAAAAGCGCAACTCGACTTTTCTTATCCGGACCGGTTTTGAAGTTCTCCAACTCTTTAACGACTCTGGTAATCGTATCTTTTACGACCTGCATTTGAGTCTTGTTTCTTTCACCATACCATGGGTTACTCATCGATTGACTGGTATCCAATATGAAGTAGATATCAACTGGCTGAGGTAGGTATTTTCTCGTAATCGAGTCACCAGAGACCTTGAACTTGGGTTCTACACCAATTTCGTTGTGTGAGATCCACGAGTCATGCTCCGCAGTCGCGACAACGGTGAAGTCAGCAAATGGTGATAGCTCATTATTCCGTTGAACACAGCCATCTTTGTATTCACACTTTTTGGTGGATACGCTGATCTCGATATCGCTGATGTTGTCAGTAATGTATAAATCAACAATTCTCTGCGCATAGTCCTGGTCGTCTTTATTG
>NZ_JAWOQS010000901.1:0-573 GCF_033438945.1 Vibrio sp. Y176 | reverse complement strand
AATAACAAGATAAAGTTAATCAAGCGGATGGGATATGGCTATCGAGATACCGATTACTTCTTCTTGAAGATAAAAGCGGCTTTCCCCGGAAAGCCGCGATGAACCAAAAATACTACCTGTGGTGACGGCCTGTTTGCTGGCAACCACAATGGGCGCAAGCGCCTCGTCTATTCCTGAAAAAGCCAGCGTGTGCAGCGGTTGTCACGGCCAAGATGGCATGGGTCAACCAAACATTGCGCCTATGATTGCTGGTCTGAACGCGAATTATCTCAACACCCAAATAGAACTCTTCCTTAGTGGCGAACGACAAAACGTAGTCATGCAAGGCATGGCGAAAGAGCTTAGCGATCCTGCCGTTCGTAAAGAAGTCATGGATTACTTTGCTAATCTTCCAAGCTACGAGTTCACTAACCCAGAGCAACGCGGCGACCAAGCCGACATTCGTAACCCGTATCGTAAATTGATCTTCCAAGGTGATTGGAATAGAAACATTCCAGCTTGCGCGACTTGTCATGGAGCCAGCGGAATGGGCGTCGACAAATTCCCTCGCCTCGCAAGCCAACATGCTGATTA
>NZ_JAWOQS010000900.1:0-574 GCF_033438945.1 Vibrio sp. Y176 | reverse complement strand
AGAAGCGCGTACTTGCACCGTAGCTCAGCTGGTTAGCCGATGCGATTTTATCAATACCACTGTACTTACGACTGCGGAATAGACCGTAGTAGTCAGTTTGCAGCAGCGTTGTATCGTAGTTGTAGATGTTGGTTTGATCTTCTTCTGGTACGTAAAGGTACTGAAGCTGTGGTTCTAGCGTTTGTGTGTAGCCTTTGATCCAACTGGTGTCACGCTCTAAGTAAATCTGAGCATGGGTACGAAACTCAGGAATAACACGAGAAACTTGTTCATCAAGCTGGTTTTTCAAGTCCACGTCTGTCAAGCCAGTAAGGTCTTGAGAGTAGTAAGTGGAAAGTACGCGCGCTTCCGTTGTCCAAGTGGCCCAAGAGTTTGACAGCGGCATGGTTAGTCCCGGCTCTATGTGAACGCGAGACGCGGTTGGTCGCGCGGTATCACTAGTGTCAAAACGGCTGACTTGGCTTTTTACGTCGAAGTTAAGGTGATCACCCCACAACGGCGTGTAGTAGTTCAAATCTAATTGAGGAAGCAAACGATATGGACGGTTTTCTTCTTTCAAGAGGATTTGGAAATC
>NZ_JAWOQS010000899.1:0-574 GCF_033438945.1 Vibrio sp. Y176 | reverse complement strand
AAAGAGCAAGTTAACCGTCTGAAAGATGAGTTCGCAATTTACATCGTTGGTTCTGGCCGTATCAGCGTAGCTGGTATGACAAAATCAAACATGGGCCCACTATGTAAAGGTATCGCAGCGGTTCTATAATCTGTCGAAAATAGACAAAATAAACGAAAAGGTCAGCGTATGCTGACCTTTTTTGTTGTTCTTAAATCTGTTGATTACGGTTGATGTTACTAAATGGGATTAAAATACGAACTTCAAACTTAAGCCGACTTCGTTGATGTAATCCGAACTTTCACCACTGTAATCTGTATCACGGTATTGGTAATACAAGCCCGTGCCAATCACATCATGCCATTGGTAATTGAAGCCGATTCTGTACTTGTTCTCGTCAACCACATCACTTCGGTTGGCCTGAATCTGTGCTGACACCATCCATTGTTCATTCAAAAGATAGTTTGCACCAATGGTCACCGCTTGAAGAAACTCGGTGTCAGAGGAAATGGTGCTATCCGTTTTTTCATCCGTCGCCTTCGCTTTCAGCGCACCAAGCCCATAAGTACCATAAACGTCCAGTTGGTCGTTAATT
>NZ_JAWOQS010000898.1:0-574 GCF_033438945.1 Vibrio sp. Y176 | reverse complement strand
ACCAACCAAATCAATTAAAACATCAACGCCTTCAACACGTTCTGACACTGGTGCAAATTGATAGTTCACTGCATGAGCGCCAAGTGTGGCGAGGTAGTCTAAATTTCGTTCACTGCAGGTGGTAAACACTTCGGCTTTTGTCGCCACAGCAATCTGCACCGCTAAGTGCCCTACGCCACCCGCTCCTGCGAGAATTAATACTCTATCGCATTCGCTGACATTCGCTTTGCTTAATGCTTGAGCAGCGGTTTGCCCTCCCAATGGTAAAACCGCCGCCGCTTCTAGGGTGACCGAACTTGGCACGTGACTTAGCTGCGACTCCGGAACACAAACATATTGGTTATAACCACCACCTTGGAGAGGAAAGCCAATAAAACCAGCCACTTCATCTCCCACAGCAAAGCGAGAAGTCTTAGTACCACAAGAGACGACTTTCCCAGAAATATCGTAACCTGGCCCCCAAGGCAGTTTGTCTTTATTCTGGGAAGCAGCCCAGCCAAGTCCCGCTCGTGTTTTGACATCGATAGGATCCACGCCAGCATAATGCACCTTGACCAACACTTCGCCAGACTTA
>NZ_JAWOQS010000897.1:0-574 GCF_033438945.1 Vibrio sp. Y176 | reverse complement strand
ATGACTCTAAGAAGCTGAGCGAGAAAAAGCGTCTGGCACTGCTTCCTGAAATCAAAGAAAAAGCGCTAGCGTGGGCGGTAGGCCGTTGCTCTCCCGAAGAGATTGATGAACTGAATATTCTGCAAGCTACCATGGTTGCCATGCAACGTGCGATTGCAGGATTGAAGGTACAGCCAGATTTAGTGCTGATCGATGGTAATCGTTGCCCTGAGCTATCGATGGATTCTAAAGCTGTGGTGAAAGGCGATTTACGAGTGGCTGAAATCAGTGCCGCTTCCATCATTGCTAAAGTTGTGCGCGACCAAGAGATGGAAGAGCTGGATAAACAATATCCGCAATTCGGCTTTGCGAAGCACAAAGGTTATCCAACCAAAGCGCACTTTGAAGCAATTGAGCAACATGGTGTGATAAGCGAGCACCGTAAGAGCTTCAAACCAGTAAAGAAAGCTTTAGGCTTAGATTAATAAATTGGGTGGATTGGTGTTATAAACCCAGCCCCCTTTAGGTTAGAATCCCAAACAAAATAGAGTTACACGGTACCTGTTAATGTCAGATCCCAAGTTCGTCCACCGTA
>NZ_JAWOQS010000896.1:0-574 GCF_033438945.1 Vibrio sp. Y176 | reverse complement strand
TGCGACTGTTCTTGGTCTAGCTTTCAAGCTGCAGGACCCAGACGGTTTACTCGGCGATAAGAAAGACGTAGGCATTACTTGTGCGCTCATTCCTGCTGACCATGACGGCGTTGAAATTGGTGAGCGTCACGATCCACTTGGTTCTGCTTTCATGAATGGTCCGACTCGTGGTGAAGATGTTTTCATTCCAATGGATTGGCTCATCGGTGGCTCAGATTACGCGGGCAAAGGCTGGCGTATGTTGGTTGAGTGTTTGTCTGCTGGCCGCGGTATTTCACTGCCAGCACTTGGTACTGCAATCGGCCACCTGACAACCAGAACCACTGGCGCTTATGCATACGTACGTAAGCAGTTTGGTATGTCTATCGGTAAGTTCGAAGGGGTAGCAGAAGCGATGGGCCTTATTGGCGGTCTGACTTATCTATTGGAAGCAACGCGTACGTTGACGACTACCTCTCTCGATATGAAAGAGAAACCTGGCATTGTTACGGCTATTGCCAAATACCACATGACTGAAATTGCACGTACGATTTTGAACGACTCGTTCGATATTCACGCAGGTCGTGCGATTCAA
>NZ_JAWOQS010000895.1:0-575 GCF_033438945.1 Vibrio sp. Y176 | reverse complement strand
ACTTGGAGAAAAAAACGATTAAAACCGCCATCGTGACGCGAAACTGCCTAATTGCAACACAAAGAAAATTGGAACATAACCAAATCACCGTTGAGCAAGTGATCACGCGTGAATGTTATCCACCAAAACCCGATCCTTTATCGCTACAAGTACGCGCCAAGGAGTGGCGTTTGATGCCAAATGAAGTGCTGTATGTCGGTGACTTCCTTTACGATTTGCAAGCTGCGTACAATGCACAAATGCCGTCTTGTTTGGTGCATCACGGCATCACTGAACAATTTCAAAATTCGGCATCACTTGCGGTGAGAGAACTGTCCGATTTGCTGGCGTACTTTGAATCAGCGCACTGATCCCTTTGTCCGAAAAGCTCAACGAATTAGATTGCCAATTCACAGAGACAAAAAAAGGAGCACTCATGTGCTCCTTTGGCTTATTCCCGAATCGTATGTAAATGTTTGAACTTAGCCTTGTAGGTAAGCGTTAAGCATCCACATCAGTTTTTCTTGCTCACGGATGTAGTCACCCATCAGTGCCGCAGTACCTTCATCGTCTGCTTCACCAGCGTTTTGTAAAAT
>NZ_JAWOQS010000894.1:0-575 GCF_033438945.1 Vibrio sp. Y176 | reverse complement strand
GATACGGTGTCGATCTACCCCGGTGAGTCAATCACTTACCTAGTTGAAGCCACACTGACGCCAATCACCATTGGTACGCTTCAAGGCTTTTCTGCTGCCATCAAAGATGAATCAGGTTCATTAGTTCAGAGCGCAAACGTTGCAGATATAGTCAATGCAGAAAAAGTGCTGAACGTTTCTGACTCCGAGATCGCCATTTCTAAAACAACCACCGCATCAGAATATGTGCCCGGTGGAAACATCGAATATGAAATTACGGTAACTAACGGTTCGTCTAAGTACTTTGCCAATAACTTATTGATTCAAGATAACTTAACTTGTGTCATGACGGAGCAAGCAGGCGGCGCTGGCGATGCGCAAGCATTTAAAGAATGGAAAATTGAAGTCATTTCGGGTGAGGACTCGCTTGGCTCGGATCCGGGTTCGTATAGCTATGGCTCATGGAGCTCAAATCCAATTGCTTTGACGCCCGATCTTGCTCCAGGAAAAACCGTTAAATACAAACTTACCGCAAAAACCAATGACGCTAGCATGGGCGTTATTTTGGATGACTCGACGAGCTGTGCCAACGACAA
>NZ_JAWOQS010000893.1:0-575 GCF_033438945.1 Vibrio sp. Y176 | reverse complement strand
AATAATGAGTAGTATTAAAAAATGAGCTATGGCTTGAGGTGTATGAAATCTACCAAGTAATTGGCTTTATAAAGGTGGAATATGCCAAGGCTCTGTGGAAAAGCAAAAATGTAAGAAAATAGGAATACGTAATGGAATTACGATTAGCGGAATATAAGGACTATGAACGCATTGCTCAATTGCATGCGGACAGTTGGAAACGTCACTACCGAGGCATTTTAACGAACACTTACCTGGACAGCGAAGCCATCGACGACAAATTGTTGATTTGGCAGACTCGTTTAACCAATCCTCCATTTAACCAACATATCGTTCTTGCAGAAGAGGGTGGCTTGTTACTCGGCTTTGTCTGTGTTTTCGGCAACCATGACTTTGAGCGCGGTACATTCATTGACGCTCTGCATGTTGATGATAGCTATCGTGGTCGTGGTATCGGCAAACAACTCTTGCTTGCCGTTGCAGAGTGGCAACAGCAATACTTCAAAGATTCAGGATTGTATCTAGAAGTAGTCTCGCAAAACACATCAGCGATTTCGTTCTATCAACATATTGGTGGACAAGAATGCCAAGAGCGT
>NZ_JAWOQS010000892.1:0-576 GCF_033438945.1 Vibrio sp. Y176 | reverse complement strand
TTCGCTTATTGGCTTTTTAGTTTACCGCTTCATCGATGGTACAACACATGTCGATAACGATGTCTTCAAGCTTGCTAGGGTGGATCATATCTTCTTTCGCGATTCTGAATTGCGTCGCCATGATCGTATTAAACAATTCCCAGTGTTTGATCAGCAGTTGTTCACGATTGTCTGCGATATCTGGCCATGTTTCTTGCATCATTGGAGCAAGGCTGACTGCGCCGTGTGCAAAGATCAACATCTGCCATTTTGATTCCCACTGATCGAATTGTGCTTCTGGGAACTCACTGTTGTACTGCGCGAAAATGCTCGTGAAAATCTCGGCAAACTCGTCTTTTGACTTTAAGAAGTAGTCAAACAGCGCGTTATCATCTTGTCGGATTGAGTCAGCAATCATTTGCACCGGAGGAGGGTTCACGAGTGCAAACGCCAACATTCGAACCATAAACAGGTAAATCTTGCGATTTGATGGGGTGTTCTCAGGCATTTCGTTGATTAGGCCTGCCATATAATTTTGCAGGAACTCATCCATCGCGTCACTCACTGCTTGCCAGATTTTCTCTTTGCTGCCGAAGT
>NZ_JAWOQS010000891.1:0-576 GCF_033438945.1 Vibrio sp. Y176 | reverse complement strand
GTGCTGTCAATTTGCTTCAATAGAGTTACAAATTCGCTCTCATACTGGGTGTGTGAGGCATTATTAGCGTCAGTTTCCGAAACATAATCCTTGAATGAATAATGTGCCGCTACCATTAAGGTGCCTGTATAGGTCAAGTGATAGGCTTATGCCAATAAAAATATAATTACCTGATCACATAACCTGATTGCTGGACTCACTTTTTGACATAAATAAGCTAGAGGTTTTGTTATAGCTCGGATAGTTTGGATTAGGAATAGTATCAGTAAAGTGACAAGGCAAACGCAAGACCTGCTCCGCTCATTGTTAGTGATATTCGCAAACACTATTTGGATGCCACAACCTAAGTATTCTCTCGTAACCCGCAAAAATATTAGCACCTTAATTTGAAGGAAATTCCAAAAATTATTCAACATTTTCAATTAAATACCGTTGTTATGTTTTGTCCACCTCACAAAAATCAGTACTAAAGAATGTTAGTATGCGCATAGTAATTATTGGAGTAATTTGTGAGGAATGTATGTACTTAGATGAGTTGCGAGTAAAAGGCTTTCGTTGTTTTGATGAAGAGTTCAA
>NZ_JAWOQS010000890.1:0-576 GCF_033438945.1 Vibrio sp. Y176 | reverse complement strand
TGCTTTAACAATGAGATCCTTGCTCGCACTATTGCTGCAAGTCAAATCCCGATCATTAGTGCTGTGGGCCATGAAGTCGACATGACGATTGCCGATTTTGTTGCCGATGTGCGAGCTCCTACTCCATCAGCTGCCGCTGAACTGGTTAGCCGTGACAACAGCCATAAAGATCAATCGCTTGTAGCGAAACAGCATAAACTAGCTAGTGCGATGCGCTACTACTTATCGCAGCAAAAACAGCAATCTGCGCAACTTCTGCATCGCATAGAACGCCAACCTCCATGTTATCAGTTGCAGCGTCAGTCACAGCAACTCGATGAGCTGGATATGCGTTTGCGTAGAGCTATGCAGCGCTTCATCGATACACGTCAACAAGCCGTTGAGCGTAAACACCACCGTCTGCAATTAAACTCTCCTATTAAACACTTAGCACAACAAAAGTCGAGGCTTGAACGTGTTGAGCACAAGCTAATGGACGCAATGGATCGAAAACTACTGACGATGCGTCATCAGTTAGCGATTGCGGCAGAAAAGTTAGATACCGTCAGTCCCCTAGCGACACTCAAGCGTGGTTAC
>NZ_JAWOQS010000889.1:0-576 GCF_033438945.1 Vibrio sp. Y176 | reverse complement strand
ATCAACGCAACCAGCAGCGTGGTACTTGGTGTGGGCGCAGGTCTACTTTCTGGCGTTGCCTTTGGTCTGTTAAACGGTTTTGTCATTGCTAAGTTGCAAATCAACGCACTGATCACCACTTTGGCGACTATGCAGATAGCACGAGGCTTGGGCTACATCATTTCAGATGGTAAAGCGGTGGGCATCACAGAAGAGAGCTTCTTTGCACTGGGTAACTCATCATTCATTGGTATCCCAACGCCGATTTGGTTGACGATCATTACCTTTGGAGTTTTTGCTTTCTTGCTGAATCGCACTGTTTATGGTCGTAACACGCTCGCGATTGGGGGCAACGAAGAAGCGGCTCGCTTAGCGGGTGTGAATGTCGTGAAAACTAAGATGATAATCTTCACCGTGTCTGGCTTTATCTCGGCATTGGCGGGGGTTATTTTGGCGGCGCGTATGACCAGTGGTCAGCCTATGACGTCTGTGGGCTTTGAATTGGTGGTTATCTCTGCCTGTGTCCTTGGTGGTGTGTCGCTAAAAGGTGGTATCGGTAAAGTCTCTTACGTGATTGCTGGCGTGCTGATTTTGGGT
>NZ_JAWOQS010000888.1:0-576 GCF_033438945.1 Vibrio sp. Y176 | reverse complement strand
CTTTGCACCACCACGTGTTTTCATCAATCTTGAAGCCACCATTTTTAGCACATCATCGCCGATGTCATGCCCGTACGTGTCGTTAAATTTCTTGAAGTGGTCGACATCGAGCATTGCAATTGTGAATTTTCTGCCCATGTGTTTTAGATCTAAATCTAATGCTCTGCGGCTTGGAATCTGCGTTAGGCTGTCAGTAAAAGCAAGTTGGTGACTCGCCGAGGTCGAATAGATGATGATGAGCAGACCAGTAAGCGTAAACATGGTGCTGGAAATGTACTGCACATCAAAGAAGATGAATGTCGCGGAAGCCAAAGCCATTGCAGAATAGGTCATCGCATGGATGATTTTGTTGGTTTTCAGCAGCAGAATACCGAGAAAGCACACAATACCAACACAATACAAAACAAGAATAAACGGCAGCTTAGATACGCTAGGCACAATGAACAAAATGCCGCTGGTCCATTGCTCAAAGCCACCATCAACGTAATATGCCAAGATGATGTAGGACCACAAGATGAACATCACCAGCATCAAAACATAGATGAACATGGCTTTTGAATCGAATCCATCTTTGTT
>NZ_JAWOQS010000887.1:0-576 GCF_033438945.1 Vibrio sp. Y176 | reverse complement strand
AACACAGCCAGTCGTTGGCAGAGCAAGGTGCTGAGCACATCGATAATGCCGTAACGAGATTGGTTTCAACGACAGAGCAGATCGGTTCTCTAAACGAGCAAATGGCAGAATTGGCCGCTGCTGCCGAGCAGCAATCTCACGCAACGCAATCCATAAATGGGTTAATGGCAGGCATTACACAGTCGGTCGAAATGGTGGCGAGTAACAGTCAGCATGCTTCTGAGACGTCGTTGCAAGTGAAGCAACAAGTCACTGAGTTGAATCAACAAATGGCCATGTTTAAAACGGCTTAGAACCTCCCAATGAATGCTCCTCGACCATGAAGAAATACAATGGTCGAGGGTTTCGACTATTCTACTACTCACATAACCTAATTGCTCATTGAGTTTAGTTATTAAATCTATAGCTAAAACCAAATTTCCTTCCTCACCGCTCAGATCTAATATGACTCCATCGGCAGCAAATACTGCAAAAGAATTTTTAAACTTTACTCTCCAAGGAGCAAGATTATGAGCAAACAAGTAAGCTTAATTGGTCTAGATCGTCAACAATCAGAACAACTAGCACAACAACTGA
>NZ_JAWOQS010000886.1:0-577 GCF_033438945.1 Vibrio sp. Y176 | reverse complement strand
CTATCCTATGCTCATTCGCTCGGTGTTGTACACGCCGACTTAAAACCAGCCAACGTAATTTTGACCTCCGAAGGCCATGTAAAGCTTTTGGATTTTGGTGTGTCGAAAACTCACCAGATCAAACAGGATCAGTATGCAGCAAAACGTAAAACAGAAGATCTAGAAACGCTGGGCTACACGCCTAACTACGCCTCACTCAACCTGCTCTCAGGAAAAGAACCAAACATAAGCGATGATATGTTCGCCTTATGTTGTATTACGTATGAATTGTTGAGTTGTAAGCATCCATATTCAAGAACACCAGTTAATGAAGCACTAAAGGAAAATATTAAGGTCTCTAAACCAGCAAATATGCCAATAACGAAGTGGCCGATTTTCTCGAAGATTTTTTCAACTGGCACAATTCCAGCTGATTTTAATGCAAAGACAGTTAAGCGTCGTTTGAACAAGCAGCATTGGCCCTTGGCCACTGGTGTCGCAGCCAGCTTGTTGTTTGTGGCAGGTCTTGGATTAGTCTACAACCAACAGCAAGTTGCCATTTCCGATCTAGAAGCAAAGCTTAGTCAACAAAACGAAG
>NZ_JAWOQS010000885.1:0-577 GCF_033438945.1 Vibrio sp. Y176 | reverse complement strand
GAACAGATAAAATATCACTTGCGCGACAGCTGCGGCGGCACCGGCAATACCACTAAATCCGAGCACCGCTGAAACGAGAGCCAAAGCAAGGAAAATAAACAACCAACGAACCATGGTGTTGTCTCCTTATTTTTTAAAGTGAAAGCTCAATATTAGTTATTACTGAACAACTTCAATTTTATCGACAACCTTATTTACATCGTTGGTATTATTTGCAATCGATAATGCCAGATCATGCTCGGCATCTGAGTTCACTTTACCGGTTAAGGTTACGGTTTTATTTTCTGTAGTGACATCAATGTCTGTACCACTAACGCTGGTATCCATCAGTAAACGAGTTTTCACAATAGTAGTAATTTTTGAATCCGTTAATGCAGCAAATGCATCAGAATCGGAATCTTGTTTATTCTCACTCACTACCGTTAGCTCGTTATTTACTTTTTTCACACCATCAAGGCCTGAAACCAACTCTTCTGCCAGTGACTTTTCCAAATCGTTATTGACCGAACCTGTCAGCGTAACCACCTGATTTTCAACATCAGTGTTGATATCAAAAGAGTTCAGGTTGCTGTTAAGC
>NZ_JAWOQS010000884.1:0-577 GCF_033438945.1 Vibrio sp. Y176 | reverse complement strand
GACATTGGCGTAAAGGTTTCCACTTCTTACATATTCACACCAAAATCATGCTGATTGCCACGCCGTTACTGCTGTTGGTGGGAACGGTGCTGTTTTGGCTTTTGGAACGTCACAACCCCAACACCATGGGGTCGCTCACTACTGGCGGGCAATGGTTGGCTGCTTTCTTCCAATCAGCCAGTGCGCGGACAGCGGGTTTTAACAGTGTTGATTTAAGGCAGTTCACGCAACCGGCATTACTCATCATGATCGTTTTGATGTTGATTGGTGCGGGTTCGACCTCTACGGGTGGCGGTATCAAGGTGTCTACTTTTGCTGTCGCGTTTATGGCGACGTGGACGTTCTTGCGTCAAAAGAAACACGTGGTGATGTTTAAGAGAACGGTAAACTGGCCAACGGTAACGAAGTCACTGGCAATCATTGTGGTGAGCGGAGCAATTCTCACCACCGCGATGTTTTTGTTGATGCTGACGGAGAAAGCTTCTTTTGACAAAGTGATGTTCGAAACGATTTCTGCTTTTGCAACGGTTGGGCTTACTGCAGGTTTGACGGCAGAGCTTTCAGAGCCTGGAAAGTA
>NZ_JAWOQS010000883.1:0-578 GCF_033438945.1 Vibrio sp. Y176 | reverse complement strand
CTGCATAAACAAGAAGTCATTGGCACTCAGATTGGTGTGTTATTACCAAGCGTCCGTTTCTCTCGTTGGTCTGAAGGAGTGAACGCTCGTACTCGTGAAAACCTAGTCATTGATGGGTTGGATTACATCTTAGAGCTCATGCCTGTCTATATCAGAGACGAAGCGCAGAATTCTACGCTTGCAAGCACTTTGATGACGATTCGAACAAGCCAGCACGGCACGCAAATCGAAGAAAGACTGCCGTTGCATAATCCATTGGGTTTTGAGCACTTTGTAGGAATATCAAACCGCCATAAAGCATTGATTAATCAGGCTAAGAAGCTTTCTGTTCTGGATCAACCGCTACTAATCGAAGGTGAAACAGGCACTGGCAAAGAAATGCTCGCAAAAGCCTGTCATAGTCGTTCAAGCCGTGCGAGTAAACAATTCCTTGTGTTGAGCTGTGCATCCATGCCAGATGACGTTGCAGAAACCGAGCTGTTTGGTCATGCGCCGGGTTCATTCAATCACGAACAAGGCCACAAAGGTATTTTTGAACAGGCAAATGGCGGTACGGTATTTCTTGATGAAATTGGTGA
>NZ_JAWOQS010000882.1:0-578 GCF_033438945.1 Vibrio sp. Y176 | reverse complement strand
ACTACTCCTTTCTAATTTCGATCCTTTCGATGAGTTTTACGGCACCTCTGCCGGTGCTCTAAACCTTTGCTCGTATTTATGTCGTCAACATGGCATGGGTAAAGCGTTCATTACCGAACTAACTACTTCTCCTGAGTTTTTTAATCTTTTCCGCTACATTCGTAAGCAACAATACTTGAGTCTTGAGTGGGCGCTAGAAAGAATCCAAGATTTTCCTTACAAACTGGATCTCGATTTAGGGCGTAAGACCTTGGCTGGAAGAGGGGCGTTTGCAGCCGTTACGAACGTGGAAAATTTATCCGATCAGTATTTGCCGATTCTTGGCGATGATTGGTTCCACACCATGCTAGCCACTTGTGCGATTCCTAAGTTGTACCATGGCCCTGTCGATGTAAATGGGCAAAAGTTTGGGGATGGTGGTGTTTCCGCCTCGATTCCGGTTCAAGAAGCGTGGCGACAAAATGCGCGCAACATTATTGTGATTCGCACAGAACCCTTCTCTGAGATAGAGGCGAGGGCGCAAAGTGAAATCGGAGACGTGCCAGTAGAATGGTATCGCGAATCCATAAACTCGGTGC
>NZ_JAWOQS010000881.1:0-579 GCF_033438945.1 Vibrio sp. Y176 | reverse complement strand
TAGCAAATGCTAGCATGCTAAATTAAGATGGTGAACATACTGTACCTGATTAAAAAAGTATTTCATTGCTGGAAAGATGCTTTCTGTCATAAAACTAGGCTGTCTATGCAGTAGAACGATGCTCATAATGATAAAATCAGTGCTGCATGAACAGAAAAAAAAAGTATTGTGGCATTTGCTTTTGCTCAAGAGGTAAAAACCTGTTGGGTGGCATAATGTGAGCTTGGCTGCTTTGACACAAGAAACAATATGGCAGCTGGCTGGTACCAAAGAATCACGAATTAAAGCTAAATGGTGAGCTAAAATATGTTTCTGAAAACATTTGATTTTGCAGGCTGCTATTGGGATTGTTGCGGCCTGAAATGTCTGAATTCATGGCAGCTTTTCACAAAAACTCTGAGCGAGCGCAACATTGCAAACTGATTTGAGGTGAGAAATAGGCAATGCAGTAACAGAATTATGGTTTATATTCAATTAACACTGCCTAGTTTCACAGTTTGTTGTGAGTTTGTTCTGCTTTTGCAATCCGCTTTTATATTCTTTGCGTCCATGGTGCATAAATAGAATTTCCAGTACGAG
>NZ_JAWOQS010000880.1:0-579 GCF_033438945.1 Vibrio sp. Y176 | reverse complement strand
GGAATAACCTTTATAGCTTCGATTTAGAGTTTGTGTTTGCGGGTGATATCGCGTGTGGCAACTTTTTTACCTCCACTTCTCCTCACTCGCGTTTTACCAGCGCAAGAGTCGCGGCGAAAGCAACAGAAAGTGGGTTGGTGACATTGCTTAACTACACACTCAAAGACACCAGCCAAGGTGAGCAGACAGAATTAGAGTTAGAGCCGGGCCAAGCCTATCTGGATGTATTGAAAGAATATTTCGGCATTGAGCTTGATGCGCAGTACGGCGAGCTTCGTCCGTTGCCTGATGCGTAAAATTCTGACGTTTTCAAAGCGTAGCGCGACGAGAACATTTTCATCACTATTTGTCTAAAAGAGGTCGACAGGAATACAGCATGGCGAATTGGGAAGGGGTCAGCGAATTTGTTGCTGTGGCGGAAACCAACAGTTTTACCGGAGCAGCAGCTAAGCTGAAAACATCGGTGGCACAAATCAGTCGTCGGGTATCGGCACTTGAAGAACGACTTGCGGTGAAATTGCTGCATCGCACGACGCGAAAAGTCTCCCTGTCTGAAGCCGGACAACTCTATTACCAGCA
>NZ_JAWOQS010000879.1:0-579 GCF_033438945.1 Vibrio sp. Y176 | reverse complement strand
ACGGCAATTATCTAAGATGAATTGAACCTTTTATGCGCGCATTACTTTCCGTTTTACTCGTAGGGCTTATTACGTTTTCCACTCCGTCTTTGGCTTTATTTGGCAAAGACCAGTTTAACAATAGCCAGAACAACAGCTTTGGTAGTAGCAACGACAGCTTTGTTCCGGTCGACCAAGCGTTCCCGTTTAACTTCTACCAACAAGACGACAAGTTGATGCTCGATTGGCAGGTACGTGACGGCTACTATCTGTATCAAGAGCGCTTGTCTGTGTCTGGTGAAAACATCTCTCTTGGCGAACTGCAAATGGAAAACGGCACGCCACATAAAGATGAATTTTTCGGTGATGTGCATATCTACACCACGCCTTTATTTGTGAATGTACCGCTTGATGAGTGGCAAGAAGGCGCACGCGTGATCGTGCAATATCAAGGCTGTGCAAAGGCTGGATTCTGCTACCCGCCAGAAACTCGCATCATTCCAATTGACGCTTTTACGGCTTCCATTGCTGATTCCGCTGTCGCAACAAAACTAACGCAATCGACAGCAAACAACAACCAAACAAGCGCAACATCACCAA
>NZ_JAWOQS010000878.1:0-579 GCF_033438945.1 Vibrio sp. Y176 | reverse complement strand
ATCACCGCCAAGAATGGCGTTGCCTTTCGAGCGGATGGTACCGTCTTCGATGATCGGCTCGACACCAATGCCCGGCGATACCGTATCCCTGTGACAGCTCAATAGGATTGAGCCGTCTTTTTTCCCTTCTAAACGTGCGTACACGTTGAAGCCATTAGAAATGTGTTCTGGTACAGGAAGCTTGTGAACCGTAAAGCCTAGTTCGCCCAGTTGCTCAGCCAGCGTTTCTGCAATTTGTTTTTCATTCATAGATTCGCTGTCGATACGAACCAGTTGGCAGAAATGTTCAACTAGACGTTCTTGATTAATTTGTGTCATTTGGGTGTCTCTTTCTTTTGGGGTCGAGGGCGATACCGAGAAACGATGTGAATTCGAAATCAATGGCACGGACTCGAAAGGGAACAGGATCTCTCTTATTGCACAGCTTTATGTAGGTGAAGCTGCGTTGAATCAAAGAAAATCACTGCCTGACACGATTCTGACCGAGGATAATGCCAGAAGTGACGACGCAATCACGAAAGTGGTTTAGCAAGTGACAATTTGGTAATTGAGAGCGGAGACAGTAATGCACTATGGCTC
>NZ_JAWOQS010000877.1:0-579 GCF_033438945.1 Vibrio sp. Y176 | reverse complement strand
CACTTACATTAAGCGCTACTACGAAAAGAACGAAAATACCTTCCGAGGCGGCATCTTCACCAAACTGAATTTTGTGCGCTGCCACTTATATAGAGCGCTCAATGCACCTTCAAATCAATGCTTTGAAAACCTCCTGTTTGGATTAAACCCACTGATTGGTGAAATAGAGAAGAACTCACAATTCAAAGCCCAATTTGCATTGATTGACGCGCACATCGCGCTGATTCGTGGTGATTTAAAAGCCGCTATTTCTCAAGTCAGAGCGGTACTAGCCAGCAATCAACTGTCGCACTTCTATGATCTTTACCATCTGTGCGTACTGCTCGAACGTTGTTCATTTTTAAGTGAAATGAAATCGATGTTGCCACGTGCTCGCCGAGCCATTGCCGAAGCGCAACATCCAAGTATTTTCCGAAGCCAAGTGCACATGCTCAAAAGCCTGGAAGTGCGCCTGCAAGAATCGCAGACCAAAATCGAGCAAATCCGAAGACAGATTACCGCTCAGAAGTCAATTTCAGCATCAGAATTAACAATACACTTTGATCGCTACTTTCAACTGCACGACCTTCTTCCTCACTA
>NZ_JAWOQS010000876.1:0-580 GCF_033438945.1 Vibrio sp. Y176 | reverse complement strand
ATCGACGACAGGTTGCATGCTGCCCGCTTGCGCGTGATTTGTTGCCGTGTAATACACGCCTTTAAGCGACAACTGAGCATCAATATGGTGCTGTTTACAAAACGCGTCAATTTCAAGCACGGCTTGTTCGGACTCTTTGACTAACCAAGCAGCCTGAGCTTCACCAAACAAACGTTTTAAGGTCGGAAACTTTGTCGACCAAGTCAGCATGCAACCACCATTCGCTCCAGATGCGCCACTGCCGCACAGGCCCTTTTCTATCACAACAACATGCTTTTTCGGTGCTTGCTGTTTGATCATAATGGCGGTCCAAAGTCCGGTGTAACCACCACCAACAATCGCGACATCAGCGTTGATATCTTCATTCAGTGGCTTAGCTGGCTGAGGCTGTTCAAGTTCAAGCGCTTGCTTAAACCAGTAAGATAGGTGTGCCATTGTTTTTCCTTCGTGTCATTCATGAACTTGTTTTCGAGAAGCTCACTGTACAAACGATGCGCAGTTTCAACGAGCAAGAAAAACTATCGCTGCGCGTAAGAAAAAATGACGCCACGCGGCAAAGTGACGGGAGATTTTAAAGAAC
>NZ_JAWOQS010000875.1:0-580 GCF_033438945.1 Vibrio sp. Y176 | reverse complement strand
CAGTATAATTACACGCTGTTTTATTACTCACACCTTATCACTGTTGTTTGGTTATCATGTTGGCATATTTGTTATTTTTTTTTAACGCTTCTTTTGTGATCCTCAATTCTGCGATTTGTTCACTCGTAATTTGTGTCATCGCTATTTTTAAGATCCTACTTCCGACCGCGCAGTTAAAAGCTAAAGGGACGGAAGCTGCCAACAAAGTGATGTGGATTTGGGCGACCGTCAATGCGGGGATTCTTGCCTTGTCTAACCGTGTGGAGTGGGACGTTCAAGGCATCGAGAATCTGAAAAAAGATGGTTGGTATTTGCTGATCAGCAATCACCTCAGTTGGACGGATATTGTTGTGCTGTGCTGCGTATTTAAAGATCGTATTCCAATGCCGAAGTTTTTCCTCAAACAACAACTGCTGTATGTGCCGTTTATTGGTATGGCATGTTGGGCGTTAGACATGCCTTTCATGCGTCGTTACTCTCGTGAGTATTTAATTCGTAACCCTCACAAACGTGGCCAAGATTTGGCAACCACACGTCGTTCGTGTGCCAAGTTTAAGCATACTCCAACCACGGTTGTGAA
>NZ_JAWOQS010000874.1:0-580 GCF_033438945.1 Vibrio sp. Y176 | reverse complement strand
CACATCGAACGTACTGCCAAAACGGCACACAGGTCACTATGCTAAGCAGCGTCGTTTATTATTGCCCAATTGGTATAGTGCGATTGAATGTTTAAAAAATGGCGTTGGAGTCGGGTATATGCCGCGTCATATTGCGATGCCACTTATTCATGAAGGTGTGCTGGTGGAGAAACTGCTGCAAGATGACAAGCCATTGAGCCGATGCTGTTTGGTATGGCGTAAAGATGACGATCATAAGTTGATCCAATGGATGGTGGATTATTTAGGATCACCGAATCAGTTGCATCAAGATTGGTTGCAGTGTTAGTCAAAAGAAACGTTCGATCTCAGTATTAGCTCATCACTTGGTCCATGAAACCGTAAATTGGAAACAAAACACCTCGCTGCAGCGAGGTGTTGATAAGGCGAATTAAGACAAGAAAAACTTGTAGGATGGATTATCGGTTTCATCCTTACATTGGTAGCCAAGTTCTCGTAAATGCGTTGAAAATTGGGCTAAATCGCTTTCATCTAACTCGAAACCACATAAAACGCGTCCGTTGTCGGCGCCGGGGTTACCGTAGTTGAAGAGGCTGATGTT
>NZ_JAWOQS010000873.1:0-580 GCF_033438945.1 Vibrio sp. Y176 | reverse complement strand
ACTTTCACATTGACCGCCTCGCACTTTCAGCAACACCTGTTTAAAGGCGGTTGGGTTGTCCGTTGGCGAAATATTGAGTCCATTGGTATATGCAGTTATCAACAAGACGGTTGGCATCAACCGCTCCCGTGGATAGGCATCCGCTTGAAGCACTATTCCCCTTACCTTGATGCAATTTGCCCGCGTATCGCGACGGAGATTTTACTTAGCCAACGCGCTTTGTTGTATTTGGGCGCAAGGCAGAACCATTGTGAAGAGAAATTTGAAGATATGGTGCTCGACCCACAACCGTACACTAGCAAAGCGGGAAAACAATACGACGGTTTGCAAGCCATGCTGGCGAATAGAATGAAGTATCAGAGAGAATTTTACGGCTATGATGTGTTTATTTCTGCCAGGGATTTAGACAGGGAAGCCGACGAATTTGTAGGGCTGACTCGGCGATACTTAGCGGCCGCCGAGCCAGAATAGTAACGAGTACAGACAAGGCGCTAGTATAGTGGCATCTCGTCAGCAACAAACGGGTTGGTTTTGCGCTCGTGACCGAAGGTAGATTGAGGACCATGACCCGGTACAAATG
>NZ_JAWOQS010000872.1:0-580 GCF_033438945.1 Vibrio sp. Y176 | reverse complement strand
TCATCAGCCACCCTGACCTTGTTGCCCCTGCCCCGTTTTGCCGGCGTGACCAACGCCCGGTGCCGACTGTTGGGTGCGAACACCCCGTGGAAGCGGGTTAGGTTGACTCTGGGCTTCGGTACCAGGGCGGCCAGCCTTGCAATGAAATCCAATGGTTCGAAAATGACGTGCGTGGTGCCGTCCCGGTACGGCGTCTTGAGCTGGTAGCGCACGTTGCCGCCTCGTGTTAACGACAGCCGCTTCTCGGATACCGCCGGGCGGCTGATGTACCGGCACAGCCGTTCGAGCGTCTTGCGTTCATAGGCCCTGGCCGCCACGCCGGCGTGCAGGCTGGACCCGGCTACCTTGCCAATCCCGTCACCATTATTATTCAATCATAACCATATTGAATCATTAGAAAAAGTAGATCAATTAATGACAAAAAAAATTAGTCCTGAGTCATAGGCTAGAACGTTTTGGGGCACAAACGTTTTAGCGCTTTTCCTGAATTAGCATTTACAGGATTACCTTTAGTATCACTAAACGGATAGCTTTTTGGACGTTTTATATAAGCCCTAACTTTCTCTTTAAGTCGATAGGT
>NZ_JAWOQS010000871.1:0-580 GCF_033438945.1 Vibrio sp. Y176 | reverse complement strand
GGTCAGTTGTATCCCGAACAAGGAGAGATTTGGTTTGATGGTGACAACATTCCGACTCTCTCTCGCAAAAAACTCTACAACGCTCGTAAGAAAATGAGCATGCTGTTTCAATCCGGAGCTCTGTTCACGGATTTGAATGTGTTTGACAATGTGGCCTTTCCACTGCGTGAACACACCAATCTTTCAGAAGATTTGATTCGTACTATGGTGCTGCTTAAGCTCGAAGCGGTTGGTCTGCGCGGAGCCGCGCAATTAATGCCAAGTGAGCTTTCGGGCGGTATGGCGAGGCGCGCCGCATTGGCTCGTGCTATCGCACTTGACCCTGATTTAATCATGTTCGATGAACCATTTGTGGGACAAGACCCAATTACCATGGGTGTTTTGGTTGAGTTGATCAAAGACTTAAACCAAGCTCTAGGCCTTACGTCTATTGTGGTATCACACGATGTACCGGAGGTCATGAGTATTGCTGATTGGGTTTACCTACTAGCAGATGGCAAGATCATCGCGTTTGGCACGCCAGAGGAGTTGAGTCAAAACCCAGACCCGCGAGTGCAGCAGTTCTTACAAGGTGATGCAG
>NZ_JAWOQS010000870.1:0-580 GCF_033438945.1 Vibrio sp. Y176 | reverse complement strand
ATTCTTTTGCTGAGTACATGCGTCGTGAATTGGTGCGTGAGCAGCTTCTAACAGCGCTTCAAAGCAGTGAGTTTACTCTTCCAGGTGAAGTTCAATCTCAGGGTAAACTGTTTACCCAAACACGCGACATCCGCACTGTAACCATCGATTTGGCAGAGTTTGCGAAGAAAGTTGAGTTAACTGACGAAGAAATTCAAGCTTACTACAAAGCAAACCCAGATAACTTCACTCGTCCAGAGCAAGTGAAAGTGTCTTACGTTGAGTTGTCTGCTGAAGCACTTAAGAAGCAGATTCAAGTAACAGATGAAGACGTTAAGAAATACTACGACGAGCATCTAGACAAATACTCTTCAGAAGAGCAACGCCGAGTGGCGCACATTCTTGTTGAAGGTGATGATGAAGCAAAAGCACAAGCTATCTTAGATGAATTGAACGCAGGTGCAGATTTTGCTGCGGTAGCGCAAGAGAAATCTGATGATTTCGGTAGTGCTGAAAACGGCGGTGACTTAGGTTGGATCGAACGTGATGTTATGGATCCTGCTTTTGAAGAAGCTGCGTTTGCACTTAAGAACCCAGGTGA
>NZ_JAWOQS010000869.1:0-581 GCF_033438945.1 Vibrio sp. Y176 | reverse complement strand
AAACCGCGCGATTGAAGAGCGCCGTAACGAAGACCGATTCCACTTTATTGAGTGGTGTAAAACAGCTTTTGAAAACGTCAGCGTAATTCCCGCAGGTAACGGCATCATGCACCAAATCAACCTGGAGAAAATGTCTCCGGTTGTACAGGCGAAGCAGGGTATTGCTTACCCAGATACCTGTGTTGGTACCGATAGTCATACACCTCATGTTGATGCACTTGGTGTTATCGCGATTGGTGTTGGTGGCCTAGAAGCTGAAACTGTGATGCTTGGCCGCCCGTCAATGATGCGTCTGCCGGATATCGTGGGTGTAAAACTGACGGGTAAACGTCACCCCGGCATTACCGCAACGGATATCGTTCTGGCGATTACCGAGTTCTTACGTAATGAGCGTGTTGTCTCTTCTTATCTTGAATTCTTTGGTGAAGGTGCTCGCGACCTAACAATTGGTGACCGTGCAACCATCTCCAATATGACACCAGAATACGGTGCAACCGCGGGTATGTTCTACATCGATGAGCAGACTATCAACTACCTAAAACTGACTGGTCGTGACGAACAGCAAGTTGACTTAGTTGAGA
>NZ_JAWOQS010000868.1:0-581 GCF_033438945.1 Vibrio sp. Y176 | reverse complement strand
ACCAAGCTCGTGCTAGCTCCATGGTTAAGCGGTACATGAGCGCCCCAATCCCACCTGCGATGGCATACCAAAACAGTACACACACTACATTGCGACCAAAGCCCATAATGATGGTTTCAGCTCCGGCTTTACCTATACCGACAAGCGATAACGTTTCGGTATCACGATTCACAAAACGCTTGAGTAGCTCGCGACAGCGCGTTTTATCCTCACGCGACAAGGCGAGGGCAAGTTGTTTGGTGAGGGTTTCGCAACTTCGCCAATCTAACGCTAATAGTAACAGAGCAAGTTCGTACAGAGGCTCTTGCCAAACTAAGGGCTTTAGAGCAATTAAGAGCACCAAACACGGCAATGTCATCAAAATAAGAGCGAGGCTTCCTGAGAGAATGCTTTGTGAATAGCTATGGTGGTTATTTACTTTCTCTGCTAATTGTTCGGCTACCTTGCGCCATAAAGTCGCAGGGTGAGCGGAATGAGGAATAGGGAGGATCAGGTGAAACAGTAATGCGCCCCACATCACGAGGAGCGCACCGTTAGCATAGAATTGCTGAAAAATTTCTTCCATGAATGACTTGGATTAC
>NZ_JAWOQS010000867.1:0-581 GCF_033438945.1 Vibrio sp. Y176 | reverse complement strand
TGTCCTCTATTGGGGTCACCACTATACCGTTAGCATCAGTGAAAAAGTTCAAGAAGAATTGGTGAAGTTCATGCCTCGGTACCAACACAAGTATCGAGTTGTACATAACGGCGTCGACTTAAATCGCTTCCCGATGACGGCTAAACAAGCCCACGATCTCAGCGAGAAAGCAACCATCAACATTGGCATGGTTGGCCGACTACATGAACACAAAGATCACGAAACGTTAATTCACGCCATCGCAAAACTGCCTGAGTGCTACCACTTACACCTTGCCGGAGATGGAGAAAGAAAAGCCTCGCTTCAACGACTCGCTCAATCGTTAAACGTTTTATCTCGCGTGCATTTTCACGGAGTCGTATCCGATATCCCTCTCTTTCTCAGCGATATGGATATCTACGTGCAATCTTCCCACGTTGAAGGATTCGGGCTCGCCGCCGTAGAAGCGATGGCAGCAGGTTTGCCCGTACTCTCGTCCGATGTACCGGGATTAGATGAGGTTACCGGCAGCTCAGAATATCTGTTCGAAGTCGGTGATAGCAATCTGCTTGCGCAAAAGGTTGCAGAGCTATGCGAAGACG
>NZ_JAWOQS010000866.1:0-581 GCF_033438945.1 Vibrio sp. Y176 | reverse complement strand
GATCTGTTCTCTTTTTTGTGCAGTTGTTGGTTCATCAAGTTCAGCTTTAAGTCGCTGTTTTTCGATGAATCTGTTTTGCTAAAAAAGCGATTAAAAAAGCTGCGATTTTCTTTTTGTTTGAGGCTAATTTCACCATCATTGCTTTTGGGAACGCTGTATTCTTTACCAAATACAGAGCCAAATTTAACGGTATCGCCTTCTTTCGCATTGGTTTTGATATTTTGAATATCTGCGAGGTCTAAATTACCTCGATGTTGACTATTAATTTGAATTGTCGACATAAAATAAACTCATTTCTAAACATGGTCGTTTTTAGCGGGATTAAATGAAAATCCCAGCAGGTAATTGTTCTGGAATTGCTTCCTCGTTATCGGTTTGTTCAATGAAGAGGTGCCACTGCTCAATTTTTTCTAGCAGTTGTTGGAATGTGTTTTGAACATAACTTTGAGGCTTATTAGCTAACGAAATAACCTTATAAACGGTCAGTCTGCGGCTGTCCGGCATTAAACCAACACCGAAACCACCTCGAAATGGTTCTAGCGCGTGTTCACCGATTGCAATTGCGATGGCTTCTGGCAGAG
>NZ_JAWOQS010000865.1:0-581 GCF_033438945.1 Vibrio sp. Y176 | reverse complement strand
TGGGCACATCGATTGACCGCTTTGCCATGCGTCTGTTTTTAGAAATTGGCGCTCAGTTAAGTGACAGTCAACGAGTGGCGACCTTTGAGCAGAGGCTCGAATACATCAACTCTCGATTGGGTTTTCGCTTTAATTTGGCCACGCCAAAAACGCTGATCCTTTGTTGTTACTTGGCGTTGACCGAGTGGATTCATCGACAAACCGACCAAAGTGCGTTGCACGCCTCGGTCAAAGTGGAACAACTGATGAATCAGCTGGACATTCAAAAAGAGTACTGGTCGAAGTTATCGGGTGAAGACACCAGCGCGATTTTTGTCGAACAACAACTTGCGTTGATTGAGAGCCAGCAAACGCAGTTAAAAGCGCAGCTAAATACACTGAACGAGCAGCAGTCACAAGTAATTGAATCTCATAAAGCGTTGGTCGATAAGTGGCAACCGTCGTTAAGCAACTTGAAAGAACTGGCGGACTACACTTCAACGACGGATATGTTCATCTCTGATTGGAAAACGTGGTGCTCTGAGGCTCGTTTACAAGCACCGGATCTCAATGAAGTCTGGGATGCATGTGACGTGGTTTAT
>NZ_JAWOQS010000864.1:0-581 GCF_033438945.1 Vibrio sp. Y176 | reverse complement strand
CTGATGCATGATTTGTTGAATGGAAACAATCGCATAATCACCGTGAGAAAACGATGGATGAAACTGTTGGTAGTAGCTCTGCGCTCGCTGAGCGGTATCAATAACCAGCGTTTTTCCAAGCTGACGCACAACACTTGGCGAAGCGTATTTCGCGATCAGCTCAAAGCCAAGATCTAACCATGACATCATCCCACCCGCCGTTACTATGTCACCGTGATTGATCAATATCTTATTGCTATCTAGCGCAATGCTAGGAAAGGCTTGGGAGAATGTTTCCGCCAATGCCCAATGGGTCGTGACCTCTCTCGAATCGATCAAGTTGGTTGCGGCAAGAATGAATACTCCGGCACATGCAGAAGATAACACCGCCCCTTGTGAGTAGTGCGCTTTAAGCCATCGAATCAACGCATCATCAGGAGCTAAGTAGTAATTATCAAGTGACGCAGGTGGCAACAAAACAACCGTTAGTCTTTCTGCGGTTAGGTCTGTATGTGGAATTAAAATCGGCTCAAACACAACCTCAATGTTCTGTTCCTTACATATTCTGTTGGCCAGCAAAAACATCTCTTCAAAGCCATAAA
>NZ_JAWOQS010000863.1:0-582 GCF_033438945.1 Vibrio sp. Y176 | reverse complement strand
TGTTTCACTTTATTGGCTTTTGTCTGTTAGGTTGTTGAGATTTAGCAGCCTGCTGCACAGCAGTTTTGTTGCCACCTGCAGTTCTGGAAACTTCTTGTCCATCCAAAATTTTGCACAGCTTTTGCATTAGTATGTGTTGAAAACAAGTTTAAAGGAATACTTGATTCACAAAATGACCATTTGTATTTCAGTTTATTAGACTGTGGTAACCTTGAATTTGTGAAGAAAACTTTGTTTTTCTCGCATGTCTCACGGTGAACGAAGAATCCAAAAATGGCGACCGTTCTTCACGAAGTGACGTAAACAAGGTCCACATTTAACAACAATAAAACAGTATCAAAACATCTGTTTACAAACTCTCACACAACTCGTGCAGTATAATCCAAGTTTCATTTATCCAGTCGTATGCTCAGTACCTTCCAAACACATGCATTTCTGCTAAAACCTTTCCAATTAAGACTGAATTCAAATGAATCTTATCTTTGCTCTCTTCAAAGCCAGACTTCATTGACAAAAGCAGTAATTTTATTTGCTGACCACTAGAGCTGCTGGTCTACCACTGCCTCATTCAGTTATTTTTTG
>NZ_JAWOQS010000862.1:0-582 GCF_033438945.1 Vibrio sp. Y176 | reverse complement strand
TTTGCTGTCGATGATTTGTTCTTCCAACAACGCCAACAACGCACTAACCAGTTCCTTCGCACCAGAAGTCCCCCATGGCACTTTTTGTAACTCTTTTAACAAAGTGGGGTATTGTTCTTCCAGCAACAGCCAATCCGCCAGACCAGTAGTGACAGCGTCACTCGAATTAACGAGCGCACCGGTCAAGCCAAGAAATAAACCCACTTCGGGATCGATTTGACTAAGGAACCAAGTACCACCTACGTCTGGATATAGACCGATGTTGATTTCTGGCATGGCTAAACGCGATATTGGCGTAACAACCTTGTGGCTTGTGCCCATAAACAGCCCCATGCCACCACCCATCACGATGCCTTCACCCCATCCAATGATGGGTTTATTGTAGGTATGGATTAAGTAGTCACACTCGTATTCCAACGCAAAGTATTTTGTGCAAAATTCTACGGTCGCTTCTTTGCTCTCATTGTGCATGACGTGATACATCGCCCGCACATCCCCGCCAGCACAGAATGCTTTTTCTCCCGCACCACTTAACACCACACAAACCACGTGCGGATCATGTTGCCATTTGATCAATTGATC
>NZ_JAWOQS010000861.1:0-582 GCF_033438945.1 Vibrio sp. Y176 | reverse complement strand
AGCATCACCAACTCTATCACTGAGATTAATGATATGGCGATGCAGATTGCGAGCGCAGCAGAAGAACAGCGAGCGGTGAGTGAAGACATCAGCCGCAATACTCAAGGCATCAAAGACGATGCAGATGTCATTGCTGAGCAATCACTGAAAAGCAGTGAAGGCGCACGCAGAATGTTCAACACAGCGAACACCATGCGAGAAAACATCAGTCGCTTTAAAGTGTAAACCGCCCCGAAAAAGCAGCTCCCAGAGCTGCTTTTTTATTGATGTTATCTAGCCCTTTAACTTCCCAATAATAAATAAAAAAATGATGGCATTGCTCGTGGCATTTCATGCATATTAAGAGCCCTCAACCCTATTCAACAAGGACGTCTATCAATCATGGGTTACGAATGGCTTGCTCTGTGCGCTGCCTTTTTATGGGCGGTTTCCAGCCTGATTTCGGTTATTCCTGCGCAGCATCTGGGTGCCTTTTCTTACAGTCGTTGGCGGATGGGCTGCACAGCCGTGATTTTGTCGACCATGGCGTGGATAACCGGCGGTTGGCTAAGTGTGACTTGGGAACACATTACGCCGATGATG
>NZ_JAWOQS010000860.1:0-583 GCF_033438945.1 Vibrio sp. Y176 | reverse complement strand
GAACCAACACCCCAACGTATGACGTTAGCTGGATTTTTCTCCGGTTTGTTTGGTACCAGCTCGGCAATCGGTGGCCCTCCGATGGCATTGCTATTGCAGCATCAAGAAGCGAACCAGTTACGCGGTAACTTGTCGGCATTTTTCGTATTCAGTTCTATCATCTCTTTGGTGGTTCAAAACCCCGCGGGCTTCTTTACGTTGCATCATCTTGTGATTACGATTCCGTTGTTACCAGCTGCCGGGCTAGGGTATTGGCTGGCGATGAAAACGACGCAATCGCTGCCGAAAGAAAAGATTCGTTTTGGTGCGTTACTGCTGTGTTTTGTTAGTGGCTTTACGGCAGTCGTACAAGGGCTGAACCTGTAACAATTAGGCGCGATGATAATCACTTTACAAACGCCTTTTGCGCTATAAAATCGCGTCACTTTTTCTTCATCTCAATGAGCAATAGCCTATGAATCATCGTCACTACGGCAATTTTATGGCTGCGTTATCCTTCGTTATTTGGGGATTACTGCCGGTTTACTACCGTTTTCTTCCTAATGCTGCAATGGATGAGTTGCTGGCATGGCGCATTATTGGC
>NZ_JAWOQS010000859.1:0-583 GCF_033438945.1 Vibrio sp. Y176 | reverse complement strand
ATCTTCACGATGAAGCTACACTGGCTGATCGCCTAGAAGCATTCCGTAAAGAAGACCCAACGCTGATGGATCTGAGCTTTGATACCATTTCTGCGGCAGGCGGCAATGCGGCTATGTGTCACTACAATCATGAGAACCAACCTGAGCCAGGTAAGCTAGAGCTGAACACACTTTACCTTGTTGATTCAGGCGGTCAGTACCTAGATGGCACAACCGACATTACACGCACCATCGCGATTGGTCAGCCATCAGCAGAAATGATCAAGCAGTTCACTCTCGCGCTGAAAGGTCATATCGGTGTAGCACGTGCCCGCTTCCCGAAAGGCACTCGCGGTTACCAAATCGATACATTGGCTCGCCAACATCTTTGGGCGGAAGGTTATGACTACGACCATGGCACTGGTCACGGTGTAGGTCACTTCCTAAGTGTGCATGAAGGTCCGGCAAGCATCTCGAAGAAACAAATTGATGTGCCGCTAACTGAAGGCATGGTGCTATCAAATGAGCCTGGTTACTACCGTGCAGATGCGTTCGGTATCCGTATCGAAAACCTAGAGCTCGTAGTTGAAACACCGACTAACGG
>NZ_JAWOQS010000858.1:0-583 GCF_033438945.1 Vibrio sp. Y176 | reverse complement strand
GAGTCTGGTTTAACTAAGGATGATTTAGATATGCTGGCTAAGACTCGCAATAAATCTACCGATGCAATTTTGGAGGAAATGAGGAGCTTTGCTATATATAGAAAAGACAAAGTTTCCGAAGGTTGTTTAGTTAAAGATTATGCCTTATACCATCATGAGAGCACGGATTCTTTGTTAAAAGAGCAGCAAATTCATCCATTAAGTGAAGATGTTGATATCGCGTTTGTGATAGACAAAAAGCATAAGAAACATCTATCCGATATCTTTAAAGCAATCAAACTATCTGGAATAGAATATAAGGTTATTCATTTTGGTGCGTGTAGGGTTGAACGAAATGGTTCAGCAGTGCCTAATTTTGAATAGACTTTATGTAGGCTTGAACTTTTGAGTTTTGATTAGTTGTGGATGAAGAAAAAGCTACAGCCATCTAAGCTTATCGAGGAGCATGATAACTGTAGCTTTTATCTTAAAATTAAATCGCTATTTCATTTCAAGGAAACGAAATAGAGCAGATAGCTTACTCCAGTAGAGATTTTGATTTTTCGGCGACTTCATGTTGCCTAATGCTATATATTTCAATGAG
>NZ_JAWOQS010000857.1:0-584 GCF_033438945.1 Vibrio sp. Y176 | reverse complement strand
ACCGTAAAGCTCAGCAACACCAAGGAATTGGTTTGGGGAAGATACCCACCAAATACAGTTTGCTCGTTCTACTAGCAACTATTTTCTTGATTATTGTCGCTACAATAGGAGGTAAAAACCTGTATTTCAGAGGAGATTACGACATTTTCTTTGATGGTACTAACAAGCAACTGCTTGCGTTTGATGAAATCCAAACCACGTTCGCAAAAACGGACAACCTTGCCATAGTCATCGCGCCTGAAGATGGCGACCTTTTTACCTCGCAGACCTTGTCTCTTATCCAGAAAATAACAGTCGACGCTTGGCAAGTCCCATACTCGAGCCGTGTTGACTCTATCGCTAACTATCAACACACAGAAGCCTTTGACGATGAGCTGTTGGTTGAAGATCTTCTATACAGTGAATACGAACTGACCCCAGAACGAATTTCCAAGGTCAAAAGCATTGCACTCAGTGAACCTGTTTTAAAAAGCGCATTGGTGTCAGAGAAAGGTGATGTCACCGTGGTGAATATTACCGTCCAGTTGCCCGAGATGGATAAGACCGCAGAAGTGGAGGAGGTGGTGTCGAGTATCAATGCCATG
>NZ_JAWOQS010000856.1:0-584 GCF_033438945.1 Vibrio sp. Y176 | reverse complement strand
TCTGTGCCTACTCGTGTACTACCCTTCGGATGAAGAACCTTTCGCGACGCTGGATGACAACGCGCAAGACGAAGTTTCTCGTTTTGTCTCTCAAGAGTACACAGCGGAAGCAAGTGAGCCACCAGCGGAACCTTCTAATCACCTTAGAGAGCGTATTGACCAAAAATACCAAACGATTTTGGCTCGTGGTAACGTCGAAGATCCGCTCGGTAACTTATCGGTATTTCATTACCCATCGAAAGGCGCGTTAGTTCGTCCTCCTTACACCTCGTACGCGCACTATTTGCATGTACTTGATATGTGTTGCCCTAACAAGCGGGTTTCGATTTACATGCCACAAGATCCCCTGCTCCGCTCTGCAGCGTTGAGCGTTTGTTTGTCTCGTATTCAAGAGTAAAACGTCGATCTGATGTATGTAGAAGAAGACGCTGGCTGGGACATGACCGCTCCGTTTGGCAAAGTGGATATTGCCTACATGAGTTGGTGGCGCGATCGCTGGGCGATCTCCAGTCAAGGCGAAAGCCACAAAGGCATTTGCTACCTTGCTGGCGATAAAAATGAACCAGAAAAGTGGTTTAACGTTG
>NZ_JAWOQS010000855.1:0-585 GCF_033438945.1 Vibrio sp. Y176 | reverse complement strand
CAAGACTTAGACAAGCTGACTGAAATCATGGGCGGCATGCAAGGTCTGAACGACAAGCTGAACAACCTATTTACTGCCGATCCAAATGGCGGCGAAGCGCACCAAGACATGACAGGCTACATCGGTCAGTACATTCACGGTAACGAGCCTTCGCACCACGTTATCTACTTGTCCAACCGTACTGAAGAATCTTACAAGGCGCAGGAATACCTAGACCAAGTTTACGACCAGTTCTACAAACCGACGCCAGACGGCATCATCGGTAACGAAGATGTGGGTCAAATGTCAGCGTGGTACTTGATGTCAGCACTGGGCTTTTACCAAATCTCGCCAACCGATCCAACCTACAGCATCGGTCGTCCAATCTTCGACAAAGCGACGGTCGACATTGGCTCTGGCACCTTCACGGTAACGGCTGAGAACAACGGTCCAGACAACATGTACATCAAAGAAGTGACCATCAACGGCAAGCCTCTGGATGTGTACAACACCTTCCAGCACAGCGAATTCAAAGCAGGCGGCGAACTGCACTTCGTGATGACAGCTGACAAGTCTGAAGCAATGCAAGCCAACCTAGGCGAATAA
>NZ_JAWOQS010000854.1:0-585 GCF_033438945.1 Vibrio sp. Y176 | reverse complement strand
ATGAACCGCTTCGTAGGCTTGGTATCCTTCACCGCTATGTTTGGCTCTCTACTGATGTGGACAGCAACGCCAGTGAAAATCTTCTTCTCTGAGATTCCAGAAGGCATTTTTGGCAAGAAAACCGTAGAGCTGAACGAAAACGGCGTACCAGCTCGCGCAGCTTGGTATCAGTTCCTTATCGTTATCCCACTGATGATCATCCCAACATTAGGTTCTAACACCGCTCAAGATCTGATGAACACCGTGATCAACATGACCGCAGCGGCATCCATGCTGCCACCGCTGTTCATCATGCTGGCGTACCTGAATCTGCGCTTGAAACTGGATCACGTCGAGCGTGATTTCAAAATGGGCTCACGCAAAATGGGCATCGCTACCGTATCGGTACTGATCGCTATCTTTACGGTTGGTTTCTTAGCATCGACCTTCCCTACTGGGGCCGACATCATGACCATCATTTTCTACAACTTTGGTGGTATCGTGATTTTCCTTGGCTTTGCTTGGTGGAAGTACAGCCAATACGAGAAATCATTGAATCAGGAAGAGCGTATAAAAGAAGCCGCGCCAGCTTCGCAAGCGGTATAA
>NZ_JAWOQS010000853.1:0-586 GCF_033438945.1 Vibrio sp. Y176 | reverse complement strand
CAAGATCGCCAACCTCTTCTGCGTTAGTCAGAAACCGTCCCGATTCCAATGTGTAATTTTGCCCGTTTACGCGAACGTTCGTGCCTTGGGTTTTGCTATTACTGAGCTGAATGGCCTGTTCGAGGTCATCGATGGTTACTTTGAAGTTTGCCATCGCAACGGAATCAAGCTCTATCTGGATTTTTCTCGGCTCACCGCCAATCACTTCCACCTTGTTGGTGGCATCCAATGATTTAATGCCTAACGTGGCTTGGTCTGCAATACGTCTCAACTGATGGCGATCGAGAATGTCTGGATCGGTGGAATAAATTGCGGCAACAACAATGGGTACATCATCGATTTCAACAGGCTTTACAAGCCAGTTAGTGACAGAAGGAGGAACTTTGTCTTGGTTGGAATAGAGTTTGTTATACAGCTTGACCAGAGCATCTTCCCGGTTTTCGCCGACATAGAAACGAACGATGACTTGCGCAGCACCTTCCATTGACGAAGAATAAACGTATTCCACACCGTCAATTTGGCTAACAAGCTTTTCTAATGGTTCAGTGATTTGATTTTCGACTTGAGAAGCGCTGAGTCCGGGAGC
>NZ_JAWOQS010000852.1:0-586 GCF_033438945.1 Vibrio sp. Y176 | reverse complement strand
ATAGGGCCTGAAGTCATGAACTCTTTTAGAGGTTGGAAGAATTCTTTACCTTCATGTTCTGCGTAAAAGCCGCTCGCCTGCTCTTCAGTCAGGTGAACCATTTTCGCAGCAATAATACGTAGGCCTGCCTTCTCGATTCGATTGTAGATTTCACCGATCAGGTTTCTTTCCACAGCGTCAGGCTTAACAATGGAAAACGTTCTTTCTAGAGCCATAAAGTTTCCTTTTTGTACTTGTAATAATAGTGTTTAAAAGTGACTTACTTGACTACGGCAGCGTCTAACTGACGCCACCATAAATATTATTTTTCTGCTTGCTCATTAAGAAGGCGAGCAAGAGTGCGGACACCCATACCAGTAGCGCCTGCTGCCCACTTGTCTGATGCAGACTTACGGTAAGTACCAGCACAGTCGAAATGCAACCAGCCTTTCTTGTAGTCTTCAACAAAGTAAGACAAAAATGCAGCAGCGGTACTTGCGCCAGGACTGTAGTCTCCAGAGCTGATATTCGATAAATCAGCGAAGTTTGACGGCAACATTCCACGGTGGAAATCAGCCAGAGGCAATGGCCACAGGCCTTCTTTCTC
>NZ_JAWOQS010000851.1:0-586 GCF_033438945.1 Vibrio sp. Y176 | reverse complement strand
AGCTCGTTACTCAGCGCAGTCAATGAGCGGTCGTCACATGCATGAAGTGTTGGTCGCTGATGGTGAGTTATCTGAGCAGGCAGAAACGTCGATGATCATCAATCGCGACTTAGAAGTAGCGATTCGACAAGACAACATCATTCCTTATTTTCAACCAATCGTGAACGCGAAATCAGGTGAAATCATTGGCTTTGAAGCATTGGCTCGATGGCCGCATCCAACGCTCGGCATTATCTCGCCGTTGATCTTTATTCCACTTGCAGAGCAAGGGAAACTGATTGTGGAACTTGGAGAGTCCATTCTCAATCAGTCTTGCGATTTTATCGGCAAACTGAACACAAAGAGACACAGCCAAGGCTTGCCGCCACTGACGGTGCACGTCAACCTGAGTGCGCAGCATTTCTACCATTCACGGCTGATTTCATTCCTGCAATCCATGATTGAAGAGCACAACATCTCTGCAGGTCATTTGGTGCTAGAAATCACCGAAAGTATGCTGATGGGCGGCGAAACGGAATCCATCCACTGCATCAACGAAATCAAACAACTGGGCGTACAACTGGCGTTGGATGATTTTGGTACGGGC
>NZ_JAWOQS010000850.1:0-586 GCF_033438945.1 Vibrio sp. Y176 | reverse complement strand
CTGCTTCATGCTCATAGCTGGATGACAACACCATACCCCAATGAATATAGTCATGAATGACGTCGGGCTCAAAGCCACTTGGCGCGGCAAGTTGGAAGCGATCTTGCGCTTTGAAGAAGGCGTTGAATATGTCCTTTCTGCGTTTCATATCTGCCTCAATTGATTAGATAATGATAATTATTATCAATTAAAAGTAAATTAGCAACCCTCTATTTTCGACAAGATTAGATATAAAAAAGCCGACGCAGTCGCATCGGCAGAAATGGTTGGGTTTTCATCCCGCAGCAAAGCTTATCCGTTGTTTAGAAGGATTTGCAGCGTAATGTTACTCAGTAAACAAGGTTTCGTATTTCACAAATGCTGTTTGTGTTTCGCCGTAGTAAAGCGTGCCTTCGGCTTGGATAACGACTCGTAACCAGCTCTCTGCGGGGGTTGGCTTTGGCAGAGTGATGTACCAGTTTTGGCCAGCTTGATCGGCGCGTGTCATATCAATCGGCTGAGCGTTCTGTTGTTGGTCATCTACTACGGACAGCTTGACGCCTTCCAGCGGATAGGCAGCGTTGAGAGACAGTTCTAGGCTATCTTT
>NZ_JAWOQS010000849.1:0-586 GCF_033438945.1 Vibrio sp. Y176 | reverse complement strand
AAACTGCTTATACCTTGTGTTCTCGTCTATGATCCCATGATTCTCGCCAGTCCATCAAGGTGAATGACTCAAAATCAAACAGACCTAAATTGCGTTAGGCCTTGTACATCTGCCCGTTTTCAATATGTCGGGTTGATAGCTTGCTTGTGCCATGGAGTAGTGAATGAAGCCCATGAAAAATCTCGCCCAGTACTATGTAGACTTACTGGTGAAACTAGGGATTGTCCGTTTTTCAATTTTGTTAGCCCTAGCGCTGGTGGCACTTGCTGTCGTCGTACAAGTTGGTATCACTTTGGCTCTCAAAGGGCGCGTCGATGATATCGACATCGTACGTTCCGTTTTCTTTGGTTTGTTAATCACGCCCTGGGCCGTTTACTTCCTATCTGTGGTGGTAGATCAGTTAGAAGAGTCTCGTCAACGATTGACGAAGCTGGTTTCTAAATTGAAAGACATGCGTTCACGCGACCAAGAACTGAACTTCCAACTACAGCAGAACATCGAAAAGCTCAATCTAGAGATTGAAGAGCGGATTAAAGCGGAAGAAGCGCGTGAAGAGGCGATGCAGGATTTAGAAAATGAGGTTTTC
>NZ_JAWOQS010000848.1:0-587 GCF_033438945.1 Vibrio sp. Y176 | reverse complement strand
TGGTGAGTATCAACTTCGCGAGGAACAGACTGAACCAGAAATTACCAGTAAAGAGGAAGAACCTGCATTCACGCCAACGCCGAATACTGTTGAGAATGAATTTGGCGTTCCTCAAGAAGAAGACTGGTTACTAGACGACGTTGAGTCTGAAGCTGAAAACAAACTTGAACAAGAACCTGTCGCGGCAACGTCCACTGACGTTGATGAGGACGAGTTCAACTTTGATGAATTGGAACTGCCAGAGTTTGATGAAGAAGATGCATTAGCATCTATGGCCGATGAACTTGATCTACCAGAATCTGAACGTGAAGCGGCAGCACCTGCGGCCGAAGCGGAAGAAGAATTCAACTTCGACGAACTGGAACTGCCAGAGTTCGACGAAGAAGATGCATTGGCATCGATGGCTGATGAGCCTGAGCTACCAGAATCTGAACGTGAAGCGGCAGCACCAGCAGCCGAAGCGGAAGAAGAGTTCAACTTCGATGATACTGAACTGCCAGAGTTCAGTGAAGAAGATGCTATAGCGGCTATGGCTGAAGCATCATCTTCATCAGAATCAGAAGTTGCGCCTAAGCCAATTCTCCAGG
>NZ_JAWOQS010000847.1:0-587 GCF_033438945.1 Vibrio sp. Y176 | reverse complement strand
ACTGGCGATGGATATTTATCTCCCTGTCGTTCCAGCGATGCCCGGCATCCTGAACACGACGCCCGCTATGATCCAACTCACGTTGAGCCTCTATATGGTGATGCTCGGCGTGGGCCAGGTGATTTTTGGTCCGCTCTCAGACAGAATCGGGCGACGGCCAATTCTACTTGCGGGCGCAACGGCTTTCGTCATTGCGTCTCTGGGAGCAGCTTGGTCTTCAACTGCACCGGCCTTTGTCGCTTTCCGTCTACTTCAAGCAGTGGGCGCGTCGGCCATGCTGGTGGCGACGTTCGCGACGGTTCGCGACGTTTATGCCAACCGTCCTGAGGGTGTCGTCATCTACGGCCTTTTCAGTTCGATGCTGGCGTTCGTGCCTGCGCTCGGCCCTATCGCCGGAGCATTGATCGGCGAGTTCTTGGGATGGCAGGCGATATTCATTACTTTGGCTATACGGGCGATGCTCGCACTCCTAAATGCGGGTTTCAGGTGGCACGAAACCCGCCCTCTGGATCAAGTCAAGACGCGCCGATCTGTCTTGCCGATCTTCGCGAGTCCGGCTTTTTGGGTTTACACTGTCGGCTTTAGCG
>NZ_JAWOQS010000846.1:0-588 GCF_033438945.1 Vibrio sp. Y176 | reverse complement strand
TTGCCAATGGAGCTTGCTCTTCTACCGGTTGTGGAAAGCTCATTTGACGCTTTCGCCTACTCGCACGGTAGCGCAGCAGGTTTGTGGCAGTTTGTGCCAGGCACCGGGAAAATGATGGGGCTTGAACAAAACTACTGGTATGACGGGCGTCGCGATGTCGCAGCCTCTACCGATGCTGCATTGGATTATCTTGTTCAATTAAATGAACGTTTTGACGGAAACTGGGAACACGCAATCGCAGCCTACAATAGTGGCGGCGGTCGTGTATCTAGCGCTATCCGTAAGAACAAAAAATTGGGTAAACCTGTCGACTTTTTCTCTTTAGATCTGCCAAAAGAGACCAGTAGCTACGTGCCAAAACTTCTCGCTCTTGCGGACGTGGTGGCAAACCAAGAAAAGTACGGTATCGACATTCCATCTATCCCAAACAAACCAGTGCTGACGTTAGTCGATCCGAAAGAACAACTGGATCTCGCTATCGCTGCTGATTACGCGGGCATCGGGGTAAAAGAGCTGCAAAGCTACAACCCAGCCTACAACCAATGGTCCACCGCACCAGAAGGGCCTCATCAGCTTCTTATTCCTGTG
>NZ_JAWOQS010000845.1:0-588 GCF_033438945.1 Vibrio sp. Y176 | reverse complement strand
TGCAAAAGACCAACTGCCGCAATTGTTGGCGTTAGGGGTGACGACAGTGGTAATTGATGCGTGCGTAATGCTGGGTTACACCACGTTAGCGGCGCAGATGGGACGCTTTATCCGTTCAGACAAGATCATGGGTAAAATTAACAAAGTATTCGGTTCAATGTTTATGGGTTGTGGCGCATTATTAGCGGCTGCAAAATCCTAAGCCATTTATAGGTAGTTCTATCGCATGAATACAACGTATGTCGCTCGTCAGCCGATTTTTAACCGTAAAAGACAGACGCTGGGTTATGAATTGTTATTTAGAGATGGGGAAAGCAACGCCTATCCCGCTCATATCGAATCAAACCGAGCGACATACCGATTAATCGTCGAGAACTTTCTATCACTGGGTACTAACCCAGTGATTTCGTCTTCGCGATGCTTTATCAACTTTCCTCATCAGAGCTTGGTACGCCGTTTGCCTCGCAGCTTGCCAAAAAACAAAATCGTCGTAGAAGTCTTAGAGACTTGCCAACCTACCGATGATCTTCTCGATGCAATTCGCGAGTTATATCGAGAAGGTTATTTGATCGCGCTGGATGATTTCAC
>NZ_JAWOQS010000844.1:0-588 GCF_033438945.1 Vibrio sp. Y176 | reverse complement strand
CACGATTTTCGCCACCATTAGCTCTATCGAGTGGATGGGCGTGGTGATCAATAGCTCCAAATTTCCCCGTTCACGTTCTCGTACAATCGCGGCACTGGTGAACAAAATCATCGTCATGGTGAGAATCACACCGAGTAAGCCGGGTACGATGTTGACCGCAGAACGCCGACTTGGGTTGTAGTAGAGTGCGACTTCGAATGTTTTGCTTGGCGCTGGGCGAATCTCGAAATCAAAATCGGTTAATGGCATGGTTTGCAACGACAATATTGCCGAGCTGATCATGGTATCTGAGCCATCCACAATCCATTGCCCAAGTTCTCGACCTTGCATCATGCGTTGTGTGAGATCGCTTGGTAAAATCAGCACGGCGCGCACAATACCATCTTGAATCGCTTGTTCAGCCTCTTGCGCGGTGGCATAGGTTTCTTTGATATCCACCACTTGAGTGACTTTGACGGACTGGGTAATGATCCGCCCGGCGGTGCTGCCACTTTGGTCGACAACACCTACCGGAATGTTGCGAATGTCCGTATTGATTGCGAAGCCGAACAGCAAAAGCTGGATAAGCGGGATCATCACCACCATGCC
>NZ_JAWOQS010000843.1:0-588 GCF_033438945.1 Vibrio sp. Y176 | reverse complement strand
CATCCGATTTTGCGCCAAGCCGTCACCCAGTTGGACGAATACTTTTCGGGTCTGCGCAACGAATTTGATTTGCCTTTGGCAGCGACAGGTACTGATTTTCAAAATCAAGTGTGGCATGCGTTAACGACCATTCCATACGGCGAGACGTGGAGCTATCAAGATCTCGCCAACGCGATTGGCAACCCGAAAGCCGTACGTGCGGTTGGGTTAGCAAATGGCAAGAACCCTATTTCCATTGTGGTGCCTTGTCATCGCGTTATTGGTAAAAGTGGCAAACTGACTGGGTATGCTGGTGGGGTAGAACGCAAACAACGTTTGCTCGCATTAGAGCAAGGTACACCACTTTAAGTGAGGCGATTCTCATATTGTTGTTTGGCGTGCAGCGCACAGTTGAGAATTGTGTAGAGTGGTTTATTTACGAACAAGATAACAAAGGATAACAAGGGCATGTCTTTCAAAATGGATTTTGATGCATTCATGAGTGAGTGTTGGCAGCTGCACGAGGAAAAGCCAGTACAGGTCTATGCTCAGCTAGAAACGGCGCTGAATGAGGTGGATGCGCTCAGCCAAGTTGAGCGAATATTTGCA
>NZ_JAWOQS010000842.1:0-589 GCF_033438945.1 Vibrio sp. Y176 | reverse complement strand
CGAATGCGATAAGCATGATGCTCGTGCGACGTAAAATCAGTTCGGCTTTTGCATCGGCATCATCGCCGTAGTGTCGGCGCTGAACATTGGCAAAGCTAGAGATCGCTGCTGCATGGCTAAACGAGAAAATCACAACAGGAACGGCTAACCACATTGTGCTCGCAAACGCACCCATGTCCGGTGTATCAAGCACGGGCATTGTCCAGTTCGGCATTAAGTAGAATGAGAGGAAAGCGAGAATCGCAACAAGTGGGTACACCATAACGGCAAACGCGCGCAGCATCACTTTTTCGCCAGCCATCATAATGGCAATCAAAGCGAACACTAATACGCCCGAAAGTAGCTCGCGTGGTAAGGCTTCCATTCCCGCTTGGTTCACCATAAAGCTGTCTACAGTATTGGTGATGCCCACGCCGTAAATTAACAGGATTGGAAAAATCGATAGAAAATAAAGCAAAGAGATTGAACGTCCCGCTTTTGCGCCAAAGTGTTCTTCAACCACATCGGTAAAGTCGGCATTTTTGATCTTAGAAGACAATACAAAGCGCGCTAAACCGCGATGGGCGAGGTAAGTCATTGGAAATGCCAA
>NZ_JAWOQS010000841.1:0-589 GCF_033438945.1 Vibrio sp. Y176 | reverse complement strand
TGCACAAAACAAACAAGCAGTCGGCAGGCTTTAAATCCTGTTTGAGCTGCATGTAATCCCAAAGCGTTTCTATATGTTGATATAACTTCATAGTGCATCCAGCGTTGAATTGAATCGGAATTGATACCCAAGTGAAACCAGCTTGTCCGCTAAGATGCGTTTATCGGCATCTTCTGTGACGGGAGGTAGCGAAATCTCTGCGCCACTTTTGGTGATTGCTGCTTGGTAAAACTCAGCTTTGCTCACCGTGTGAGGCGTTGTGACATTAATGATCTGATTACTCAGGTGATCCAATGCAAATTGTGCCACAGCGACTGCGTCACTTTGATGAAGCATGTTGGCTGGAGCTTTACGGCTGACTTGTTTTAGGCGCATGGCAAAGCGAGCGGGGTGTCTGTCTGGGCCAATCAAACCACTGCAACGTAAGATGGCGTAGTTTATGCCAGAGTCGATAACGGATTGCTCCGCTTCGAGCATGATTTTCGCATTGTCAGAAAAGTGAGGGTGGGTTTGCGCGAGAGCGAGCGATGCGGATTCTTCTTTCATCTCCGTTGGTAAATTAGGGTAGACCGTTGTAGAGCTGATCATG
>NZ_JAWOQS010000840.1:0-590 GCF_033438945.1 Vibrio sp. Y176 | reverse complement strand
CACCAACAAACAAATCACGGTAATTAAGATCGACATCCAAAAGGTTTTAAAGAAAAGGTCAACGTAGATCTGCCGTTTTTCTGGCTGCGCTGCAATCTCGCCCATTTCGTTCACCTGCATATCCAATGCCGCAAGGTAATGGTTGACGGTTATCGCACCGCTCAGGTTCTTAAAAGCAACCCAGTGTTTTGCATCCGCCCAGCGTTTATCGAGCCTACTCAGTTCTTTTATTGACGTAGGAAGCACTTCTAAACGAGACAATTTTCGTCCCGTTTTCATCATCAAACTGCGCATGCCAGAGACTTCTATGTTCATGCGATTGGCGATTTTAGGCAGGGCTTTGGTCTCATACAGTGCCAGCAGCTCAACCGAAAATGCCTCTACCACTTCGGAATCTGGCAACCCTTGATAATCCCAATGCGCTAACGCTTGGATTGTTTTCGGCAAGGCCTGCGGAATATCTCGGTTGTCGATACTGCGATAAAGCATTTCTAAAATAGGAAACGCAAATGTGAGCAAAATAAAGCATACCAACGGCAACGTCAGCATGATTGAACGTAGGTTTTTATTGCGCTCCGCTTTTTGTAGTT
>NZ_JAWOQS010000839.1:0-590 GCF_033438945.1 Vibrio sp. Y176 | reverse complement strand
GTTCGGCATTTTGGTTTTTTCAGTGCAGTGCGCAAACAAGTACCACGGTTCCTGGTTTTCCCGTTGCTCTGCGGCTTCAAACGCTTCCAACCTTGGGTACAGCCATTCGTGAGCCGTTAGCACATCGAAATCGCCTCGCTTGCTACCGAGTACTTCCGCGTACTCATCTCGATAACACAGCACCAATGCCGGATCAACGCCGACCAACGGAATGTCTAAGTCCGCCACCATCGCCAAGAACTTCGCCGTATCAGCCGCGGTATCTTTAAACTGGCGTAGGAAACCTTTGATGTGTTGCGCTTTACCATTTGGCTTAAATGACAAAAGCACTGGATGCAGACCTAGCTTTTTAACCAACTTTACGAAGTCTTCAACAACGTCCGCATCGTAATAACTGGTAAATGGGTCTTGAACGATTAATACGTGCTGGCTCTTTTCAGTCGAAGACAAACCACTCAACGCTTGCAGATCATACGGCGTTGTCAGCGACTCTACGCGCTGTTTCAACGTAGGAACAGACAACAACGGCGCATCCACATACCCTACTGTTGAAGCCGTTAAACTCTTCACCCACGACTGTTTCAATACGC
>NZ_JAWOQS010000838.1:0-590 GCF_033438945.1 Vibrio sp. Y176 | reverse complement strand
CTTGATGGTTTAATCATCATCTGACATTGAACACTTATCATTCATGGTCAAGACTCATGATTGAAATGACACAACTTTATTGTCAGCCGTATAAGTAAAAAAACGAGGAGAGCGCGTATGTGGAAAACAGTAACAATTGGGGCAATGGCGCTTTTGATGGCCGCTTGTACGACAGTAACAACAGACGTGGATAAACAAGCGGGCTTCGCTTCTTATACAACGTTTGATTTTGGTAAACAAAATGATGCTCCAGCAAGTATCGATGGACGCCGTATAGAACAAGGTTTGGCTGCTCAACTGGAATCGAAGGGGCTTTCTCGAGTTGCAAGTGGTGGTGATTTATACGTTCATCACGATATCGTTGAGGAGTCGGAGTTGGTATCGTCTGGTTCTTCTTTTAGCGTCGGTTATGGATGGAACAGCTTCGGTGTGATTACATCAAGCCCTGAACGATATAAAGAACGCAAATACGGGAAGTTAGTGGTAGAGCTGGTGGATAGTAAGGCGAACCAAGTTGTGTGGAAAGGCGTTTCAAGCCGCAAGTTAACCGAATCAATGAGTACTGAGAAAAGGGAAAATTTGATCACAGA
>NZ_JAWOQS010000837.1:0-590 GCF_033438945.1 Vibrio sp. Y176 | reverse complement strand
TGACGATTGATCTATCAACCGTCGATACCGACGGTGATGGTGTAACGACGGTGAGTGACCTAACGAAAGCGATCAATAACAACAGTGATAACCCAGGTGTAAACGCAACCTTGGTACGCTCAAATGGTCAGACTCACTTCATGCTTTCAAGCACTGAAACCGGCGTCGCTAACCAAATCAACGTGTCCGCAACGGGCACAGGCCAAGCGTGGTTTGAAGATGCATTCACAAACCTTAGTCAAATCAGTGCCCCCCAAGATGCCGTGATCTGGTTGGGTGCAGAGAAAACTGGTCTAAAACTCACTAACTCGAGCAATACGTTTGAAGGTGTTATCGATGGCGTAGACATTACCGTAACCAAGGCTCAGACCTCTGGAGAAACCGCGATTGGTTTAGGTATCGACGCTGATGACGAAGCAACCAAAGAGCAGCTTAACAAGTTCGTAGACGCCTACAACACATTGATATCTACAATTGATGAACACACACAAATCGGCAGTGAAGATAAAAAACGCGGTGTTCTAGCTAGCGACCCAACCATGCGCTCAATTGAAAGCCAACTATCAAGCCTTGTCCGAGGCGAGCACGGC
>NZ_JAWOQS010000836.1:0-590 GCF_033438945.1 Vibrio sp. Y176 | reverse complement strand
AAGAGAACAGCACAATTCCAGTGATCATCGGCGGTTTTGGTATCAGTCACATTTTTGTTGATGAATCCGCGGACCTAGAGAAATCGCTAAACGTGGTTGAAAACTCGAAAGTTCAACGTCCTTCGGCATGTAACTCGCTAGACACACTGCTTGTTCACGAGAAAGTGGCGGCGAAATTCTTGCCAATGATTGTCGAGCGAATGAGTGACAAAGTGACGTTTGTAGCAGAACCAAAAGCGAAAGCGCTAATGGCTCAAGCTACGCAAATTCGCGATGCCGCAGAAGGTGATTTTGATACCGAATGGCTAAGCTACACGTTAGGTGTAAAAGTTGTCGCTGACGTGAAAGATGCGATTGATCACATGCGAGTTCACAATGCGAGTCACTCAGATGCAATCATGACCAACAGCTTGATTAACTCAGAGTTGTTCATCAATTCGGTGGGCTCGGCTGCAGTTTATGTGAATGCGGCAACGCGCTTTACTGACGGTGCTCAGTTTGGCTTGGGGGCTGAAGTGGCCGTCTCAACTCAAAAGCTACATGCACGTGGCCCGATGGGTTTGGAAGAATTAACAAGCTACAAATGGGTC
>NZ_JAWOQS010000835.1:0-591 GCF_033438945.1 Vibrio sp. Y176 | reverse complement strand
TCTAACAACTCTTTTTGCGCTTCATCTAATTTTCGGCGCTTTTTCTCGATTTTGTCGCTCGAACCCGACGTTTGTGCCTCTGCCAATTCTAGCTCGCGAGCTTTTACTTTTTGCGCTTTTTGTTCGACTTCTGCTTGCAGTTTTTCGCGTAAATCTTCTTCCGAGCATTCATCCTCAATCGCAGCAAGGGCTCGTTTTAATCCATCAATGCGCTTTTGATTACCTTGTACTGTGGCGTATTCAATTTGCTGCTCAAGTGCAAACGCTTTGGCATCACACCCTTTTAGCTCTTCTTGAGCGACAGTAGGAAGCGAAATAGCCATCGTTAACGCAGCACCACAAATCACGGCTTTCATTTTAAACCTCTCCAGTAAATACAGCTCGCGCCCTCAAATGAGGGCGCATAAAAAAATAGGTCAACATCATTGGCAAACGCACTTCGCTCGCCGAATGTTTCAAGGTCGAGGAAGTTAAGATTCTGCGCTTTGCTTGTTGTATTCAATCGAATTAATGAACCACTCTTTGTCACCTTCCGGCGTTCGAACGGTAAATTCTTCATCCACTTGCTTTTTCAACATGGCTCTGGCCATA
>NZ_JAWOQS010000834.1:0-592 GCF_033438945.1 Vibrio sp. Y176 | reverse complement strand
AAGCGTTTGCGGTGAAAATGGCAAATTAATCTAATGTGAATGAATGTTTATGATATAACGTTTTATTAATATTGATGCACATAATGATCGCATTGGTCGTATGATCATTATCGAATGAAAGAGGAGAGATTTAGCCGGAAATGATGTGCTTTTGCATCGACTCAATGATCTGTGCCGTCATGCCCCAGATGAAATGTTGACGATATGGGATAGCAAATACACGATGACTGCTTCTTTTTAACTCAAACTTACTGCTGTAGAGCTTATTTGGGTTCAAAATATGGTTGGCTGGTACCTCAAAAACCGACTCGACCTCATTTGGGTCAATATGCGTTTTGTAATCTGGAGAAATAAAGGCCAAAAATGGTGTCACATTAAATTGACTAATCGTTGGCAGTTTTGGCAACTGACCGAACACATGAATGTGTTTATCTTCTATACCGACCTCTTCATTAGTCTCACGAAGCGCCGTATTCACCAGATGGATATCTTCGGGTTCAAACTTACCGCCAGGAAAGCTGATTTGCCCTGGATGATGCCGAAGATGTTCGGCTCGCTTGGTCAAAATCACTTGTAGGCCTTCAGGTCTATC
>NZ_JAWOQS010000833.1:0-592 GCF_033438945.1 Vibrio sp. Y176 | reverse complement strand
TAAGACCTGTTAAAGGTGTGCTTCCTGCCGCGTTGGCTGCAAGCAAAGTAGGACGTCATTTGGTGGTGCCTCATGTCAATGGCGATCAAGCGGCGTTGGTGGGCAAAGAGCAACATAAGTCAGCGCAATCCTTACTTGAGGTGTGTGCGGAGTTATGTGGTCAGCATCGTCTCAATCTTTATCAAACTCCGAAGCGAAAAACGGTTGAAAAACATGGTCGAGATCTACAAGACATCATTGGCCAGCAACAAGGCAAGCGTGCTCTAGAAATTGCGGCGGCTGGAAACCACAACCTACTTTTCCTTGGTCCTCCTGGTACAGGAAAAACCATGCTGGCGTCGCGTTTATGCGACTTACTGCCGGAGATGAGCGACGAAGAAGCGATGGAAACGGCTTCAGTCGCATCACTGACGCAAAGTGAGATTAATGAGCACAACTGGAAGTCGCGTCCGTTTCGTGCGCCGCACCATTCCAGTTCGATGGCGGCATTAGTTGGTGGTGGCTCGGTGCCAAGACCAGGTGAGATTTCTTTTGCTCACAATGGGTTATTGTTCCTTGATGAAATGCCGGAGTTTGACCGTAAAGTGTTGGA
>NZ_JAWOQS010000832.1:0-593 GCF_033438945.1 Vibrio sp. Y176 | reverse complement strand
TTCATTCATTGACGCAGGCTGATTCACTGACGGACGAACGGGCTGCGAAACAGATTGTTGTGCTTGCACTGGATTTGGGCGCGACTGCTGTTGTGCTACCGGAGCCTGCTGTGCTGGCGCTGAATTCGTTAGACTCGCATTTGGCATCTGACTCAACTGAGGTTGAGATCCTGCGGTAACGACATTTGCACAGTTATTCGCTGATGGACGAAAAGCCAACATACGTAAGACGATCATCTCCATACCAACACGGCCATTTGGAGACAGCGTCAGATCTTCACGACCTTTTAGCGCGATTTGATAGTAAAGCTGCACATCTTGTGGACTGAGCGCTTTACTTAATAATTCGATTTTTTCTGCATCAGGTTGGGCTCGGTCTAGTGACGCAGGCAGTGCTTGATACATAGCGATGCGGTGTAACTGCGTCGCGATTTGTTGCAATAAACCGTCCCACTCAACACCATTCGCCGCCAATTGGTGGATTTTATCCATGGCTTGTTGAGGTTGTTTACTGCTGATCGACTCAAGCAAGTGAATCGCTTGATCCGTATCGATAGTTCCCAGCATGTGGCTAACGATGTCGGTTTGCACCA
>NZ_JAWOQS010000831.1:0-593 GCF_033438945.1 Vibrio sp. Y176 | reverse complement strand
TTGAACTCAATGATAAATCAGGCATTTGGCAAGAGTTTGATGATGGCAACGTACGTGGCGTTCAAACATTCGTGGATGAAAATGGCCAAGTTGATATTTCGTTCAGCATTCTTTCTGGAGAAGTCAAAGACAACCCTAACGACCACTCTGAAACGGTAACGGTACTGCTTTCCAACATTCCTGATGGCGTTGAGATATTTGATAATGATGGCAACTCGGTCGATTTAACGTTCGTTGGGTACGATGGTAATAACCAGCCAATCTATGAAGCGAATATTACGCAAGCAAACATCAACTCGGGCATTGTGATTAAACCGGAAGCATCGTCTACCGAGAATATTCACATCACAGCCACCACGATCGTTACTGAAAACGATGGTCATACGCGCACCTCAACTGGGGAAATTCGTGTGATTGTTGGCCCTGTTATTGACGCAAGAAATAACTATACCGTGGTTTCGGAAGGTGACGAAGATACGCGCTTCAACATCGATTGGAAACCAACGACCAGCCAAAGTCCAGATGCCGATGAGTTCTTCTCAGAAGTGACGATTTCTGGCTTCCCTCCGAGTTGTACCGTGTTCGTGGATGGT
>NZ_JAWOQS010000830.1:0-593 GCF_033438945.1 Vibrio sp. Y176 | reverse complement strand
AAATGATGACAACATCACTCTCTGGCATGATGCTTTATGTGGCGAAACACGATTGCTTAGGCGTGCTTCCCCTGTCTTTGGCGCAGAAATGGCAATCGGCTTTGAATCTGCAAGTCATTCAAACTCCGATGTTTTCCGAGCCGGTCAGCTATAAACTGATTTTCCATAAACGAGATGAATCCAGTACTTCCCATCAACGTTTGCGAGCTTGGGCGCGTGACCAATTTGCTACAGGCCTAAACGCCTGACGCGGTCGCACATCAAGGCGTTTCGCCAAACACTCTTTCTCTCTTCTTAAACGCACTCTTTATGACCAAAAGTGCATATGTTAAAAATGACTTAACGATCAATATGGACGTTCAGGTCGTATACTTTTCCATAACCGCACAAAAGGAGTGAAGCATGCCCACCAACAACCCAATCGCAATCCAAGCCCTTGATCATGTCGTGTTAAGAACGTGCAACCTCGACGCCATGTTGCATTTCTATCGAGATATTTTGGGCTGCCCTGTCGAGCGCGAAGTAATGGAGCTTGGTTTAACCCAGCTTAGGGCTGGTAACGCATTGATTGATGTGGTGACGGTGGACAGCGA
>NZ_JAWOQS010000829.1:0-593 GCF_033438945.1 Vibrio sp. Y176 | reverse complement strand
CCAGTGGCAAAAGATGATACCGCTGTTACTGATGAAGACACGCCAGTGACGATTGATGTCCTGCCAAACGACACCGACATCGACGGCGATAAGTTGTCTATCCAATCAGCGTCTGTACCTGAAGCACAAGGCACAGTCGAGATTGTTGACGGCAAGTTGGTGTTCACACCAGCTGAGAACTTCCATGGCGACGCCGAAATTACTTACACCGTCACCGATGGTGCACTGACAGACCAAGCGACGGTCAACGTCACCGTGAATGCGGTGAACGACACGCCTGTGGTTGAAAGCAACCTCGCAGACCAAACCTTGGCAGAAGACTTTACGCCATACAGCATCGATCTAAATACGGCCTTCAGTGATGTGGATAACGCCGATGGTGAGTTAACGTTTAGTGTCTCTGGCAACAGCAACATTCAAGTGGCAATCGTCAATGGCATTGCTACGTTCACTCCAACCGCGGACTGGAACGGCTCAGAAGCATTGACCTTTACGGCGACCGATCCAAGCGGCGAGAGCGTTAGCCAAACGGTGAACTTCACGGTAGCGCCTGTGGCGGACATCGTGGCAGACAACGCGACGGTTGTGGAAGA
>NZ_JAWOQS010000828.1:0-594 GCF_033438945.1 Vibrio sp. Y176 | reverse complement strand
AATTTGTTCCAAAGGAACAAACCGATACGCTGGAACACTTTAGCGAGAACGATGAAGGAAAAAGCAAATGCCTTCGCGCCTACGTACAGTGCGCCCAGAGATGCAAGCAGAACTACAATGAAAGTGATGATGTGCATGGTGTTGCTCCTATGTAAAAAAAACAGGGGCAACACCCGAAAACCGGGAGAAGCCCCCGGCTTGGGGTTAAGTAATGCCATACGGCATAAGACTAGATGCTGTTTGTTTTCGGAGACCAGCTATCTCACCTATAGCCGCAGAGCGACTAAGATGATTCAAATATAGCTCACCTTTGCTAAACAGAAAACGCTGTAACTGTCCATTTTGGGCACTTCGAGAGGTCAGGTTACAGATTGACCGCATTTATCCTTTCCAGTGCGTTTATCTGTACCTCAAATTTAGGAGTATCTCTAATGGCAGAAGCACAAGTAGCACTGGACACAAACAACGACCGCAGCAACCACTACTCTCGCCCTGTTTTCAAGCAAGTTCTGAAAGTAAACAGCCTCCAAGCTCAGCGCGTCATGGAACGCAGCTTTGAGCGAGTTTCCAACTCCCTGTTCTCCATCGACGTGA
>NZ_JAWOQS010000827.1:0-594 GCF_033438945.1 Vibrio sp. Y176 | reverse complement strand
CAATTGTTGTGATCAATGCAGAACAATCGATTGAAGAAGTGTCTCGTGATATTCAAGACGCCTTGAACGAATGGTTGTCTCGCCAGTAAGTAAAAAGCGAATATAGGTTACGCATGGTTAATGATTTTCCTTGGCTAAAGCCAGCATGGGAGAACCTCAAATCTGGGTTGGATTCAGATCGAATTCCTGGAGCTTTATTGCTGCAAAGTAATAAAGGCTTGGCAGTAGAAAAGCTTGTTGAGTTTTTTAGTCATGCACTTCTTTGTCAAAACTACAGCAGCGAAGCTTGTGGTTTCTGCCATAGCTGTCAACTGACGAAATCTCAAAGCCATCCAGATTTGCACTGGATTAGGCCAGAGAAAGAAGGCAAGGCGATTACGGTTGACCAAATTCGCGCTTGCAATCGTCTAGCTCATGAATCTTCTCAGCTGAATGGTTACCGTTTGTTTGTGATTGAGCCAGCCGATGCGATGAATGAATCCGCTTCTAATGCGCTATTAAAAACGCTGGAAGAACCGGGCGAAAAATGTTTGTTTTTGCTGGTCACTCATAATCAAGAAAGATTGCTACCGACGATTCGTAGCCGATGCCAGC
>NZ_JAWOQS010000826.1:0-595 GCF_033438945.1 Vibrio sp. Y176 | reverse complement strand
CTGTGGGTTCATTTGCTGTTTACTGCACTGAGCACTACCCGGGTCAGGTGTGAGACAGACAGACAGCTCACTGTGTTAACATGTGGAAACACAGTGGGTGTGTTCACATGGACAGTTTAATTCCCTTTTCATTCTGAATCAAAGTTCATTTCCTATTAAAAGTGATCTTTTAAACACCTAATTCGGAATGAAAATGGCCAATGCTATTGAAAATTCAATCCGATGTAAGGGGCTGGAATATTCCGTTTCTAATTCTGAATGAAAGAATTTCTCGCACTTGTATACACTCATTCCTCTTAAAGTTCATTCCGGTCTGGGTGTCGATGGCTTAGTGGTAGAGCAGGCACCCCATGTACAAGGCTGTTGCCCCAGCGGCCTGGGTTCGACTCCAGCCTGGGGCCCTTTGCTGCATGTCACTCCCTCTCTCTCTCTCTCCCGCTCATCTGTCCCATCGATTAAAGGATTAAAAATGCCCGAAAAATATCTTAAAAAAAAGAAAGAAAATAAATTAAATTAAAAATCACAAACTGCATGATTAAATAAAATAAAAAAATCACAGAGTACATGATTAAAATAAAAAATAATTAAAACAATT
>NZ_JAWOQS010000825.1:0-595 GCF_033438945.1 Vibrio sp. Y176 | reverse complement strand
CTAGCGATGCCAACAGTAAGTTTGTTGATGACGTTTTGGATCTCGACGCGAAAATTAAGCAGGCCATGAATGTGGATGTACCAGAGGATCTTGCTGATACAATCTTGTTTAGCCAAACCTCTAGCGCGCTTGACGAAAAAGTCGTCAAACCCAACTTTGTCCGCAAAGCTATGGCGCTTGCAGCTTCTGTTGCCTTTACCGCAGGTTTACTGGTGGGGCAAATCAACTGGGGTAACATTCTGGTGCCACCGGCGCAAGCCAGTCTCGCAGATACAGCTATTAAACATGTCATTCATGAAGAGGCATTTGTGCGCCATTTAGATGAAAACGTGCCGAGTTCCCAGATCAATGCGAAGATGTCGCCATTTCATTATCAGTTTAGTGACAACTTCCCGTACCACGTTTACTACCTAAACCACTGTGGATTTGGTAAAGCTAATGCATTACACATGGTTTTTCAGGGTGTAAAGGGCAAAGTAACGCTCTTTATTACGGGAATTTCTAGCCAACAAACGGCAGATTTTGAAAAAGATGGTATGACAGGTATCGTCCAACCCGTTGGTTCAACCAGCATGATTTTAGTCGGCGAACAAGG
>NZ_JAWOQS010000824.1:0-595 GCF_033438945.1 Vibrio sp. Y176 | reverse complement strand
CGATTCGGGTTGCGCCAGAGTCGAGGCTATTTTCCACCAACTCTTTGATGACAGAGGCAGGTCTTTCGACCACTTCCCCTGCCGCAATTTGGTTGGCGAGCCTAGCTGGCAAAATTTTTATCGTCATAATGAGTTAGAAGCTCACTTACTTATTTGTTTGGAATGATCAGGACTTGCCCAACAGCAAGCTCGTCCGAGCGCAAGTTGTTTGCTTGGCGAATACTCGCAACACTCACGCCATATTTGGACGCAATCTTACCAAGGTATTCCCCTCGCGCGACTTTGTGCTTGCGAATCGGTTTATCTTTCACTGCTACGGTGATCTTAAGTTTTTGACCAACCCATAAGGTATCGGATTTTAAGTTGTTCTCACGACGAATATCCGACAGCTTCACTTTATAGTGACTTGCGATCTTACCCAAGAACTCACCCGATTTAACGGTATGAGTAATCGTTTCAGTCTCTACTGTAATAGGCTTGCTTGGCACTTGGATCTTGCCAGCTGACGGAATACGCAGTTTTTGTCCAACCGCTAAGCTGGTCGATTTCAACTTGTTCTCGGCCATCAACGCTTTCGAGTTAGTACCGTATTTAT
>NZ_JAWOQS010000823.1:0-596 GCF_033438945.1 Vibrio sp. Y176 | reverse complement strand
TTAATGCGGTGAAATCGGTCAGCTTTGATATTGGAAAAGGCGAAGTATTCGGCCTTGCTGGGGAATCTGGATGCGGAAAGAGTACCATCGCTTTTTCGATCAATCGTCTGCACAAGCCGCCCGCGTTTATCTCTGGCGGACAAATTCTGTTCCAAGGTAAGGACATCTTACGTTTGTCCGATAAGGAGCTAAGCGCGCTGCGTTGGAGCGAAATCGCCATGGTATTCCAAAGTGCCATGAACTCGCTTAATCCGGTACTGACCATTCAAGAGCAGTTTGCAGACGTCCTACGTCATCATCAAGGACTCAGCAACGAGCAAGCCAAAGATCGCGCCGAAAAACTGCTCGATTTGGTGAACATCCCTCGAGATCGACTGGGTGAATATCCGCACCAGTTCTCTGGGGGAATGCGCCAAAGGCTGGTTATTGCCATCGCGCTGTCTTTAAACCCTAAGCTCATCATTATGGATGAACCAACGACAGCGCTTGATGTGGTGGTGCAGCGAGAGATCCTGCAACAAATTTATCAGCTGAGAGAAGAATTTGGTTTCTCAGTTCTTTTCATCACCCACGATTTAGCTTTGATGAGCCAACTG
>NZ_JAWOQS010000822.1:0-596 GCF_033438945.1 Vibrio sp. Y176 | reverse complement strand
GTTTGGGCACGAGTATCGAATTTAATGAAGCCGATATTTTAGCGGGAGCGTTGGATAACGTTCTGTTCAAACCGAGTGAAAACTACCCGGTTGGTGGTGGTCAAAATACGGTGAAAATTAACATCGAAGGCGAAATCACAGACGTTGCCGTGTTTGACCAATCGACATTGATCAATCCGGGCGATAACGTAGATGTACGCACCTTTACCGACGACGTGACATTTGAAGTCACGCCTGTCGTGGATGACATTGTAATTACGGGAACCGATCCAAGTCAGCCTATCGTCGTGACGGGTGATGAAGATACGTTGATTTCACTCAACCAGTCAGGTACTGGCGTTACGATCAGTCTGACCGACGATGATGGCTCTGAAAGCTTTGTTTCACTTAAGCTGACTGGTATTCCGAATGACTTTGTTGTTGAGTCTAATTCATCCGATTACATTGTGAAAAACGCAGGCAATGGCGAGTGGAGCATTCAAGTTAAAGACTTGACGCAAACTTCCATCGACTTGAGCGATATTCAAATTAAGCCGCCAAAACACTTTAGTGGTGAAGTTGAAATCGGTATCTCTGTCTTCATTCAAGAAGAGTTG
>NZ_JAWOQS010000821.1:0-596 GCF_033438945.1 Vibrio sp. Y176 | reverse complement strand
CAACCAGCAAGGCGGCACTTTCGGCCATCCGCCGCGCCCCACAGCTCGGGCAGAAACCGCGACGCTTACAGCTGAAAGCGACCAGGTGCTCGGCGTGGCAAGACTCGCAGCGAACCCGTAGAAAGCCATGCTCCAGCCGCCCGCATTGGAGAAATTCTTCAAATTCCCGTTGCACATAGCCCGGCAATTCCTTTCCCTGCTCTGCCATAAGCGCAGCGAATGCCGGGTAATACTCGTCAACGATCTGATAGAGAAGGGTTTGCTCGGGTCGGTGGCTCTGGTAACGACCAGTATCCCGATCCCGGCTGGCCGTCCTGGCCGCCACATGAGGCATGTTCCGCGTCCTTGCAATACTGTGTTTAGCAAAAATGCAAGCCGATGAACAACTCGCGATGGCAACAGCTAAAAAATTGGTAGAACAAAAACGCCAAATTGAAAAACAATGTTCTAAATAAATCCACCCCTCGCACAAATCCCCCCTATTGTGCGAGCCTAAAAACACAGACACCTTATCACTGCTTTTCGAAACCATTAATCAATGCTTCTAAACCAAATAAAAAAGCCTCTGTGCCATCATCTTGACCCATAATTTGCAA
>NZ_JAWOQS010000820.1:0-596 GCF_033438945.1 Vibrio sp. Y176 | reverse complement strand
TTTGATGTACTAAAAATCGACCGCAAGTTCGTCAAGAATATTCATGAGGGCAGTACAAGTTATAACATCGTCAAAACCATTACCGATTTGGCACACAAGCTGAACGTCGAGGTGGTTGCCGAAGGTGTCGAGTCACAACGCGAGCTCGAAGTGTTGGCTGGTATTGGTGTTGATTACATGCAGGGCTTCCTCTTTTCTCAGGCGTTGCCAGTGGTACTACTCGATACGGCTCAAGCACATGACACACTTTTTAATGGTGTGATGGTTAAACCGACTCAAGATGCGATGTTACAGTCGTTATGTCATCACGATGTGCGCCGACTCGACCCAGGTGAACCGCTGTCTTTGGCGGTGGAATACATGAATCTGAGCCCAAGCGCACCTTTAGTGGTTATCAATGAAAACCGCTGCGTTGGGTTGATCACCAAAGAGCAAGTCAACTTGCACATGACGCCAGCGATGGGGACAGATTTAGAAACCGAGCGCGAACATCGACTTTGGAAACGGCCAGTCAATCAGGTGATGAGCACCGCATTTGAGCAAGTTGACGCCTGTTTGCCAGTAGCGGCCATTCGAGATTTGATCAAAGCTGGTAT
>NZ_JAWOQS010000819.1:0-596 GCF_033438945.1 Vibrio sp. Y176 | reverse complement strand
TACTGGATATTGAGTCGTTTATAGACAAATTAGTTCCAATAAAAATGGCGAGAGTTTTCACTCTCGCCATTTTGAATGACCGAATTATCTCATTGATTAGACAATTGGTTTTTGACCACGCTCTGCAAGTTTAAGCACAACACTGTCAGCGACTTTACTTGCTACACCAGCAAGCTTGTCTGCCAATTTTTTCTTCTGCACGTAATGAACGGCTAACACTGTTTTTTCTTTGCACGCAGCAACAACAAGATCATCAGAGGTGCTGATTTCATCCACTAGTCCCAACTCTTTAGCTTGAGTACCAAACCAGTGCTCACCCGTCGCCACTTTTTCCAATTCTAAACTTGGACGACGCTCACGGATGAAGTCTTTGAACAATACGTGCGTTTCTTCTAGCTCTTGCTTGAATTTATCACGTGCTTTGTCGGTGTTTTCACCAAACATGGTTAGCGTGCGTTTGTATTCACCAGCCGTTAACTGCTCGTACTCGATGTCGTGCTTTTTCAGCAGCTTATTGAAGTTTGGAATTTGTGCGATGACACCAATCGAACCCACAATCGCAAATGGTGCAGAAACAATTTTGTCTGCTACACAAG
>NZ_JAWOQS010000818.1:0-597 GCF_033438945.1 Vibrio sp. Y176 | reverse complement strand
CATGACTTACATGATGGAAGACCCAAAAAATATTCCGCATATTCTTCAGGTGATGTGGTCTGCTCGCGCTATTGAACGAGTAGGGGATCGTTGCCAAAACATTTGTGAATACATTATTTACTTTGTGAAAGGTAAGGACGTTCGTCACCTTGGTGATCAAAGCATTGATGATGTGTTGAAGTAATGCTTAGTATGAATGAAAAAGACCAGCGAACGCTGGTCTTTTGGATCTTAGAAGCCGAGATCAGTACTTATCTGGTACAAACGTTTGATCGTCTATTGGTGCTCTGACGTAGCCCTCTTTATTGATCTCTGGTAACTCAATTGGTGGGTACTCTAGCGCTTTGTATTCAATTTGACTGAGTAGATGACTAATGCAATTTAAGCGCGCTTTTTGTTTTGAATCTGAAGGTACAACCCACCAAGGACAGTTTTTGGTGTCGGTGTAAGCGAACATCTTGTCTTTTGCTTCAGAATATTCAGCCCAGCGGTGTCGAGATTCTAGATCCATCGGGCTGAACTTCCAGCGCTTTATCGGTGTGTTGATGCGCCCTAAGAAGCGTTTTTCCTGCTCCTCGTCGGAGACCGAAAACCAGT
>NZ_JAWOQS010000817.1:0-597 GCF_033438945.1 Vibrio sp. Y176 | reverse complement strand
TTCTCCATTTCGTTATTGTAATGCCATGAATCGATCTCGTTGGATCATGAGTTGGTCGATACGAGCATCGTATCGCGCTTGTTCTAAGCTACCCAATTCGGCCATTTTACTTGCTTCACTATAATATTGAATCGCTTTATTCCAGTTTGCTCTTAGTGCCAGAATTTCCGCGCGAGCTGCAAGCTCTTCATCACTACGTCCAAGGGCATGATAGCCTTTCGATAATAGCTGCCAGCCATTGCTATCTTCTGGGTTATCGTGTGTATAACGCTGAAGCGTACGCACAGCTTGATCATTTTGGTTTGCTTCAAGCAACGCGTTGGCGTAGTTAATGGTTAATACTTTGTTTTGAGGATTACGCTTTAGCGCGCTATTTAGCAACTCAACGGCTTTTTGTGGCTGTTTTTTCTCGATGTATAGATCGGTCATTGCATCTAAATAGAATGGGTTGCCCGGATCTTGCGCTAACAGCTTTTTCAAAATCGGTTCTGCTTGTGATAAGCGTTTGTTGTCCAGATGAACCAGCGCTCGGCCGTAATCAAATGACGGCATGATGTCCGCTGAAGCTTTCTTTTGAGTACGCTCAAACCAACCTAG
>NZ_JAWOQS010000816.1:0-599 GCF_033438945.1 Vibrio sp. Y176 | reverse complement strand
GGTAGAGTTTTACTCTATGATACGGGCAAGGCTTGGCAAAACGGCAGTATAGCTGAGCAAGTGATTACGCCAGTACTGCATCGCAGAGGCTACTCAAGTGTCGATACGATGATTTTAAGTCATGCCGATAATGACCATGCTGGCGGCCGAAAAGTGATAGAGCAGTACTTTTCACCTAAACACAAACTAAGCAGCCAGAGCTTTTTACATTATCAGCCTTGTATTGCTGCTGAGAAATGGAAGTGGCAAGGGTTGAACATGGAGGTACTTTGGCCTCCTAAACCTGTTGTACGTGCATACAACCCCCACTCTTGTGTCATCAGTCTGGAAGACCCTAGTACAGGTTTTAAAATGTTGTTTACTGGTGATATCGAAGCCATCAGCGAATGGATACTGCTTCGAGAGCCAGAAAAGCTGCGCAGTGATGTAATGTTAGTGCCGCATCATGGAAGCAAAACCTCTTCTAACCCTAAGTTTATCAATGTTGTTGAGCCTAGCTTGGCTATTGCTTCAACGGCAAAACTAAACCAGTGGGGAATGCCCGCACCTGAAGTCGTTCAGACCTATACCGATAGTGGTGTTAGTTGGTTAGACACTGG
>NZ_JAWOQS010000815.1:0-600 GCF_033438945.1 Vibrio sp. Y176 | reverse complement strand
GATAACAACACCCATAGGCATCACCGATGCACTTAGTGTCGCTCCCACCGGAGGTAAGCTCGTCATTGCCACATGTGCAATCAGAACAATCATGAACCAGCCAAGGTAGCGAGCCATTTGGTCAATTCGTTTGGAGGCGTTATGAACCACAAACAGCAAACAGCCGACCACACCAGTAAACAGCGCACCCCAAGTCGTGTCCACGCCCGTTAACACATTAATGCCTAATGCCGCGCCACTTACATTGCCAAAGTTAAACGCCACAGCTCCAAGCGCAAGGAGAATACCGACACCATAACCCATACCCGGTGCCACTTTGTTCGCAATGTCTTGGATTCGCATGCCAGAAACGCCCACAATGCGCCACAAGTTCATCACGATACCAAAGGTGATAAAGATCGAAGCCAATACTGGAAACGCCATGTCGACTTTGTAGATGTTCGTGAAGACAGCAGTTTGAGTCAAAAAGCCTGGGCCAACAGAGGTCGTCGCTATCAAAAACGCGACACTCAGCATGGCTTTCTTTTGCCAACTGTTTTCTGTTACAGGAGCGGAAATGGAAGAGGTGCTGATAGTGCTTTGTGTAGTCATGCCAAGTCT
>NZ_JAWOQS010000814.1:0-600 GCF_033438945.1 Vibrio sp. Y176 | reverse complement strand
CGTATCTGGATGAGGCCTCTGGCTTGCCTGGTGCAGATATCAATGCTCCCGAAGCTTGGGATATGACGAAAGGTAGTTCTGCCGTCAAGATAGCAATTCTCGATTCCGGTATTGATTGTCGTATGGCAGGGGATAGCGTGAGTAGCATTGAGTTCGGGAACGGAAAATGTGTTGAGCAGCAGAAGTTCATCACCGATTATCAAAGTGATACGTTAGAGGACGTGGTTGGACACGGCACTCATGTCGCAGGTATTGCGGCGGCTCAGACAGATAACGGTATTGGTATTGCTGGGGTCGGTTTTAACAGTTCTGTTGGCAACCTGAAGACGTGCTACGAATATCTGATTTATAGCTGCGATCCATTTTTTGGCTGCTTCCTTATCGCTGCGACGGGGGTATGCCCGCTATCTTCCTCTATTGATGCGATCACCTATGCTGCCGATAACGGCTACCACGTGATTAACATGAGTTATGGCTCTGATGAAATCGATGAAGAGGGCAACCCGATTAGCTTAGTCGGTTATAGCCAAGCGGAAAATGATGCCGTTAACTACGCTTGGGGGAAAGGCGTGTTGTTAGTGAGCGCAGCAGGGAACGCCG
>NZ_JAWOQS010000813.1:0-600 GCF_033438945.1 Vibrio sp. Y176 | reverse complement strand
TTTTTGTCTTTCTCATAGGATGGGTTAATCAGGTGTTGTTCTAACACTTGATAATCAATCACTTCCGCTACCGATATATCCGAATGTGTATCAAACTCTTGAGAAAGCAGGATGTAATCCAGCACGTTCCCCGTAGAAAAGTGGTAGTGAGTCGCAGGGCGCACTTCAAGAGACGAGCCCGTTTGCAGATTCCAACCATCCTTTAGTTGTAATTCGGTGACGCTGTCACTAAAGGTTTCGGTAAGCACGTTATTAACGCTTTCTTTTGAGATGGGCTGGTTCATATCACCCATTAACACGGTCGGTATCGGATGTGCTCGATATTGTGCCTGCATCGCGTCTCGCAACATGGCCGCTTCCCAACCGCGTTGCTGTGTAGACAACCAACGAGCCATTACGCGACTTGATGGTTCTGGCGTTTCGGTATCCGCAGGGCGTTGAGATTTGAGGTGAGTGACATATATGGCAATGTGACCAAGGACTGGGTGAACGACTTGCGCATAAATCGGCTTGCGACTGAAATCGGGTGCTTCATTTACCCCAAATGGCGTGAGTGAGTTTGAATCGAACTCTCCGCGTTTTACATCCTCAATAGGAAAG
>NZ_JAWOQS010000812.1:0-600 GCF_033438945.1 Vibrio sp. Y176 | reverse complement strand
ACGCCGCCGTTTTGTGCGCAAATCCCTTCAAACCCTGCGCGACCAAGGTAATCTGACAATGCTTCGCGAAGTTCGTGGTTGTCATCGACGACCAGTATCTGCTTGTTTTCCATCCTACTTTCCCTGTGTCCGTCCCTGTGCCTGCCCCTGAGTTTGGCGCTGGCCAATATGATGCATTCTTAAACGCCCATGCACAATCGAGCCGATTACAATTTTCACTTCTCGGTGTAAGAGATTTGTAAGCGGCCACTTACAAACTGATTGCCTTTTGTAACCTTAGGCGCCGCCTTGCTCGCTATGATCATCCTGACCTTACGTGAAACAACATGACCTGAAGGAATCAGGTCCTACAACACTGGCATTCGTCAGGAGGAAACCATGTTTGCAAGTATATTTGGACAACTACAAAAAATAGGGCGGTCGTTAATGCTGCCTGTGGCGGTGTTACCGGTGGCTGGCTTGATGCTGGGTATTGGTAACGCGGGTTTTGCGTTTATTCCAGACGCGGTCAACAAAGTGATGCTCGCCGCCGGTGAAGGCGTGTTCGGCAACATGCAGTTGATGTTTGCGGTCGGTGTGGCGCTCGGGTTATCAAAAGGC
>NZ_JAWOQS010000811.1:0-600 GCF_033438945.1 Vibrio sp. Y176 | reverse complement strand
GCCCATGTAGACTCGGACACAGTGCGATAATCTTCACATCACGATTAACACGTTCTCCAGTGGCAATGGTATGGTCTAACATCTCATCAATGACATGGCCGTCATTACAAACGAAATGAACATCCGCTTCTGGACGTTTTAAAAACTCCGCTTTCACTCCTTTAAATGCTAAAGAAATCGCCTCGCCTTTTTCCTGAGCTTTGCTCATCGCAAGAAAACCACCAGCCACATCAGCACCAACGGCTAATGCACCAAAATACATACTGTTTAGGTGATTCTTTGTTCGTCGTCTAAGTGGAATGCGCACTTCAACGTGCTTACTATCAATGGCGATAATTTTTGGGTGACACAGCCAAATCAGAGGCACTTTCGAAAAGCCAAAGAGATTGAGATACAAATTTGCGCGACGTACTGCTGATAACATGTTGGTCTCCTTACCAAACTACTCTGACCAGTTAATCAACGAACGAAATGGATGTCAAAGAAATGTTAACAAAAGCTAGATCTAGACAGTTATTGAGCATACTTTAGTGAAAGCTTCACCTTTATCAAGTAGAGGAAGCATGAGGTTCGTCGCACTAAACTCGCTTGACCGAAGGT
>NZ_JAWOQS010000810.1:0-601 GCF_033438945.1 Vibrio sp. Y176 | reverse complement strand
ATGTAAAAATTTACAAACTGAATGTCTGTCATTTGTATCGTTTGTCGAGTATTTGACCTGCTTGCTCTTGTTGATTAGTTAATATTGCTATAGTGTACTAGTTAGCTAGTTCATTGATATTTTGTGTGAGTGGTATGACACAACAAACTTCTTCTCAGCCTCGCGAGCATTTTGGCTCTCGTCTCGGATTCATCTTAGCCGCCGCCGGCGCTGCGGTTGGTCTGGGTAATATTTGGGGCTTCCCAACACAAGCAGCAAGTAATGGTGGTGGAGCCTTCTTGCTGGTTTACTTAGTGATGATTCTGATCGTTGCTTTTCCTATGCTGGTGGTTGAAATGGCGATTGGTCGTCATGGTCAAGCCAACCCAGTAGACAGCATGCGTGCATTAACCAACCACCCGACTGGCAAAAAGCTTGGCGGTATTGTGGGCTGGATTGGTTTGAGTGTACCAAGTGCAGTCTTAGCGTTTTATTCCATTGTTGGCGGTTGGTTGATCTGCTTTTTGCTAGGTGCGGTTACCGACATCATGGGAATGGAAGCGGCGACTCAATGGTTAAAAGGTTTTAGTGTAGAGCGCAACTTGTTCGGTACGATTACATT
>NZ_JAWOQS010000809.1:0-601 GCF_033438945.1 Vibrio sp. Y176 | reverse complement strand
CTGAGTTTTCGTAAAAAAGATTAAATTGAATGACGCTCAACGAGTGCGAGCAAGACGCCACATGACTGCGCTGCGGCGGAACAAGTAACGAGACAAACAAAATAGCGACAAAGGCAGAAAATGCACTTTGCAACCATCTGCGAGCGATAAAAAACGCCGAGGCTAAAATAACGTAAGTGAACACAATGAGGGCGGGAATCGAGGTAAGATTCTCCGCCCACCAAATATGTTCAATTTGCCTGACCGCCAGCCAAATAAGAGCGGGTAGAAGCAATATGATCCACTTAAAAACGCTCGACACACGCACTGCTCGTTTCGCTATTACATATCATAAGCTTAAATGCAATTTCTCAACTCGCCAGTGCGTGAAGCGTTGATGTTAGACGTGGTGTACCGCCTCCTCGACAGGCTCTGGTTGAGCGGCCGTTTCACTGATTTCAATCTTCACCGCTGCGACTTTGAATTCAGGAATTTTCGCATGCGGGTCCGTTGCCGTAGTCGTCAAGCGGTTAACTGGCGACTCAACGAAATGGAAAGGAATAAACACGACGCCTTTTTGCATTCGCTTAGTCACAAACGCATCAATTTCGATGCTGCCACG
>NZ_JAWOQS010000808.1:0-602 GCF_033438945.1 Vibrio sp. Y176 | reverse complement strand
AGTTGAGTTGAGATGTTTGTAGTTGAAGCGTTGAATAACTCAAGTTATGTGCAATATAGGTAATTGATTATATTGTGTTAATTGGAAGCATTGCAGAGCTAGGTAAGATATAAACCTAAAGGTGACGGTATGAGCATACAATCAACAATTATCGAATACGCTGTAGCAATAATAGGCTTACTTTTAACAGGCGTTGCCCTCTGAGCTCGAAAGCTCAGAGGATACATAACCTTAACGATTAATGTTGTAACGAGCGATTGCCGCTTCTTCTGACGTTACAACAGTTTTACCGATAGGCGCGAGGGAAATTACGGCCAGTTTCAGGTGTTGAAGTGCAAACGGAATACCAAAAATGGTAACGAAACACGCTGCGGCGGATAGGATATGACCGATTGCCAGCCACAAACCTGCAAACACAAACCAAAGTACGTTGCCGATGACGCCTAGCGGACTCGTGCCAATATCCATTTCATTGGTTAGTTCATCACGCGAAATGGCTTCTTTGCCGAATGGGAAAAACGAAAAGTTACCCATGACGAAACAAGCTCGCCCCCACGGAATCCCGATGATGCGGATGAACTCAAGAAAACCGAATAGCCACC
>NZ_JAWOQS010000807.1:0-602 GCF_033438945.1 Vibrio sp. Y176 | reverse complement strand
AACGGCTCGTATGATGCTGCCTGTTGGTCTTGGCTTGGGTCTAGATCCTGCACTGCTTATCGGCCTAATGCCAGCGGTGTACGGTTACTTCTTTATTCCGAACTACCCTTCTGATATCGCGACAGTGAACTTCGATACATCAGGTACAACTAAGATTGGTAAGTGGTACTTCAACCACTCATTTATGTCGGTAGGTTTGATTGGTGTGATCGGCGCGTGTTGTTTAGGTTACGTACTAGGACAAATCATCATTCCTTCATAAACAACCTGTAAAGTAAGATTGGAAGTCGAGTCATTGTACGCATAAGTACAGCCTGAATGACTCGCCTTTTCTTTGTCTAGTCTGATGCTTACAGCAAGAAATCATCATCAATCGCGACGAAATTATCAGCACAATCAATCAAGGTTTGCGAGGTTAACCTTGGTACACCATAGACGGTGACCTTCTTGTTGTAGCGCTGCTGAATACGTTCCACCAGCAAACTGAAGTCGCCATCACCAGAAACCAAAATCACGCGGTCAACATCAGGTGCAATCTCAATCGCATCGAGCGTGATACCGACATCGCAATCCCCTTTGGCGCTGCCATCTCGACGCTGAAT
>NZ_JAWOQS010000806.1:0-602 GCF_033438945.1 Vibrio sp. Y176 | reverse complement strand
GTTGCATCTTTCCCCAAAATGACTTCTTCATATTGAAGACCGTGATCAATCAAGTTTTGTTTGGCTTTCATACAGAAAGGACAACCAGGCTTGGTAAATACAGTGATCGATTCCTGAGTTCTGTACTCTGGTGCGATGTAGTTCAGCATAGTGTCTGCATCCGATACTTTGAACGGATCTCCTGGCTCATTTGGCTCGATGAACATCTTCTCAATCACGCCATCTTTTACCAACATGCTGTAACGCCAAGAACGTTTACCAAAACCGATGTCATTTTTGTCCACGAGCATGCCCATGCCATCGGTGAACTCTCCATTCCCATCTGGAATAAAGGTGATGTGCTCGGCTTCTTGGTCGTGTTTCCACGCGTTAATAACGAATGTGTCGTTTACAGAAATACACAAAATTTCATCAACACCGTGTTCTTTGAACACAGGGAATAGCTCATTGTAACGAGGTAAGTGGCTAGAAGAACAAGTCGGTGTAAACGCTCCAGGCAAACTGAATACGATCACGGTTTTGCCTTTGAATAGATCATCCGAGGTAACGTTCACCCAAGTATCACCTTGGCGAGTCGGGAAAGTAACCTGTGGTACGTTTTG
>NZ_JAWOQS010000805.1:0-602 GCF_033438945.1 Vibrio sp. Y176 | reverse complement strand
ACGGTTCTTATCTGCGATCAGCTTGGTAATGCCGTTGTTTGGTAAACGGAACATAGCATAGCTGTGCAAATAGCCTTGTTGAACGATAGGTGCACCAAGCCAAGCGACTTGTCGACCATGTTCCAGTTCAAAATCAGAAATAATGACGGGCGTATAATCTTCATTCACTTTGCGGCGTTCGTTGACGTCATCAGCTAGACGTTTAAAGGTTTTACCTAATGCCGAGTCTTTATAGCGCCCCGTTAGTAGGTTAGTACCGTAGTTGTCGTCTTTGTTGATGGAATAGGTCACGTTGCCGTTAATATCGACCAGCAAAATATCATTAAAATCTGAGCGTTTGAGTAGCTCCAGATATGCCCAGTGATAACGTTTGTGGAGTAAGCGATAACGTTCACTGCCGACATAATTTGAGGACTCCGGCAAAATCGATGTTTTGATTTGGTCACCGCTGCCTTCGATATAACGTTGCTGAGCATTTTCACGTGCTTCTTCAATATCATTGCCTAAACGGCTAAATGCATTGACGAGGCCGTAAAAACGACCACCACTGGCATACGCGAGCTCAGAGCGTACAAATCCCATGACTTCGGTTTCTTGCGCTT
>NZ_JAWOQS010000804.1:0-603 GCF_033438945.1 Vibrio sp. Y176 | reverse complement strand
CTCTCGATGCTCGTGCAAGGCACCAATGTGGAAGTGTCGTTTGACCCAGACGTGAACCCAAACACACCGATAACGGTCAACACCCGCGCCTCGCGCAAGTCGATTTTAAACCTCATCAGCAGCTTGACTCATTACGGCTTAACGCCGGATCAAGACTCGCTCACGGTGGGGTACTATCAAACCGAAACCTTTGTATTGACCATTCCATCGGGCGCCAATTCCGCGCAGCAAGGCAGTCAAAGCGAAGAAAGCAGCAGCGACGATGAAGGCGATACCTCGACCACCAAAGTCGATGGCCAGTACATTACGACGGTGTACAACAACACCGAAATCACCACCGAAATATCCAAAGCGGTCGAAGCGGTCCTCAAAGATGAAAGCGAAGACGATGGCGATGAGCTCGTCGGTGACGTGCGTGTCGTACCTGGATTGACCGCCATCACCGTGCGCACCACGCCAAGTCGCATGGCACAGGTGCGCCGCCTGATTGACACCTATCAAGCCGAGCTGACTAAACAGGTCTTTCTTGATATTCGCGTACTGGAGTTTCGTTCGAACTTAGGCAAAGACCAAGGCATTGATTGGAACCTAGTGAAAGATGTC
>NZ_JAWOQS010000803.1:0-603 GCF_033438945.1 Vibrio sp. Y176 | reverse complement strand
GCGAAGATGAATGCGCCTGGCGCCATTGTCAGTAGAGAAACCAGTGCGTAAGTGCCTAGGTTTAGGCTGGTTAGACCGTAAGCGTAGTTCTGTAGGCTGAAAGGGAATACAGGGACAAGACGAGTCAGAATTAAGAAGCTTGTACCATTTGCTGCTACACCGTCATCTATTTTCTTGAAGATTGGGTAATCGCCAAACTTTTTCATGATGGTGCTGCGCAGTAGGAAACGTGCCACGATGAATGCCGCCACCGCACCAAGCGTTGCAGAAAACAGCGCCAATACGCCACCTTTGATAGGACCAAATACGATACCCGCTACGATGGTAAACGCGCTGCCTGGTAGTAGGAAAACACACGCAAACACGAATGCTGCTACGAATACGGCGTAGCACCACACACCAAAGCTGGCGATCCAATCTTGTAGGCTCTTGATGTCTGTGATGATCTCAAGGATGACAGTTTGTTTAGCCGCGAACAGAGCAATAGCTACAACAGCGACGATAAGAGCGATTTTTACGAATTTCATAAGTTCAACTTCACTTAAACCTAATAATTAAAAAGATATAGCTACAAAGACGTAGTTACATAGACCTAGCTACACA
>NZ_JAWOQS010000802.1:0-603 GCF_033438945.1 Vibrio sp. Y176 | reverse complement strand
TGCAACATACGTCGCTTGCGCGGCTTGTTTACTCGTCGCGTCATTGACTTCGACCACATTTGTGATATCACCAACCAGATCGGCTTTGACCACGCCTTCTACATGCAGCTTGACGCTATGATCAGGGTGAATATTGTAACGAACTTGATAACCGTTATCGCCCGTTACTTCTGAGCCCGACACAGCTTGAGTTAAGCTCGGATCCGTTCCATCTACGCTAACGCTGACATCCGACCAACCCTCAAAGGCACGAAGAGGCAAGGCAGATCCTGCTTTTTCAGTACGAATGGTTTTCCACAAATCCGCAATCAATACGTCAGTTGCATAGCCGCTGCCAGTGTTTTTCACCTCAATGTCGTAACCAATAGTGTCGCCCGGATGGTAGATAGCCGCTGGATCGGTAGTGATTTTCGTGCCGGCCAAATTGCCCGGTTCAGGAACGATCACTTTTTCGCGTAAGTTATACGTCACATAGCACGAGCCACTGCTTAACTTCCCTTGCAACTGGTTGGTAAACTCGCCAACCGCGTCGTCACGCACGTGCCCTACCACCTCAATGAGAACCTCGGTATAGGTGTCATCTGGCGCTTTGCCACCCATCTG
>NZ_JAWOQS010000801.1:0-603 GCF_033438945.1 Vibrio sp. Y176 | reverse complement strand
TTACAAAGATTATGACTTAGCGGAAATAAATGGTGATACGGAACTACGACCAGCAAAAGAAAAAGGCCTAGGTCTGTTTGCTGATGAAAAGCGCATTCGCAGCGTTAAATTGTCTGAATTGTCTGATTCAGCAAGACTAGAAGCGAAAAAACCTTACGCTTTGATCATTACGAAAGGCAATCAAGCGTCTCGTATCCACCGTCCTGCTTACACCGACTACATCGGCATCAAAAAGTTTGATGAAAATGGCAAAGTAATTGGCGAGCACCGCTTCACTGGTTTGTACACATCCGCGGTATATAACCAAGCTGTTCACAGCATTCCTCTAATTCGAGAAAAAGTAGATCGTATCTTGGAAGCAAGTGGTTACCGCCGCGGCTCATACTCCTACAAAGCGCTGCATAATATTCTTGAAAACTACCCACGTGATGAACTGCTACAAGCGAACGAAGAAGATTTGCTTGAAGTCGGCATGGGCGTAGTACAAATGCAAGACCGCGACTTGCTGCGTTTGTTCGTACGCAAAGACCCGTTCGGTCGTTTCTTCAGCTGCATGGTGTACGTAACGAAAGACCGTTACAACACAGAACTTCGCCGCCAAAC
>NZ_JAWOQS010000800.1:0-603 GCF_033438945.1 Vibrio sp. Y176 | reverse complement strand
TATTTGCACAAATCACACAAAAACTGATTGAATATGTAATAATGCAACCTTTTGTGTGACCCATATCGCTTACAAATCTTACTGATGTTATTAATATTTGCCCGAATCAATTATAAGGTATGACGTACCCATGAAAACAATTAAAACTTCTCTCGCTCTCCTTATCGGTGCCGCTTTACTGACTGGCTGCAATGACGACGACACGAAATACGTAAACGTTCAGCCAACTGAAGTAAAGATTGCCACCTACAACCTCTCTTTTGACCGCGCGACCTTCGAAGCTTTAGTAAATGAAATGCAAATTGAACCAGCGCAGCAAGCTGCATTGGTTACAGCCTATTTAGACAGCTCCATCGCAGCTGAAGACAAAACCACTGCGGAAAAGGTCATTCAAATTCGCAACGTTGCTGCGATCATTCAAAAGAATCGCCCTGATGTACTGATGATGGCGGAATACAACAACGACGGAACAGGCGAAGACAAAGCAGCCCTTGAAGGCTTCCAAAAGAACTACCTGTCTGTTGCACAAAGTCTCGATGGCGCGGGCGGAGAAGCAAACCTCGAACCTATCGAATATCCTTACGCGGAGTCTTACTCTACCAA
>NZ_JAWOQS010000799.1:0-603 GCF_033438945.1 Vibrio sp. Y176 | reverse complement strand
CCGGGCTTCTATGCTCTGGTACAGAGACAACGTGAGAAGATTCATGGCGGCAATACAAAGCTTGTTCCGCTTGATGATGAATAACTACCGACACGATTTGGGCTGAGCTGATACTGAGCCTAAATAGAAAACAAAAAGCCCGAAGCATTCATTCGCTTCGGGCTTTCTTATTGGATTAACGAATCTACTAGTAGATTACTTTAAGCGAGTCTTAAACTCGGCTACCGCTTCATCCATATCGTGTGCTTGAGCCGACACTGAGTTCACTTCATGCAAACATTCTTGCGCGGCGGGCATGTTGTTTTCAGAGATGACGTTCAGCTCAGTGATTGAGTCGCTAACTTGGTTCATCACAATGCCTTGCTCTTCAATCGCAGAAGCAATGCGCTCTGAGTTGCCTTGAATCGCGTGCATGTCCGTGATGATTTGCTGGAGGCTTGCGTCTAATTGTTCAGATGCACTCAGGGTTTGCTGACCTTGTTCGTTACATTGATCAATATCGGAAACCACCATCGACATCTGCGCTTGGATGTCCATCACCACTCGCGTGATCTCTTCCGTTGATTGATGTGTACGGCTCGCAAGAGCGCGAACTTCATCTGC
>NZ_JAWOQS010000798.1:0-603 GCF_033438945.1 Vibrio sp. Y176 | reverse complement strand
GAAGTTCATGCCAGAAAACTGCACGTAATTTGTTACCACATGCTCAATAAAAGCCGGGTTGTGGTTGGTTTCGCCTTCACGAGACATGTGCAAGTATTCTTTGCCTGCCTCATCTACGACTGCGCTTTCTTTTTCACACTTATTTTCAATATGCAGCTCAATGCCATCATTTACCATGCCAGAGAAACGAAAGCGCATTTTTTGGCTGATGCCTTCTTTACTTAGTAGAACGGCAAATAGCAGATCGCCAGGCACACAAAAGCGTTTGTTATCTTCATCATGAATAGGGTTGTAATCACCAGCCACACGCTTAGCAAAGTGACTTGCTTGTTCGCGAGTGAATTGAAATTGATGATTATTGTTTGAAAAATAAGGTGTTAGAAACATAATTATTAAGTAGTAACCAAAACTGTAAGGGATTATATGCGAATATCTGCGTAGCAATGGTCCATCCAGTAGAAAGTTCACTGCATTTTGACAATGCGCACCCAAATCAGCAGATAAACGTTTAAAAACACATGCTTGAATGGCTTATCCATTTATGATGCGAATAAGTGCGTCGCGCGACTCTGATATCACTCACGAATTGTTAAGAGTATAGGC
>NZ_JAWOQS010000797.1:0-603 GCF_033438945.1 Vibrio sp. Y176 | reverse complement strand
TTTGAGGTGAACTTGGATAACTTGGCCCTTGAGACGCGCTAAACGACGACCCAATGCAGGATCGTCTTTAATCAGTGTGTTCAGCGAAGTTTCAATGACAGCAGTGATAAGAGGTTCAAATGGCATGCCGTTAACCCTTAGAATTTGTAACCGCGGTGCAACGCCACAATACCACCCGTTAGGTTGTAGTATTTGGTGTTTTCGAAGCCAGCGTCTTGCATCATACCTTCCAGAGTTTCTTGGTCTGGGTGCATGCGAATAGATTCAGCAAGGTAGCGGTAGCTTTCTGCGTCATTCGCGACCAATTCGCCCATTTTTGGCAATAGGTGGAATGAGTACGCGTCGTACACTTTTGATAGTGGTTCGAGAACTGGTTTAGAGAATTCCAAAACCAATAGACGACCACCTGGCTTAAGGACGCGGAACATTGAACGCAGTGCTTTGTCTTTGTCGGTTACGTTACGAAGACAGAAGCTGATGGTGATCACATCGAAGTAATCATCTGGGAAAGGCAGTTCTTCTGCGTTTGCTTGTACGTAGTTTACGTTACCCACAATGCCGTTATCGCGCAGTTTGTCGCGGCCTACATTCATCATTGATTTG
>NZ_JAWOQS010000796.1:0-604 GCF_033438945.1 Vibrio sp. Y176 | reverse complement strand
AGAAGCAACGCTTATCCATGAAACAGATGAAGAGCAGCGTTTCGACTCTTTCCTACGTCTGTTTTTCCATGAGTGGGGCTTCAAAGGTGACGACCAAGAGTACTTTATCTCTGACAACAGCTTTATCGATAAAGTGCTAGAGCGTAAAAAAGGTATACCGGTCAGCTTAGGTGCAATTTTATTGTACTTAGGCAATCGCCTTGGCTTCCCTATAAAAGGTGTGACATTCCCAACTCAGTTCCTAATTAAAGTGGATTGGATGCACAAAACACCAGACTACATTAACCCGTTCAACGGGGAGTATGTTGGTGAGAAAATCCTTCAAGCTTGGTTAATCGGTCAAGAAGGACCGTTAGCGCAACTTAAACCAGAACATTTTGACGAAGCGGATAATCCGACAGTGATTGGTCGCTGGTTGGCGTTGATTAAAAGCGCGATGCTGAGAGAAGAGCGTTACACACTGGCGCTGCGCTGTACTAATCTGGCGTTGACCTTTGTGCCAGATGACCCATACGAGATTCGTGATCGCGGTTTTATCTTCCAACAGCTTGAGTGTCGTCAGGTCGCGGTATCTGACTTTCAGTACTGTATTGAACAATGTCCC
>NZ_JAWOQS010000795.1:0-605 GCF_033438945.1 Vibrio sp. Y176 | reverse complement strand
CGGGCAAGACCGACACGCTGCTTCATACCACCTGATAGTTCATCAGGAAACGATTCAGCGTAGGTATCTAATCCAACTCTCTGCAACGCTGATAATGCACTTTCGTGGCGAGCAGTCACATCGACGCCTGCGAGTTCCAGGCCGAAAGCGGCATTTTCTATCACCGACATGTGGGGCATGAGCGCAAAATTTTGAAAAACCATTGAAATGTTGTTCCGACGAACTTCGCGCAGTTCTTCTTCGGAGATGTGAGCAATGTCTTTCCCTTTGAGGTAAACACTGCCTTTGGTGGGTTCAATGAGTCGATTGAGAAGTCGAACGAGAGTGGATTTTCCTGAGCCAGAGAGACCCATAATGACAAAAATCTCGCCTTCATTGATGGTCAGAGATACATCGTTGACGCCAACGGTTAAGCCAGTTTGTTCAAAAATATCGTCTTTATCAACGCCTTTTTCGATGAGTGAGAATGCTCGCTCCGGAGCTTCTCCAAACACTTTATACAGTCCCTTAACTTCCAGTATGGGATCCATGTTAATTGTCCTTTGTTATGTGTTTATCACGAGTTAACGTTTTGTACTCTAATTAAATTGATGAAAGTTTTCAAA
>NZ_JAWOQS010000794.1:0-606 GCF_033438945.1 Vibrio sp. Y176 | reverse complement strand
TTGGCACCTTAGTTTTACGACTGCTCAAGAAGCCTTGAACTTTCAATGACCAAGCCATCATCTGCGCAGCCATACTGTTGATATCAACTGCGCTTTTACCCAAACGAGAAGCCAGCATATCCAGATACATCTTCGGCATTTTTTGCAGCTTTTTCGGCGAGGTAAACAGATCATGCACCGGTGCGCCTAGTGCCACACACGCTTTGATCTTTTCTTGCTCAAGAAAAGACAGACGAACCATGGCATTGCCACCAAAACGGAAACCGACCAAACCAACTTTGTGATGATCAACGTAAGGAATGGAATAAAGCTCATTCAACACGGCTTGATGAAGACAGCTTGAATCTTCCGTCAAAGGCCAATGAGAACTGTGTCCGACTGATGGCATATCGACGGTCAGCATTGCAATATCTTTAGGAGCAAAGTGATTGCGGAACAAACGCCACATGTCGGTTTGTAAACTGTCGAGTCCTGCACTCACCATCACAACTGGCAGCTGCTTATCGGTTCTTGGCAAATGTAAGTTAGCGATAATTTTGCGTTTTTGGTAAGGCACCTCAATTTGCTTGATGGTGTATTGAGTTTTCTCAGCCCCTTCAGAATAGG
>NZ_JAWOQS010000793.1:0-606 GCF_033438945.1 Vibrio sp. Y176 | reverse complement strand
CATACCCGCAATAAGCGGATCTTTTATGGTATCTCGCACAAACTCAATCATGGCTTGATAATGGGCGGTTTCTTGCCCGATGAGCTTTTGTACAGCCTCAAGCTCACCCATTTGTACTAAGCCACTGATCGTATTGAGCTTGTTTCTATGCTCGTGAGTTTGAGAACGCAACAAGTCTGCATATTCTTTGGTTTGCGAGAGCTGCTCCGTAAGCTCATTGATCTCGTCGCGCAAACGAAAACTTGATACTGCCCCGACAATCTTTCCTTCCACAAAGATGGGTGAGCGGTTCGCAATTAACCGCTTATGATTAAGGAAAATTTCAATGTCGTGATCTTCTTGACCCGTTTCAAGAACGGTATATAAGTCGCTGTCGCGTAATGTATCCGTAAGCGGTTTGTTGAGCGCCTTATCTCTGTCAATGCCGAGAATCTGGCAAGCACTGCGGTTGATGGAACGAAGCACACCTTGTGCGTCAATGCTGAGTACGCCTTCTTTGATAGTGCTCATAGTGACTTCCAGTTCACCATACAGACGGCCGATCTCTTCTGGTTCGAAGCCTAAAATCGCGCGCTGGAATTTTCGAGACGCGTAATTGGACACCAC
>NZ_JAWOQS010000792.1:0-606 GCF_033438945.1 Vibrio sp. Y176 | reverse complement strand
TCTAAGTGAAACACTGAGCGGCACGCTCACCGCTACCATCCACGCGACTGAAGAAGATTCATCACTCGCTGAGCAGTTGATTCCATGCCTGGAAGAAATTGCCGGACGCCTGGTGTTCAATGGCTGGCCAACTGGCGTAGAGGTTGGTTATGCGATGGTTCATGGTGGGCCGTATCCTGCGTCGACCCATGCGGCATCAACCTCTGTCGGAGCAGAGGCCATTCACCGTTGGTTACGCCCGGTCGCTTACCAAGCGTTGCCAGAAAGCTTGTTGCCCGATTCATTAAAAACGTCTAACCCGTTAAACATCCAACGCGCTATCGACGGTAAAACGTCATAACAGGCAACATGCACTTAGCCAAATGGTTCAAAAAGGCACCAGTTGGTGCCTTTTAATTCACTCTACTTCTCAAAACCTTATTTCGTAGTTGGCTTAAGCCGGAAAAACAATAAACTACTAGAGTTAAATGGATTGGATACAATATTTATTTTTGAGGGGAGCCTTCAATGTCACAAAAACCTGTTTTTAAGACGCGTACTCAGCTCGTTGAAGAAGCAATTCGAACTCAGATCCTGAAGGGCGAGTTAAAAACTGGTCAGCCTTTA
>NZ_JAWOQS010000791.1:0-606 GCF_033438945.1 Vibrio sp. Y176 | reverse complement strand
CGTTTTACGGATGGGTTGTTTGAAAAAAGTGAAGCCGAAACATTTGCAGACATTGCGCGTTTAGCTGGCGTACCAAGCGATGCCATTTTAGTAGAAACACGTTCAACCAATAGTGGAGAAAACGTCCGTTTCACCGAGCAGTTATTAAAAGAGAAAGGCATCCAATGCGAATCGATTATTTTAGTGCAAAAGCCATTTATGGAACGCCGCGCCATCGCTACGTTTGAGAAGCAATGGCAATCGCCCTACTCGCAAGTGCAAGTCAGTTCTACCGCTCATCCATTCTTCGAATACATCAACGAAGACATGCCGCTAATGATGGTGTTAGAAGCGCTGATGGAAGATTTTTCCCGCGTCAAAAGCTATCCCGAAAAAGGATTTCAAACTAAGCAAGACATTCCAAATCAAGTGGATTCATCTTATCAAGTCTTGTTAGAGCGATTCGGTTTTGATCTCGTCTGAGCGAAATGAACAATTAAAAAGCCACCGAATTCGGTGGCTTTTCTGTACTGCTTTGAAGCTGAATGGATAGGTTTATTTACCTAGGGCTTCTTTGTAGTGCTGACGGCAAACCGAGACATAACGGTCGTTGCCACCAATCGCCAC
>NZ_JAWOQS010000790.1:0-607 GCF_033438945.1 Vibrio sp. Y176 | reverse complement strand
TCAATAACAGGTTCTTCGTGTGGCGTTGGTTCCACATGGAGTTGCTGTTCTTGCTGAGCAGCAAACTGTTCATACTCTTCATAGCTTGATTCTCGTTGAGGCGTATCGTGTTCAACAACCTCTTCATGCTTGGCTTGCACCTGTTCTTGATAGACTGCGTTTGTATCCGCATAAGATTGGCTTGTTTGTTCTTCTGACGCCCAATCATCTGCTTGCTGCGCTGCAGCTTCCAACTCTTCGATGGTTACATTCAGCTGCTTGGTACGCTCAACCATTGGATCCACGTTATCTGTGCTGACCGCTTTAAGTTGTGGTTCTGGTTCAACATACGTTGGCGTCGCATTTACTGCCGCAACTCGTTGAGGTTGGGGCTCTGGCGTCGGTTTTACCGTAGGCGTTTCTGATTTGGCTTGCGGCATATATATAGGATATTCGTGTACTGCCGCTTTCTCTTTTGGTTCTTCAACTTCGTAAGCCGTTAAGTGAGGAAGCGTCTCGTCGTCTTGTTGATCGTCTTCAACGTGTTTTGTTGATACTTTATCCTCAACAAACTCATTAAGCTGAGGCTCTAGCGTCTCTTGTTCTGAACCTCTGAACTTATTCGCGA
>NZ_JAWOQS010000789.1:0-607 GCF_033438945.1 Vibrio sp. Y176 | reverse complement strand
GCGCCAACGCTCCCATAGGCACCGAGGAGTGGGTTTGCAATGCGGCATCTAATCCCAAACCTAAATCCTTTAGCATCAGCTTGCTCATAAAGCCCGGTTGATAATCATGGCTGGCTGGCGCGCTATCCATCACGCCCGGGCATGGATTATAAAGCTCTAACGCCCATTTTCGTCCCGAGCTTTGCAACATGATGTTGGACAAGACTTTTGGATCGAGCCCATGATCAATGCCTAAGTTCAGCGCCTCACACGTGCCTGACATCAAAATACCCAGCATCAGGTTATTACAGATTTTAGCCATCTGCCCATCGCCAGCTTTACCCGCATGAAAAACGTTTTTCCCCATATACTGCAAAATGGCGTTCGCTTTTGAGAATGCCTCATCCGAGCCACCGACAATGAACGTCAACGTTGCCGCTTTAGCTCCCGCGACGCCACCCGAAACCGGTGCATCGACAAACAACAAACGCTTGTTTGCCGCTTCATTGGCAACCAATCTTGCTGAATCGGGATCGATCGTCGAACAATCGATCAATAGCGTATTCGGTGCGACAAGGTTCATCACGCCAACGACCCCGTGTAAGTCCCCCAAATACACCGACCGAAC
>NZ_JAWOQS010000788.1:0-607 GCF_033438945.1 Vibrio sp. Y176 | reverse complement strand
GAAACAGCCTTTGTTGATAACACCTTGCGTACCAATAAAAATATTCACGCCACAACAATTCAAAGTAAATCCAGTAAGTCGAATCATTCGCCCCTTGGGCTTGTTCATACTGTTTGAGCATGGCATAAATCATTCTTGGCGACACACAACCAAGCGCAAGCCAAGGTGAAAATTTGGTGGAATACGCCATCCCGTCGAGTCCGTTGCGGGTCTCTTTATATGAGCTTGCCAAACCAGAAGAAAAGTAACGCCGACAATGCGCAAGACCACTCCATTCTCCGCCAGAAAACAGCGCAGACTCATCAAAGTAAAAAGAGGATAAAGTTGGCAGTTGAGCGCCTTTTGGCATTGGCGGTAGGTAGCTCGGCGCATCTATTGGGTGGGCGATGTCTATCCCTTCAACGCACTTTCTAAACTGAGTAAAAGTCTCAGGTAGATCAGGCAACGTAAACGGCAGCTTGCTTTCGTCGAACAAACTGCGTACAGAGTGCTGAACAATGACAAGGTGTGGGTATTCATCTTGCAGCTTGTGCAATATGCTCTGTTCATCCGAGCCAGCCATTGCGTCGGCATAAAGATGAGTGACACCCAAATATTGAATGGCATA
>NZ_JAWOQS010000787.1:0-609 GCF_033438945.1 Vibrio sp. Y176 | reverse complement strand
ATTGGAAAGATACTGCGTTACCAGTGGGTGACAGTTTCACCGATCCAGTTTCTGGTCTCACGATTAATCTTGCGAGTGCAGCCAATGGTTTTGCCGGTGTGAACGTATCGTTTAATGGTTCGGTAACTCCAAGCGTTTGCGAGATGTCTGCGCCAAGTGTGTCTGTGAAAGCGACGTCTGATACACAAGTTAATGCTGGCGACACGGTTGAATATCAACTGACGGTAACAAACACGGCGAATGACGTTTGTGGCACGATTCGTTTTGATGTGTCTGCTCAAGTAGAGAGTGGCTGGCAAGCGAGCTCTCAATCTATTTCCCTTGCCTCTGGCGAATCTAGCGTGGCTACCATCGCGGTGACTTCTGCTCTAAGTGCAACCTCTGGTGACTACCCTGTGACGTTTAATGTGGTAAACACGAAAGATGAGGCTTACAACGTGGCGACACAAGCTTCGTAGGCCGTTGCTGAGCAGCAAACGGGCAGTGGTGATGTAGTGGCGGTTGACGATAACGTTCAGATGAGCAAAGTTTCAACGGTAACCATCAATGTGTTGGGTAATGACATCATTGCTGATGGTGTGTTTGTCGAGATCTCAGCAATGAGCGCAC
>NZ_JAWOQS010000786.1:0-609 GCF_033438945.1 Vibrio sp. Y176 | reverse complement strand
TTTGATCCAGATTAAAAAAGCCAACAGGTTTCCCTATTGGCTTTTCACGTTCAATTTAAGCAGTGGAACTAACCTAGAGCAGGTAATACACCTAAAGTGATTAGCACTTGCGCTAAAACGATGCCCGTACCCGCTATACCAGTGACGACTAGCGCTCCTTGCCCACCAGCGACACGGTATTCACCAGAGAAATCATCGGAACGACGAACCTTGATCACCATGACAAGAGGAAGGAAAATCGCAAGAATAGCCAATGCAATCGCCGCGTAACCCAGCGCCATAATGAAGCCTTGCGGGTAGAAAAGCGCAAAACCAAGTGGCGGAGTAAACGTAATCACCGCAGCTAACAAGCGATTTGGTTTCTCACTTTTGCCTTTGATCGTATCACCTAAAAATTCGAACAAACCTAAGCTCACACCTAAAAACGAGGTGAGAAGTGCAAGGTCGGCAAATACACCTACAATGCTGCTCAAGTTGGATTTGTGAACAGTTTGAGATAATTGACCAATAAGTGCACTCAAGCCACCGTTTTCAATAAGTGCATCCTGGCTTACTACGCCTAAAGTAACGATTTGCCAGAAAATGTAGATAACTAAAGGAATCGTCGAA
>NZ_JAWOQS010000785.1:0-610 GCF_033438945.1 Vibrio sp. Y176 | reverse complement strand
GCCTTTGATATCGAAAGTTTAAAACAGCTTGATGCGATCATTACGTGTCAGGGTGGCAGCTACACTGAAAAAGTGTACCCAGCACTTCGTCAAGCTGGCTGGAAAGGTTACTGGATTGATGCAGCTTCAACACTGCGTATGGCGGAAGATTCGATCATCACGCTAGACCCTGTGAACCTAAAACAAATTCAACATGGTATTCATGGCGGCACGAACACCTTTGTAGGTGGTAACTGTACCGTTAGCCTGATGCTGATGGGTCTTGGTGGCCTGTTTGAAAAAGGGTTGGTGGAATGGACCAGTGCGATGACTTACCAAGCTGCTTCTGGCGCTGGCGCGCAAAACATGCGTGAGTTGATCTCTCAAATGGGTGTTATCAACGATGCAGTAAGTTCAGAACTGGCAAACCCAGCAAGCTCAATTCTTGATATTGACAAGAAAGTTGCAGACACAATGCGCAGCGCGTCATTCCCTACAGACAAGTTCGGCGTACCACTAGCTGGCTCGTTGATCCCGTGGATCGATGTGAAGCGCGATAATGGTCAGAGCAAAGAAGAGTGGAAAGCGGGTGTTGAAGCGAACAAGATCCTTGGTTCTCAAGGCGCTCCAG
>NZ_JAWOQS010000784.1:0-610 GCF_033438945.1 Vibrio sp. Y176 | reverse complement strand
TGCGTTCTGTAATTGCTGATCTTCAATCAGACGAAAGGCTGAATCTTGCAGCTCAAAGGCCGCTTGCACGTAACCTTGAGCAATCAAGATTTCGCTTTGTTGTAAAATCGCCCACCGTGCTTGATGGTAAACCTGATACTGGCGCGCCAATTTTTCGGTTTGCTGCATCATCGGCAACGCGCGGTCGAGTTTACCCAGTACGTGGTTCACTTCGCCTACGACTGAGGTCGCGACAATTCGGCTACGGTAAATAGTGTTGTCTAGTTGGCTGAGAGCCAGCTCCGCAAGTTCAAGCGCTTTCTCGGGTTGGTTGCTGTTAATCGCGACCTGAGCAAGCAGCGCGTTAGCTTGGCCTTGGTAATGGATATCTAGCTCGATATTACGTTTTTTATGCTCTTCTTCGGCTTCTTCAAGCAATTGGCCAACTTGATTGTATCGGTGTTGGCTCTGCGCTAACCATGCACGTAACATCGTCAATTTAGGGTGGCTAAATAGCAGCTCTGCATCCAGCTTATTGATGGCATGCTCGAGTGTGCTTAATTCGCCTTGGTTGAACATCTTCCAACCGAATTCATTCAAAATCTCAACGACTAAGTCTTTATCGTTGGAC
>NZ_JAWOQS010000783.1:0-610 GCF_033438945.1 Vibrio sp. Y176 | reverse complement strand
TAGTCTATTAATGTAAAAAATCTACGTAGGAATATAACAGAATAATATGAACAGATCATGATTGGTATCATGTCTTATGTGGCTTTCTCTCTCCGTCGGGAGTCGAAGTTGTTCTGTTATTTTTATCAAAAGCAATCGATTGGTGATCGCGTAGACAGAATGATAGTTCATTCCTCGGAAATTGCTGGCTAGATTGGTATTACTACGCACTGAATTTTTTATGTTGTAGAAAGGAATCAAAATGCCAAACTTAGTTTTAGAGTATTCGAACTCAGTGGAAGAGCGAGTCAATGTACAAGGTTTGCTGGAAGACTTACATAAAGCTGCGTTAGAGAGTGGCCTTTTTGAGTTGGCCTCTGTGAAATCAAGAACGTTAAGATGTCATAACTGGCTAATTGGTGAAGCGGGTGACAGTCTCGATTTTATCCATATCAATTTTGATTTGTTGTCTGGCCGAACGCCTGGACAAAAGCGAGAATTATCGCGAGCTTTAATGGCTGTGCTTCAAGAACAGGTAAGTCATGTACACAGTTTAACGGTTAACATTAGAGATATGGATGTGGACAGCTTTCAAAAAGTGGTGAACTGAATATAAGGCTTGGCCGACGTT
>NZ_JAWOQS010000782.1:0-610 GCF_033438945.1 Vibrio sp. Y176 | reverse complement strand
CAACGAAGGACAGTTTGGTGCGTGTTGGCAATGTGGATATCAAATTGGGGAGCCATAATCACTCCCCTATTCTCGCATTTTAGGTGTCTATCTTGATGGCTAGGCGACGATACTTTGTTGCTTTATAAATTCGATAGAGTGTTGGTTAAAATCTTCAGGACGCTCTACATTGCAGACATGACCGCAGTTTGGAATTTCACGCAAGATACTGAGCTTATGCGCTGCAACCATCTCTTTCACCGGTTGGATGAACATATAGTCTCTATCACCCATCAAATACAATGTCGGTATGGGTAACTCTCTGTCTTTGAAGTACTTCATCAATGGGTTTACATCCGCGGCAAGAATAAACCAGCGTTTAAACTCTTTTTGGCACAGCTTCTTTGCTTCTCGAATAAACAAATGCCTTGATTCACGCTGACTTCGTTGAGGCATCACAATGTAGGCAAACAGCTTATACAACCACATATAAGGCAAGATATGTTTACAGAAGTTACCCAACTTAACCAAAATCTGCGAACGCGTATTCAAGCGTGTCACCGCACCGCCTAAAACCATCGAACGAACTCTTTCAGAAGACAACTCCGCTAAATTTCGAACAATGATCGTA
>NZ_JAWOQS010000781.1:0-611 GCF_033438945.1 Vibrio sp. Y176 | reverse complement strand
GCATGTTCACTTCTCGCGCGGAATACCGCCTATTGCTTCGAGAAGACAACGCCGACCTTCGTTTGACAGAAAAAGCTCGTGAACTTGGCTTGATTGATGATGTTCGTTGGGCGCGTTTCAACGAAAAAATCGAGAACATGGAAACCGAGCGTCAGCGTCTGAAGTCTACTTGGGTAAACCCGAACTCGGCGGGCATTGATGAACTGAACAAACTGCTGAAAACGCCAATGGCGCGTGAAGCAAGTGGTGAGGATCTTCTGCGTCGTCCAGAGATCTCATACTCACAATTGACTCAACTTGATGCCTTTGCTCCTGCTCTTGAAGATCAACAAGCGGCAGAACAAGTAGAAATTCAGGTGAAATACGACGGTTACATCAAGCGTCAGCAAGAAGAGATCGAAAAATCACTTCGCCACGAACACACAAAACTGCCTGCGGATTTGGATTACAAAGACGTAAAAGGTTTGTCGAACGAAGTGGTTGCGAAACTGAGCGAAGCCAAACCGGAAAGTATTGGCATTGCTTCGCGTATTTCCGGCATTACGCCTGCAGCGATTTCAATTCTTCTTGTGCATCTGAAGAAGCACGGCTTGCTGAAAAAAGGCGAGGAA
>NZ_JAWOQS010000780.1:0-611 GCF_033438945.1 Vibrio sp. Y176 | reverse complement strand
GTATCTCCCATTATCTTACTTGAATATTTGGGCTGGTTTAGGGAAGTGGGCATTAGAAGGTTTGGAAAAACGAGCGTTGCTTGTACCGCAAGAAGCACAGCTTGATAGTTCTCCAGATCCTTATGTACTGACTCGAGATGTGTACATTCAGCGTCAAAACTTTAAAGCAGAAATCGACACGGTAGAAGAAGTGAATCCGGAAGAAGAAGCGTTGTTAGACGAATATCTAGATGAATTCTAATCGTTGATGTTTCAAATAAAATGAACGCAATAAAAAAGGCTTAGCAAGTGCTAAGCCTTTTTTGTCTCTCGATTTTTTAACGAGTAATTAGAAACGGTAGTTCGCTTGAACACCGATTAGCCAAACGTTACCCGTTGTTTCACCAACGAATTGACCGCCAACTACTTCAGCTGAATCGTCTGACTTGTAGCCACGAGACTCAACGATTGGTGCGTCTTTCGCGATAATGTAAGTGAAGCCAGCGTCTAGGCTGAAGTCTTTCGTCCAGTCATAAGTTGCACCGATGCTTAACCAAGTACGGTCTGTTTCTGGAATAGTAATCGTGCGGTTCTTATCACTTACAGCAGACGTATCGTATGCAATACCAGTA
>NZ_JAWOQS010000779.1:0-611 GCF_033438945.1 Vibrio sp. Y176 | reverse complement strand
TCCGGCTGCCAACCAATTTGTACTCCGTAAGCAATCCCGCCCGTGATTAAGGCAAGAACCCCCGCCCACACTAATGCCGCACTTCCATCAGGCACGCGACCCTGCGCTTTACCCGTAATGCGCGGCGCAAAACCTTGCACAAAGCCATACGCGATCACCCATGATGCTAAAAAGCCACCAACCCACAAGTGATCCCAGCCAAATACGCTGCCGAGATAAACCGGCAAAGCCACCACAAACCAGACATCCCGCGCACCAAACAGGAACATGCGCGCTGCGGACAAGATGTTGACCGATTCAGACTTAGAAAAGATGTGGCTAAACTTAGGCTTATTTTTCGCTTTGCCCATATCGGCTTCTAGCCAGATCATGCTGCAAATGAACACTACCGCGAGCACACTCGCCATAATAAACATCGAGTTTTGGAAACCCACCCAAGACAACAACAAGCCACCGACAAAGAAACCCGCCCCTTTGAGTGCGTTCTTAGAGCCCGTCAAAATCGCCACCCATTTGTAAAGCGCGCCTTGCGGCTCATCTGGTACTAGCGGCTTAATCGCACTCTTGGCACTCATCTTGTTGAGGTCTTTAGCGATACCAGACAAAGCTTG
>NZ_JAWOQS010000778.1:0-611 GCF_033438945.1 Vibrio sp. Y176 | reverse complement strand
CACCAATTGTTCAACTGCGCGCAGAGCTTCCATCATGATGGTACCTCCCGGAGTTTCGTAACAGCCACGAGACTTCATTCCCACCAAACGGTTCTCTACGATATCAATACGACCCACACCGTGTTTTGCGCCTTTTTCGTTTAAGTAAACTAGTGCGTTGTATGGTGTCATCGCTTCACCATCCACTGCCACAACTTCACCTTTTTCGACTTTCAACGTAACGTATTCAGCTTCATTTGGCGCTTGTTCAGGGTCAACGGTCCAGACCCAGCAATCTTCGTTTGGTGCATTCCATGTATTTTCTAGCACACCACCTTCAGTAGAAATGTGCCATGCGTTCGCATCACGTGAATAAATCTTCGTTAGAGACGCTGAGCAAGGAATGTTACGCTCTGCAAGGTAATCCAGACATTGTTCGCGGCTCACTAAATCCCACTCACGCCATGGAGCGATAACGTGTAGATCTGGTGCTAACGCAGCAAATGCACCCTCGAAACGCACTTGGTCGTTACCTTTACCAGTACAGCCGTGACACAATGCGTCCGCGCCCACTTTACGTGCCACTTCAACTTGCGCTTTGGCAATGATTGGACGCGCCATTGATGTACCCA
>NZ_JAWOQS010000777.1:0-611 GCF_033438945.1 Vibrio sp. Y176 | reverse complement strand
GCTGTCACCCTGACATGAATCTATCCCACCTTGCGGCACGCCTGCACAGAATGCCACTTCCCCAACAGTGGTGTAGTTTCCACCCGCCTGACGACAAGTGGCATCCGACACCAGAGGAACATCGACTTCTTGCAATCTTGTTGGCGAACTACCGCCTTCTGACGTTCGACCTAAACCTGCAACTGTCAACCAATCTCCAATACTGGCGTATTGCGCCAAGCTGCCGTCAGCAATTTCAACGGCGGATACACCTTGAGGGACAGAATCTAGCTTTAGAACCGCAATATCATAAGAAAGCGTGGCGCGGCGATAAGACGGATGCATGTGGATTTCACTCACATTCGCTCTTACTCCATCGGTGCCGTTGTACACGACGCCACCAATTTTCACGGCAATTTGACTCGGTGAATCGCCCTCCACACAGTGAGCTGCCGTCAAGACATAACCATTGCCGATGTAACTGGCACCGCAATAGGAGCGATTGCTGTAACGACTTACAATTTGTGTATAGAACTTCCATTCAGTTGGATCGGCGGTGATGCCGCCCACGATTTTCGGTTGAATGATGTGGTTTTGCGTCTGTGAAAAATCATCAGCACTTGCAAACATTG
>NZ_JAWOQS010000776.1:0-611 GCF_033438945.1 Vibrio sp. Y176 | reverse complement strand
TTGATGAGCAGCAAGCTTGGGTAGAAGCCATGTTCGCTGACATCCCTAATCATCAATTAAGTGGTAAATCGATTAACGTATCGATTGGGACTGAAGACAGCACCGGAATTTTGGTTCAAATTGAGCCCATCAAAGAGTTTCGCAAACTCATTCTCACCTTCCCTATGCCGGGAATGGATAAACACTACGGCGTGAAGCCTCTCTCTTATTTCGCTCATTTGTTAGGTTACGAAGGCGAAGGGAGCTTGATGCTGCAACTGAAAAGCAAAGGCTGGATCACTTCCCTATCAGCCGGCGGCGGGGCAAGTGGCAGCAACTATCGTGATTTTACGGTCAGTTGTACACTCACACCAGAAGGGTTAGACCACGTAGATGACATCATTCAAGCTGTCTTCCAATATCTAACCATGATCAAACAAGACGGAATTAATGAGTGGCGCTACCTAGAGAAGCAAGCAGTATTGGAGTCTGCATTCCGCTTTCAAGAACCTTCACGCCCTCTCGATTTAGTTAGCCATTTAGTCATCAATATGCAGCATTATCAGCCGCACGATATTATCTATGGCGACTACAAAATGTCGGGCTATGATGAAGATCTGCAACGTTCTCTG
>NZ_JAWOQS010000775.1:0-612 GCF_033438945.1 Vibrio sp. Y176 | reverse complement strand
AGTGCTGGATATATTGATGTCTCATCCTAACATTGCGCCATTTGTGTCGAAGTTTTTGATTCAACGATTCGTCTCTTCTAACCCAAGCCCGGAGTACGTTGCGCGAGTTGCTCGCGTATTCAACAACAACGGAAAAGGGGTAAAAGGTGATTTAAGCGCAGTGATCCGCGCGGTTTTACTTGATAACGAAGCCATGGGGTTAACCAACACGCCGCCAATGAAAGTGAAAGAGCCCATTTTGGTGCTCACCAACTTCCACCGAGCCGCAGGCTTTACACTTACCGCTGCGCGCTATGATGGAGCAACAACAGTGATGAACACCGCAGAACAAGGCGCACTGCGCTCTCCTTCAGTATTTAATTTCTACTCGCCAGACTATCAACCTTCGAATGAGTTTGTGCAATCAGGCATGGTGTCACCCGAATACGAATTGCTCGATTGGTCAGTGTATACCGATCTGGTCAATTTCATGCTTAGTAGCACTCGCTCGGGTGGTGGTGATACTTATACGCTGGACTTTAGCGAACTGTATTCCCTACTCGATGATCACGAAGCTCTCGTTGAGCGTGTCGATGAACGATTCTTTGCGGGCACGGCTTCGCCTGAACTCAA
>NZ_JAWOQS010000774.1:0-613 GCF_033438945.1 Vibrio sp. Y176 | reverse complement strand
CAAGGTGCCATGAATGTTATTCATCAGCTCATAAACGCTGTCTGAGCGATCAATAGTGCCTTGAACCTCGCCCGTGTATGGATTGACTGCAGCAACTAGCTAACGTCCATCTTCCGCTTTAATTGAAAACCGGTTGGCAAGATGCGCTGTTTGGGCAGGCACAAATTGAGTAACGCTGAAATCGGGATAGGCTTGCTTAACCGACTCTAACTGGATGGACACTGGTGCCTTGTGCTCTTGCGGCACCACTTTTAGCGTAGTCTCATAGCGTGGCAGTTCAATCTCATCATCAAACAGCATCACCAGTCCGGTGACGGACAGCATGAGCATAAATGGGATAACGAATAATCCTGCGTAGAAATGCCATCGCCACGTCATAAAGTAGATGGATTTTGCGCGCGACGCTTCCTTGAGTTGAGGCTTTGTTGAGTTTCTCAACATGTTTATTTCCTTTTCATTTTTGCACACCAAAAACGCAGACCAAATGCTTCCCCCACATACTTTTCTATGCGGTGAAATTTGGACAGGTTTGGGAGTGCGACTGCTTGAATGAGCAGTGTATGTGTGACTTTACTTATTGTTTTTATGGATTATGAAAAAGAAACCACAGGCG
>NZ_JAWOQS010000773.1:0-613 GCF_033438945.1 Vibrio sp. Y176 | reverse complement strand
AAAACCTCACCGATGAAGACCTTTTTTATGGTGACGTTACCTGCGGCGAAATACGGTTTGATCAGCACTCTGATTGTCGTATTCACGTTGGTGATCACCGATTTTGGTGTGCCGAAAGTCATTGGCGGAAGCTACAACGTTCTGGCGACCGACATCTTCAAACAAGTGGTGGGCCAGCAAAACTTTGCCATGGGTGCAGTAACCAGCATCATGCTGTTATTTCCTGCGGTAATGGCGTTTGGTGCAGATCGTTGGGTGCAGAAAAAACAAAAGAGCTTATTTGACACGCGCTCGGTGCCTTATCAACCAGAACCCAACAAAACGCGTGATGGCCTTTGCTTCGTATACTGTTCACTGATTTCTGTCGCAGTACTGGCAGTGTTAGGCATGGCGGTGTACGGCTCTCTAGTGACATTTTGGCCGTGGAATAAAGCGCTGACGCTGAACAATTACAACTTCGCAGAGATGAGTACCTATGGCTGGAGCCCGTTCTTTAATTCTCTCACTTTAGCTGGTTGGACTGCGCTGATTGGTACCGCTGTGATTTTTGTCGGTGCCTACTGTATTGAAAAAGGTCGGGCGTTTGGGCCAGTTCGTCAGGCGATGCAAATGC
>NZ_JAWOQS010000772.1:0-613 GCF_033438945.1 Vibrio sp. Y176 | reverse complement strand
GTTCGATATCTCTATCCTACGTTTATCGAAAGGCGTATTTGAAGTATTAGCAACAGGCGGCGACTCTGCACTTGGCGGTGATGACTTTGACCACCTATTAGCGGATTACCTAATGGAGCAAGCTGGCCTAGAAGCGCCGCTTTCTGCTGAGAAAAACCGTGCATTACTGAACATTGCAACGGCGACCAAAATTGCTTTCTCTGAGCAAGACAGCGTAGAAGTTGACGTGTTTGGCTGGAAAGGCACTGTAACACGCGAGCAGTTCGAAGATCTGATTCGCCCACTCGTGAAGAAAACTCTGATGTCTTGTCGTCGTGCACTGAAAGATGCTGACGTAGAAGCGGAGGAAGTACTTGAAGTGGTGATGGTTGGTGGCTCAACTCGTACCTTGCTTGTCCGTGAAATGGTAGGCGAATTCTTTGGCCGCACACCACTCACTAGCATCAACCCTGATGAAGTGGTGGCTATTGGTGCGGGTATCCAAGCAGATATTCTTGCTGGTAACAAACCTGACTCTGAAATGCTGCTGCTTGACGTGATTCCATTATCATTGGGTATTGAAACCATGGGTGGGTTGGTTGAGAAAATCATTCCGCGCAACACCACGATTCCT
>NZ_JAWOQS010000771.1:0-613 GCF_033438945.1 Vibrio sp. Y176 | reverse complement strand
ACTTCAGTAACTTCACCTGTTAAAAACGAGTAGAGATACAAACCGTGCTCAGTACCAACCCAATACTCTTGATTGGTCTCTGAAAACGTCAGTACGTGGGAGCCGCCAATTTTGACGATCTCTTTGTTCGGCTCGTAAATATTGAAGATCAACGCGCCTTTTAAGGTGCCGACCAATATCTCGCGTCTCGTATGCGAGTAGTACACTTTTTCAATGTAGTTTTGACCGGATGAAATCACGTGATCAAATTTATTACCTTCAGAGAGATAGACACCAGATGTTGTAGCCAACGCCCATTTGGTTTCGACCAGAATCGCATCATTGATGTACACATAACTATTATTGCTATGTTGATAAAGTTGAAGCAGTGAAAATGAATCAAGTTCATTGGTTTTGATGTTGTAGGTATAAAAATGTGCGCCATCACTTACCCAAATATAATCACCTGATGAACCTATTTTTCTAATTTGCGACCCGGGGTTAAGGCTAAAGACCAACTGCCTTTCTTTGTTTGGGTAGGTCTGATAAACCTCATTTTCGACAAAGGTCCAGAATGACCCTTGATGATACGCAAGCTGCTTTGCGGTCGTTTGCAAAAAACTGCCTGATTTTG
>NZ_JAWOQS010000770.1:0-614 GCF_033438945.1 Vibrio sp. Y176 | reverse complement strand
TCTTAGTTTGCACCCTATTTCCTGAATTCGTCATGCAATTTTTTGGTCAAGCATTTCTTGCTTCAGCTCCGCTGTTAGTTGTTCTTTCTTTTGGGCAGCTGGTCAATCTCGCTACTGGCTCAGTAGGATTTTTATTGCTAATGAGCGGCCATGAGAGAACGATGAAATACATCACGATTTGTTCAGGCACTATTTCCATCGCTCTTTTGGTTTTTCTTAGCCAAAGCTACGGCGTTCTGGGGGCGGCATGGGCAATGGCGATCGGCATGGCGATCCAAAACCTTGCCGCGCTCTATTTTGTAAAACGCTATTTAGGCTTCTTTCCGGTGGGGTAACGATGACTTCGACGATCGCACGTTTAGGTTTTATTTCTATATCTCTACTGACAATCGGCCTTTCTTTGTGGAAGAGTTCAGAGCTAAATCATGCCGTTTATCTGAATATGGAAAACTATGTTGGAGGCTCAAGCACGCTGCATTTTACGTTTAGCATGTTGATTGGTTTTCTCGCTGTGTTTACCTTCCCTCGCTTTACCCACGCAACCAAAATGGATGCGTTCGGGATTCGACTGCTGTTTTGCTTACTGCTGATCATCTCGGCGGAAGAATTTAGCC
>NZ_JAWOQS010000769.1:0-614 GCF_033438945.1 Vibrio sp. Y176 | reverse complement strand
GGTTTAGGTGTGTGTCCTCCAGTAAGCACCGAAATGGAGCTGATCATCGCAGCGTTCCCATGGGGCTCGTACCTTGGTGAAGAAGCACTAGAAAAAGGCGTGGATGCAATGATTTCAAGCTGGAATCGCGCGGCACCTAACACCATCCCTACCGCAGCAAAAGCGGGTGGTAACTACCTTTCTTCACTACTCGTTGGTGGTGAAGCACGTCGTCATGGTTACGACGAAGGTATCGCACTGAGTGTTGACGGTTACTTGTCAGAAGGCGCGGGCGAGAACATCTTTGTCATCAAAGATCGCGTGATCACCACACCACCAGCAACCAGCGCTATCCTACCGGGCATCACTCGTGACTCGATCATGACCATTGCTCGCGATAAAGGTTACGAAATCCGTGAAGCTAACATTGCTCGCGAAGCGCTATACCTTGCGGATGAAGTATTCATGACCGGTACCGCAGCAGAAGTTGTGCCTGTGGCAACCATCGACAAAATTGAAGTGGGCAGCGGTAAACGCGGTCCGATTACCAAAGAATTGCAAGAAGCCTACTTTGGCCTATTTAACGGCACCACGGAAGATAAGTGGGGCTGGTTAGACTATGTGTACCCAGAGCA
>NZ_JAWOQS010000768.1:0-614 GCF_033438945.1 Vibrio sp. Y176 | reverse complement strand
ATAGAAGTCAACTTTAGCAACGCTACCATCCGCGTCTGCTGCGTTAGCAGTAAGCGTAACAGTACCGCCTAACTCGATTGAAGTAGCTGAAAGCGCAACATCCACTGTAGGCGCTTCATTACCTGGTTGAGCTGAAGCAATCGTAAGCGTTACTGAACTTGCAGTACTTACCGCACCAGCGTCATCATAAGATTTAGTTGAAAACTCGTGTACGCCTTCAGTTGCAGTCCAAGATGCAGTGAAAGGAGCCGAAGTAGACTGACCAACTAAAGCACCATCAACAAAGAATTCAACTTTGCTAATTGTGCCATCAGTGTCTGCTGCATCTGCGGCTAGGTTAACCACTTCACCAGCGGTGATAGATGCCGACGCAGAAGGAGCGGTTAGAGTCACCGTCGGGATTTCATTTTGTGGTGGATCAGCAGGACCTGTTCCATCACAAGCACCAAGAGATTCCCACTCGCCCCACTGGCCAGCTTGTGCAGGGTTATTGTTTTGCGTCCAGTAACGCGCTTTGTATGCGTTACCTTCGTGCTGAACTTGGTCGCCGCCATTATAAACTTTTGACGAATCCCAAACTTCTAGAGGGGCACAATCAACCGCTGCGTAGCTGT
>NZ_JAWOQS010000767.1:0-614 GCF_033438945.1 Vibrio sp. Y176 | reverse complement strand
AATCGCAATCGACGCGATTCGAACGTGGCACGATTACGATACCAGTTGGGTTCTCATGATCCGCTTCGTCACGAAGATCTTCTACCATCGGTAGCTTCTTCGCACGCATTTGGTTTGCGATCTGCTCAAGCAGCTTCGAGCCAGACACTTGATGTGGAATCGACGTGATGACGATGTCTGACCCTTCTTTATGCCATACCGCACGCATCTTGATGCTGCCACGGCCGTTGCGATAGATCTTTTCAATTTCCGCTTGAGGCGAAATAATCTCCGCTTCTGTCGGATAATCTGGACCTTTCACAAACTGCATAACTTCAGGCAATTCTGCTTTCGGATTGTCGATCAGATGGATAGTTGCGTCAGCCACTTCACGAACGTTGTGAGGTGGGATATCTGTCGCCATACCAACCGCGATACCCGTTACGCCATTCAACAAGATATGAGGTAGACGTGCTGGCAACATTTGAGGCTCTTTCATCGTGCCATCAAAGTTTGGTTGCCATTCCACAGTGCCCTGACCTAACTCACCCAGCAATACTTCTGCAAACTTCGACAGTTTCGCTTCGGTATAACGCATTGCCGCGAAAGATTTCGGGTCATCCGGAGCACCCCAG
>NZ_JAWOQS010000766.1:0-615 GCF_033438945.1 Vibrio sp. Y176 | reverse complement strand
ATGTTTGAGGCGTATGCTTAAAACGATGCTGATTGAATGGATCGTCAGCGCCGTGTTTTTGGGTCAGTTACCTGGTTCGAAAGTTGCGCAAGTTGATGCTTTTCGTCTTCAGTAAAATGTTGGGTCAACGCGAGTTCTAATGCTTTCTCTGACAGTTTGGTTGCTGGAGCGCTAAATAGCTTGGGATACATACTAGACAGGGCTAGTAATGCCTTTTGCAGGCGAACCTGAACTTGCAGTTGAGCTGCCCCATCATGCGCTATCGGCAAAAAGACATCATCGAATAAATCTTGGCAGTTTAACGAGGGCACAAACAATCTTGGGAAGCGAGTTTTGGTCGGCTGTTGGCTAATAAGTTCTCCCCAAAGTGAAAGCGCCCGAATCGAACGTCCCAGAACATCAATCGCAGTACCATTATCATTAACGGCAGGAGAGAGGGCCCTAGAGGCTATTTCCGCAAGTACAACTAAGCCAAAGCGAGGATCTTGGTCATAGGATCGCTCAGTTCGGATCGTGAACGCTGCCGTTACCTCACTTTCTTCTGCTAATTCGCCACAGACCCAAGCCAATGGTTGACCAAGATAAACAAAACTCCCTGGCTGCCTCTCAATATAG
>NZ_JAWOQS010000765.1:0-615 GCF_033438945.1 Vibrio sp. Y176 | reverse complement strand
CAGCAACTTCTTATTGCACTTGATCGTCTGCAATCGCAAATGGTGCAAGTGGCGAAACAGCATCAAGGTACGGTTTTGCCTGGTTATACTCACTTACAACGTGCTCAGCCTGTGACGTTTGCTCATTGGTGTTTGGCGTATGTTGAAATGTTTGAGCGTGATTACTCACGTCTGAATGATGCGCTGCAACGTTTAGATACCTGTCCGCTAGGTTCTGGCGCATTAGCTGGTACTGCTTACCCAATTGATCGTGAACAACTGGCGCATAATCTTGGCTTTCATCGTGCTACGCGTAACTCACTCGATTCGGTATCGGATCGTGACCATGTGATGGAACTGATGTCTGTCGCTTCTATTTCTATGCTGCACTTGTCACGTCTCGCGGAAGATATGATTTTCTACAACTCAGGTGAGTCGAACTTCATTGAGTTGGCAGATACAGTGACATCTGGCTCGTCATTGATGCCACAGAAGAAAAACCCAGATGCGCTAGAGCTCATTCGTGGTAAGACTGGTCGCGTGTACGGCGCACTTGCTGGCATGATGATGACAGTCAAAGCCCTGCCACTGGCGTACAACAAAGACATGCAAGAAGACAAAGAAGGTTTGTTCGAT
>NZ_JAWOQS010000764.1:0-615 GCF_033438945.1 Vibrio sp. Y176 | reverse complement strand
AGAATGACATCAAATATAAAGGCGAGACCAATGGCGTACATACGTGGAGTGTGCCATCAGGACAGCCTTACTACTGGCATCCAGATTGGCTACACGTTGCCGAAGATGCGACAGGGTCACACCCAAAAGAAAAACTAGATGTTCAAGCTGGTGACACCCCAACGCAAAAGCATGCGCTTAAAGCAATCCTAAAACACATGAACGATTGGGCGACAGATAAGTTGTCTTCAAATCCTGACATCGAAACCAATGCGGTAGAGTCAGAAATTGAGCTAAGGAAATAGACCTCAACGTTCGATGTAAATTGAATATGCAAGCGCCCCTCACCGTTGGGGCGTTTCTTATCCTTCCCTACTTTTTCCTTCGCAACAGGCTCTGCTTACCTCGCAGGATTCACGTTTTAAACCGCCCAAAATTACTCCTCAGTAGCCATCAGATTCATGAATTGTTCGATTGGATAAATTAGCACCAAATTGCTACAAAACTCCCCTTTACATCCGGATTTAACCAAGGTTTTCATAGCAAAAGCATCGGTTATGTTAGCATCCTGTTTCAAATCGAAATTTTTTTACGTTTTCTTATCAGTAAGTGTTGTAACGAATATTGCTGAAAGGT
>NZ_JAWOQS010000763.1:0-615 GCF_033438945.1 Vibrio sp. Y176 | reverse complement strand
CATTAGCAACACTGGGCACGTTTATTCTTTGGTTCGGCTGGTTTGGCTTCAATGGCGGTTCTCAATTGATGGTTTCAGACTTTGAAAACGCAACGGCGGTTGGTCAAATCTTCCTTAACACGAACGCGGCTGCGGCTGCTGGTTCGATTGCTGCATTGTTTGTGTGTAAAACCACTTGGGGTAAAGCAGATTTAACCATGATCCTTAACGGTGCGCTGGCTGGTTTGGTAGCTATCACGGCAGACCCACTATCACCATCACCTTTGTATGCTGTAGCAATCGGTGCGGTATCGGGTGCGCTAGTGGTATTTAGCATCATCGGTCTCGATAAACTGAAGATTGACGATCCTGTAGGTGCAATTTCAGTTCATGGTGTTTGTGGTTTCTTCGGTCTAATGGTTGTTCCTCTAAGCAACGGTGAAGCGACGTTTGGTGCGCAGCTTCTTGGTGCCGCAGTGATCTTTGCTTGGGTATTTGGTGCAAGCCTAGTGGTTTGGGCGATTCTTAAAGCTACGGTTGGTATTCGAGTTACGGAAGAGGAAGAAATGGAAGGCATGGACATGCACGATTGTGGTGTTGGTGCTTACCCTGAATTCGTAACTGTGAAGTAAATAT
>NZ_JAWOQS010000762.1:0-615 GCF_033438945.1 Vibrio sp. Y176 | reverse complement strand
AGCACCTATTAGTAGCTGGATTGCTGCGAAAGAGAATAAGCCCCGTCTGGGAAACCAGGCGGGGTTTTATTTTGTTTGCTATTTACCATTCGCGAACCACCCCAAATCACTTCGGCCGATTTATTTCGGGCAGTGCCATGCTATTATTTTCTCAACGTCTCTTAGCAAGCTTTCAGCACATCACGCACTATGCTTAATCCCGTTTGGTTACACACGTTTAAGACTCTGGTCGAAGTCGGCCACTTTACGCAAACCGCAGAAAAGCTCTACATGACTCAACCCGGTGTTAGCCAACACATCAAGAAGTTAGAGCAAAGTTGTCAGCATGCCTTGATTAAACGTGAGAACAAAAGTTTCGAGCTCACCGAACAAGGTCGTATGGTTTACGCCTATGCGCTGGAGCTAGAGGAGCGCGAAAAAAGCTTACTAGAAGAACTCAGCTTTGATGATGCCTATTCTGGCCATTGTAAACTCGCTTGTTCCGGTGCGTTGGCCCTCCTGCTTTACGGCCCTCTATTAGAGCAACAAACGCAACATCCTAGTTTGTCCATCCACTTAGAAGCCGCGCCAAACCAATCTATTCTTAATGGTATCTCTGAAGGCCGCATTGATATC
>NZ_JAWOQS010000761.1:0-615 GCF_033438945.1 Vibrio sp. Y176 | reverse complement strand
GAACTGGTTGTGGGTCAACCACAAGCAGCTTAAACAACTGAATCTGTCCGCGCCGAAAAACTGGCAAGAGATGTTCGCTGCCATGGAGCTTGCCAAGCAAAATGGCATCGTGCCGATCGCGGTCGGTGAGCAGCCGTGGCAAGTCGCCCAACTTTTCGAGAACTTAGTGATCTCCACTGGCGGCGTTGAGTTCTACACCAATGCAATGGTTAAACTTGAGCGAGACAGCATCGACAGTGATACCCTGCGCCAAGCGTTGACGCAATTTCGCCGCCTGAGTTTGTTGATCGACAACCAATTACCCGACAGTAAGTGGGATACGGCGACCCAAGCGCTAGCCGACGGTCAAGCGCTGTTTCAAATCGGTGGAGATTGGATTTTGGGTGAGTTGCTTGCCAATCAAGTCTCAGTTCCGCAAGAGGTCGGCTGTTACCCAACGCCTGACAGCGATGGTGTATTCCTCTACAACATGGACAGCTTGGTGTTTATGTCGAGCAAGTCGTTTTCTGCCGAGGCGGCTCAGCAAACCGCAAGCGCGCTGGCAGATGTCGAGTTTCAAGCTAAGTTCAATAAGGTAAAAGGCTCGATTCCGGTACGTACCGATATCGACATCAG
>NZ_JAWOQS010000760.1:0-615 GCF_033438945.1 Vibrio sp. Y176 | reverse complement strand
GTTCAGAATTGATTGGTGAGCGTTGTTACAAGCCGCAAACGCAACCAAAGCACGCACTTTTTGACCTTCGTATTCGCAATCGTTGGCCGTCGAGACAAAAGACACACCCGTGCGAGAAACGTGCTTATCGCTACCAACTAGCCACAAACCGTTGCCAAGATGAGTCGGTGCTTTTGTCACGAGATCAGCAACAAATTCAGCGCCAGCACAGCCAGTGTTTTTCAAGAGGCCACCAGCCACAGCGCTCATCTGTACCATATCGCTTGCAGGGAAAAGCAGTTGGAGAAGAGACGCATCGAAGTCCGCTTCAAGCTGAACATCACCATGAAGTAAGGCAATGATGTCTTCTTCGTTTTTTGCATCGCGAAGACGCTCTTCCACGCCATCAGCACCTAGCACTTTGGTCAGTTGCTTCAGAATGCCTAAGTGCTCGTCTGATTTTGCCGCGATACCAATCGCAACGAAGACTTTGTTTCCGTCACCCCAATCCACACCTTCAGGAAAGTGGTGAACAGCGACGCCAGTGGTTTTTACCATCGAGCGAGTGTCGGTTGTGCCGTGAGGGATCGCGATGCCGTTACCCACAAACGTTGAGTTTTGGTTTTCACCATCTAG
>NZ_JAWOQS010000759.1:0-616 GCF_033438945.1 Vibrio sp. Y176 | reverse complement strand
GGCGCAAGCAAAGACGCATCCGACAAACGATTCATGCACACTTTAACGAAATCTGAATGATAACGCGGATGCAAACTGTCTTGTTCCGGGCAAACCACGCGCACAAAAAATTCGCCATCGCCCATCACTATCGGGAATTCACGACCTAGCACTTGGCCGTTGTAACGTAACGCATCCATCAAACCGTTAATGGCTTTATCTACCGCACTGACGGTGGTGTTATCAAAACACTCAAATTGCAACTCAACAACGTACATGCTTACACCGCAGCCTCAATTTTGGCCAAAAACTCCACAACATTCTCTGCGAGCACTTCGCGCTTATCTGTTCCTAAACGCTCTAAAATCACATTGCCCGTTAAGTTACAAATTGAAATCACGTCCAATTCTGCATCCGTCGCTGCGATAAACACCGTCGGTTTTAGCTTTAGACGACGCTGTGTCACCAAGTGACCCAAAATGTTCTCTTGTAAACGAACAAAATCGTCATCGCTCCAAACTTGAAGCAATGTCAGAGGATTCGTCTGCCACGTTGCGTCCATATCCGCACTGTATTGAGATCCATAAAACGCTTTAATGTCTTCATGCAGCGTCAACTCAATCGCATTTTCAACGTT
>NZ_JAWOQS010000758.1:0-617 GCF_033438945.1 Vibrio sp. Y176 | reverse complement strand
ACTACCAAATCTGAATCAGTTCAATGTTGAGTCAATTAACTGTTGTGCCAAATGAAAATTTTCCTGAAGGAGTTCTGGACAAATCACGTTCACAACGGGACGGACAGAGAGACAACCTGGAGACATAATGCATAATAAAAAATAGTGTTTTTTGTCGCTCTTGTTGCGGTGAGGCTTCAAACCACAGCAGCTGACACAGAAATGCAAATGTCTCTATCTAGAGTCAGTGTTTGGTTTGTCCGTTCTGGGTTTACTGTAGAAACATGGCGGTGTTAGTAGACGAGGACCTGCTCCCTATGTAAATATAAACAGCTCATTCTAACGTAACAAAAACACAACCGTTCTTCAGGTGATTATACACTGAAGAAAACATACTTATTATATTATATTCCATTTCTGCCAATAATCCCTTTAAGTCCTACACAATGGACTGTTAACAAAAGATTAGATAAGTCCATGGACACAATTACTCATCTGTATGTATGTGCCACTTCACCTCTGTTTAATGGATTGTTACACATTGTATTCTACCTCTCAGTAGAGAAATTGAGAGCTTTACCAAAACCAACATTCTTTTCTCCTAGACACTAATATGAAGAACCAGAAGACTAAATCAA
>NZ_JAWOQS010000757.1:0-617 GCF_033438945.1 Vibrio sp. Y176 | reverse complement strand
GCATTTGGATGTCGAGCCAATCAAATGCGAACGACCCTTACGGCGCAGGTAATGTGGACTTGTACGCAAGCCGCAAACACTGGCCGACAGCAGAGCAACACGAGTACGCATCAAACTATGCGGGCAGCAACGAATATCTTGCTATCCCAGTGACTGAAGCGGGCTATGTGCACTTTTCTCTTCAAGCCCCTCAACAAGGTGATGATGTAGAGATGTTGGTTTATTTCTTCTAATCGACGTTAAGTTAGTTTCGTAACACAAAAAAACACGCCGCCATTTTTGGCGGCGTGTTCGTTTTTCCTGCTTTTGGTTGTATTCAAACAGTGTTAAATGCCAAACGTTTGCATGATTTCGAGATGTATCTGTCAATTTTTGTCGAAAGCGTCTCAATTTTGTGTTGGCATATCCTTCTCACATAATCTTTTTTAGCGCCGCGTTCTGTGACCTAGCTTCTGATTTGTGGTTTCTAAACGGATACAATATATATGCACTCCGTGCAATAAAATTAAAGGGAATGACATGAAAACGCTTATTTATGAAACGTTGATTAGCCTTGCAAGCCAAGAACCAGAACAACATGCACGTATCCGACAAAACCTATATGAACAGTTGGATCT
>NZ_JAWOQS010000756.1:0-617 GCF_033438945.1 Vibrio sp. Y176 | reverse complement strand
GCACCTTGACGGTTGCCAGAAGCCCCTTCGGCTGGTTGAGTGTCTTTGCAGTAAAGCGTGACGTTTTGGCCACGACGAACTAACGTTTTCGCTAACGCCGCGCTGGCAATACCGCCTCCGATTATGGCAATCGAATCAAGATTGCTGGACGCCGTGCGATTGAACCACGGAAGATGGTTCGATTGCTTTTCGCGTTGTTCCATCGAGCCTGCGATCATTTCACGCTTGGTGCCAAAGCCTTTGACTTTTTTCATTGCAAAGCCAGCTTCGTTCAATCCTCGACGCACAAAGCCCGCCGCGGTAAAAGTGGCAACTGTACAGTCTTGCTTGGCTAACTTAGCCATGTTGTTGAACAGATTTTGGTTCCACATTTCTGGGTTTTTACTTGGTGCGAATCCATCTAAAAACCAAGCGTCAATCAAACCTTGTTCGTTGTATGGGACTTGCGGCATGCAGTCTTTGATGTCGCCAAACCAAAGGTCGAGTGTAATTGCGCCATCTTCAAGCACAATGCGGTGACACTCAGGTACGGCAGCAGGGTAGTGCTTTTGCAGCTTTTCTGCATACTCAGCCAACTCCGGCCACGCTTCATGTGCTTTTTTCAAATCCGCTAGGCT
>NZ_JAWOQS010000755.1:0-618 GCF_033438945.1 Vibrio sp. Y176 | reverse complement strand
GAGAAGAAGATATCCCTTTACTCAAGGGATTATTGGTAGAGCTCGATAACTCTCACTATGAAGCCGAGCCTAACTTCTACCGATCACCCGAAGAAATGGCGCAGCTAAGGGAAGAACGTGGCGTCTTTGACAAGTATTTCGATGACAGCATTATCTTCTTTATCGCCTGCTCACATCGACAAGTCGTTGGATTTATCTCTGGTACCGTTCGAGATATTGACTCGATGGTTTCTGTTGCAAAGCGCGTTGGCTTCGTTAACGAGTTGGTGGTCTCGGAAAGTCATCGTAACTTAGGAATAGGCTTGTCGCTCATGGATAAAATCGAAAGCGATTTGTGCAATCAAGGTATTGAAGAAATTGGTTTAACCGTCGCATCGTTTAATCATGAAGGTGAAGATTTCTATCATAAGATGGGTTATCGCGTGATGACCAAAATGATGAGCAAAAGAGTGAAAGACTGATCGCCATAGTTCATAAGCCGCTATAAACGCCTTTTCACCAAATACTGAAAAGGCGCATTTCTAACGTCTGCCGTGCTTATTTCAACGTAGCTGCGGTCTGTTTGCCCATGGCTATGAGCCTGTCGAGAATACGTTCACCGTCGGCACGCAAACCGTT
>NZ_JAWOQS010000754.1:0-618 GCF_033438945.1 Vibrio sp. Y176 | reverse complement strand
ACCGTAGTACTGTTTTATGTGAACATGCACACCGAACGTCGCTACTTTAAAGATCTTGCTGCAAGAGACCCAATGACAGGGCTGCTCAACCGTAGAGGAATGCAGGCCGTTTGGCGTAATAAAATGACGAAGAAGAACGTGGCATTGGCTGTGTTCGATATCGATAACTTTAAGACTATCAATGATACTTACGGCCATGATGTAGGTGACTCTGCGATTCAACTGGTTGCGAAGTGCATCCGAGACAACATTCGTCACAGTGACGTCGCATCTCGCTTTGGTGGCGAAGAGTTTATTCTCGCGATATACGATGAAGATATTGAAGGGATGAAGCACATTCTCGAACGAGTCAAAAAAGCGATTGATGAACGATCACGACGAGTTACGAAGAATGGATTTACCGTGTCGGGTGGTGTGGTCTTTAGCTCTGCAAGCAAAGCGGAAAGCTTTGATGAACTGTTCAAGGCGGCTGATGAGAAGCTCTATGAAGCGAAAAGTACCGGAAAGAATAAGATTTGTTATTAGTTCGAGGCGCACTTGCTAAAAAGCAGTCTGACAAATAGCTAAAAGGGCGATAATATCGCCCTTTTTTGTACTTGTCGTTCAACCAGCACGCAC
>NZ_JAWOQS010000753.1:0-618 GCF_033438945.1 Vibrio sp. Y176 | reverse complement strand
TTTCTTAAGCTTGACTTGGGCCGTGTCTCTCTCCGACATTCCGCTCGTATTATCGACTTATTTGTTATTACTGATTGCTAGCAAGCTACGTGATCCAGGCTTTGTCCTTTTGTCGAGTCAAGGGCATTGGTATGTGCATAGTGACGGCACGGTAAAAAATGAAACGAGTAATTCGCATATCAAACACGTCAACCTGACGATGCTGCCTTTTAAACTCTCCTTTACGCTAGAGTCGGATGAAATGGTGACGATTTGGCGAGACAGTTGTGATGAACGGTGCTATCGGCAACTTTCCTTGATTTTGCGTCAATGGAAAATGAAACAGGGAGCCAAAGCTCCCTGTTGATAAGCGTTACATTCGATATTAATTATCGGTTAACTGCTTTGCTGGTACCAGAATTGTCGGGCCGCTGTTTTCCAGTTGATTTGGGTAATCAAGCGTGTAGTGCAGGCCGCGGCTCTCTTTACGCTGCATTGCACAGCGAACCATAAGCTCTGCAACTTGCAGTAGATTACGCAGTTCCAACAAGTTATTAGATACGCGGAAGTTACTGTAGTACTCATGCGTTTCTTGTTGTAGCAGTTGAATGCGGCGCAATGCACGCTCTAAGCGCTTAT
>NZ_JAWOQS010000752.1:0-618 GCF_033438945.1 Vibrio sp. Y176 | reverse complement strand
ACGGGCTTGACTAAGTAATCAAATGCACCGAAACGATGGGCTTTTTGAACCGTAGATGCGTCATTGGCCGCCGTGACCAAAATGCATTCTGGTTTCTGGTCGCTCTCTAACCATTGATAAACCAGCTCGACACCTTGCCCGTCTGGTAAGTAGTTGTCGACAATGACCAAATCCGGCTTAGTATGCGTCACTAGCTGCTGGGCAATGTGAATACTGCCGGCAATACCGACGACTTGATATTGTTCCACTTGCTCGATGAAATGGTGATGAAGCTCTGCAATGTTGGGATCATCTTCCACTATGACTACTTTTATCATCCTAACTCCTTGGGAAAATAGATCGTAAACGCGGTTTCTTGCTCGTCACTGTCCAACTCCATATGCCCATTGCCTTGCTCAACGATGGAACGTACAAGGTACATGCCTACTCCATGATCGGCTTTGTTTTGCTTAGTGGTAAAGCCCAATTCGCACAACGCATCAAATTCACTCTCGATCAGCGGGCCGTTGTTCGAAACCTGAATGGTGTACTCACAGGCCGATTCTGAAATACCGATGTGTACGTGACCGTTTTCTTGTCCTTTCACCGCTTCCAAAGCGTTTTGAGCTAAATTGCCAA
>NZ_JAWOQS010000751.1:0-618 GCF_033438945.1 Vibrio sp. Y176 | reverse complement strand
CAAGCTTGATTCAAAGCGGTATGGAAGAAGGTGAAGCAATCGAATCTAAGATGTTGTCTCGTTCTATTGAAAAAGCACAACGCAAAGTGGAAGGTCGCAACTTCGACATCCGTAAACAGCTTCTTGAATACGATGACGTGGCGAACGATCAACGTAAAGTGGTTTACGAACTGCGTGATGAGCTCATGAACGTTGACGATATCAGCGACATGATTGAACAAAACCGTGAAGATGTGCTCACAGCGATCATCGACGAATACATTCTACCACAATCTCTAGAAGACATGTGGGATGTGGAAGGTCTTCAAGAACGTTTGAAAGCAGATTTCGATCTAGACGCGCCAATCAAGCAATGGCTTGAGGAAGACGACAAACTGTACGAAGAAGCGCTGCGCGAGAAGATCATCAGCCTAGCCGTTGAAGTATACAAAGCGAAAGAAGAAGTTGTGGGTGCACAAGTGCTTCGTAACTTCGAAAAATCAGTGATGCTTCAAACACTCGATACGCTTTGGAAAGAGCATCTGGCGGCGATGGATCATCTGCGTCAAGGTATCCACCTACGTGGCTACGCACAAAAGAACCCGAAACAAGAGTACAAACGTGAATCGTTTGAATTGT
>NZ_JAWOQS010000750.1:0-618 GCF_033438945.1 Vibrio sp. Y176 | reverse complement strand
GAACGATGCTCAGCCGGAGGAATCGAGCTTTCATGGCATTGCAGAGGCGAATCTAGAGCAACCGGAAGAAGAGCTGGTTGAGGAGATAACAGAAGAGTTAGAGCCGGCTACGAACGAGGTCGTAGCCGAAGAAGAACTAGCAACTGAGTAGCTGCGAATAGTTGGGCAACAGCATGTACGTGCCAACGAAATCAACCGCAGGCGTATCGCCGCTGTAAATCACCACATGGATGACAATGCGCGCCTTGCGCCCTGACGCCAAGCGATCCAAATCACCACTGATACCATCAAGCGAGGTACTCGCCACCGGATTTTGCTCCACCGGATGACGATAACGAATCGAGCTGTCTGCCAGAACAATATCGCCATGCAAACCGCGCTCTTTGAGCAGTAACCACGTCATTCCCCATCCCGTCAGCGTTGCCAACGTAAATGCCGAACCAGCAAACATGGTATTGTGCGGGTTCAAATTCGGATTGAGCTGGGCACTGCATTCGAACTGATAACCGGTGTATTGGTTGATTTTGATGCCCATTTTGTCCGCAATTGGGATCTGCGCTTCCCAGCGCTGCTGCAATTCCGTGCACCATTCTGGGCGACGTAACACATTCGCCATCG
>NZ_JAWOQS010000749.1:0-619 GCF_033438945.1 Vibrio sp. Y176 | reverse complement strand
TTTACCAGGTAAACCACTGGCTGATATCGGTGGTAAACCAATGGTGCAATGGGTTTACGAACAAGCAATGCAAGCTGGCGCTGATGACGTGATCATTGCTACTGACGATGAGCGAGTTTCTGCGGCGGTTGAGCAATTCGGTGGCAAAGTTTGTATGACTTCGCCAAACCACGAATCTGGTACAGAGCGTTTAGCGGAAGTGGTAGAGAAAATGGCCATTCCTGCTGACCACATTATTGTGAACGTTCACGGTGATGAGCCTTTGCTACCACCAGTTATCATCCGCCAAGTCGCAGATAACTTAGCCGCTAGTGATGCGCCTATGGCTACGTTGGCGGTTGAAATTGAATCTGAAGATGAAGTCTTTAACCCAAATGCCGTAAAAGTCGTTGCTGATGAGCGTGGTTATGCCATGTACTTTAGCCGAGCAACAATTCCTTGGGATCGTGATAACTTCGCTAAGCAAGACAAAGCTATCGTGAATCCATTGATGCGTCACATCGGTATCTATGCATACCGCGCAGGTTTCATTAATACTTCCGTAAACTGGGCGCCAAGTGCCCTAGAGCAAATTGAAGGCCTAGAGCAATTACGAGTGCTTTGGTACGGCGAGAAAATC
>NZ_JAWOQS010000748.1:0-619 GCF_033438945.1 Vibrio sp. Y176 | reverse complement strand
ATCGAGATTGCCTTTTTCGAAGTGCTTCATCGCAATGTCAGGATCGCGAATAACTGTGATACGCACTTTCTCTACGTTATAACGGTTCTTATAGTAACGATTGTTGTAGCCCCACCAATCTTCACCAACATGCTTAAAGGTAACACTTTTCCCTTTTTTAACCTTATCTAGGTAGTATGGTGCTGCCGTTGGTTCAGCTTTGAAGTTAAATTTACGTACAAAGTTATCCGGCATGCCATCGTTGTTTTCATCCTTCTCACCTTTGAAAAAGTGTTTTGGACGAGGTTGGAAGCCATTGCTTGGCATATTAATCATGACCATCAGAGAGTCATGACTCTGTGCAACCGCTAAATTAACGCGGATGGTATAATCATCAATTTTTTCCACGCTAACAATGCTGCTGGTAAAAAAGTCATTGTACCAAGGGTCAATAATGTCTTTTGAGGTGTAGTACTGCATCATGAAGACATAATCATCGGCCGTGATTTTCTCACGATCAGACCATTTCGCGGTGTCATCAAGCTTAAAATAAACCGTTTTATTATCTTCACCAAATGCCCATGACTTAGCCAATTGAGGAATCCACTTACCCGTATTTGGGTGACGTTGAGCCATTTTG
>NZ_JAWOQS010000747.1:0-620 GCF_033438945.1 Vibrio sp. Y176 | reverse complement strand
GTCTGTCGTGACAGGAAGTGAGGCCGACAATATAGTGGGATTCCAGGCTCCAGCTAACATTAGATACATAAACGTGAACATGAAGCCGCGAGCCTTTGGCATCAGTAAGCAGAGGAAGTAGACTGTTAGCAACATTTTCTCTCCATCTCTGAAACATCTCTTTGACACTGGCACATGTTTTATTTTATTCATTGTCAGACTGTCTTGTAGACTCTCTTTTTGATAAGTCTGGGTTGCTTTGCAGTGTAGGCAGCTGTTACCAATGCTGGAATAGCAACTTTCTCTGCAGGATTCTCCACCACTGAATCAGGCTTTCACCATCTGAAGGGACGTGCACACACATCTGCATTTGTAGAACAGCAAATAGGGACGTCCTCTCTCTGAAATGACCTGTGATTGACCAAAGTCCCCCGTCATGTCTTAGATTTCCTGAAGCCTAAGAAACAAAGCCAGAGGAGGTGCAGATGTTGTTTTCTCTCTGTTCACTTAAATAACAATATCATCACAGTTTATTATGGGATTTTTGCCCAGTAACATCAAAATTGAATTGCCTACCCCAGCTTTAATTCTCTGATTCAGCTTTTCTTTGTTCCATATCTTTGGGGTTTTGGCGTTGGTCT
>NZ_JAWOQS010000746.1:0-620 GCF_033438945.1 Vibrio sp. Y176 | reverse complement strand
TCAATGGCGAAAATAAACTGACGCTCGGCAATTTGAAAAATCTTGAAAGATTGTCGTCTGGCCCAAGTTCGCATTGGCCTGCCGCACAAACCGACACCTCGTCTTCCAAAACCAGCAAAGCCTCATCCAGCGTGGCGCTGATCAACGAGCACAAAGACAACCTTCAAAAGCTGGGGGATTTTGCATGCACAGACTTAAATACGTTTGGTCAAAAAGGGTCGCAGTTTTATGAAACAAAAGGTGCGCCAAGGCTAAAAGCTCTTTACGCGAACCAAGCACGAATCGCGCAAGATCAAAGAGCGACCATGTCTGCCAGCGCTGTTCAAGCTGCCGCTCAAAGAGGCAATGCTCCGCAGCTAAGTACATTACAGAACATTGCTAAGTATGTACAAAATGCCAAGGCAGGTTGCTGTACCACATTTGCTTTCGCTGCCGCTGCTGAAATGATTCAAGGCATGTCGGGCACACCAGAAAACCAGCCAAAAGTAGAAGTTGTGGCGTTTAAAAAAGGCCATTCTGGCACGCACCTTTATGTATTGGTGGGGAGACAAGAAGGCAGCGACATTAAAGACCCATCGACGTGGAATAAAGACGTAAAAATCGTCGATCCTTGGGCGGCG
>NZ_JAWOQS010000745.1:0-621 GCF_033438945.1 Vibrio sp. Y176 | reverse complement strand
AAGTCTACGATTCAGCACAATTAGGTGAATCTGACCGCTCTACAAGTTGAGGCTCAATAGGTTGTTTTATCTCTACCCCAAGCTCCTTAAAACTTTCCGCTTGGCTAATCAAATTACCCCGCCCTTGAGCAAGGCGTTTCATCGCCGAATGGTAAGTATTATTCGCTTTATCAAGGCTGGTGCCTAAAACCTGCATATCATCCACAAATAAACGCAGCTTGTCGTACAGTTTGGTGGCGCGCTGGGCGATCAGTTTGGCGTTTTCATTCTGACGTTCGTTGCGCCATAAATTGTCGATGGTGCGCAGTGCCACCAACAACGTGGTTGGGCTAACCAAGATAATGTTTTGCTCCATCGCGTCTTTGATCAAGCTTGGATCAGCTTGAATCGCCACTTGGAACGCCGGCTCTACCGGAATAAACATCAGCACATAATCGAGACTTTGGATGCCTTTGAGCTTATGGTAATCCTTCATGCTCAAACCATTGATGTGCGCACGCAGTGCGGTGAGGTGAGCACTTAACGCGCGGTCGCGTTCAGCATCCGTTTCGGCAGTGAAGTAGCGCTCGTACGCCACCGATGCCATTTTCGAATCGACCACCACTTGCTTGTTTTGTGGCA
>NZ_JAWOQS010000744.1:0-621 GCF_033438945.1 Vibrio sp. Y176 | reverse complement strand
CAATGGAGTTAGCGCAGCAAGTAAGTAGTCGGGTGAGTGAAGCGGTCGTTAAAGGCAATATTGCTGAAAATATTGTGATCACCTTAGGTGAGAACACTGACAAAATATCTTCCTCAATCGGCGTGATGGATACTGTCTCTCAGGGGATCAGTAGCATTCTAAGTTCTATTCAGAAAATTGCCGATCAAACTGATTTATTAGCGTTAAATGCTTCCATTGAGGCTGCAAGAGCTGGTGAGTCAGGAAAGGGTTTTGCTGTTGTCGCTGAAGAAGTTCGAATGCTCTCGTCGAAAACTCGAAGCAGCACCATTGAGATTGATGAATTTCTTGTTCAGTTTTCCGACTCGTCGGAGCAACTTATTGGACAAATGTCTCAAGTTCTAAAAAGCAGCGAGCTAAGTCGAAATCGTACGTTAGAAGTTATTGATCAAATTCAACTGGTTGAGAGTGCCGTTAGTGAAATCAATACCATCAATTCTGGCATTTCCCAAGCGTCAGATATTCAGTGTGAAATGATGAAGAAGCTGAACTCGGAGATTGAGCTGTCTAAATCATTGAGCGATGAAATTACTCACAGTGCAAATGCTATCGCGAGTGTTCATGGAGATATCAGCCGAGTTT
>NZ_JAWOQS010000743.1:0-621 GCF_033438945.1 Vibrio sp. Y176 | reverse complement strand
AGTTGTATTTGCGCTGAGTGATACCATCTGCGGTCATACCATCACGGATGATGGTCGGCTTAATGAAGACCATCAAGTTACGTTTTTCGGTTTGCGTGCTGGTTGATTTGAACAAGTGACCCAATACTGGAATATCACCAAGCAGTGGCACTTTCGATTCACTTTCTAGTGCACGTTCATCAACCAAACCACCTAGCACCAGCATCTGACCATCTTGGATCATCACGGAAGTGTTAAGTTGGCGCTTCGCGAAACGAACGTCAACGGCACCATTGGCACCCAATACGTTAGAGACTTCTTGTTCAATATTTAGCTGAACAGAATCACCTTCGTTGATCTGTGGTACAACTTTGAGCTTGATACCGACTTCTTTACGATCAACGGTTTGGAATGGGTTGTCGTTGTTTGAACCAGCAGTCGAGCCAGTAATAACAGGCACTTCTTCACCCACGATGAATGAGGCTTCGCCGTTATCCATCACAGTGATACTTGGAGAAGACAGGATGTTTGAGTTGGAATCCGAAGCAACCGCACTAATTAGCGCCGTCCAGTCACCCATCACGATGCTCATTGCGGCACCATTTACGCCGCCAAGAGCAGATGCAAGTGTTGAGTAGTCAC
>NZ_JAWOQS010000742.1:0-622 GCF_033438945.1 Vibrio sp. Y176 | reverse complement strand
AATGCAGAGGTAACCGGCAGGCTTGTTAGCATTTGCGAACGCACGGCAAGCTTGTGCAACGTGTGTATTAATCGAGCATTCCGCACCAGAAACGGCAAAGTCAGTCAGATTTTTTGCTGCACCAAAGCCACCTGGTAACAATAGCGCATCAAAGTCTTCAACGTTCAGTCTAGCCACATCCTCAATGTTTCCACGCGCTATGCGTGCCGCTTCAACGAGCACGTTGCGTGGCTCATCCATTTCTTCGCCAGTGAGATGATTGATGACGTGTAATTGTTCAATGTTTGGAGCGAAGCAATGCCAAGAAGCACCAGCTTTTTCTATGGCGTGCAGGGCTAGCACGGCTTCATGTAACTCTGAACCATCATAAACACCTGAGCCACTCAAAATAACTGCGACTTTTTTCATTTTAAGATTCCTTTAGTCTGATATTTCCGTTTGTTGCTCTTTTATATTTGGGGATTGAGATTGAGCATTTGCCTTAGTTTCGACGATTTCTTGATCGTCGTCTTCTTCATCATAGTAGCGGACAACAAAAGGTGTCAGCATGACGCTCGATGGTAGAAAGTGTTTCATATCGACTCCAAACGCATAACAGAATCATTTTTATACTGAAATTTAT
>NZ_JAWOQS010000741.1:0-622 GCF_033438945.1 Vibrio sp. Y176 | reverse complement strand
TCCACTGCTTAACGACTTAGCACTGAATTCGTCTTACTCATTGCTATTTGCTGTCAACAATATGAAGTCAGAAAAGAGCGCAGAGCAGTTCTACGGCAAGATGGACAATCAAAAAATGTTGGATCTCGTTCGCGCTTCATCAACGAAGGTCGACTTTGATCCTACATTGCTACCAACCATGAACAGCAACCCAGCGACGTACCAAGGCAAGCGTAAAAATTTGGTTATCTTGTTACAAGAGAGCTTGGGCGCACAGTTTGTGGGCTCTTTGGGTGGTCTGCCTCTTACACCAAACCTTGATGAACTAATGCAAGAAGGCTGGCAGTTCACACAAATGTACGCAACGGGCACTCGTTCAGTTCGTGGTATCGAAGCGGTAACAACAGGCTTCCCGCCATCGCCTTCTCGCGCGGTTGTAAAACTGAGTAAGAGCCAAACGGGTTTCTTTACTATTGCTGATTTGCTGAAAGAACAAGGCTACCACACACAGTTCATTTACGGCGGTGAAGCAAACTTCGATAACATGAAGACCTTCTTCTTCGGCAATGGCTTCGACCAAATTGTTGAAGAGAAAAACTATACGAACCCAGGCTTTGTTGGCTCTTGGGGAGTGAGTGACGAA
>NZ_JAWOQS010000740.1:0-623 GCF_033438945.1 Vibrio sp. Y176 | reverse complement strand
GCCCGGTTACTCTTTGCTCGAGACCACAAGGATTGGACTGTTGATGATTGGGCTAAGGTTCTCTTCAGTGATGAATCCAATTTTGAATTGATGCCCACTCCAGCCAACTTACTGGTTAGGAGGAAGCCTGGAGAAGCTTACAACCCAGACTGTCTTGCCCCTACAGTAAAACATGAGGGTGGATCAGCCATGATCTGGGGTTGTTTCAGTCTGAGTGGAACAGGGCAAATGCAATTGTGTGAAGGCCGAATGAACCAGGTCATGTACAGGACTACCCTTGAAAACAGTCTTCTTCCATCAGCTGGAAAACTCTTTCCTGCCTCGAATGACTGGATTTTCCAACAAGACAATGCCCCTTGCCACACGGCAAGGTCAGTTAAAGCCTGGATGGAGAACCACAACATTCGCACCATGCCTTGGCCTGCTCAATCACCAGATCTTAATCCAATTGAAAACCTGTGGAAAATCATCAAACTCAAAATGGAGAACCACAAGCCCAAAAACAAAGACAATTTGTTTGAATTTGTCAAACAGGAATGGGCTGCTGTGACAGCAGAACAATGTCAGAAGCTGGTGGGGAGCATGCCAAGACGCATGGCTGCAGTCATCAAAAACAATGGTTA
>NZ_JAWOQS010000739.1:0-623 GCF_033438945.1 Vibrio sp. Y176 | reverse complement strand
TGACTCCGACTGCGACTAGAATGATGGTGCCGACTAAACGACTTTGGAATTTACTTGCCATCAAGTTACCTTTGATTACTTATTCTTTGATTGCCAATGCTCCAATACCTCACCTACGGTATGGAATGAGCCCGCGACCAACACAACATCGTTTGAAGCAGCGCTGCTTAATGCACTCTCAAACGCTTCAACCGGTGTTTGGAACTGAACTTGCCCTTGCGGTAGGTATTGGCACAATTCATCCGCCGTTGCAGCTCGTGGCCCAGTCAACGATGCTGGATACCAATGCGTCGCGATAGGCTTAAGCGCGGCCAATGTCGCTTTGATGTCTTTATCATGCAGCATTGCAATCACAACGTGGATAGTTTTCCCCGCGTACTGAGTTTTCACCTTTTCAACTAAATACTCAGCAGAATGAGGGTTGTGCGCCACGTCCAACACAATTTCTGGCTCGTGTTGAAGTACCTGCATTCGACCCGCGAGTCGAGCATTATTCAAGCCATTGACGATGTTTATGTCAGTGATTTGCAATTCCGATGCGCCTAGAGCCATTAAAGCAGTGGCAGCATTTGGAAGCGGTAGCGAAGGCAGAGGAAGATCCTCAAGCGCAAAAGCACCACTAC
>NZ_JAWOQS010000738.1:0-623 GCF_033438945.1 Vibrio sp. Y176 | reverse complement strand
TAGGTGCGGATGGTCAAGAGGGCGGTGAAGGTCCAGCAGCGGATATTGGCAACTGGAACATGCAAGACTTCCAATAAAATGAGCGCAAGCCAGCACTAATGAAACAAATGCGAAAACATAACGGTTTTACATTAATAGAAATCCTATTGGTGCTGGTTTTGCTATCTCTTACCGCGGTGGCGGTGATCACTACGTTGCCTACCAGTCAAAAAGACCTCTCTAAACAATACGCGCAAAGTTTCTTTCAGCGTTTGCAGTTGCTTAACGAAGAAGCCGTACTCAGCGGTAAAGATTTTGGTGTGCGTGTCGACGATACGAAAAAGACCTACACCCTGCTTAGCTTGACCGCTGAAGGCTGGAAGCCGCTAGAAATGAAGCAAATTCCAAGCAAAACCAAATTAGAAGATGACATTGCATTGCAATTGGATCTAGGTGGCGGTGCTTGGGATAAAGACGATCGTTTGTTCGAGCCGGGTTCACTGTTTGAAGACATGTTTGCCGACGAAACTGAAGAAAAGAAAGTGAAACCACCGCAAGTCTTCATTTTCTCGAGCGCAGAAGTCACGCCGTTTACCTTGTCTTTTTTTCCACAAAAAGGCGATGCGTTTAACGATGGTTGGCGA
>NZ_JAWOQS010000737.1:0-625 GCF_033438945.1 Vibrio sp. Y176 | reverse complement strand
TTCGAAACGTACGAACTAATATCCTCTGATTAAGTTAGGAAAAAAGGAGCCAAATGGCTCCTTTTCTTTGTTTTAGAGCGACTAGATTTTTAACGTAAAAATTCACTACTGACAGCACCTGTCATGCTCTTTCGGTAAATTCAGCCTCATCTATTTAACAAAGTTGAGGAATAATCCATGCTGACTATCAATTCATTCGTTCTCTATGTAGAAAACATTCACGTGAGCCAAACATTTTACTCGAGACTGTTTGATTGTGAGGTCACGCTTTTATCTCCTACATTTGCTTCTATGCCACTTTCCCATAGCGTCAAACTTACGCTCAAACAAAGTGACGCGCTCACTCCAGTCAGCATGGTGAAAGGTGGAGGAGCCGAGTTATCGTTGTCTGTAGCAGACGGACATCAACTGGAGCTGGTTTACAACAAGTGGAAAGAGATGGGCGTAGACTTTATTCAGCCACCAATGACCTCGGTGTATGGGTTAAATTTTGTAGCGACCGATCCTGATAAGCACCGCATTCGTGTGTTCACCAGTGAATAAAAATGCGTTAAAAATGCTTTTTACCATTCCCAACTAGACTTCAATAAATTAGACTCAGGGGACACTTATAAGCTGCGTTGTA
>NZ_JAWOQS010000736.1:0-625 GCF_033438945.1 Vibrio sp. Y176 | reverse complement strand
GAATTTGGCTTCATGTGCAGAATGTAACTTTCTTCCGCGCCTTCTTCGACTAAACGAACAATCACACCGTCCGTCACATCACCACGAAACAGCATATAAGAGCGGTCATCTAAAAATTGGTCATAACCCATCGCTTGACGATATTCGACATAGAACCACTCCTTCAAGCCAGTATTAGGGTTCACACCGCGAGGTATTTTTAACGCGATGTTTTGTGTTATGTCTTGGGTTTCGTACTCTGCGATTTCATACAAACCATCTTGAATTGCCGTAAGAATGTTTGGTGATTCCGCATCATTCAACCATCCCATACGTTCTTTGTAGTACGTATTGATGTAACCCATATCAGGAGTACCCATAACATCGTACGAGTCGCCGTATTCAATTACGCTACAGTTGTTCGATACCGACGCATCGCCACAATCCAACGCCTTAGCGTGGCTCAAACCAAGGTTGTGCCCGAATTCATGTGCAATCACTCTTGCTGACAGCGTGCCATCTATGTATGCACGACTCGGGAACGTTTTCCCTGTTGTTGCAGAACCACCACCAGCACAACCTGATTGCGTCATGATGTAAATGATGCGCTGATAATCCTCAAGCACTACGCCATCAGCACGCGCCA
>NZ_JAWOQS010000735.1:0-625 GCF_033438945.1 Vibrio sp. Y176 | reverse complement strand
CACTCCCGCACCAAATCAGATATCCACAAACGCAGTCGTCACCCTATTATCGACGGCGTCATGACTTGTTCTAGCTGCCACAATCCACATCAGACATTAAATGAAGCGAGCCTGAACTGGTCAACCGTCAATAACGCTTGTTACGAGTGTCATGCGGAAAAACGCGGCCCATTTTTATGGGAGCATGAGCCAGTAACTGAAGATTGCACATCCTGCCACACACCTCATGGTTCAGTGAACAAAGCCTTGCTCAATAAACGGCTGCCAATGCTTTGTCAGGAATGTCACCGTGTGCCACATGCAAACGTAGCCATTCCTGAAAACGACTTGAGAGTGCGCGGCGGAAGTTGTTTAAACTGCCACAATCAAGTGCATGGCTCTAACCACCCACGTGGTCAAACATTAAGTTATTAGGAGGGAGGCATGAAACTATCTCAACTGTGCATCGCTATTTCCCTTGCTTTTGCTGTGCAAGCGCACGCCAACGATTATTCGTTACAACGTTCTCAACCAGCCGACACTAGCCGCTGGCAGTGCAGTGAATGCAGCAGCGACGGCACATGGAGTGGAGAAGTAAGCGCGGGCGTCGGGTACCTCAACAGCGACGGTTCCTCCAGATTCTATA
>NZ_JAWOQS010000734.1:0-625 GCF_033438945.1 Vibrio sp. Y176 | reverse complement strand
ATTGGTTGGTGCTGGCCCTGGCGACCCTGAACTTCTCACCATTAAAGCACTGAACTGTTTACAACAGGCGGATGTGGTCTTGTACGACTATTTGGTGTCTGAAGAGATCATGGCGCTGATCCCAAGCGATACGATTTTAGTTTGTGTTGGCAAGCGTGCAGGGCACCACAGTGTACCGCAAGAAAAGACAAATCAACTTTTGGTTGATTTTGCTAAGCAAGGATACCGAGTAGTACGAGTAAAAGGCGGTGATCCTTTCGTATTTGGTCGCGGTGGAGAAGAGCTAGAAGTGTTGGCTGATGCTGGCATTCGTTTTCAAGTGGTGCCTGGTATTACTGCCGCAGCAGGAGCAACAGCATATGCTGGCATTCCGTTGACGCACCGTGATTATGCTCAATCGGCCATTTTTGTTACTGGTCACTTGAAAGAAGAAAGTGATGAGATGGATTGGTCAACACTGGCTCGTGGTAATCAGACTTTAGTGATCTACATGGGACTCATGAAATCACACTATATTCAGAATCAGCTCATTCAGCACGGAAGAGCGGCTTCAACTCCGATTGCTATTATCGAGCGCGGTACGCAAATTCAGCAAAAAGTTTTTACGGGAGAGCTTTCCCAACTA
>NZ_JAWOQS010000733.1:0-626 GCF_033438945.1 Vibrio sp. Y176 | reverse complement strand
ACGCTTTCTATTTTATCGCTATCTTTGACACCAATGAGCGAAGTTTGAGGCTTATCTACATAAAAGTTTTCTAACTGTTCGGTAAGAGCTTTCCATTCTGCACTGTTTGAATTTGACTTATCCCCTCGGTTTAGTAGTTTTTCTGGAAGGTGAGTCAGTTCGTTGACTCGCTCAAGCCAAGCACGTCGGTGCTGTCTGAGCCGATAGCTGCCTTTTAACGGTAGGTTAAGCAGTTGATAAAGCTTGTTGATATTTCCTGAATTGGCTTCTAGCGCTTCAAGGTTAAAGTCGTGCTTATTTTTAAGAGCTTCCAGTAGCAACGTTCGACTTTCTTCAAACTGCTGAATAAATTTATGCTCAGTATTTACTGGCCAAATGACTCGATAAACAACAGAGAATGTTATTACACCTAGAACTGTTTCTTGAAGTCGTAATATCGCGAAATGAAATATAGTTTGATCATCAAATTGACCCATACAAGCAACTAACGCACAAACCGTAAAAGCCATCGAAAATATGTAGCCATATTTCTCGTCACTCGACATGAAAATACACAAGCCAAGAAACAGAGTTAAAAAGCTCAAAAACAAAAATGGATCTTGAGGAAACGTACCAATTAAGAAAAG
>NZ_JAWOQS010000732.1:0-626 GCF_033438945.1 Vibrio sp. Y176 | reverse complement strand
TCACTCAGCGCAGTTGAATGGTCAAATTCGGCCCTGTTGGGATGTCATCAGCAAACCATCTCGCCGTTACCGTTTTAGTCTCGGTGTAAAAGCGCACTGCTTGCTTGCCATACGCATGCAAATCACCATAGAAACTGCCCCTCCAACCCGTGAAGGAGAAGAATGGCAAAGGCACCGGAATCGGAACATTGATACCAACCTGACCAACTTGAATCTCGTGCTGATATTTCCGTGCTGCCGCGCCATTAGCGGTGAATATCGACGTGCCATTACCGTAAGGATTGCGATTGACGAGCTCGATCGCCTCTTGCAACGTCTCAACCTCAATACACACCAAAACTGGGCCAAAGATCTCTTGGGTGTAAATCGACATATTCGGCGTTACGCCGCTAAACAGCGTTGGCCCGATCCAATTACCATCGGGAAACCCTTCGACTTCACATTGGCTGCCATCAAGTTCACACACCGCACCTTGTTGTTTGCCTAACTCAATCAAACCCAAAACTCGCTGCTTGGCTTGCTCACTGATCAAAGGACCATACTCAGCATCCTCATCATCCCAAGCGCCGGGATGGATTTTCGCCATTTCTTGTTTGAGATCCGCAATCCAGGCTTTTGACTCGCCA
>NZ_JAWOQS010000731.1:0-626 GCF_033438945.1 Vibrio sp. Y176 | reverse complement strand
AAAGATATTGATTGACGATTGGCCCCAGAGGGCCAGCCATCAATAGAACGGCAAAGACCGTTCTAATAAAATAAATTGTTACAGGGTTATTTTTTTCTTCGTCCATCCGTAGCACAGCCGCCAAGAACAGGCCGCAAGCTATGGATAAAAGCCAGCCCCAAGCAATGCAAAATACCGTGTATTCCGCCACCACCATCGCCAAGGAAAACATAATAGAATCGATCATCGTTAACAGCTCCAAACGATTAAATACTGAGCGCAATGCTACACCTCGTCAACGAGAGCTGTCAACGAGAGCTGTCAACTTTGTGCACCTCAGCTCAAAGCGCGGGTTTTAAGTGTAGCGTCCAGCGAAACGACAGGGGGGCCGCACAAAACTGACAAGCGGCAGCGCAGGCAAGAGTCCCCAGACTCGGGTTTTGGGTGGGGACGGAGTCCCAAGCCAAAGTCGCCAGCTAGTGAAGCGTTCAGCGTAACGGCGGGTGACCACCCTCAAAGGACCACAGATAGCGGGGCCCCAGAATTAAGCGGAGCATTAATTTAGGGAAGCGGTCTCTTAGTTTCTCCGGAGCGTTCAAGCGTAGGAGAAATGTTAGAGAATCGTGGTTTTTGTGGGTGGTCACGCG
>NZ_JAWOQS010000730.1:0-626 GCF_033438945.1 Vibrio sp. Y176 | reverse complement strand
CCAAACTGCAAACGTTCACAAAACGCCATCGCTTCTTGCTTCATGCCTTCTTCAATCTCTTTACGAGTCTGATTGAGCCCATCAAGCTCACTGGCCATGCGACGTGCGGCGTGGATGTTGTTACACATCAGTAGCTCAACACCAAAAGACATGTCGTCTAAACGGCCAGCGGCATTAATACGCGGCCCCAATGCAAAGCCGAAGTCCGATGCCACCAAACGTCGCGCATCACGTTTCGCCACTTCAATCAGTGCCTGAATACCTGGGCGCGCTTTCCCCGCACGAATGCGCTGCAACCCTTGATGCACCAGAATTCGGTTGTTCTCATCAAGCGGCACAACATCAGCAACAGTGCCCAGTGCGACAAGGTCGATCAGCTCCATCAGTTTCGGCTCTTGCATGCCTTGTTGAGCAAACCAGTTGTGTTTGCGCATGTGGACGCACAACGCCATCATCAAATAGAACGCCACACCAACGCCAGCCAGCGCTTTAGAAGGAAACGCACAACTGTCGAGGTTTGGGTTCACCATCGCATCCACTTCTGGCAGAACTTGTCCTGGCAAATGGTGGTCTGTCACCAATACGGTAATGCCATTTTCTTTGGCGTAGCGCACTCCTTCAATCGA
>NZ_JAWOQS010000729.1:0-626 GCF_033438945.1 Vibrio sp. Y176 | reverse complement strand
TCTACAATATGAACATCTTCAAAACCAACCAGTTCTAGCCACACTTTTAGTGCTTTCGCAGACGGGAAGAAGTACACATTGCGCATTTGAGCGTAGCGTGAGGTCGGCACAAGTACTGCGTTTTCATCGCCTTCGATTACCAAGGTTTCCAATACTAACTCACCACCAGAAACCAACTGATCTTTTAGTTGAATCAAATGGTCAAGTGGAGAACGACGGTGGTAGAGAACACCCATGCTGAACACGGTATCAAACGCTTCCAGTTTAGGCAGTTGCTCAATACCCAGCGGCAGTAGGTGCGCACGTTGGTCACCGCCCATGAGTTTGCGAATTGCTTCAAACTGGATCAGGAACAGGTGAGACGGGTCGATACCCACGCAAAGACGAGCACCTTCGCCTAACATGCGCCACATGTGGTAACCATTGCCACAACCCACATCGAGCACGCTGCGATTTTTCAGTGGAGAAATGTGTGGAAGTACGCGATCCCATTTCCAGTCGCTACGCCACTCGGTATCGATATGAATGCCGTGCACCGTGTATGGACCTTTGCGCCAAGGGTGGAAAGTACGCAGTAAGTTTTCTAGCTTTTTCAGTTCGCCTTCATGGAAAGGCGTATCGTTGCT
>NZ_JAWOQS010000728.1:0-627 GCF_033438945.1 Vibrio sp. Y176 | reverse complement strand
TACGTTGAAAATTGGCGTTAACTGTTTTTATCCTGAAAGCCTAGCCGCCCGCTAGGCTTTTCTATTTCCTGCTGCTTCTTCGTTAATCGTTACAACGGTTGTTCGACAATACACACTGGAGAGCCTATCTCACAGTCATAACCCGTTGGGGTAATTTCACCTGTTTGAGGATTGCGACGAAAGCTCACCACATTGTTGGAATGTTGATTGGCAACCAGCAACCACTTTTGATCATGAGACAACACAAAATCTCGTGGAAAAGCCCCTTCACAGTGAATGGCTGCTCGCCTTTTTGGCGTATCGCCAGACACATCAAACATACTGATTTTGTTCTGAGCTCGGCAAGAGACATACAAAAACGTTTCATCTTGCGAAAGACGAATCGCCGCCGCCGCTTGCTGATTATCTTCCCCTTCTAATAATTCTGTTTGATTCGAGATAAGCCATTTATCTTGGTGCTTAACCAGAACAATCAAGGTTTCTGACAGTTCGCAAACCACATACGCTGTCGACTCTTGTTGGTTAAACACCAGATGGCGCGGTCCCGAACCTGCGGGCAAATGAATCACTTGCGACAGTGAAAAATCCGGCGGCTGGGCATCGTAATCATAAATAAGGACGCTATCG
>NZ_JAWOQS010000727.1:0-627 GCF_033438945.1 Vibrio sp. Y176 | reverse complement strand
AAGCAAAAACATTGCTCCGATGAAGTTACCCACGTAAACCTTGCCCCAAATCGACAACATTTTGCCGAAAGAGATTTGTTTGTTTGCCCATGAGATGCTCGAAAGCACCGAACTGGTAAACAGCTCACCACCGCAAATAACGATAAGGATTAACCCCATACTGAAGGCGATACCACCGGCTAAGCGGCTTAAACCCCAACCTGTATTCGCACTGCCAGTTGTCACTGTGATGTAAAACAAAAATGCCAAACCGATAAACGCACCAGCCATTATTGCAAGGCCAAGTGTCATGCTGCTGGTTTTGTTTGCTTTACTTAATGCGAATTTCTCCGCCTCAGCCATCATCTCTTTAGGAGAAAAGTCCTGGTGAGTTTGAGAACTGGTCACCGCCATAATGACTCCTTAGTTTGTGGTTCCATAAAAAGCTCCTTGATTTATTAGCTCAAAAATGAATTGTTGTTTTTGTTTTGCGGTGTTCCCGAACCGCATATCCAGAATAGGGCGGGCAGTGGTACAGGTAAAATTGATAATATTTAGAAATCTCATCAAATTATTTGATAAGTTTTTAGCGCGGAGTAAAATGAACCCTATTGCTTATTGGGGCATGTTTTTGAGGTTGTGAGAGTA
>NZ_JAWOQS010000726.1:0-627 GCF_033438945.1 Vibrio sp. Y176 | reverse complement strand
AAGGATTAGGTTGGTTAAACAAGACAACCCGCGGCGTAGGCAACAACGCGGTCACCAGAGGGATTGAAGGCGCATGGACAAGCCAGCCAACGCAATGGGATAACGGCTATTTTCATCTGCTGTTAAATTACGACTGGGAACTGAAAAAAAGCCCAGCCGGCGCATGGCAATGGGAACCTATCGACATTAAAGAGGAAGACAAACCGGTCGATCCTGAAAACCCTAACGTTCGGCATAACCCAATCATGACAGACGCCGATATGGCGATGAAGATGGATCCGGAGTATCGCAAAATCTCAGAACGCTTCCATAGCGACCCGGCCTATTTCGCCGACACCTTTGCTCGGGCTTGGTTTAAATTAACGCACAGAGACATGGGGCCTAAGGCTCGCTACATCGGCCCTGATGTCCCGCAAGAAGACCTCATCTGGCAAGATCCGGTTCCTCACGGCAATGCAAACTACGATGTAGACGCGGTAAAAGCCAAAATCGCAGCCAGTGGGTTATCGGTTAGTGACATGGTCACAACCGCTTGGGACAGTGCACGCACGTTCCGTCAGTCTGACAAACGTGGTGGCGCAAACGGCGCTCGTATTCGCTTAGCACCACAAAAAGACTGGCAAGGTA
>NZ_JAWOQS010000725.1:0-627 GCF_033438945.1 Vibrio sp. Y176 | reverse complement strand
AACGCTTTGCCCTCTAAGCCATATCTCACAGGCGTAGAATCAACCAATGTCGCTAGTGTCGCTGAAATCTCGTGGCCTAATGCATTTGCACGTTCATCTTGTCCGTAGCGGGAGGTTTGCCCTTCTTTTTCAAGAAGTAAGTTGACCGCTTCAGCCATACCATAAATGCCGTACATTGGCGCAAAGCGTGACTCTTCAATCAAGCCTTCTTGGGTTAAGAAGCCTTGGAAGAACTGTGATTGTTCATGCAAGTGCGAGCTTCTTGCATCCATCAACTCCGTCATTAGTTGATGATACGTCGGTAATACATTACTGAAAAAATCGTCGCGACTTGCTGCACGTTTCGCCACTTCTTTTAGATTCATGCGTACAAGCGTGTTTGAACCACCAGCTAGCGGGAGTGAGTTGTAGCAACTGACGATACCAAACCGCGCTCCGTCATAAGCATTTGCGTGAATTGGGTAATTCGCAATATGAGGCTTGCTACAGTCACAAATGTTTTTCGTCGCCTGACGTAACAAATCATCTGGTGTGATCGATTCGTCGTACATAAACGTGAGATTTGGTGCAATTTGCTTGAGCTCTGCGTCCACACGCAAGATAGTGCGACAGATAATGTTGTCTGTT
>NZ_JAWOQS010000724.1:0-628 GCF_033438945.1 Vibrio sp. Y176 | reverse complement strand
GAAGGTCCTTACGAGAAAAGCGGTCGCCAAGAAAAGCTGCGTTCAGTCTCAATGTTATGGCAAAACGTTGAACACTTCATTGTTCGTAGCGACTTAGCAAAAACCGGTACGGTTAGTGATCTGAAAAACCTCGAAGGGAAAAAGTTCTCTATCGGTAAAAAGAACTCCGGTACTGAAAACTCAGGCCGTCAGATCATGAAAGGCCTGAATGTTGACCCAGATAAGTTCAACCTTGCCTTTATGGGGTACGGCGGCAGTGCCAGTGCGCTACAAAATGGCACCATCGATGGTATGAATACGCCAGCAGGTGTTCCTGTTGGGGCGGTGACGCAAGCATTTGCGGCGCTAGGCAAAGATATCTCGATACTTTCGTTCACTGACGAGCAAATCAAGCAAGCCAACGGCAACTACAAGTTGTGGACCAAGTACGACATTCCTGCCAACACTTACCCAGGTTTAGATAAACCAATCACGACGATTGCTCAGCCCAACTTCCTTGCGGTTCGAGACGATATCTCGGAAGAGGACGTTTACCAACTGACCAAAGCCATTTACGAGAACCTTCCGTTCTTACAAGGCATCCACAAAGCAACCAAAGCGATGGCGATCGAAAAAGCGATTTCGGGAC
>NZ_JAWOQS010000723.1:0-628 GCF_033438945.1 Vibrio sp. Y176 | reverse complement strand
AAATCGCCAAAAACAAAATCATCATGCGTTGGTTAGCTCACCGTGGTGGCGCGTTAGATTTGCGTGATTGGATGGAAACCAACCCGGGTAAGCCGTTCCCAGTTTCCGTGGCGTTTGGTGCCGACCCTGCCACTATCCTTGGTGCGGTGACGCCAGTGCCGGATACGTTATCAGAATATGCCTTTGCTGGTTTGCTGCGTGGCAGTAAAACCGAAGTGGTCAAATCCATCAGTAACGATTTGGAAGTCCCAGCAAGTGCTGAAATCGTCATGGAAGGGTACATCGACCCGAACGAGTTTGCCGATGAAGGCCCTTACGGCGATCACACTGGCTACTATAACGAAAAAGAAAAGCATCACGTCTTTACCATTACGCACATCACCATGCGTAAAGACCCAATTTATCACAGTACCTATACTGGTCGTCCACCAGATGAGCCGGCGGTATTAGGCGTGGCACTGAATGAAGTATTCGTGCCAATTCTGCAAAAGCAATTCCCTGAGATTGAAGACTTCTACCTACCGCCAGAAGGTTGTTCGTATCGCATGGCCGTTGTAACCATGAAGAAGCAATACCCAGGTCATGCGAAACGCGTGATGATGGGGGTTTGGTCCTTCTTGCGTCAGTT
>NZ_JAWOQS010000722.1:0-629 GCF_033438945.1 Vibrio sp. Y176 | reverse complement strand
CATCAAAAAGAAAATCACGCCGAAGACCCGCGGTATTGTTCTGATCAACCCGAACAACCCAACAGGTGCTGTATATAGTCGTGACTTCTTGCTTGAAGTGATTGAGATTGCTCGCCAGCACAAGCTGATCATTTTCGCTGACGAGATTTACGACAAAGTGCTTTACGATGGCGCAACACACACTTCTGTTGCGACGCTAACGGAAGACGTACTTGTAATGACCTTCAACGGGTTGTCGAAAGCTTACCGTGTATGTGGTTTCCGCGGTGGGTGGATGTTCTTAACTGGTCCAAAACACTTAGCACAAGGCTACGTTAACGGTCTAGAGTTGCTCTCGTCTATGCGTCTTTGTGCCAACGTGCCGATGCAACATGCGATTCAAACCGCGCTAGGTGGCTACCAAAGTATCAATGAGTTGATCTTACCTGGTGGCCGATTGCTAGAGCAGCGTAATCGCGCGTTCGAGCTGATCAACCAGATCCCAGGGGTATCTTGTGTGAAACCCAAAGGTGCCATGTACTTATTCCCTAAAATCGATACCAAGATGTACAACATCAAGAATGACCAGCAGATGGTGCTCGATTTCTTGAAACAGGAAAAAGTACTGCTAGTACAAGGCTCAGGTTTTA
>NZ_JAWOQS010000721.1:0-629 GCF_033438945.1 Vibrio sp. Y176 | reverse complement strand
TCTAGCCAAGCCGTGATGTTTTGTTTGATGGACGTATCTGGTTCTATGGATCAAGCGACCAAAGACATCGCGAAACGCTTCTATGTGCTGTTGTATCTGTTCTTGACTCGTACCTATGAAAACGTAGACGTTGTGTTTATTCGCCACCACACACAAGCCAAAGAAGTCGATGAACACGAATTTTTCTACTCGCAAGAAACCGGTGGCACCATCGTATCTAGCGCTTTGAAATTAATGGATGAAATCGTCAAGGAGCGTTACCCGGTTGGTCAGTGGAACATCTACGCAGCCCAAGCGTCCGATGGGGATAACTGGGCGGATGACTCACCACGATGCCGAGATTTACTCGTGAATAAGTTGCTGCCAAATTGTCAGTACTATTCTTATATAGAAATCACGCGTCGCTCACATCAAACCTTATGGCACGAGTATGAGAAGCTCACCGACGAGTTTCCAAACTTCGCTATGAAGAATATTCGCTCTGTGGAGGATATCTTCCCAGTCTTCCGAGAACTATTCCAAAAAGAAACGGCGTAAGGAGGCTAGCGATGACTACCGCAACAAAAAACCTCTCTGGAGAGGCGCCTAAAAAGCGCAACAGCAAGTTGCTACCTGATGGACCAGATTGG
>NZ_JAWOQS010000720.1:0-630 GCF_033438945.1 Vibrio sp. Y176 | reverse complement strand
TAATTCTGCCGAATTGAGAGGCGTTTTCGAAGATCGCAGAGCGATGGTGTAACGAATACCCCACCCACATGTTCTCCCAATCTTTTTGGTTAAACAGGTCACCGACGTTCACATCCAATGAAAAGTCCAGATAGTTAAGCAAGTTACTTGGCGTGTAACCTTTCTCTTCCATTTCTGTACCTTCGATATAGGTAATGTTGTCGATGTAAGACATCCCTTCTGCAACACCAAAGCGCCATTGAGTCGGCCAGTTAAAGGTGTAATACGCTTTAATCGCCATGACATATTCGGTACTAGACGACTGAACATCCGACGACCAATGGTGAACCAAACCAGGCGTTAAATAGATATCAAGAGGCAAACCAAACAGTTCATCGGTCAACGGATGTCCGTAGAAAAACGAAGTGAGCTGATTATCGTATTCATCCTTTTCAGCGTTGAACTTGAAAATGTCGCCCATATTGGAAGGCGTCGCCCAACCGTGCGCAATTCGCAAATATGGACGATTGTGAAGGTCAGATTTTCGCTCTTTGCCTTTGTCGTTAAAGAAGCCGAAACCGACAAACACTTCACCTTGGTAACGATCTTCGACAATTCCACTCTTGTAAGCTTCGTTGTCTAAGCGCGTCA
>NZ_JAWOQS010000719.1:0-630 GCF_033438945.1 Vibrio sp. Y176 | reverse complement strand
AAGAAGGTGCTACAGCGCGCGCTGTTCCTGCTATTGAGCCAACTAAGCGCCCAGAACAAACGAATGCTGGCCGTAAACGCAAAGGGCCAAAACGTGGGGATGACGACAGCGCGAAGAAGCCAAAGGTGAAGAAAGCCCACAAGAAAAAGCCACATAGTAAGCCAAAGAAAACCAAGCGCACTAAGCAAGACGCGCAGTAGGCTGAAGCGCCAATCTGTTACCGCAGATTGGCGGTGAGCGAAGCACAGAAACAGGTTAAGTAATGAGTAACGAATTTATTTACGGCATTCATGCCGTGAAAGCGGTATTGGAACGCGAACCAGAACGTTTTATTGAAGCGTACGTTCTAAAAGGACGCCAAGACGATCGCCTAATGCCAATCTTGAACGATTTGCAGGTGTGTGGTGTTTCTATCCAACAAATGACGCGTAAAACCTTGGATGACAAAGCACATGGTGCAAACCACCAAGGCATCATCGCGCGCGTAAAACCAGCAAAACAGCTGAACGAAAACGACATCGACGACATCCTAGCGCAGCATGAGACACCGTTGCTATTGGTGTTGGATGGCGTGACTGACCCTCACAACCTTGGTGCCTGTTTACGTAACGCCGATGCTGCTGGTGTTGC
>NZ_JAWOQS010000718.1:0-630 GCF_033438945.1 Vibrio sp. Y176 | reverse complement strand
TGACGGAAGAAACTTCTGAGGAGATTGGTGCAGAATCCCAAGAGGAAGAAGCTCCTCGTCCTAAAGGTCGACCAAGCTTAAGAGTGATTAAGTAAATAAAAAGCAGCGTTAACGCTGCTTTTTTTATACTTCGGTTTCAAGTTTTTCAATATCGTTTAGTCACTAATGGTAAACGTCTCGACATCTGGATCACTATCATCTTGTGTCTGTGTCTGTGTCTGTGTCTGTGTCTGTGTTGTCACACCGTAGCTAGGTAAATCGACTTTAACTGGTTCTGCGTCTCCGTATTGGAACCCTTTGGGCACCTGTTTTACGCCAGAGATATTGCGCGAAATCTCCGTCGCGCGTTCACCTTGCTGAGCGGTTACATAGCCAAACAAAAATACGTCACCATCCTCTGTAATGACTTTGACTTTAACGCCATTGAGGTCCGAGGCGGTTAATAGAGCCGATTTAACCTTGGTTGTGATCCAGCTGTCGTTGCTGATTTGCGTCACGCTCAATGGCTCTTTAGCCTTAATTTGGTTATGAATGGTTTTGACGCCATCAATGGCTCTAGCTCGTTGCTCAATTTGATTAATCAAATCTTGAGTTGGAGCTTGGCCCATTAAAACAACCGTACCATTGTAC
>NZ_JAWOQS010000717.1:0-630 GCF_033438945.1 Vibrio sp. Y176 | reverse complement strand
ATGATTGGTTGGTATGGCTGCGCTATGTTGTGCTACGTGACCCCTAAGGAGCACTTGGGGCTTCCAAATAAAGAAGACGTTAAAACCGGTATGATCACCTACAAGCTAGCTGCGCATGCTGCGGATTTAGCAAAAGGGCATCCGGGAGCACAAGTTCGTGACAATGCCTTATCAAAGGCGCGTTTTGAATTCCGCTGGGAAGACCAATTTAACCTCGCTTTAGACCCCGATACGGCACGTGCATTTCATGATGAAACGCTACCGCAAGAGTCTGGAAAAGTAGCGCACTTCTGCTCAATGTGCGGCCCTAAATTCTGCTCAATGAAGATTTCTCAAGAAGTCAGGGAGTATGCCAAAGATACAGAGCAAGGTGCCGCGGATCAGGCGATTTCTATCAAGATTTTAGATGACCCGCTGGAAGGCATGCGTAAGAAGTCTGAAGAGTTTCGTGCGACAGGCTCGGAGCTTTATCACCCAGCCGTGCACGCCGAGGCGGATGAGTAATGGCTAAAAGCCTTATTCCATCGTCGTTAATTCCGCTGACAGGATCTGTTCAGCAGTGTTTATTGTTGGCGAAAGAACAGGGTTTTAGTATTGATGAGATTGAGTTGGGCGTAAGCCCAACTCAAT
>NZ_JAWOQS010000716.1:0-630 GCF_033438945.1 Vibrio sp. Y176 | reverse complement strand
GATACCAAAATCTTGCTCAAGCGGCAGACGACGCGCCTCTGATGGGGCGGTTGCAACAATGTTTTGTGCAGGGTAGCCGTTAGCCACGAGGCCAGAAACAATGGCTCTGACCATGTTTCCCGCACCGATAAAGGCGATCTTTTTATGTTCCATTTGTCTGATTTCCATCATGATATTTACGATTTATTGTGCGCTCAGGTGTATAATGGCGCCGCTTTGCGTTAACCGCTGTTTCATCGCGGTATCAATTAAGCATTTTCGCTCTTAAATGACTATTCACTTTTCGTGCTGTAGTCTCGCGCGCCAAAGATAGCCGTTCCGATACGAACCATGGTGCTGCCTGCTTCAATCGCAGCGGTCATGTCGCCACTCATGCCCATCGATAAGGTATCGATTTCTGGGTATTGCTGTTCAAGGGCTTGCTTCAGTGTCGCTAGCTTCTCGAACTCACGAAGCTGGGCGTCGTAGTCTGACACGTTCGCAGGAATCGACATCAATCCTCTTAAAGTGAGGTTGGGAAGGCGAGAAATCAACTCAGCCAGTTCGAATATTTCTGCGTCACTAACGCCAGATTTGGAATCTTCACCACTGGTGTTGACTTGAATCAGCACTTGCAGTGGTTTGAGTTCT
>NZ_JAWOQS010000715.1:0-631 GCF_033438945.1 Vibrio sp. Y176 | reverse complement strand
CTTGTCACTTCCAGATGGAACGACATTTGTTGATCAAGGTAGTGGTGTTTTTGTCCTTGAAATCAATGCTCAAGACCTAGATCAAATCGTCTTTAATTCTGGTGACAGAAATGACAATTCTTGGGCTGGCTCGCTTCATTTTAAAGTGCAAGCGGTCGATACCGGCCTAGACGGCAGCCAAAGCTTGGGTAATGCGGAAGAGTTTGATGTGTCCGTCGATGTTACTGCGGTAAACGACAGACCTGATTTCGTTAATGTTGTCGATGTGGAAACACCTGAAGACAACGCCTTATTGCTAAATAGCTTCGGTATCTCTGATGTCGATGCGGTACTTGATAACCCGAATGCAGAGTATGTTCTTAATGTAGCGGTAGATAGCGGGTATCTCGCATTGAACGCTAACGTTATCTCGAAATATGGTTTGACGGTTCAAGGTGACGGTACAGGAGCAGTTGAGCTAAAAGGTTCAGTCGCAGATCTCAATGCCGCCATTGCAGAAGGATTGATAGAGTTCAACCCTGATCTCAACTTCTTCGGCGATGTTACTGTGAACATTACAGTCGATGACCAAGGTAACGAAGGCATTGTTATTAGTGGTGTTGATGACACTTTAAACACCAACAGCAGCAGT
>NZ_JAWOQS010000714.1:0-631 GCF_033438945.1 Vibrio sp. Y176 | reverse complement strand
TCAGTTGCAAGGCGTGCAGGGTAAAAGACGAAAGCGACCAACCATGATGCGCGGTATGGTGATCTAGAGGTTTGGATATGACGAATATGACAACAACGGGCTCAGCAACCGGAGCGGCTACCGCCGCCGCAAGCAGTACGCCACTGCCAACGTTTGGCCAAAGCCTAACAGAGCAATTGACCCCAATTTTAGGTGATGCGGAAACTCAGCAGCTTGCTTCACTGATCGCGCATTTGCCAACCATTAAAGGTCAAACTGACGAACAGAGCATCGCACTTTACGTCGATACGCTGACTCAATTGAAAGAGAAAAACAGCGCATTTTCGGGTGCTGCGCTCAGCGAAAGCGCATCTATTTGGATGAGGTCGCTACAACGCGCGAGCTCAAACGGTGAAGTGGACGCCGCCGAACTTACGACGCAGATGAACAATGCATTGGCAAGTCAGTTCCAAACTTGGTTTGCCGACCAGCTTACGGACAAAGTGGATTCGTCATTGCCGACTCAGTTTGTGAGTCAATTTCAGCTTGGAACCGAAAGCACGCAAGCGCAGCAGATTGCAAAGTTAAGCGCTGAAGAGCTGAAATCAGCGACTGGGGATATTGCCTCATTTGTTGATGATTTGGCGCGTCA
>NZ_JAWOQS010000713.1:0-631 GCF_033438945.1 Vibrio sp. Y176 | reverse complement strand
GATCGATGCCCGCAGAGTTAATCGCATTGATCGTATCAGTGTGCGTGGCCTGCCCAGTCAACAAGACTTTGCGAGTGCGAACAAAGCGGCTGTCTTTGGAAATTTCCGTCAGCAGCTCAACACCCGTTTTACCTGGCATCACGTGATCCGAAATAATTAGCGCGATCATTTCACCATCAGCATCAAGTTCATCCATCAGCTCAAGCACTTCATCAGCAGACTCACAATCCTCAATATTCAGCCATTTATTCAACGGTTCTAGATCTTGTAGAACCGCGCTTAACACCTCTCGTTGGTCATCAACGCAAATTAAATTAAGCTTCTCCATGTTCACCCTCTACCGGTAATTTGATTCTAAAAATGGTCTTTTCACTGTCACTTTTTACGACAATGGAACCGTTGTAACCTGCAATAATTCGTTTAACGATCGAGAGCCCAAGCCCCAACCCAAAAGACAATCCGCCTTTCTTCGTTGTAAAGTTCGGCCTAAATATTTTTCGGCGTGTGGCCTCATCAATTTCAGGGCCGTTGTTGGCGATCGTGACTAAAATCTTTCCTTTGCTCACGCGTGTATGAATTTCAATGGTCGGCGACTCAATGTTAATCATCGCATCGCACGCATTTTTTAAAA
>NZ_JAWOQS010000712.1:0-631 GCF_033438945.1 Vibrio sp. Y176 | reverse complement strand
TGAAGCACCAAACATCGCACGAGAAATCGTATTGGGCACGGGGATGAACATCCATACCGACGCTTACAGCGTGACGCGTGCGTGTGCGACGAGCTTCCAAGCGGCGGTAAACGTAGCAGAGAGCATCATGGCTGGCACCATTGAAATTGGTATCGCTGGTGGTGCGGATTCATCTTCTGTACTTCCTATCGGTGTGTCCAAAAAACTTGCTGCTAACCTGTTGGCTCTAAGCAAAACCAAAACATTGGGTCAGAAGCTCAATATTCTCAAGAGTCTGAGTTTTAAAGATCTCATGCCTGTTCCGCCAGCCGTCGCGGAATACTCGACGGGTTTGTCGATGGGACAAACGGCAGAGCAAATGGCGAAGACGCACGGTATCTCACGCGCAGAACAAGATGCGCTAGCTCATCGCTCTCATACATTGGCATCCCAAGCTTGGAAAGAAGGCAAAATCCAAGGTGAGGTGATGACCGCTTTCCCTGAACCTTACAAAAAGTGGATTTCTGAAGACAACAACGTTCGTCACGACTCGCCGTTAGAGGGTTATGCAAAGTTACGTCCTGCATTTGACCGCCAGTACGGCAGTGTTACCGCAGCAAACAGTACGCCGCTGACTGATGGCGGCGCGGCA
>NZ_JAWOQS010000711.1:0-631 GCF_033438945.1 Vibrio sp. Y176 | reverse complement strand
GTCAGCAATCAGATGAGACTAGCCTTACAGAGCGCCGCAACAACAATACTGGTTGTTGCGGCTTACTTGTCTGCTGACTTGGAATTTCCCATCTGATTACTCCACGCTTACGAATATGAATTGCTACATTTTATCCGATTATCTTTTGCTTCGCAATGCGGCATGGGCGCACTCAGCGTTCCAGCCCCCTCTGCCGCCCTAACTGCCACGACACCGACCCGCCCTGCACGATGCCCATAACCTCGCGGCCGAGTTGGCGGTCGATGATCGGCCGCCACGGGACAAGGGTGAACTCATGGGATTTCTCGACCACGGCGAACTTGCCGCTCGATAGATGCACGGTTCCGGTAAACTTGCCGCTGACGCTCTCGCCGTCCGTGGCGGCGCGGAACGGCAGGCCCTTACTCAAAGCCATATCCGATCCGACGCCGGCTACCTCGCGCTCCCGCAGGATGGCGAGAAGGTTGCGCCGGTAGAAGACGCGGCTGTCCCGGCTGCGGGTGGCGTCGCCCTGTTCGATATGGTGCTCGCGGCGCTGGTCCATGGCTTCGCGGACTTGTTGCCCGAAGCCGGTTGGCGCAAGGTCGGCCGTCTCGCCGTGGATCAGCCGCCGGTCCAGCCAGGTCGCGCC
>NZ_JAWOQS010000710.1:0-632 GCF_033438945.1 Vibrio sp. Y176 | reverse complement strand
CGATATTCTTGGTAGCTTTTCGCTTTAGGATCGGTGTCTTTTAGCGTCTCGCCGTCGTACACGCGCATTTTCGAGAAGATAGACGAGTTTTCAGGCTCTTTCAGACGAGAAAGAATGCTGAACTGCGCCAATGTTTCTAATGTGCTTGGTGAGCAAGGGGCTTGAGATAGTTCACTGTTTTCAAGCAGTTTTTGATAGATTTTAACTTCTTCCGATACGCGTAAACAGTACGGTACTTTTACGATGTATACACGGTCTAGGAAGGCTTCGTTATTTTTGTTGTTGCGGAAGGTTTGCCACTCAGATTCGTTAGAGTGAGCTAAAATCATGCCGTCGAATGGAATCGCAGAAAGGCCTTCCGTCCCGTTAAAGTTGCCTTCCTGTGTTGCGGTTAGTAATGGGTGCAATACTTTAATTGGCGCTTTGAACATCTCGACGAATTCCATCAAGCCTTGGTTTGCTTTACACAGCGCGCCAGAGTAGCTGTACGCATCTGGGTCGTCTTGAGAGTAGTGGTCGAGTTTACGGATATCCACTTTACCAACGAGTGATGAAATATCTTGGTTGTTCGCATCACTAGGTTCGGTTTTCGCAATACCGATTTGGTCAAGGATAGAAGGACGAACTTTCAT
>NZ_JAWOQS010000709.1:0-632 GCF_033438945.1 Vibrio sp. Y176 | reverse complement strand
GTGAGGCTTTTAACATTCATAATTGACAGTTTTCTCTTTAGGATTAAACCTTTAGGTTATGTTTGCCGTGAGAAACTTTCGCTCTAAGATAGTTTTCATTACCATCTTTAATGTGCGCCGAAGTATTGACAACTTCAGCAATCTCAATTCCGTATTCAGCTAATTCACGGATTTTCTTAGGGTTATTGGTCACAAGACGAATTTTCTTGATACCTAACGCTTCTAACATTTGTGCCGCTTCGGTGAAGTCTCTTAAATCATCATCAAAGCCTAAATGGTTGTTTGCTTCGTAAGTGTTCATCCCCTGGCTTTGCAGACGATACGCATCAATCTTGTTGTACAAACCGATACCACGGCCCTCTTGGCGAAGGTAAAGGATCACGCCGCCAGATTCGCCCATACGTTGGATCGTTTCTTCTAACTGCTCACCGCAGTCACAGCGAGATGAGTGGAAAACATCGCCAGTCAGACACTCGGAATGCATACGCACTAGCGGCGTGTCTTGCGTTTGATCCGCTTGTTTAAAAATAACTGCCACATGCTCTTTATCTGTCTTAAGGCCACGGAAAGACAGGATCTCCGCATCGATATTACTTTTAGCCCCGACTTTAAAATCTACTCTGGCACGTACT
>NZ_JAWOQS010000708.1:0-632 GCF_033438945.1 Vibrio sp. Y176 | reverse complement strand
TCTGGCGTTCGCAGCAACACGCATATTTGCAACGCTAAAGACATCGAAGTCAGTGAAGATGTACGTAAAGAGCAACTAGGGTGGTTGAGTTGCGTCAGCCGCGCGATTCTCAAGCAGAACATTATTACGTATAGCCAACCGATTGTGCACGCTTACAGTCATCTTCCTGCCAGCCAAGAATGTCTGGTGCGGATTTTAGAAGAAGACGGAACAGTGATTGCTCCAGGGCGATTTTTACCGATCATCTCAGACACGCATTTGTACACCAGATTGAGTCGTCACATGATCCGCTCGACGCTGCATTACATGCGAGATAAGAAAGGGGATGTCTCGATTAACCTGTCTCCGCAAGATTTGTTGAGCGACAAAACGTTGATGTTGCTGGAGCATGAAATCAGCCAGTTGAATGACCCGACGCGGATAGGGCTGGAAGTGCTGGAGTCTGAACAGATTAAAGATTACGGTCGTATGATAGAAGTGTGCAGCCATTTCAGAAAACTGGGTGCGCGCATTATCGTGGACGATTTTGGTTCTGGATACTCCAATATTGATGAGATCTTAAAGTTAGAGCCGGAAGTGATAAAGCTGGATGGCAGCTTGATTCGAGACATCGATAAGGATTTAAAGCAGCG
>NZ_JAWOQS010000707.1:0-632 GCF_033438945.1 Vibrio sp. Y176 | reverse complement strand
ATTGCTCTGCAAGTGCGTAGTTGTAGAGTTGCAGGTAAGTCGCAGCCAAGCTCAACCGAATCTTAATGGTGCGATTGATATTACGACTGGTGCTTTCGTGATCCAGTACGTTGAAGTAGTGCACCAAAGCAAGATTGAACTTGCCTTGATAAAAATAGATGTCGCCCATTTGTTCAAGTACATCGGCCAAAATAGGGGAGCTTGGGTAAGAGTCGTAGAAATCTGCAGCCTGAGACAGATATTCAATGGCTTTGTCGTACACACGACGCTCTTGGAAAAGTCTCGCCAGCAAGCGGTTTACTTTGGCAAGGCGAGTACCGCTGTCACTTTCGATGGACTGCCAATAACCGTAAAGCAGTTCTGAAAGCGCAAGGTTGTATTTTTTACTGTTAAGGTAAAACTCACCAACAGAAGTGTAGTAATCAATTAAGGCCAAATCGGAACGACTGTCCTCAAGCATGCTTTTCGCTTGAGCATACAAACGCTCTGCGCCAACGTTATCGCCACGATGAGCCGCTAGCAGGGCTCGTTGCATCACCAGACGATAACGGACGCTGTCTGTACGTTGAAGTACAGAGTCGGCTTCGTCGAGCTGTTTTTCAATTTGATTGAGGGTGTCTTCGGCAGCTGAA
>NZ_JAWOQS010000706.1:0-633 GCF_033438945.1 Vibrio sp. Y176 | reverse complement strand
TGCTGGATGCGAAGAATGCCATTTGTTCTGGTGTAGAAGACAACTTACGCGCTGTTGCTGCAGGGATGATCAACAGTGACGTCATGATAAGGGCACCGACAAACTTCATACCTACCGCAATCACTACGCCCACCATCAGCATCAAGACCAGACGAATTAAATCTGTGTTCACACCTTCTACAGCGGCTAGCTCTTCGCTGACGGTACTTGATAATAACGGTCGCCAGAATATGTACAAACATGCACTAACGGCAATTACGCCGGCATAAATAAACATCAAATCTTCTGGTGATACAGCTAATAAATCACCAAATAGGTAACTCATTAGATCGACACGAACATTGTCCAAAAAGCTTACTGACACCAAACCGATAGACAAAGAGCTGTGAGCCAGAATTCCGAGTAGGGTATCTGTGGCCACCAGTTGCTGCCTTTGCAGTGTTACAAGGAGTACCGCTAATGCTAAACAGCAGACTAGCAGCGCAAGATAGAGGTTAACGTTCAGTAAGAACCCGAGAGCGAGCCCCATTAACGATGCATGGGCAAGAGTGTCACCGAAGTAGGCCATTTTGCGCCATACAACAAAAGACCCGAGTGGACCTGCGATGATTGCAATACCAATACCAGCGAGAA
>NZ_JAWOQS010000705.1:0-634 GCF_033438945.1 Vibrio sp. Y176 | reverse complement strand
TTACAGCGTAGATAGCAACAACAACCTGATGACGGGTTCTGTAGGTAACATCCAAGTATCAACATCGTCACTCAACGCGAAAGCGACAGATAAGCTTGATTTTGTTGCGAACTTCGATGCAAGTGCAAAAGCGATTGATAAAGCGGTAACGCCGTTCGATCCAGCGGATCCAACTTCGTTCAACTCTTCTTACACGACACAGGTGTACGATTCACTTGGCAACTCTCACACCGTGACGCAGTACTTCACTAAAACGGCAGACAACGCATGGGAAGTGAACGTGCAAGTCGACGGTGGTAAACCTCCTGTTTCAACCATCCCTGTGACGTTTAATAAAGACGGTACGTTAGCGGCGCCAACAGGCTCTTTCAATGTGGCATTCCCAGCTGCGGGCGCAAACGCAATGAGCGTTGATATCAACCTAAAAGGCAGCACGCAATTTGGTGCTGCGTTTGGCGTGAGCACAAACAGCCCGAACGGTTACACATCTGGTGAGCTTGCAGGCGTACGCGTAGAAGACAACGGCATGGTTTACGCAACTTACACTAACGGTCAATCACAGCTTCAAGGCCAAGTGGTTCTGGCTGATTTTGCTAATACGCAAGGTCTAGCAAAAGTGAGCGGCACTGCTTGG
>NZ_JAWOQS010000704.1:0-634 GCF_033438945.1 Vibrio sp. Y176 | reverse complement strand
CTCAACACCAATATCGACGAGCTAAACCTGTATTACGACTACGTTCAAGTAGGGCGTGCGCGTGAAGCCGGTGTTCCAACTCAGGTATTACGTATTGTGCCGAAAGACGGACTACGTTATTCCTATGTCCTTTGGATTGACGAAAAGAGCAAGTTGCCACTTCGCGCCGATCTTGTCGATCGTGATGGCGAGATGCTAGAGCAATACCGCACGATCTCTTACACAGTAAACCCTAAAATTGCAGAGTTGATGAGCGGCCTTGAAGACGTTCAACTTCCTGCTGTGCTTACCATGCCGAAAGGTGAAATTGGCACGAGCAATTGGACTGTGGGCTGGACTCCAGACGGTTTTCATCCAAACGATCTCAACCGCTACCGTATGGCATCAACAGACCAAATGGTAGAAAGTCAGTTGTATTCTGATGGCTTGTTCAACTTCTCTGTTTACGTAGCAAACAAAGATGAGCATTCATTAAAAGGACAACTGGTTCGTCAAGGCCGTAGAACCTTACACAGTTTTGTTAATGGTGATTATGAAATCTCTGTGGTCGGAGATATTCCGCCAGCTACGGCGCAGCGCATTGCTCAATCTGTCACATTTAATGTAACAAAGAGTAAGCAATAATGATGACTGC
>NZ_JAWOQS010000703.1:0-634 GCF_033438945.1 Vibrio sp. Y176 | reverse complement strand
TGATTAACAGCAATCACAGGTAACGACGTCAACTCCACCCAGCCCTCCCATTCAGCGAGATCTGGGAACACATTGCGACTAGCGAGACAAATCATGACAACTTCAAACCGATCTTCGGAACTGGTCTATCAATTAAATGATCGTCCACCACTGCCACAAACGATTTTTGCTGCACTTCAGCATTTATTGGCGATGTTCGTTGCGGTGATTACACCTTCCTTAATCATTTGCCAATCTTTGGGCGTTCCGGCCGATCAAACCAACACCATTATCAGCATGTCGCTGTTTGCATCTGGTGTTTCTTCCTTTATCCAAATCCGTACCTTTGGACCTGTTGGCTCCGGCTTGCTATCGGTGCAAGGCACCAGCTTTAACTTTTTGGGTCCAATCATCGGTGCGGGTTTATCACTCAAAGCAGGTGGCGCGGACATCAGCACCATGATGGCGGCGATTTTCGGGACGATTTTAGTTGCCTCCTTTGCCGAGATCTTACTGTCTCGTGTGCTTGAGCATGCACGTCGCATCATCACACCTCTCGTCTCTGGCATTGTCGTAACTCTGATTGGCCTGACGCTGATCCAAGTCGGCTTGGTTTCTATGGGGGGTGGTTATGCTGCAATGGGCGACGGTACTT
>NZ_JAWOQS010000702.1:0-635 GCF_033438945.1 Vibrio sp. Y176 | reverse complement strand
GTTGAATGAAGAAGCGGATCACGTCAAAGGTGCGTTTCTTGATAAGTACCGCCTGAGTTTAATTACTCCTGAGCTCTATTATCACGATGGCCAAATTTACGATGAGGACTATGTCTACGGCTCGTTTTTGCAATCGGCCATGGCAGAGAAAGGCGTAACGTGCACAAATTGTCACGATCCACATACCGCCCAACTCAAAATCCCAGAAGAAGCAGTATGTGCGCAATGCCATGTAGCGTCAGATTATCTGTCAGAAAACCACACCTTTCATCAAGCGAACACCGAGGCATCAAAATGCACAACGTGCCACATGCCGGAGACGACCTATATGCAGGTAGACCCGCGCAGAGACCACAGTTGGCACGTTCCGCGCCCAGATTTAAGCAAGCATATTAATACGCCCAATGTTTGTACTGCTTGTCATGATGATAAAGATGCGAAGTGGGCCGATGAGCAGATTGGTCAATGGTTCCCAAAATCAAAGTATCGCAACACTCAGCACTTCTCGGTCGCATTTTATGCAGACGCAATAGGCCACCGAGGTGGTTCAGATGCGTTGGCTTATACGGCTCAAGATTCTTCCAACAGTGACATCATTCGCGCATCGGCTTTAGAGCGAATGGCAGGCAAGACTG
>NZ_JAWOQS010000701.1:0-635 GCF_033438945.1 Vibrio sp. Y176 | reverse complement strand
CAGTTTGCGTCCTCATTCTTTGCCGCTAGTTTTATTCATTCCTGTTTAAAGGAGTATCGAACAGGGACAAAAATTCCAAACAAAGACATGAGGTCACAAATGGAAACACGCTTTAATCGCCTATTTGCCGCTATGTTGGCTGTGGGCCTTGCACCTGCCGTCTCGGCGTTTGATCCGCTCTATTCAGAACAATGGCATCTCGACAACACTGGCCAAACTGCATTCGCAGCAAACCCTGCTGTTGCGGGTAATGACTTAAACACCAAACTTACGCAAGCCATGGGCATTGCCGGTATTGGCGTTAAAGTTGCGGTCATTGATTCTGGTGTGCAGATCGATCACCCAGACCTTGCAGGTAACGTAGTCACAGGTAGCAGAAACTTCGTTGAAGACTCTTTATTCCCATCCAGTTATCCCGTCGACACTAACGGCCACGGTACTGCCGTTGCTGGTTTGATTAGTGCGGTAGGTAACAATGGTGAAGGTGGTCGCGGCGTTGCTTCTCGCTCTTCGCTTGTTGGTTTTAACTGGCTTGCAAACCAAACATTAGAAGGTTGGTTAATTTCTCACGGTATGGCCCCAGCGACGCGCGATGTACGCGTATTTAACCAAAGCTATTGCTTTAGTCCGATCAA
>NZ_JAWOQS010000700.1:0-636 GCF_033438945.1 Vibrio sp. Y176 | reverse complement strand
TGTCTTCAGGTACAGTTGTCATCAGCACTTTACTAACTAGCCGTTTTGACAGCGCATCAGCTACACCAACTTCAAACAAAATATTGGAGTGCTGACTGTAGTTCACAATATCAAGCATCTCATAGCTTAAACCAAACATACGATCCGCATATTTGAAGACCAATTGTCCGAGTTCTGTTGGTTCGACAGTACGGCCGTTTCGCTTGGTTAGCTTACCTTTCATCCGCTCTTCAAGCGCTTTGATTTGCCCGGTCACCGTTTGAGGAGTGAGAAAAAGCGCATCCGCGGCCTTGGTAACAGAGCCTTGCTTGCACACCATCCAGAAGTAATAAAGATGGTTGTAATTTAGATGTGACATCGGCCAATTCCAGAAAAGAAGGTGATGCTTTTTATACCAAATGTGACAGAGACAGACAAGATACTCGGCAAAACCATCACTTTAACCAACTAAAATTAAGTTTTACCGAAAATACAATCTCAGTATTGTCATAAAACTTGAAGTAAAACGCACTTTTTATAGCATTCTCATCAAAAAAATCTCAGTTTATAAAACCAATAAAGACTATATTTTTAAATAAATTAAAACAGGATAATCCGCTATCCTTTTTGAACTATTAAAAAGCACAATAAAAAGTG
>NZ_JAWOQS010000699.1:0-636 GCF_033438945.1 Vibrio sp. Y176 | reverse complement strand
GAGTAAGCTCGGCACGAATCACCTGCTGAGCCACCTTCTGTACCAACTCACAAATCATGTGTCGTTGCTGCTGCTCTTTTTCACTTTGCCAGCGAGACAAGGCTTGTAACAAGTCATTAACTGGCTTCGCCGCTTCTAAAAAGCCTTGCTTACCAGCTTGTTCACCAGAAACAAATCCTTTCTGAAAGCCTTCTTTCTGGCCATCGAGCAAGCCTTGTTGCTTACCTTGCTCGATGCCTTGGCGTACGCCTTCTTCCTGTCCTTGTTGCAGCCCCGGCTGGAAACCTGATTCAAGTTGCTGCTGAATGTCCACTTGCGTCTCATGCCAACTTTGGTTGTCCAAGCCGAACTCTTCATCAACCGCAACTGGCTGAGCCAGCGGCGGAAAACGGTGTAAACGGTAACCACTTGGAGGCAGTCGCATAATGTTCGATCTTTGTTCTGCCATGCTTTATTCCACCGTTGGCTCTTCGTATAGAAGCAACTGAACTTCGCCCGACTCATCAAGCTCGCGCACCATTTGCATGATGTCTTGGCGTGCTTTCTGAACTCGACTTAGTGCAACTGCACCACGCGCTTCCATATCGTCTTCTAGCGCTTTCACCATACGTTGTGGCATTGAGCGTTTGATCGCTT
>NZ_JAWOQS010000698.1:0-636 GCF_033438945.1 Vibrio sp. Y176 | reverse complement strand
TATGACGTTGAGCTCTTCGTACATATCAAAAAAGCGAGATGAAAGACGGCCAATTTCATCATTGGTTCCGAGCTTTTCGATGTTGTCTCGCTGATTCGATTCTAGCTCACTGAGTTGTTTATCGAGGCGAGAGACTGGATGCAAAACGTAACGATAGAGCACTAAGACGATCAGCGTGATGGTACAAAATGCCGCGATACCAAAAGAAAGTGCAAGCTCTAGCCATACTTTGTCCACTTTGTTCCACATCAAATACTCCGCTGGGGAGAGCACCGCATAAAAGAGGGGCAGCAGTTCAATGGTTTGCGCAAGAGGGATGTCTAGATAAATGGGTTTATCGGCAAACGTAATCACACTATGAGTATCAAATTCGACGTCGTGTTTGATGTCGTTAAACACTTCTAAAGATACGGACACGACAACAAAAAACACGTTGCTAGGATCGAAGCTAACTGGCGGTGCGCCCGTTCGTTTATCAATGAGTTCGTATCGCAACAAGATGCTTTGGCCACTGGAGTTATAAATGAACCCTGTGTGGCTGTATTCACCACGAGCCGCGAAGCTGGTTGCTATGTACTCCAGCACCTTTGGGTCAACAACGCCGGACGATTCGTAATATTGGTTTTCGGTGTAATA
>NZ_JAWOQS010000697.1:0-637 GCF_033438945.1 Vibrio sp. Y176 | reverse complement strand
AAAAAGGCATCCTTTAACGTTGCCATGTTATGTGGTTGGTTGCCGTTATAGTTTAACAGTGGATGGGTCCAACAAACACTGACTTTCACCTGGGAGAGTGGTGTTAGCATCCTGTAAGATTCTAAAGCCAAACCCTGTTCCTTTTTCCTTGACCTAACCACTTGTTTTTGTTGCCTAAACCCAATCATCTGTGTTTGTTGTTCAAGTAAAAAAAACCCATCAATTTACAGTGTTGTACCAACGTAGTGTGTTTATTTTGAAAGAGACTGTATGCAAACTGTACATTTCCTGTGAAAACAGAAGTGTATTTTGAAAACAGACAATGCATGTAACAGGCTGAAGTTGACACCCAGGGTACCGTGGACGTTGAAAGTCCATGACCAAACGTCGATATGTGACGAGGTCGGAGTGAGAATGCGTTGGTGGAGTCTGGTGGCTTTGACAAGAGCAGAGATGGGTAACTGGTAGCTAAAATACATTTTGTTGCTGACCCCTCTATAGCAGTACATTGCTTGGCTTCCATATAGGACTCAATTCTGCTTTTCCAAAGTGGGGGTGTGCTGACTAACATCAATTATATGTAATACCCTGACTATGGATTAGTACTACATACAACCTCATTCCAAAAAACTGAACT
>NZ_JAWOQS010000696.1:0-637 GCF_033438945.1 Vibrio sp. Y176 | reverse complement strand
GAAAACGATGTAATCCAAGTGGGGAGTTCCGACCTTGATGGGATTAAGCTGCCTTATGGTTCTTCGCTGAGTTTTCTCTTTGGCATCATGCCTAAACCGGATAGCCAGAACCTGTACTACCGCTTAAACGAAGACGATCGATGGCAGACCTTAGAAGGGGGACAGTTAACCTTAGAGCACCTTAACTCTGGGGAATACCACCTTCAAGTGAGTAACGAGTCACAGGTAACGGCGGGCGTTGTTGGCTTAGAGTCTCGTTTTGAAGTGCTCAAACCATGGTATCTATCCCAGCTTGCGATATTAGGCTTTCTCGTCTCAATTTCTACGCTTATCGGCCTTATCATGTACTGGCGTTCACGATATGTTATGCAAGCAAACCGAGAGCTTGCTGCTCAGGTCACTCTAAAGACCAACCAACTAAGGCATCAAAGCCGCGTATTATTGACGAGTAATCAACAATTAAGAAAGCAAATTCAGGTTAGAAACCTATTAGTTGACCATGTTGCTCAGTCTATAAAAACCAGCGTCGATTATATCTCGTCAAAATTGCCAGTGGAGAGAGATTCCATCACAGAGGATCACGTATCAAAAACTTACTGGCAGCTAAATGAGCTTAAAAGTGCTCCAGGTGATGCGA
>NZ_JAWOQS010000695.1:0-638 GCF_033438945.1 Vibrio sp. Y176 | reverse complement strand
GAAAAAGCCGACAATTCGGTGGTTCGGCACACGCTCTCAACCCAAGTCCGACTCACAATGAGTCGTTAACTCATTCATCTCAAAATCATTTAGGTATAACGCACAAATTGTCGAGGAGACGCCTTGGCGAGTTACACATATGTGCTACGATGCGGTTAATGTTAAGTGATAAATGCTGAACCTTAATGAAAGTGTTAAAAATTGCCGCCATTGCGGTCGCACTCGTTGCGGGATTCTACGCCCCGACGCTGCTCAAGAGTTTCTCTTCTTCCTCGACAGTCAAACCACTTGATGAGTACTGCCTGCGCTCGACAACGGCATGTGTCCAACAAGGTGTCACTATGACACTCAATGTCGATAATGCTCAGCCCCTTGTTCCTGCTAAATTCGATGTCGAATGGAACAAAAGTGACGCAGAGCAGTTGGTTCTGAGCCTTTCAGGAAGAGAAATGGAAATGGGTGAGCCGAAGTTTCTCCTCAAGAAAATAGCACCTGGAAAATACTCTGGCGAAGTCGTGTTGCCCGTTTGCACTCAAGCATCGATGACGTGGGTCGGAGAACTGACCGACGGACAATCCACCATCTATCCCGCCATCAAAATGCAAAGATAAGGAATCGTTATGAGCCGCAATTGGTCT
>NZ_JAWOQS010000694.1:0-638 GCF_033438945.1 Vibrio sp. Y176 | reverse complement strand
GAAATGGCCATATCGCACGTGCTCGTGCAATGAGCAAGGCATTTGAATCGCACGATGTGCAGGTCGACTTTCTTTTTTCTGGGCGAGCACCGGAGAAATACTTTTCAATGGAAGCGTTTGGCGATTATCAGACTCGTCGCGGTTTTACGTTTGTGACGGAAAAAGGCTCGGTCAATTACGCCAAAACGGCCTTGAACAACAATTTGATTCATTTTTTCAAAGAAGTGAACCAACTTAATCTGGCGCCTTATGATTTAATCATCAATGACTTTGAACCCGTCACGGCTTGGGCTGCTCGTCAACAAAATAAGCCGTGTATCGGTATCAGTCACCAAAATGCGTTTCGCTATCCAGTGCCTCTGAAGGGGGCGAGCTGGCTGGATAAATCAGTACTTGAGTATTTTGCTCCATCTCAACATCAGCTTGGATTGCACTGGTATCACTTTGATCAGCCGTTGCTACCGCCCATCGTTCACACTTTGGATAACCAAGCGGATAACGATGATTTCGTGTTGGTGTATTTACCGTTTGAGTCGATTGAGGACATCTGCGACTTGTTGTTCCACTTTAATCAGCAGACGTTTATTTGTTATCACCCCGACGTGATAGAAGTAGAGAGAGTGGAGAACATAGAATTG
>NZ_JAWOQS010000693.1:0-639 GCF_033438945.1 Vibrio sp. Y176 | reverse complement strand
GTTTTGAGCGGCTTTGTTAAGTTGAATATGCCAGTTTCAGAGCGAGTTGCACCTTATGGTTTAGCTGGGTATTCAAGCGTTCAGCTCGATCTGCAAAATGTAGGTTCTCACAAAGAACAAGGATTTAGTTTTGGGTTAGGTATGCACTACGCTTTAAACAACCAAAGCGCGGTGATATTTGAGTTCGTTGATAACGTCTCTGAAGACCAAGTTCGCCTTAACTCGATTACACTTGGTTTTCAGCACCGTTTCTAATTTAAATACCTAGAGCTCAAACTTGGGGCTAGGGTCTTTTATTCAATTATTATAGTGACATACCATGTTTAAAGGATATATCTCTATTGCCGCTTTTATATTGGCAAGTACGTTTGCGTCTTATTCAATGGCACAAACACCCACTCCAGAACAAATAAAAATGTTTCAAAACTTACCCGCTGACCAACAGCAGGCACTGGCGAGTAAATATGGTTTCTCAATTCCCTCTAGTTCGTCCTCAAACAAATCTCCTTACGAAAATCCGCAAGTCATCAAGCCTAGATCTGAATCTAGTGGAACTATCTCTTCCAACGTAGAAGAAGAATGGCTCAAAAAAGGCGAACAGAAAGAGCTTAAACGCTTTGGTTTAGATCTTTTTTCTGG
>NZ_JAWOQS010000692.1:0-639 GCF_033438945.1 Vibrio sp. Y176 | reverse complement strand
GAGCCAAACACTTGTTGATTTCTCTCATCGTGCCAGTACTGCCACAACTTTTGGTTGTTTGGTGTCAGCATCGCTAGCTTGAGTTCGTTACCATCAAAAAACAGTGGTAAGTTGCTCGTGTGTTTGAGTGCAATGTGCTCATAACCGCGTGTGCGTGCACGAATGATTTTATCTTGGTTGTCATGACGTGCGCGTTTGGCGGCACTGTTTAATGCTTCGTCGATGACGCGCGCAACGACATTGGTTTCCGTTAGACGAATGGTTCGTAGATAGCGCACTGCATCATTTTCATAGCAATCGTCCACGGCCAATACTCGATATGACAGTGGCTTTTCGATGCCTGCAACTTGCGACTTGCCTGCAAACTCGGTAAATGAAACGTGAATGATTTCACCAAGGTTGTATTTAAATGCGCTCGGGACTTTAAATTTCGCTCCAGAGCTCGACAAATCGATGCTTAATCCATGAAGGATTTGCCCTTTGGCGCGGCGAATTTCTACCTGGGATTGAACCTTCAACCGCTTTTCTTGGCGTTTTAAGTCGTAACCGAGGTGAACCGGCTCTGCGAGAAAGGGGCTTTTAGGATCGGTTAATGAATGAGACTTTTCCTGTGTGGCGAGCTTGCTCATCACACGAAAG
>NZ_JAWOQS010000691.1:0-640 GCF_033438945.1 Vibrio sp. Y176 | reverse complement strand
GGCAGCGACCTACAGCTCATCAGTCGCCATAAACAGAGGGTTCGTTTAGCCTCTGGCCTAGACAATGAATTGAATTTAAGTCACGCCTCCATGGAGCGAGCGTTGGAGTGTCTTGCGATGTTCGCAGAGAGGCTGCAAGGCTTTGAGGAATCCAATGTGCGCATCGCTGCTACACACACGCTAAGAAGAGCGAAAAACGCGCATTTGTTTATCCAACGTGCAAAAGCAGTCATGCCGTTCCCGATAGAGATTATTCCGGGAGAGGAAGAAGCGCGCCTAATTTACTTAGGTGTCGCACACACTCAAGTGGAATCTAATTCTAAACTGGTGGTCGATATTGGCGGTGGCAGCACCGAGATGATCATCGGACAAGAGTTCGAGCCAGAACTGCTTAATAGCAAACAGATGGGCTGCGTCAGCTTTACACAGCAGTACTTCAAAAATGGCAAGTTATCGAGCAAAAACTTCAGCAAAGCCATGCTCGCTGCCGAACAAAAGTTAGAGTCCATCGCGACCAAATACCGCAAGAAAGGTTGGGATATTGCACTCGGCTCATCAGGAACCATCAAAGCGATTCAAGAGGTATTGATTGGGCTGGGCTTTGAAGACGGTTTAATTACAGCAAAGCGTCTGAGTAAGC
>NZ_JAWOQS010000690.1:0-640 GCF_033438945.1 Vibrio sp. Y176 | reverse complement strand
GCGGTACGTCAGGTCTTGTCTATTTGTCGCAAAAATCAAGATTTGGTGTCGATTGGGGCGTACAAGCCGGGCACCGATCCGGCTATCGATGGCGCATTTACATTAAAACCGAAGCTAGACGAATACTTGCAGCAGCGTATGAAAGAATCGGTGCCATACGATATGTGCGTCAATATGCTCAGAAATATTTTGGGTGGGTAATAGCGTATGAATAATGCGATGGAATTCCTACTTGAGCAGACCAAAGAGCGCGAAGACCAAGCCGTACTTGCGCTGAACAAAGCGCGCTCTGAGCTTGAAGACTATTACCGTCAGGTTGAGCAAATCGAAAAGTATCGTCTCGATTACTGCCAACAGCTGGTGGATCGTGGCCAAGCGGGTTTAACCGCCAGCCAATACGGGCATCTCAACCGATTCTTATGTCAGCTTGACGAGACACTATCAAAGCAAAAGCAAGCAGAGCATCACTTCAAAGAACAAGTCGAAAACTGCAAAGACTACTGGCTCAAGATGCGTCAAGAACGCATGTCTTACGAGTGGATGATCGAAAAGAAAGCGAAAGAAAAGCAAATCGCGGAAGCCAAACGTGAGCAAAAGCAGATGGATGAGTTTTCCACGCTGTTGTTTAGCCGTAAGGCCA
>NZ_JAWOQS010000689.1:0-640 GCF_033438945.1 Vibrio sp. Y176 | reverse complement strand
CCACCACATCCCCTTGGTGATACTCCACGTTATTGATTTTCACCCAACGACGATTGGCATCACTGGCATACATGTGCGTTTGCAAATTAAGGGCTGGAAGACGTCCTTGCCACTGCTGCGCATTGCGCTCCAAGTCATTCACCTGTGACGGTGCAGAAGTCGGCGCATCATTTTGAGACAGCGCATTTTCCACTTTTTTGGCGAGATCTGGAGACAAGGAAGACAAGTCTAGATCATCCAATGACAAACCTAAGTCGTCACGACGATGCGTAGATGCTGTGCTCGTGACGGGAGTAGCCGTTGTCAGATCTGGAGCCTCACCCTCGTTGGCATACTCGGAGGGTTGCAAGAATGTCCCAATGTCGCGAGATAATTCGGCACTCGGCCATTCTCGTGGCAGTTGAGCAAGATCCGTTGATTCTGGATAATCTAAAACTTCAAATTGTTGTACGACTTCCGCCACCACTACCTCTGGCGTAACCGCTTGAGTATCTGGCGTAAGCAAATCTAAATGCCACGCAACCGCAATCGCTGACACGCTAATAGGCACAAGAAAGAGTCCAACATGTTTGATGACTGACATTACGCCTCCTCCTTGTTAATGCTTGCTAGTGCTGGCGCATTAGGTTGCACACTTTGT
>NZ_JAWOQS010000688.1:0-641 GCF_033438945.1 Vibrio sp. Y176 | reverse complement strand
ATCCGCAGGCTTAGGCGTTGATGTGCAAGTATTTAATCCACAAGGTCACAGTGTCGTGGGTGAACGAGGTGAGCTGGTTTGCACCAATTCACTGCCGAATTTTCCTTCTGGGTTCTGGCGTGATTCAGGCGACCGTTACCATCGCGCTTAATGGGATAAGTTCGATCATGTTTGGCATCATGGCGACGATGTAGAAAAAAGTGAGGTTGGCGGTTTTGTTTTTTATGGCCGCAGTGACACCACTCTTAATCCAGGTGGCGTCAGAATTGGTACCGCAGAAATTTACCAACAGGTGAATGCTATTGATGGCATCGTCGACTCCATCGCGGTTGGGAAAGAAGTGGATCGAAATGAACAGATCTGGCTTTTTGTTCAATTAGAAAGCCAAGATGAGTTGGATGATGAGTTAATCGGCAGCATTAAAGCGCAGCTGAAATCGGCCTGTTCACCACGCCATGTGCCGAGTGCCATTTTCGCCATCAGCGATATTCCGAAAACGCGATCTGGCAAACTGGTAGAACTTGCCGTCAAGCAGGTTGTCAATGGTCGACAAGTTGAAAACTTAGGCGCAATTGCCAATCCAGAGATACTTCAAGAGATTCAAACCGCGATATCAGCTTAGATTCCACCCACAAAAAAGC
>NZ_JAWOQS010000687.1:0-641 GCF_033438945.1 Vibrio sp. Y176 | reverse complement strand
TAGAGGTTAACTGCGGCGCGATTCCAAGTGGCTTGATTGCTTCCGAACTTTTTGGCCACGAAAAAGGTGCATTTACAGGTGCCATTTCTGACCGGATTGGTTTTATTCAAAAAGCACACAAAGGCACTTTATTTCTCGATGAGATTGGAGATATGCCTTCGGATCTTCAAATACATCTCCTTCACTTTTTAGAAAGCAAACAAATACACAAAGTAGGTGCGGATAAATTTATCGATGTTGATTGTCGTGTGATTGCCGCCAGCCATGTGGATTTAAAAAGCGAAGTCGTACAAGGAGAATTTAGGGAGGATCTATTTTATCGACTCAATATATTACCGCTGACCATTCCTCCACTTCGAAAAAGAGGCAAAGACATTTTGATGCTTTCTGAGCACTTTTTAACAGATTTATCTCATGGTCAAGTACACAACATGTCCGAAGAAGTGAAAGCAAAACTGCTTAAACATCGTTGGCCTGGAAATGTGCGTGAGCTGCGTAATGTGATTCAGCGGGCAATTGTCATGTGTGAAGACAATACCCTACTCGTTGCTGATTTAGGGCTTGAGAACAGTGAAAGGCAATTACTCCCTTCTGTTGATCAAATTGACCTCGACTATTTGTTACAGGCCATCGAAGAAAAT
>NZ_JAWOQS010000686.1:0-641 GCF_033438945.1 Vibrio sp. Y176 | reverse complement strand
TAAAATGCGGTTACTCGCGAGCTGATAGCAACCGATACCTAACGCAAAGCTAAATGCAATCCACGTTGTTGCGTTGAAGGATAAGGCTAACCCTGATCCACCTGGATTGGGCATAAAAAAGTGCATGGCCAGTAAAAACAGAACGGCCAAAGCGATGAGAAACTTGCGATTGAGAGGAACTTGTACTTTTTCAGGAGAAAGTTTGGTTCCACTTACATGTATAGTAGCCATATATATTGCGTTGTTTTGAATGAAAAAAGACCAGCGTTGGCTGGTCTTTGTACTTTACCCGTTTTTTCTATTTCAACATAGGCTTAAGGAATCGAGCTGTGTGCGAACCTTCGATCTGAGACACATCTTCTGGTGTTCCCTGGGCAATGATCTCTCCGCCGCCTTGTCCGCCTTCTGGTCCTAAGTCGATGATCCAGTCTGCTGTTTTGATGACGTCCAAGTTATGCTCGATAACCACAACGGTATTCCCGTGATCGCGCAGGCGATGAAGTACGGTCAATAGCTGCTGAATATCATGGAAGTGCAGACCAGTTGTCGGCTCATCCAGAATGTACAAGGTTTTACCCGTATCACGCTTGGATAGCTCTCTTGCCAATTTCACTCGCTGCGCTTCGCCGCCTGATAATGTG
>NZ_JAWOQS010000685.1:0-641 GCF_033438945.1 Vibrio sp. Y176 | reverse complement strand
CCTTAACAGGGCGTTATGTTCTTGGAGGACGTGGTGGAGTATCAAAGAGATAGGGTAACTTTTAGCGTTTTCCATAAACTTGTTGTAAAGCTATATAAGGCTCTCATATTCAAACTTTCAAACAGAAAAGAGAAGCTAGAGTGGCAGTTAATATTGATAGCCGATTGTTTACGAATCATCGGGCTATATAGGTTGGCTTATTGGCTGGCTTCTAAAGTGCAAACTTCAACGTCTAGCGTTAAGAACAAGTTCTGGTCAACCCATACTTCAGGTATAGCTCTGCAATATGCAGGTGACATGATTGGCGCTGAAAAAGAATTCCTAAAAAGCCAGGATTTTGCTTGTGAGCTCTCTTTGAGTTTTAGTTTGCAGCATTTGGGTAAATTGAACGTTGAGCTTGGCAACTATGAACTGGCTGAGCAACAGTTCATAGAAGCGCTGGCAATTCGAGATAAATTGAAGCGGACTGACTTGGTAGAGTCGACTAACCGGGCAGTTCGAGGACTACAAAAGCTACGAACATAACAAACTGTTTAAGAGTGATTCAGCACGCGTAGCATTTTCGATATGCGTTGACTTTGGTGTTGAAGTGCCATGCAGCAGCTTGGTCATTGCGTGCTTCACACCTTAACAGAGCGTTA
>NZ_JAWOQS010000684.1:0-642 GCF_033438945.1 Vibrio sp. Y176 | reverse complement strand
CTGTGTTCTATTTGTTTGATGCGTTGGTAAAGTTCTAAATTCTCAGGTGTATTGATGCGATGTTTCTCTGCCGCTTTTAGCAAGTACCCAGTGATAAAATCAATTTCGGTCGGGCGCTGATGAAACACATCTTGCCTCATTGAAGAATAGTTCTCAGACGTTGCCCGCACCACTTGCATAATGGTCTCGAAAAGTACGTCGAACTGCGTCGCAATGTCTTCCTTATTCATCACTTCGACAAGTTCTTTCGTGATGTTTTTCAAGGTGTCTTGAAAATCACCGTGTGCAAGGTCGCCATTTTTACATTGATGCAATGCTGTAAGCGGGTTGATTGCACAGTTTATGGCGAGTTTGGTCCATAACGCGGCATTGATGTTTGGGTTCCAAACAACTTCTGGTAAAGCGTGCTGCATAACATCTTGCAAAAACTGGCAATGAGCGCCAGATGCATTAAAGCCGCCAACTTGAGTGATGCCTTGCCCCGTGTGCATTACGTGCTCTTTATTCGGCTTATAAGCACCATGGGTTGTGGTTGCGATAACGACGGGATTTCCGGATAGCATCTCTTCTACCTGCTCGGCCGTACCCATACCATTGTGCATAAGCATAACAATGGCATCGCGATGAATGTGCTCAATAAGA
>NZ_JAWOQS010000683.1:0-642 GCF_033438945.1 Vibrio sp. Y176 | reverse complement strand
ACCATCGAACTGGTCGCGAAGCACTTAGCGTCGAACGGCTGCACAAAAATGATAGTCGCAAACCGCACCAAAGAGCGTGCTCAAGGGTTAGCTGAGCAGTTTGGTGCCGAAGTAATCAGCCTGAACGAAATCCCAGACCACCTCGCAAGAGCGGACATCGTGATTAGCTCAACAGCGAGTCCGTTGCCTATTATTGGTAAAGGCATGGTTGAAACAGCGCTGAAACAACGTCGTCATCAACCTATTCTGTTAGTCGATATTGCTGTACCACGTGATGTGGAAGCGCAAGTTGGCGAATTGAGCGATGCTTATCTGTATTCGGTGGACGACTTGCAGTCGATCATCGATAGCAATATTGAGCAACGTAAAGTTGAAGCGATTCAGGCCGAAGCCATTGTTAGTGAAGAAAGTGCGTCGTTTATGACGTGGCTACGCTCACTGCAAGCGGTTGATAGTATTCGCGATTATCGTAAGTCGGCGAACGAAATACGTGAAGAGTTACTGAGTAAAAGCCTGCAATCATTGGCAGCTGGCGCAGATCCGGAGAAAGTACTGCGCGAACTTAGTAATAAACTCACCAACAAACTGATTCACGCCCCAACACGCGCACTACAAAGTGCGGCGGAACAAGGCGAACCAGCA
>NZ_JAWOQS010000682.1:0-642 GCF_033438945.1 Vibrio sp. Y176 | reverse complement strand
AGTTCAAAGAGAAGAAAGGTTTCGACCTTGAAGACTTCCGTGAACAGCTAGGTCAAATGCAAAACATGGGTGGCATGATGGGCATGCTAGACAAGCTACCAGGTATGTCTCAGCTACCATCTGACGTGAAAGACAAAGTCGATGACAAGATGTTTAAGCAAATGGAAGCGATCATCAGCTCAATGACGATGAAAGAGCGTCAACGTCCTGAAATCATTAAAGGTTCGCGTAAAAAGCGTATCGCTGCAGGTTCAGGTGTACAGGTTCAAGATGTTAACCGTCTACTGAAGCAGTTTACCCAAATGCAGAAGATGATGAAGAAAATGCAGAAGGGCGGCATGAAAGGCATGATGCGTAACATGCAAGGCATGATGGGCGGTATGGGTGGAGGCGGCGGCTTCAATCCATTTGGTCGATAATTCATCGATGTGACTATAGTTTCAGGGTGTTAGCTGCGTCACAAACTTGAATTTCGATTTATGTTGGTGAAAAAGTAACTAAACCCTTGCATTGCTCCGGGATAAGAGTAAAATTCCGGAGCTTTATTTTGGCACGAGACCCCAGATTGTTCAGGTTATTGAACGGTTTTTGGGGTTAATTTTATTTTTGAGAAAGCAAAGAGGACGACATGGTAACCATTCG
>NZ_JAWOQS010000681.1:0-643 GCF_033438945.1 Vibrio sp. Y176 | reverse complement strand
CGTGTTCAATCGACTTGCAAATGCCGCCGTAAATGTCGCAGGCATATGCTGAATCAGCACGATTGGATGTGGGTAGTTCATCGGCAGACGAGTAAGAATTTTTTGCAAAGCAACTGGGCCACCAGTGGATGTGCCAATCGCTGTTAACTGGTATTTCTTACCCGATGCGCGGAACTTGGTTGCTGCCGGTCGAGCCGGAGCCGATGCGGCAGGCGCAGCGGTTCTTGAAGCCAGTGGGCGCGCAGCACTAGTTGCAGCAGCTGGACGCGCTACAGGACGGCGCATGAAAGCACGCTTAGAGGCAATTTGAATGACACGTTGCTGAAGCAGCGAAACCGCTTCATCGCGGTTACGTGCAATATCTTCAAACTTCTTCGGTAAGAAGTCCAGAGCACCAGCGTCCAACGCATCAAGAGTTGCTTTCGCCCCATCATGAGTCAGGGACGAAAACATCAGAATTGGCGTTGGAGATGCGGCCATGATTTCACGCACAGCCGTAATGCCATCCATAACTGGCATTTCAATATCCATGGTGATGACGTCCGGCTTGAGAGCTTTGGCTTTTTCGACCGCTTCTCTGCCATTTACCGCAACGTCAATCACTTCTAGGCGCGATTCTGAGTTGATGATTTCGCTTACGCGA
>NZ_JAWOQS010000680.1:0-644 GCF_033438945.1 Vibrio sp. Y176 | reverse complement strand
GTTTCCATCAGCCTGTTGAGTATTGCATCTGAAAATTATGATGGAAACGCCAAAATTCGAATTAAAATCCCCTGATTCACACAAACTAAAATACGCTCGCTTTAGCCGGGTTTTGGTTGATTTGAAAAAATGTTGATTTGCAAAACGGGGGATGGAAACAGTCATGTTGGAATTAAGTCTGACATAGCGCACCTCTCTCCATGGTGATATCCACATATCCACACTCCGGGTCGGGAAGGCGGTAATGCATTTACAAGCTGGTTGCCAACCGCCAGAAAACGTAGAAGAAGAAGAAGAATGCGAGCCTTATTTTGTTTCCGGTTCTGTGGAAAACTTGTGCCAGTTCGTAGTTTTCACCAAAGTCCGTACATTTAATGGAAACACGCAGGATTCATATTTATTTCAATGCGCATTTCCCAATGATTCGAATCACTTTTGGATGGAAACATACTGGCAACTGATTTCCCTGTCGACTAAACAGAAATTTTAAGACTAGTCGACTAGTCTAAAAAAGTGAAAACACTCAGAAAACTGTCAAAATTTAGCACAATTTTTTTGTCAAGTATTTGAAACGTCCCAAAAAATATTGTGTGCATCAAGATGTCGGTGAAGATGTCTGTCGTGCATCGAGAGCCCTTTGAAGT
>NZ_JAWOQS010000679.1:0-644 GCF_033438945.1 Vibrio sp. Y176 | reverse complement strand
GCACTTGGGCCATCTTTCGGCGTCGCACCTTCAGGCACGTGAACGTGGATGTCTTTTTTCTCGTAGAAATCTGAGTTAATGCCCAGTTTATCTGCACGAGAGCGCACCACGGTCATTGCAGCTTGGATAGACTCTTGCATTACGTCGCCCAGTGAACCTGTTTGAGTAAGCTTGCCTTTACCTGGCATAGATTGAGTTTCAATCGTTAATAGATCGCCACCCACTTCAGTCCAAGCTAGACCAGTAACTTGACCAATTCGGTTGCTTTCATCAGCTTTCCCGTAATCGAAACGTTGAACACCCAAGTATTCTTTTAGGTTGTCCATCGTTACCGTCACTGATTTGATGTCTTTATCTAGCAGGATGTTCTTCACTGCTTTGCGGCAGATCTTAGAAATCTCACGCTCAAGACCACGCACACCCGCTTCACGAGTGTAGTAACGGATAATACCGATGATTGCTGAATCTTCGATGACTATCTCGTTTGGTTTCAAGCCATTACGTTGCACTTGTTTTTCAACAAGGTGACGCTTCGCAATGTTTAGTTTTTCATCTTCGGTGTAACCGGATAGACGAATCACTTCCATACGATCAAGTAACGGACCAGGAATATTCATCGAGTTAGACGTTGCAACAAACATCAC
>NZ_JAWOQS010000678.1:0-645 GCF_033438945.1 Vibrio sp. Y176 | reverse complement strand
AAATCTGATCATTAAAAATCATAGAATTAACAATCGAGAACGTAAAACTGAGTACCTGAGCAACTTTTTAGGGGGAAGTCACGAGAAGATGGTGACTTCCCTTTCTCGTTGGATTGCTTTTGGTTATGCTTGCGCAAAATTAAATCATGTCAACTCGATGATCGCATGCCTAACCAAAACTTTAACGCGCAACTCGCAGAAGCAATTTCTGCTTTAAACACGCCTAACTTCACCCCAAAATTGATGAGCGTGATTCACTCAATTTTCGATTTTGATTGCGCGATCATTCTTGGTTACCGAGAAGGCAAACATCCGATCTATCTTTATGACTCGATTGAAAATGAACGTGAGTTGCTATTTCAACGTTACCTGACCAACTCATTTCAAAACGATCCGTTTTTCCAAAACCTCAACCAGCACAAGCAACAAGGCATCTTCACCCTAAAAGATGTGGCGAAAAAAGGCATCGAGTATCAAACGTATCGAAAGCAGTTTTACGATCAAACAGGTTGGAAAGATGAACTCAGCATGCTGGTAGAAATCGAATCCGGTCGTTGGGTAATTCTCTATTTTGGCTGCTTGCGTGAAGGTAAACGCTTCTCTGCCGCGCAAATCAACAACTTGCGCTCGCATTTTTCTGTTCTT
>NZ_JAWOQS010000677.1:0-645 GCF_033438945.1 Vibrio sp. Y176 | reverse complement strand
TTGATAAAATATAGTCACCATCAGGGGTTAATGTTGCCGAGGCCGGCGCAATACGAACCACGTGAATATTATCAGCGTCGTATCCTAATTGAGAAACAACATACTTGTAAGATTGGTTCACCCATAAGTTTCCTTGCGAGTGAGCAATATAAATTAGCTTTTTGCCTTTCCATGTATTGGAATCATTGATGAGTTTATGCTGCATCTGAGTTTTTTCAGTATCAGGTGAATCAATCGAAGTACTCAAGAGCTGCAAAAACTCACGAATCATCGTATTCATACCTTGGCTGACAAGGTCAGAAACAAACCCTTTAAACCATGAAAAAGTCGCACTAATTTTTTGGATGATGGAACTGTCCTGACGTCCGCTAACGATTTCCCAAAACGCTTCCCATCGGTCAAATTGCTTTTGACCCAACTCTTGTGTTCTTTGATCAAAAGTTTCAGCAAAATCAGCTAAGACATTCAACCCGTTACTTTCAATGTAAGCGTCATTGTAGAACAGTTGATATTCAACTGGCTCACCGTTGAATTGCTTGATACCAAGGGTTGATTCTATTTTCTTCCTTCCCTCGACCGCAGCGTCTTTCGACGTAGCAACACCATTAAAAAAACTTATTGTGTAGCCTTCAATATCACAGGAGT
>NZ_JAWOQS010000676.1:0-646 GCF_033438945.1 Vibrio sp. Y176 | reverse complement strand
TTATCTTCATTACTTCACTACTTAGCTTGTTCTTTACTCCAGAACCACTAACTCAGCTCGCAGTGAGTACCTCTGTTTTTATTTGTTTCTTTATACTTTGGTTGATAAATATTGTAGGCGGCGGAGATGTAAAACTCATTGGCGCACTTTTCTTAGGAGTGAACGATGAATATATGTTAGCGGCAATAGTAGCGATAGGATTACTGGGTGGGATTCAAATATTGGTTATGTGGTTAATGTCTGTTTATCGCAAAAAAACACCTTTTGAGAATGGTATCCCTTACACAATACCAATTGGTATAAGTGGGCTCTTTTTCTTCTACCTGTCATTAATTTAATCATTATTAAAACAAACGCCATGTCTATTTATTCAATAGCCATGGCGTTTTTCTACATCACTTCACAACTGGTTAGCAAGCGACCCGTAGGTGGCCTACCAACCACGCCTTTAGAAGTAAGTCGGAATGTTTCGGTAATCAAACTTCTCAAACGTTCTTGGTCAATTTTCTTCGCGGCAGAATCATTACACCATACGTACATCTCGATATACTTGGATAGCGGATATTGGCTACACTTGTAATCGCCTAATGTCCAACTAGGACAGATAACAAAAGTATTTGCCGCTTGCAGTTCATTGATCATCAAC
>NZ_JAWOQS010000675.1:0-646 GCF_033438945.1 Vibrio sp. Y176 | reverse complement strand
CCATATTGTTGTGATAATTAATGGGTAGTGCGTCATCAATACCGCCAATCAACTCGATTCGCAAGCTTCTTTTTTAAGAGCGCTATACAACCGGATGAATTTGTGGACAATGAGACGTCATTAAATGTTAATTATTAGTAAATTAACTTCAGTTGCTTAGCGCGACTTGATGTGAAGGACCCTTTTCGGGTGTTTAGGGAAAGAACAAAAATAAGAGTAGTCACAATGAATGCATTTACAAAACTCGTCGAACATTCAAAAAAAGTCGCCAACTTTGGCCATTTATTAGAAATTGTAGGCTGGGATCAAGCAGCTGTGATGCCATCAGGCGGTGCTGAAGCACGCTCCAACGCAATGGCTGAACTTGAAGTACACATCCACTCGCTCATGACTCAGCCGCATCTTGAGGATCTATTTGCACAAGCAGAAGAAGAAAACCTCGCCACGCAAGAGCGAGCCATGTTACGTGAAATGAAACGCGAATGGCAGCTTGCAAACCTTCTTCCAGAATCATTAGTTCAAGCAAGTTCTCTTGCCGGTTCGAAGTGTGAGCACGCTTGGCGAACACAGCGTGCTAATAATGACTGGGCCGGTTTTGAGAAGAACTGGGCAGAAGTTGTAAAGCTTTCCCAAGAAGAGGCTCAAA
>NZ_JAWOQS010000674.1:0-647 GCF_033438945.1 Vibrio sp. Y176 | reverse complement strand
CAAAACCCAATGCCTGAAACTCTTTATTAGCGTCAATGTCGTAGCCGTTCTTTGCTGCGAAGCTGCGCGCGGTCAGCATCATGCTGACAAAGCTAACGATCGCTAAGTTTAACGCTGGCACGACGAGCTCACGCACTTCGCCAAGCTCAAATTGTGGGGCTTGAAATTGAGGGAAACCACCTTGAGTTAAGCCGACTACGGCCACGTCCATTTCTTGTAAGTGCAGTAGCCAAACCGATGCTGTAGTAACCAGTATGGCAAGCATTGCTGCAGGCCAAGTAGGACGGTAGCGTTTGGTTACCAAATAGACCACCACAGTTGCTACACTTAACGCAACGGTTGGCCAATGAAGTTCTGCCAAGCGTTGTGGAGCTTCCCATAATCGTTCAAGTAGATAGCGTTGTTCGTATTTCAAACCCACGACTTTCGCAAACTGACCGACAATGATGGTCAACGCCACGCCGTTGAGTAGCCCTAAGAGGATTGGGCGGGAAAGGAAGGCAGCAAAAATTCCCAGTTTGAAACGGCTGGCCAGTACACACCAAATACCTGTCATAGCTGTCATGGTCATGACGAGCTGCCAGTGTTTGGTTGGGTCGCCAGCGGCAATTGGGGTAACGACGGCGGCGATGACGGCACAGGTTGCG
>NZ_JAWOQS010000673.1:0-647 GCF_033438945.1 Vibrio sp. Y176 | reverse complement strand
CCCTGACCAAATCGTTGGATACCTAAGGGTAAGAGGCTATCCAACAATGAGCCACGAGCTCATTTATCAGCATATTTGGAACGACAAAACTCTCGGTGGAACACTATGGAAGCACCTACGCCAATCCACTAAGAAAAGGCGTAAAAGGTATAACTCAAAAGACAGCCGTGGACGGCTAGCAGCAAAGCGTCATATTACCGAAAGACCTGCAAAAGCTGAGCATCGAAAAGAGCCTGGTCATTGGGAAATTGATACCGTCGTTGGCCGCGGAACCAAGCACTGTATCGTGACTTTAGTCGACAGAATGACTGGCTACACTTTTATTGGGTAAATGGACGATAAAACAAGCGAGTCGCTAAACGTAAGAATGAGCAAAATCATGACCCGCTCTGACTTACCTTTTAAGACGATAACTGCGGATAATGGCACTGAGTTTCATGGTTACGCACAACTAGAAAAACACCATAACTGTCTGTTTTACTTTGCAAATCCATACCACTCATGGGAACGAGGGACTAATGAAAACACCAATGGCTTGATACGACAATACTTACCAAAACGAACTTCTATGTCACACGTAACACAGAAGCTCTGCAATGAAATTGCACACAAATTAAATACACGCCCACGCAAAAGGCTTGGGTATA
>NZ_JAWOQS010000672.1:0-647 GCF_033438945.1 Vibrio sp. Y176 | reverse complement strand
TAAAAGATGGTCAGATTAATACGATGTCGCTAGAGCAGTTTCAGTCCGTTCTGGATGTGAATGTGACTGGCACTTTCCTGTGTGGCCGTGAAGCGAGCAAGGTAATGCTGAACACCGACAGTAAAGGCGTTCTAATCAACATATCCAGTGTTGCGCGTGCCGGGAATATTGGTCAAACCAACTACTCCGCATCCAAAGCGGCAGTGGCTACTATGGCTACAGTGTGGGCGAAAGAGGTAGGGCGTTTTGGCATTCGTTCAGTGGCGATTGCACCGGGTGTCATCAAAACTGCAATGACCGATCAAATAAAACCTGAAGCGATGGAACGCTTGGTTAATATGATTCCAGTGGGACGCTTAGGGCTTGCGGACGAAATTTCATCGACCATCAAATATGTGTTAACCAACGAGTTCGTCACCGGGAGGGTACTAGAAGTCGATGGTGGAATGCGAATGTAATCTTAATAAGAGGACCAGCGATAACAGTGTTGCTGGTTCTCCCGTATTATTCTAGTGATCGTTAAAGCGCCACTTTAGTTTCATGTAATGTCCTCTTCCAACAGCGTTTATACGCTAGTTTTCATAACACACCATGCTCAGTGACACGACGCAATTTCTTTTTTATCCAGAATTGTGATGTTTTCGCGT
>NZ_JAWOQS010000671.1:0-647 GCF_033438945.1 Vibrio sp. Y176 | reverse complement strand
AAGGACGTTAAGCACACCTATCTTTATCAGCAAAAGCACAGCATCGGCACTAAAAACTCCGGTGGTTGGGGTGAACCTGCCGTTACCAAAACACATTGAGTTGTTTGCACGCTTAGGTCACGACCAAAAATTCTCTTTAGAGCCAATTTTTAAAGGCCGCTCTAGCACGCTGATCGCAGAACCAATTAAGCGTGTCGACGGAGCACAAGCAAGACACCAAGACATCTACATTAGTGCGGCGAAAATCGGCAACAAGATCACTGCTATCGAATCCAAACTGCACCAAGAATTTAATAGCGTGAAAGAGCGAATTCAGTTCATCAAAAAAGCGCGCATGATGGGCGATTTCTATGTATTTCGAATGTCTACCGCACCCATTTTTGATCCTATGACGTCACTGCTACGACAGGACTTGAGTGACCTTACTCAGTTTGGCGTTCATCAAGCCAGTAAACTAGAAAAGGAGCTGACGGCTTTGGTTGGCTACAGCGAGTTTGAAGACATAACCGAAGAAGTCGTCGTGCGACTTGAACTAACGGAATAAAAAACACCGCCAAGATAGGCGGCGTTTTTCTTTCTGATTCTATTACGGCTTCGCTTTCCAACTGATTTTTTGCTGCTTCACGAGCGCGCCAGACAAAATACAG
>NZ_JAWOQS010000670.1:0-647 GCF_033438945.1 Vibrio sp. Y176 | reverse complement strand
AAAAGCGCGTGATGTTCTGCGCGAAGTACGTTTGGATCCCGCATCTATAAACCGCTATCCGCACGAATTTTCCGGTGGGCAACGTCAACGTATTGCGATTGCACGAGCCTTGATTTTGGAACCGTCGTTTATCTTGCTTGATGAGCCGACCTCAGCCTTAGATCGCTCAGTGCAACTCACTGTCATCGATCTTCTCAAAGACTTGCAGAAAAAACACAATATCGGTTATTTGTTCATAAGCCATGATTTATCAGTGGTTAAGGCGCTTTCTGATCGCGTATTAGTAATGCAAAAAGGAGAAGTGATGGAGCAAGGAAGCGCACAAGAGATTTTCCATCACCCAAAAAGTGAGTACACTAGAAAACTGATTGATGCCTCATTTGATCTTGAAAACAATGAAAATCAAAACGATGCTGCTTAGATTCATCACAGTTTCATATTAATGAACTAGGATTAAGTAAAGATGATTATTTCATCTTTACTTGAGAATGGCGTAGCTGCCTTTCGGTTTGGCCGCCGAGACTGGTTGGTTCATCGAGTCAGACTTAGTCAACCTGACTCAACAATACTGAAAAACAGTATTACTTGAGTTCCCCCAACCATGAAAAATGCCGCGATTCTGTCGCGGCATTTTTTATTCTCTAAAG
>NZ_JAWOQS010000669.1:0-647 GCF_033438945.1 Vibrio sp. Y176 | reverse complement strand
TTTCACCAGTACTTTGTGGGATTGCATCTCTTGATGTAGCTCCGCTGTAAATATCCCTGTCGGAACCGCGAGAATCGAGTAACCCAAGAGCATGGTTATAGATGCCAGCGCTTTACCTAAGTTAGTTTGAGGAACCAAATCTCCAGATCCCACGGTGGTTATGGTCACAATAGCCCAATAAATACTTTTCGGAATACTGGTAAATCCGTTTTCTGGCCCTTCAACAATAAAAATCAATGAACCGAAAATCGTGACCAAAATGGCGACGGTTGTGAAGAAGATGAAGATCTTTCTGCGAGCCATTAGTAATGAGCGCAACAAAATGTTGGACTCTTGCAGGTACCTCACCAACTTCAAGATACGAAAAATACGCATCACACGTAGTGCTCTGATCACGCCCATGAAAGAGGCGGATGGGAAGAACAATACTAAGTAAGTTGGGATGATCGCCAACAGATCGACAATACCGTAGAAACTTTTTGCGTACGCCACCGGTTTTGGCGAGCAATACAGACGTAGCAAGTACTCAATGGTAAACAGGCCGGTGAAGGTGTATTCAAGGTACTTCAGTTCTTTTGCCCACTCAGCACGTACCGAGGGAATGGAAGCTAGAACGAGAACAGCTAACGAGCTGATGATGGCAATAA
>NZ_JAWOQS010000668.1:0-648 GCF_033438945.1 Vibrio sp. Y176 | reverse complement strand
TGGCGTACCGCCCTGGCTCTCCGTTGCGTGCTCGTTTTGAAGCATTAGCAGCGAAAATCAAAGCAATTCTAGAGTCGCAGCCATCTTCTATGGCCGCTTAACGTTATAAAAAAGGGGAGAGCCAACGCTCTCCCCTTATCTTTTCTTTCGTTTGGTTTAGAACAACTCTTCCGTTGTGCCACCAGAACCGCTTGAATAAATGCTGTCTTCGAGGCTGTTACCAACGTATTCGGTTGGCTCCGTGCCTTTCTCAAAGTATTCAAACATGGACGTGCTATCCACTTTATGAGTCAGCAGACCGCTGTTGCGATCGATGCGAACGCGCACGATGTCATCTGGAATATTCTTGCCTTGTTCTGGCTTGCCTTCCAATGCCACTTGCATAAAGTCAATCCATGCTGGCTCTGCTGTTTTCGCTCCTGATTCAGCACCAGATACTTGGCCTTGACCCAAATTGCTGTTCACCGTCGTGCGGCCTAACGCGCGTGAGTGATCATCGAAGCCCACCCATGCAATCGCAACTACGCCCGGACCATAACCGTTGTACCATGCGTCTTTTGAATCGTTAGTCGTACCAGTTTTACCACCAATATCACGACGCTCAAGTTTTTGCGCACGCCAGCCAGTACCGTTCCAACCAGTACCTTC
>NZ_JAWOQS010000667.1:0-648 GCF_033438945.1 Vibrio sp. Y176 | reverse complement strand
AAATAATAAAATCTATAGGACTCAGCTGGCGCACGATCAACTGGCTGTCCTGAACGACACCAGAACGAATCGACACATCAATCCCTTGTTCAATAATATCAACGTAGGCGTCATCGTAATGAATATCGATAGTGATGCTGGGGTAGCGGCGGCAAAACTCTTTTAATAAAGGGCGAATGTAAAGGCGACCGTAGGAGACCGGCACATTAATCTTAAGCAGTCCTGAAAGCGCATCATTGTGGCTTTTTAATGAATCCTCACACGCCCTCAGTTCGTCCAGTACAAACCTAGCGGTATTTGCGTATCGACGACCGGCTTCTGTCAGACGGATCTGTCGCGTAGAACGCTGGAACAGCTGTATTCCCAAGTCGCTTTCAAGACGATGGATTGCTTTACTCACTGTAGAAGGGTCTGTGCCATGCGCTTTGGCGGCTGCAGCAAAACTGCCACCTTCTAAAGTAGCAATAAAAAATCGTAGGGACCGTATCTTATCCATAAAACTCGCACATTCCATTCGTGAACTTTCTTCACTTTAGTAAAGACAAAGTGGCTCTTCAATCACCAATCAGCCCAAATATAATGAATCTCAATAACTTGATGCTCTGTTAGCGAGGAAAAAACAATGGGTAAAAATGGATTAAAGAATGC
>NZ_JAWOQS010000666.1:0-649 GCF_033438945.1 Vibrio sp. Y176 | reverse complement strand
CTGGTTTTGATAGAGCACCCAACAGCCGTCTTCTATGGTCTGCGCTAATCCACCAGACACTCGCACGTTTTCGGTCGCAAAAGTTTGATACAAAGGATAATCACGACGTTCGATTTGCACGGCAAAACTGATGATGACTTGAGAGTTGCTTTGTAACTGCAGCGAACGTTTGAGCTCGCCACCGTCTATATCGGGAGAGAAAGAATACGCTTGGACGGCAGACGTTAGCGTGGTTTGGTCAAACTCAATCAGGTTGATGAGGCAGCCAGAGGTAAAAATGTCGCCATCCAAAATTACATTGCGAGTGCTGTGGCCGATGACATGAGCATTGGGCAACATCGACAAAACCGCTTTGGCGAGTGCAGCCGCACATTCTCGCGATTGCGTAGACAAAATTTGCACCAAATACTGTTTATCTGGGTGCAACTGAGAAGTGACTAAAAAGTCATTAAGCTGACTTACATCGTGGACCCGTTTGGAAAAAGCTCGCATGTACCCTACTACTGCCGTAACACTATTTTCACCACGATGAGTGGCGTCGTTATTTTTACTTTAGGCTTAGTAATTTACGTTTCTTTTTGATGCTTTTCTAGACACAAAATGAGATTAGAATGGATTAATGCGAAAGCAATTAAAAAAGTGTGAGTAA
>NZ_JAWOQS010000665.1:0-649 GCF_033438945.1 Vibrio sp. Y176 | reverse complement strand
TGTGTTCCTCTATCACTGTTTTAAAAATGGTATGGATATGGGGATCGTAAACGCGGGTCAACTTGAGATTTATGACAACGTTCCGGAAAAACTACGAGAAGCGGTAGAAGACGTTGTGCTTAACCGTCGAGATGATGCTACAGAAAGATTGTTGGATCTCGCGGCTGAGTACGCAGATAAAGGCGTTGGCAAAGAAGAAGATGCCTCTGCGCTTGAGTGGCGAACTTGGCCTGTCGCAAAACGTTTAGAGCATGCGTTAGTTAATGGGATCACAGAGTTCATTGTCGCAGACACTGAAGAAGCACGTGTGAATGCGGCAAAACCACTTGAAGTGATTGAAGGTCCTTTGATGGATGGCATGAACGTGGTGGGTGACCTATTTGGTGAGGGTAAGATGTTCTTACCTCAAGTAGTGAAATCTGCACGTGTAATGAAGCAAGCTGTCGCACATTTAGAGCCTTTTATTAACGCCGAAAAACAATCTGGTAGCAGTAACGGAAAAATTTTGTTGGCGACAGTGAAGGGTGACGTGCACGACATCGGCAAAAACATTGTGGGCGTTGTACTGCAGTGTAATAACTACGAGATCATCGATCTTGGCGTGATGGTACCGTGTGAAAAGATCTTAAAAGTCGCGCTAGAAGAGAAC
>NZ_JAWOQS010000664.1:0-649 GCF_033438945.1 Vibrio sp. Y176 | reverse complement strand
TCATGACTTATGTCGGCGCACCATGCATTTATTATGGTAGTGAAGTCGGTCTTGAGGGAAGCTTTGACCCAGATAACAGACGTTGTTTCCCTTGGCATTTAGTTCAGGGTTCGCATTGGATCCATCTGTACCAACAGTGGATTGAAATTCGCAAACAGTTCAAAGCCCTACAATCTGGCAGCATGCAATGGCTTTATTGTGACGAAAGGGCATTTGCTTATGCAAGACAGCTTGGTGAAGAGACGATCATTGTTGCAGTCAATATTGGTCTACAAGAAAGCACGATTGACCTACCATTGTGGCAGTTAGGCTTGAATGCGAAACACTTGCATCAATTATTAGATAAGTGTGAAATAATTGATTATGAAGGTCATGTTTCTGTCAATATGGCAGCATTAAGTATCAATTTGTGGCAAGTGAAGTGACACCGCATTCTATATTTATTAAAATTTGTGAATATGTTCATTAATAACTATAAACAGCCTCTTTAAGCCGATGCATATGAGAGGCGAACACTTAAACAATGGTACTCAATGGTTAACCAAAGGCGATTTAGCCTCTCATTTGTTGTTTTCTTTCCTTTAGTTCTATTCATTGTGGTAATGCTCGTTACTACAAAAAACTACTACGATGCAGTCAATCGCTATAT
>NZ_JAWOQS010000663.1:0-650 GCF_033438945.1 Vibrio sp. Y176 | reverse complement strand
TCGATTCTTGACTCATCTTCAAACGCTCAAGAGCAGCAATCATTTTCTCTTTACCTACTAAACGCGCTGCACCTGCATCGGCATGGAATTCACGATGACGGCTGTACCACATAGTGATGAAGCTTGCTAAGAAACCAAAGACAAGTTCCAACACCATAGACACACCAAAGTACACCATCATGTTCGTGCCTTGGCCTTCTTCATCGTCGTTCGATGCCACGATATTGGCGATAAAACGCGATAGGAAGATAACAAACGTGTTCACAACACCTTGCATTAGCGTCATCGTGACCATGTCGCCATTCGCAATGTGGCTCACTTCGTGCGCCAGAACGGCTTCAGCTTCATCACGCGTCATGTTGTGTAGAAGACCAGTCGATACAGCAACCAGTGAATCATCACGCTTAGCCCCTGTCGCGAATGCGTTGATGTCTGCAGAATCATAAATCGCTACTGTTGGCATACCAATGCCCGCTTGTTGCGCTTGACGGCCTACCGTCTCAAGCAACCAATGCTCTGTTTCGTTACGTGGGCTTTCAATCACCATGCCGCCAACTGAGCGTAGTGCCATGCCCTTTGACATCATTAACGAAATCAATGCGCCACCAAAGCCAAATACGGCTGCCATGACAAGTAAACCAGACAGACTG
>NZ_JAWOQS010000662.1:0-650 GCF_033438945.1 Vibrio sp. Y176 | reverse complement strand
CCACTTTGTGGTTCATGACTGGGGTGAAGTCGTAACAAGGTAGCGCTAGGGGAACCTGGCGCTGGATCACCTCCTTATACGATGATTATTGCGATGAGTGTTCACACAGATTGATACGGTTTATAAAGTAAAGAGACGATACTGGGTCTGTAGCTCAGGTGGTTAGAGCGTTCGCCTGATAAGCGAGAGGTCGGTGGTTCGAGTCCACTCAGACCCACCAATTTCTTTCCCAAGGAATTGGCGACAGTATCGACACCTTGATGGGGCTATAGCTCAGCTGGGAGAGCGCCTGCCTTGCACGCAGGAGGTCTGCGGTTCGATCCCGCATAGCTCCACCATCTTTAAGTGTTCTTGAAAAAGAATCTTTAAAAATGGTTTTCATCAGAAAATCTAGCTCTTTAACAATTTGGAAAGCTGACAAAACAACAATTTATTGTTGTTTGTAAAGTTCTCAATGTTTATCGAAAGATAAACACCAAAAAACACATTCAAGTGTTCTTGGAATTTGAGTCCGGCAAAATCGAATGTCTCTCGCTCATTCAAATAATGAGAGACAACTTTGGTGATTTGAACATCAACTCGAAACTCCTTCGGGTTGTATGGTTAAGTGACTAAGCGTACACGGTGGATGCCTTGGCAGTCAGAGGCGA
>NZ_JAWOQS010000661.1:0-651 GCF_033438945.1 Vibrio sp. Y176 | reverse complement strand
CAACTTTCACAATCCACTGTTTATTGATAATACCATCGTGCTTAACTTGGTAACCCCAGCGAGAATCATCTTGATATTTTTTATCGCTGTTGAGGTATTCGCCTTTCAGTTTACCTTCGCCCCAACCATCGGTTAGGTAACGGAAATCGGTGTCGAGTTTGGTGCCACGTTGCTGCATGTAGAGTGCAGTGAGTGTCATGTCGTATTGAGGTGCGATGTTCCAGTAAAATGGCTCTTCCACTTCCATACCATCACTAGAACCGTAAGAAAGAGAAGGGAATAGGAAACCGGTTTTACGTGTGTTGCCCATAGGCATGGTCATGTATGGCACGTAAAACACGGGCACATCCATGATCTCAAAACGAGGGTGGTGCAGCGTGGCGGTCTCTTCGTCTTGGTCTACGTCAATACCAGACGCAACCAAGCGCCATGAATTATCGCCTTCAGGACATGATGTGATTGAGCCATCTTCTAGTTCATAGACAGACTGACCTGTGCGCGCAATGTAAGCGGCAGTACCACGACCTTGTTGGCAAAGAAATTGGTATTCGGTGTTTTCAAGCGAGAAGGTATCTTGGTTGATGTCGTTGGTAACACGAGCTGAGCGGGCTTTAACTTGTCCGTCATTGAAGGTCACGTTGCCTTCTGCCA
>NZ_JAWOQS010000660.1:0-651 GCF_033438945.1 Vibrio sp. Y176 | reverse complement strand
CAACAGGGGGTGGCTCCACTGGTTGCAATAAGAAATCAGATTGTGCAGAAGTGTATGAGAAAATTACTCTACTTCTCACATGATTCATCACCTCAGTCAACATTTTCCTAATGAGTTTATGGTCTCAATCACTACTTTCAAGCTTTCGTCAACACAGCATGATGTTCATTTTGTAAATTATGGTCCCATTTAGAGTTAAACAGACCGACTGGTCCAGCCACAGGGTCCAGATTTCTCCTTAGTCATTAGTTCGAGGTCCTACAGTTTAATACATTCAGCATCATACTTGTGTTTGGTCATGTCGTTGAGCTAGTTTACTGTCTCGGTCAAGTAGCTGTCCGATTGTCACCTACTCTACAGCAGGAAACGGCACTTCAGAATCAAAGCACTGTGCTGGAAATTCATTGTACTTAAAAATAAAGTGTGTTTCTACAAACCTGACACGTTCGTGAGTCACGTAAGGTCCATTTAGAATGGACCCATGACCCATCTTTACACCGTGACCCACCAGTTTGAAACACTGTTATATATTACATTTATCTACTTTATATAACCAGAGGGGTCAGAGGTCAAACCCTGCAGCAGGTTGCAGGAAGCTGCTGGAGGACTCTCTGACGAAGATGAAGATAGCATCAGTGTTTGTCTACTTTT
>NZ_JAWOQS010000659.1:0-651 GCF_033438945.1 Vibrio sp. Y176 | reverse complement strand
ATCTAAACGGATGGTTAACACGGGATCATCACTAAAGGTTGGTTGAGCCCAAGCACTAGGCATGAAACCAACGTCATTCTCCTCATTACCGCTGGCTTCATCTGTGTCCTCACCAGCAGAACGTTTGATGGTTTCGTCGAAGTTGGTTTGACATGCTAGAGCGTTTGCAAAGCCTATATGCAGATCGCCATCTTCGAACGTCGGTGCAAAGTCTCTTAAATCTGCGAAGGTTGTGAAGTGAGTGAATGGGGTGTTCATTGCGGTAAAGCCAACTTTTTTCGCCCACCACATGAATTGGTCTACGCTCCATTGATGGTCTTCAACCCCAAAAACACTAAACGTAATTGGCTCGTCAGGAGAATCATTGGAAAGTTTAGTATTACGCATACCACCCATTTCCATCGCTAAGTCACGAATACCGAACTCCCAATTAGGAATAACTTCATCGATGATAGGATCATATTGGCAGTTCAGGTTTCTGTCGTGGAACGCACGAAAAGCAATATCAAAGTTTGGCGGTTCTGGCTCTGCAGTCTTCGCTTTGAAGTTATCTGTTTTCGAGAATCGAGGGATAAATCCAAAGAACCCGGCACAGTTTTCACCAGTTTCTTCGCCATACAGGTCAGTACCTTCACAAGCGGCTTCTACGCT
>NZ_JAWOQS010000658.1:0-651 GCF_033438945.1 Vibrio sp. Y176 | reverse complement strand
AAAGTGCGGTTAAAGGAAGACGCAAGCCACCTTCTTCAATCAAACCCAGCTTATGCGCTGCCCATTTTACTGGGATCGGGCTTGATTCAACGAATAGGTTTTTATGCAGAGTCATCAAACGTTGGTTAATGATTTCTGCCTCTTCGAATTTACCTTCACTTGCCAAATGGAACATGTCTGCCATGTCTTTCGCTGCAATATTGTTCGTTACCGAGATAACACCATTGCCGCCCAGTTTCACGAATTCCAAGCCCGTCGCATCATCACCACTTAGTAAGATAAAATCTTCGCCACAAAGTTCACGGTGAAGTGCAATTCGGCTCAAATCGCCCGTCGCATCTTTTAGAGCAACGATATTATCAAGCTTTGACAAGCGTGCCACTGTCTCAGGTTGCAGATCTACGGCAGTACGACCCGGTACATTGTACAAAATTAGAGGTACGTCACTCGCTTCTGCGATCGCTTTGTAATGCTGGAACAAACCTTCTTGTGTTGGTTTGTTGTAATAAGGCGTCACACTCAAGAAACCTGCGATACCAGAATCCGCGAGTAATTTGCTAAATGTCACGGCTTCGTGGGTTGCATTTGCACCCGTGCCGGCAATCACGGGGATGCGACCGTTGGCAAACTCAACAGTTTTATTAACGACCT
>NZ_JAWOQS010000657.1:0-652 GCF_033438945.1 Vibrio sp. Y176 | reverse complement strand
TCACCAAAATATCTGATAGCTTCTTCAAACCATCACCTTGAGCAATCACAAAACGCCAAGGGGTTAAGCCCGCATGGTCAGGAGCACGAAGACCTGCACGAATAATATTCTCCAACGCTTTGCCCTCTGGTGCTGGCGCAGATAATTTGGCGATAGAGCGACGGTTAAGCAAAAGATCGAGAGCTTCCATGAGCGAGTCCTTATTGAATCTAACTGTTATTTTCTTTGCTGCTCACTTTAGCATAATCCTCTCACTCGAATAACAATCTGTTTTTTAGGGATTATCGTGATGATTCACACAAACCGAGAGTGGCAGAAACAAAAAAGCTGCGCATCACACGCAGCTTTTGAGTCATATAAAGCTTGATGTTATAGCTTCACAGCAAGTTTTACACCTTGGCGAATTGCACGCACTGCATCCAACTCACCGGCATGATCAGCGCCACCGATGATATGCAGTTTTTCACCAAGTTCAGACCACTTGTCTTCAAACGGACGTACTGATTCCTGTCCCGCACAAATAACGACTTTATCAGCCTCTAAAAGCTGCGCCTTACCATCTACATGAATGTGTAAACCGTTGTCATCAATTTTGTCATAAGACACGCCACCAAGCAGATGCACTCCGCGTTTTTCTAATGTGCGTTTATGG
>NZ_JAWOQS010000656.1:0-652 GCF_033438945.1 Vibrio sp. Y176 | reverse complement strand
ATGGTGATGTTGGTCTAACAAGTCACTTGTTTCCGAATGAAAATTGCACGGCGAAGCAATCCCTTTGTGAGGAGTTGCCAAATGGCGGCAAGCCAGAAGTAAGCCAAAACATACTCGACTTCGTAGAGTTTTACAGCCAACACTTAGCCGTGCCGATTCGTCGAAATGTGAATGCTCCTGATGTTCAGCTTGGCCAAAAGATCTTTGCTGCTTCGGGGTGCGAAAGCTGCCATAAAACCAGTGTAAAACCGACAAAACGAGCAGACCGGCCTGCGCTGTCAGAGCAACTTATCCACCCGTATACCGATCTGCTGTTGCATGACATGGGAGAGGGCCTTGCTGATCATCGACCTGAATATCTTGCCAATGGCCGTGAATGGCGTACGCCACCACTTTGGGGGATTGGTTACACAGAAGAAGTGAACGGTCACACGTATTTCTTACATGATGGTCGAGCACGTAACTTGATGGAAGCGGTGCTTTGGCATGGTGGTGAAGCGGAACAAGCGAAACAAAACGTGTTATCGCTGAACCAAAAAGAACGTGACGCATTGATTGCGTTTCTGAACTCTCTGTAAGGATGCAACCATGAAGAAAACAACATTAATGAGCGCTGTTGTTACAACGCTAAGCTTAGTTGGTTGCCAATCGA
>NZ_JAWOQS010000655.1:0-652 GCF_033438945.1 Vibrio sp. Y176 | reverse complement strand
CAGACATGCGCCGTGGAAAAGCGACAGCGAATGCTGCGTTTGGTAATGCCGCGAGCGTACTTGTTGGGGACTTTATTTACACTCGCTCATTTCAGATGATGACTGAGCTAGGATCCATGAAGATCCTTCAACTAATGAGTAATGCAGTAAATGTGATCGCCGAAGGTGAAGTTCAACAGTTGATGAACTGTAACGATCCTGACACGACCGAAGAAAGCTACATGCAAGTCATCTACTCAAAGACTGCACGCTTGTTCGAGTCTGCAACGCAAATTGGCGCAATCTTAAATGATGCTCCAGAACACGTTGAATTGGCTCTGCAGAATTATGGTAAATACCTAGGCACTGCATTCCAGCTTATTGATGATGTGATGGACTACACATCCGATGGCGAAGACATGGGCAAAAACGTTGGTGATGATTTGGCTGAAGGAAAACCGACACTGCCTCTGTTGCATGCAATGCGTAATACGACGCCAGAAAATGCGCTGATGATTCGCGAAGCGATTGAAAAAGCCAATGGCATGGAACGCTTAGATGAAATCCTAGCCGTTATGAAAGAGGCTGGTTCGTTAGAATACACTACGCAGAAAGCGTTAGAAGAAGCAGATAAGGCGATCGCTGAACTGGAAGTACTACCAGAATCAGAATA
>NZ_JAWOQS010000654.1:0-653 GCF_033438945.1 Vibrio sp. Y176 | reverse complement strand
CCGCTGGCGATAACCGTTTCACTGCCTTGCGCTTTGATTTCTACGCTCACGGTTTGGCCATCAAAGCGGCTTGAAGTGCCAGTGATTTGCAATGCGGCGGCGTTACTGCTATCCACATTGCCTACTGGCGTGATCGCCAAGGTTGGTGTGATCGGCATCGAGTGGCTGCGGTCTTCTGCACCCGTATTCCCCGAAAGGTCTTGGTAATCTTTCACCACCAATCCAACAGTCAGCTCTGACGACACTGGCACCACAACATCACCGGTCCAGACTTTCGCATCCACTGTCTTAGTCAGTGTGACGGCGGAACCACCCAGCTCTGCGCTTGCTGCTTGCAGCGCTTTATCGAACTCTAGTCTGACCGTAACACTTTGTCCTTCCGCTTGATGCGTTGGATTGAAGGTCGCGTTGCTCAAGGTTGGCAATGCCTGTGCCAACGTGAAGTTTGTGCTTTCTGTTGCTTCCACGTTCGAGGCATTGGTCCCCGTCACCACCACGGTGTAGGTGCCATTTGGCTCACCACTGATGTCCATCGCGTTGCTCGTCCAAGCGCCACCACTTTGTACCGTGGCACTGCCGCTGGCGATAACCGTTTCACTGCCTTGCGCTTTGATTTCTACGCTCACGGTTTGGCCATCAAAGCGGCTTGAAGT
>NZ_JAWOQS010000653.1:0-653 GCF_033438945.1 Vibrio sp. Y176 | reverse complement strand
TGCGATGAGTGCTTTTGTCATTTAAGGGAAGTAGTTTGCAAGATGCCGGAAATTAAACAGTTATTTGAGAATAATTCAAAATGGTCGGAAGAAATCAAATCTGATCGTCCTGAATATTTCGCTAAGCTCGCCGAAGGCCAAAAGCCTGATTTTCTTTGGATTGGCTGCTCCGATAGTCGAGTACCCGCAGAACGATTAACCGGCCTTTACTCCGGTGAATTATTTGTTCACCGCAATGTTGCAAACCAAGTCATTCACACAGACCTCAATTGCCTTTCCGTTGTTCAATACGCCGTTGATGTACTCAAGGTGAAGCACATTATTGTGTGTGGTCACTACGGTTGCGGCGGTGTTAACGCAGCGATAGATAACCCTCAACTCGGGCTTATCAATAACTGGCTACTACACATCAGAGATCTTTACTTCAAGCATCGTTCTTACTTAGATCAAATGCCTGTTGAAGATCGTGCCGACAAGCTTGGTGAAATTAACGTTGCAGAACAAGTTTATAACCTAGGCAATTCAACCATCATGCAAAACGCATGGGAGCGCGGGCAAGATGTCGAAAGTCACGGTGTCGTATACGGAATTGAAGATGGTCGCCTTGAATATTTAGGTATTCGCTCTAATTCTAAAGAGACCGTTGAAGCATC
>NZ_JAWOQS010000652.1:0-653 GCF_033438945.1 Vibrio sp. Y176 | reverse complement strand
GTGAGTGCGCGAAAGGACTCTTGATAAGGTTCTGGCTGCTGAGCTTCCACCATCTCAATGACGATTTCAGACTCTGCGAGGAAACGGGCAACACCGAGTGCCTTTTCACCCATTTCGTGTTCTTGATTGACTTTAAGGTAGGTAAAACCTGCGGCGACGAGCAGAAGTAACTCGATCAAGCCCGAGAGCGTCATAATGACCAGCATGCGCTTTCTAAAGCTGATGGTTCTCCAACTCATGGTACATCCTTACCGTTAACCCACTTCCACGTCACTGTGGTGTTGTTCTAAGTTAACATCGAGTTAACAGCAAGGCTTAGATCAGATGATAAATCTGTGAACACGGCAAACAAAGCGTGACTTTTATGGTGAATTAATAGGCGGCGTGAAACATAAAATTACATCCATTCATCAGGCACAATATTCCTTGCTGATATTCAATGGCATACATAAATTGCCCTTTAAAGCATGATTACGATCACACCAAATTTAGCGGTTTTTGAGGCACATTTAGACTTTCCATCGTATAATTTTTAGTCAAGAAGCCACAAAGAGCATCTTATAAGAAAGCAGTGAAGCTGGAAGTCTATTATTAGCTCAACATTGAAGTCAGGCAATTTGGAAATAACTTAATAAAAACACAAATACTGACTA
>NZ_JAWOQS010000651.1:0-653 GCF_033438945.1 Vibrio sp. Y176 | reverse complement strand
CTCTTCGCTGAGAAATGCTCTTCTGGAGTTGGAAGACGCATAGGCACTCTCATTACTGTACCAATGCGCAGGCCTCGGTATTCAACCGGAGCTTTGCGTTTTAGGCCACGAACGGACTCTTCGAATAGCATTACGAATTCGATGTATTCGTCGTACATGCCTTCGCGTACTTGTTTAACATCATCGTACAAACGGAAGTTCGTCATGTCTTTGGTAAGAGCTTCGCCTGACTCCATTCCAGGAATGCTATCAAAGGTGACGCCACCAGTAAGAAGGCTTTCAAGCGAGCCAAATTTCACTTCAAATCCTTCCGCATTCAATTGTAGATCGAGGCCTGAATTGAGCCAGAATTTGGTGCGAGTGCGCACTAAACTGTCGTAAGGCTTAAAGATGAAAAGTTGGTAAAGAGCACGGCGCGTATCTACGTCAAAGCTGGTTTTCTCTACTCGCCCAACCGTAAAGCCTTTATAAATAACCGGGTCACCCACACCAAGCTTACCTGCTTCACGGTGAGTCAAGACAATGCGCAGACCTTCTGCGTCAGGCGAAGCGACAGGTGGAACATCCAGAACTGCGAAATGATCTTTTTCGACCTCAGAACTGCCCGGTTGCAATTGAATGTAAGCACCGGAGAGAAGAGTTTCCAAACCAGA
>NZ_JAWOQS010000650.1:0-654 GCF_033438945.1 Vibrio sp. Y176 | reverse complement strand
GCGCTTTGCGCACTGAGATGTCCTCAAACACACAGATGTAGTTAATTAGGTGGTTTTTGTCATCCATTACCGCGCTAATAGTGGCTAATTGCGGGTAAATGCTGCCATCACGTTTGCGGTTGATAAACTCGCCTTTCCATTGACCTTTGGTTTCAAGTTGCTGCCAAAGTTGTTGGTAAAAAGCATCATCATGGTGCCCAGAGCGGAGAATGTTCGGGTTCTTCCCAATCACTTCTTCGGCGCTGAATCCGGTGATCTGCGAGAACGCGTTGTTGACATCAATGATATTGGCATTGCTGTCGGTAATGACCATACCTTCTTGCGAGTTGTTGAAGATTTTCGACGCCAACGACAATTGCGTTTCCACCATCTTGCGACGGGTGATGTTGCGCGTCATGCCCAAAATGCCGATCAGGTCACCGGCCTGATTTCGTACCGGTGATTTGATGGTTTCCAGCCAAGTTGGGTTGTTGTTTTCATCAATTTGGCGACACTCTTCAACGATGTTCTGTGTGCCAGTAGCGACCACTAATCGGTCGGCATCAATGAATTTTTCCGCGCGTTCGGCGCTGAAAAGGTCAAAGTCGTTCTTCCCGACAATGTCATCGTTAGACTTTTTCCACGCCTGTTCTACGCTGCGGTTAGTCATGGCGT
>NZ_JAWOQS010000649.1:0-654 GCF_033438945.1 Vibrio sp. Y176 | reverse complement strand
ATAAGTTGCTCAAGAACTGCCTGCTGATCTTCAAGTAAAGAGACATTGTGAAACTGTCGGCCAAGATGCCAATCTGAGGTGTGGATAAACTTCATTCGAATTCACTTTCTGCCACAAACATGGCGTTATCTTGTTATCCCGTTAGGATATCGTGACTTCGTAAGCTTTTCATGTGGTTTGTGTTGATTGATCTAAGAATTTTCGCTCTCATTTCGACCAAATAAGGCTCCAACAACATACCCACTTGGCTCGATGTCTAGCTGAACAGCGTGAAAGCGTTCACTCGCCTCGTTCAATTGTTGTTGATACAGGCAAACTGCTTTGAGAATACCGCTACAGGCTCCAAGCGAACCTAACTTCACATTCAGAAAATGGTATCTAGTGTCGGAGGTAATCCACGGTGAGAAGCTCTGAATATGATGCATCCAAATAGGCTCTTCGCCTTCAACAGATACAGTAAAGTCACTCACCGTATATTTACAGTTAAGCCCTAACTGCTGCATGACCTTCTCTACTGCGATTGACTGTTGTGTGGCATCTAAATCAACACAAACGTTTCTGCTGAATAAACCACCTTTGCTCGGCTCACATTTCGCCGCCACGACCGAACTACGCGAACCATTCACGTCATCATTTTTGGCATTAAATCCCAAA
>NZ_JAWOQS010000648.1:0-654 GCF_033438945.1 Vibrio sp. Y176 | reverse complement strand
TGGGACGTTTAGAAGATCCGGCCTTTACTATCAAAGATGCGATGGTAGTGACGTCATACCCAGGTGCGACGCCGCAACAAGTGGAAGAAGAAGTGACGTACCCGCTGGAAAAAGCCATCCAGCAACTGACTTACGTTGACGAAGTGAACTCCATTTCCAACCGTGGTTTATCTCAGATCACCGTGACGATGAAAAACAACTATGGTCCCGATGATTTACCACAAATTTGGGATGAATTGCGTCGAAAAGTGAACGACTTAAAAGTCACGTTACCACCAGGTGTTAATGAGCCTCAGGTTATTGATGACTTCGGTGATGTGTACGGCATCTTGTTGGCAGTGACAGGGGATGGCTACAGCTATAAAGAGTTGCTGGATTATGTCGACTACTTACGCCGTGAGCTTGAACTGGTCGATGGCGTCAGCAAGGTTTCAGTCTCTGGTCAGCAGCAAGAGCAAGTCTTTATTGAAGTTTCGATGAAGAAGTTAAGCAGTATTGGTTTGTCGCCAAATACGGTTTTTAACTTGCTGTCCACGCAAAATATTGTGTCTGATGCTGGCGCTATTCGTATTGGTGATGAGTACATTCGAATTCAGCCTACGGGTGAGTTCCAAAGCGTTGATGAGTTAGGGGATCTGTTGATCACCGAATCTG
>NZ_JAWOQS010000647.1:0-654 GCF_033438945.1 Vibrio sp. Y176 | reverse complement strand
CAAACGCCTTAACGCTTTGTGCAACGGCCTTGTTGGCTTCTCGTCAACGTGCACTGTCTCGTGATTCTCTGATCAATCAGATTGAGTGCTACTTGAAGCTACTCAAGAACAACCCATACTCAAGCACTTCAACCATCCCAACAGAAAGTGCTGAAGAGTTGGTTGATCACGCTATCTCGTTAGATAAGTTTGTGATTGAAACAGACAGTATGGGCGACATCATTTCTCTGGATCGTAGTCAATCGATTCTGATGACTTACTATCGCAACAACATCATTCACTTGTTTGCGCTGCCATCGTTGATTGCTCAGATGATTATTCGTCAGCGCAATCTCACCGTGGAGAAAATCCAAGAGAACGTTGCGCAAATCTACCCATTCTTGAAGAAAGAGCTGTTCCTAAGCTACCAAGAGGAAGATTTAAACGACCTTGTGGTGAAAACGTTGAATGAGTTTGCCGAGCAAAAAATGATCTGTCTTGATGGCAACAAATTGGAAATCAACCAATCAAACAACCAACCGCTGGTTCTACTTGGTCGCACGATTACTGAGACGCTGCAGCGTTACTCAATCGCCATGAACCTATTGGTTGCGTACCCTGAATTGGGTAAATCAGATCTGGAACAGAAGAGCCAAGACATCGCGCAACGTTTAG
>NZ_JAWOQS010000646.1:0-655 GCF_033438945.1 Vibrio sp. Y176 | reverse complement strand
GATTTTCTGTAGGATTCTGCGCAATACCTCCAAGTTTATTATTGATCTTAGGTATATTGTGGGTTTACTCAACTTTACGAATATTGACGTTGCATTACGCTAGAAAAACTAAACTAGAGTTGTCGTCAATTTGAGAGTGATGTTCATGAAAACTGTACGAAATTTTGTATGGATGATAATTGCCGCCGTGTCTGTGTTGTGGTGGATGAGTGAACCGCAACTGCTGTCCTCGACCCAATTCTTCCAATGGCGCTCCGCGCTTATTCAATATTCTGGTGTTTTGTCGTTGGCTTTGATGTCTATTGCGATGGTGTTGGCGCTGCGCTTACCTGTGATCGAGCAATGGGTTCACGGGATGGATAAGGCTTATCGTGTGCGTAAATGGCTCGGCATTGCGGGGGTTAGCCTCGGAGTCGCGCATTGGTTGACGTATAAAGTGCCAAAATGGCTAGTGTGGGCAGGAGTGCTCGACAAACCAATTAAACACACCGGAGGGGGGCCCTCTGGGAACAACTTTGTCGGTTTAGAACTCTGGGTCAAAGAGCTGCGCGATGTGGGGCTTGGTTTGGGGGAGTGGGGTTTTTACCTGCTCTTAGCATTGCTCGTGGTGTCATTGTGGACGGTTGTTAAATACAAGCCATTTAAGTTGTCGCAT
>NZ_JAWOQS010000645.1:0-655 GCF_033438945.1 Vibrio sp. Y176 | reverse complement strand
AAAGTGGTACGTCACTACACCCGCAACCAAACACACACTGAAGATAAACAGCACCGACAGCAGTGTAAAAATGATGCTGAACATCACGATTTGGCGCGCAGCCGCTACGTTGACTTTCATCTCTAGCAGAAACAAATCCAACGTCGAGCCCGACCACGTTCGCAGTGACGTCGAAAGGTCGTCAATCTGTGACAAAATGGCTCGTAGCCCATTAATGGCTTGTTCAACTTCCTGATTTTTAGCCCCATTTAGGGCTCGGCTACTGTCTGCAGTAGCCGAGCCTTGGCGCTCATTGATGGTATGCTCGGAGTCATTCATAAAACTCTTCCTTCATGATTAGAGCGAAATGTAAGGAACAGGCTTATTTGATGAGCTTAGAGACCGCCCAACCAGCCAGGAATGCACAACCGATACTCAACAGCGGGCGCTCTTTAATGACGTTTTCTGCGGATTTGGTCGCTTGCTGAATGTTCTCTGCGCCGACTTCCAGCTTCTCTTTGGCATGTTCTTTCATGGCGCCAACCGCTTCTGAAGTGGCTTGCTCTGCAAGGTGATACGCTTCTTCAAATTGCTCTTGAGGTTTAACTGCGCTTTCTTTTGTATTAGCCATAACTAGCCTCCGTTAATGAGTTGAATAGTGAATCAAGTGAAACAA
>NZ_JAWOQS010000644.1:0-655 GCF_033438945.1 Vibrio sp. Y176 | reverse complement strand
TTTAGAGAGCGTTTGAAATACCCTTGAAGATGCATCAACACATTCGTGTTGTTTTTGCGACTGGCACGGTTCGATAGCGCCGTCATCAGACCTAATCGGTATTCTCGGTAAAACTCGTCAATCTCATAGTTGGCAACATCTGCGACTAAGCGCCCCAAAGATCGATACGACTCTGGATGGTGCGCCATAAGCGTTAGCTTATAACGAGAATGGAAATCGATGATCTTACCGCGTGTCGGCTCACCTGCCATCGATTCATAAAAATCGTTGAGACAGTAAATGCGAGTAATGAAGTTCTCTTTAAGAACGGGATCATTTAAGCGTCCATCTTCTTCGACAGGTAACCACGGCATTTTTTCCATCAACGTTTTCGTGTAAAGACCAACCCCTTCTTTTGCAGCGTTGTTTTTGCTGTACACTTTTACGCGTTCCATACCGCATGTTGGCGATTTGGCACAAACGATGTAACCACACAATTGCTCATTTTGAAGCTCGTCCACTTTATTTTCGGAGTAAGTCAGCATGTTATCTGTGTGATCATTGTCGGGATTTTTCGTTTCAACCAACGCGATGCGTTCTTCATTACTGATTAAACGAATCGTCGGGCGTGGCACCGGCATGCCTACCCCCACTTCTGGGCATACAGAAACAAAGT
>NZ_JAWOQS010000643.1:0-655 GCF_033438945.1 Vibrio sp. Y176 | reverse complement strand
GTAGTATTTTTCTATTGCAGCTCACCATTGATTTGATCCGCTCCACAGATCGACGTTCATTTATTAAGCTGCATTGGATAGATTTTGTGGCCAGCATCCCAATGATCGAGCCATTACGCTTTGCTCGCATCTTTCATATTTTGCGCGTGGTGTTGGTGCTGCGCTCTTCAAAGTTCATTCTGCATCAGCTCAAAGAAAACCGCCGAGAAACGACCGTCGCTTCTATATTGCTGTTGATGGTGATCCTCATAACGCTCGGTTCCACCGCCATGCTGTTTATCGAAGCCAAAAACCCAGCTGCGAACATCCGTACTGGAGCTGATGCTTTGTGGTGGGTCTTTGTGACCATCTCCACTGTGGGTTATGGCGATCATTATCCAGTGACCTCTGGAGGAAAGTTTTTAGCCGTCATCATCATCGTTTGTGGAGTGGGGATCTTCGGTATGATCTCTGGTGTGATTACGTCGATTTTAACCGCTCCGACTAAACAGCAAGATCACCGTTCTAAGAACAAAGAGCGGATGTTAGAACAGCTATTAGAACAGCAAGAACAAATCCTTGATCGACTAACTCTTATCGAAGAGGAAATGCAGCAACGCAAAATTCAGACAAAAAAATAGGACCTATCGGTCCTATTTCTCTTTAAATTAATGAA
>NZ_JAWOQS010000642.1:0-656 GCF_033438945.1 Vibrio sp. Y176 | reverse complement strand
CAGATTTAACTGGCTGAAATCACGGACATCAAAAAAAGGAGCCGGTAACAAACTCAAGTCACTTTCCAGCACTGTCTTTTGAGCAAGCATCTCAATTCGACTACTTTGGCTAATCTCAGCCCAAATGCTCGAGTCATTGGGGTTAGCACAGTCTTTCTGAGTATTCCCAATCAACTCAAAGCGAATTTGGTTGTAGTTGCTGAAGTAACGAGTATCCAGCGGCATCGATAAGCTCAACTTTTTACCTTGCTGACCATCGACGATTGACGCCACTCCCATAAGTTCGTTGTTCAAATACACTTTGACGTGAGAAACCAAAGAGAGCAACGCTGGTGAAGGTGTGATGTCAAAGTACAACGTGGCTTTAGACACCACCTCATCGAGTCGCGAACCGAAACCAATATAAGCACTGGCCTCACTACCTTGGATAGCAATTGAACCACTGTAACCTAATTGACTAAATGGGATGACGCGCTTAAACACGGTCGAATCTTCAGCATCTTGCTGTGCCAAAGGCGTTGGTTGTTGCTGACTTACTTCTTGTGCCGCGAGACTGCACGACATACACATGAGAGTGATAGCCGTCGTCAACGCCGTTAGTTTTTTATTATTTAGCATGACTTGAGGTCCTGATTGGGACATAACGAGGTCTTAGT
>NZ_JAWOQS010000641.1:0-656 GCF_033438945.1 Vibrio sp. Y176 | reverse complement strand
AGATAGATGATGAAAAGCAAGCTAAAAGAAGGCGTTAACATCAGAGCAGTGGATTCTTGCAAATGCCATTAGGAACACTAGAAGGAACCAGAGGAACCTGATTTTCTCACACATAATCTGTCTCATGCACTACTGTTTGTATGAGGTGACAACTGGCCTTTCGCTAAGCCCCGCCCCTTTGTGATGGTCCGTCAAGCTGTCAGACTAAGTGTGGAGCCCACACTGTAACTAACTGCACTCCCTGAAGACATATTATCATATTTTTGGAGAAATGAAAGAGTGATTCCAGAGAGAAGCAGACAGAGGGGTCTACAGTCTGTGTTTGAAGGATATATCCAGGATGTCAAACTGACTCAGCAGCAACAACAGGTTAAAAAGACAAAGATAGTTAAAAGCTAAAGCCGAACTATAGGCTACAGATCACAGTGTAAAAGTGAACCACCACATCACTGCTGATCGCCACACAAGACAATGAATATAAAGGGAAACTTTGCTGATATTGAACCAGCTGTGTGGCATCGCAGTGTGTGCAGAGGAATGGTGTTTGGCTTTGCCACCGTGCCGCTGCCAGCACCCGGACCTCCGCCTCCACACGGGCAGGGATCTCCAGTGGAAGTCAAACAACGTTCATCTGCGCACAATGTGATGACACACAG
>NZ_JAWOQS010000640.1:0-656 GCF_033438945.1 Vibrio sp. Y176 | reverse complement strand
GTTTGGAAAACCAGTATCCGGGTAAAATGGACGGTTTCGGCGCGCAGTTGTTGGAAATGGGAAAAGAGAAGCTGAAAGGCTCGGGTGTTAACGCTGCCATCAATTTGGCGTTACCCGGCGTAGGCTTACTCGTCGCCACAGGGCGTGAACTTCATAAAGCGTCCGTCAATGGCGATGCCGAAGCGTATCATCATCAACTCGAACAAATCTCGCAGTTGCCGGGAAGAGATCAGCGCTTATCGATGCCAATGCAACAAACGTTAGCCATTGGTCACGCGATGTTGTCGGCTGAGGGCGCAGTTGGTGCTACACTTGGCATGGCGACAGGTGGTTTGGGTACGTTTGGTGTAAGCTCCGTGGCGACGGCAGGGGTTACGCCGATAGCAAAAGAAGCCATTGGAACTGCTTTAGCCACTGGCATTATCAGCGGCGGGGGCTTTGTTGCTGGCCAAGCTGGGGCGTATGGCTTAAATAATGAAGTGCAAGACCAACTCAAACAAGGGCCAATGTCTGGTGTGCTGCCACGTTTGGAAATTTCAAACGTGAAGGGCGATTTCACTTTTAGCATGCAAGAGCCGGCGGCAGTTCGCGCACTGATGGCGTATCTTGGTCCTAAAGAAGATACGTCAATGAGCTCACCTCAAGCGCCAAAAGAA
>NZ_JAWOQS010000639.1:0-656 GCF_033438945.1 Vibrio sp. Y176 | reverse complement strand
ATCATGGATGACCTAATTGAGCAGAATAAACTCTGCGCTCACATCTATGAAGTGTTAGAGCAGAATATGACGGCTTGCTACAACATATCTATTTGCCACTAAAAGCCGATTTCCGGACATGAAAAAGGGCGCATCACGCGCCCTTTTTAGTATTTAGTGCCTAGATGTTAACTCGCGATATCCAGAAGGTTATCTCTCACACCATTAATTCTGAACCAGCCTGCGATACTGAAACGCTCCGCGTTAGTCGGCAGCACTTCATGAGGAAACTGTTCAGATAAGAACACCAGTAGACGCCCCCCACGAGGCGGTATTGTCGCGATTTCTTTGTCATTGAGGTCATAGACGACCAGTTCGCCCGCGTCCTCTTCACTCCAAGATTCATTCATGTAGAACACCGTGGTTAAGCGACGGTTTTCGTTCCCTTTAAAGCAATCGAGGTGTTTTTGGTAAAAATCGCCTTTTTCGTACTTTGCAAAGTGTGCTTCATACTCAAACAAACCCAAGAAGAAATGGCGGTTCACCTCTTGTCGAATCTCTTCCATTTTGCTCAAATAATTCGCGATTGGCTGGCCCATAGCTGGTTTTAACCATTGAATTTTGTCACTGCGAATTGATTCAATTCGGGTCACATCATCATTTCGACCAATGCGTGC
>NZ_JAWOQS010000638.1:0-656 GCF_033438945.1 Vibrio sp. Y176 | reverse complement strand
TTCAGGGAGGAAGAAACCGCGCCGGCGATCAGGGAGGAAAACCGCGCGGCCTGATGTGCAGCTCGGCCACTTTAGCCGGATTTTTCGACTTATCCGATGCGAGCGGCCCGCCGTGGGCGCTGCTCGATCTGCTGTTGCTTTTTCTCGACGTGCTTCTGCTCCTGGTGCTGCTGCTCGTCGCGCGGCACTGTTGCAAAGTTAGCGATGAGGCAGCCTTTTGTCTTATTCAAAGGCCTTACATTTCAAAAACTCTGCTTACCAGGCGCATTTCGCCCAGGGGATCACCATAATAAAATGCTGAGGCCTGGCCTTTGCGTAGTGCACGCATCACCTCAATACCTTTGATGGTGGCGTAAGCCGTCTTCATGGATTTAAATCCCAGCGTGGCGCCGATTATCCGTTTCAGTTTGCCATGATCGCATTCAATCACGTTGTTCCGGTACTTAATCTGTCGGTGTTCAACGGCAGACGGGCACCGGCCTTCGCGTTTGAGCAGAGCAAGCGCGCGACCATAGGCGGGCGCTTTATCCGTGTTGATGAATCGCGGGATCTGCCACTTCTTCACGTTGTTGAGGATTTTACCCAGAAACCGGTATGCAGCTTTGCTGTTACGACGGGAGGAGAGATAAAAATCGACAGTGCGGCCCCGGCTGTCG
>NZ_JAWOQS010000637.1:0-657 GCF_033438945.1 Vibrio sp. Y176 | reverse complement strand
TCTAATCAAGGAACTCAAACAGCAATATCCAGAGCAACCTATCGTTGTCACAACAACCACGAGCACTGGAGCGGAACAAATAGCCAAGTTGGGTGATTTAGTTGAACACCGCTATATGCCAATAGACTTTGGCTTTGCTGTAAAAAGCTTCCTAAAGGCAATACAGCCAAAGAAAATGCTGATTATAGAGACAGAACTGTGGCCAAATACGCTCAACGTCGTCAAACAAGCCAATATTCCGATCACCGTAGTTAACGCTAGGCTATCAGAAAAATCCTGTCAACATTACGCAAAAGTCCAATGGCTTTTTAACCAACTTCATCCATGCTTGACGCAAGTACTTTGTCTAACGGATTGTGATGCAGAGCGATTTGAACGCTTAGGCGTCAATAAAGAGAAGCTATCGGTCACGGGCTCGATTAAATTTGATATTCAAATTTCAGATCACGTGAAGCAACAAGGCAAAGCACTTCGAGCGCAACTTGGAAAAGACCGCCCAGTATGGATTGCAGCGAGTACGCATAAAGGCGAGGATGAACAGGTATTAGAGGCACATAAACAGATTTTAGAATCTCATCCCAATGCTTTACTCATTTTAGTTCCTCGGCATCCGGAACGATTTGACGATGTTTTTGCTCTTTGTAAAAAACAAGGCTT
>NZ_JAWOQS010000636.1:0-657 GCF_033438945.1 Vibrio sp. Y176 | reverse complement strand
ATTCCAAAGTTTGTTTGCAATCATAGTTTCCACTCTGTAACGACCGAATCCTGTGAGATTAGTATGGCTTTGCTTTTACAACACTTCACTTGAAGGGATAAGGAAAATCATGAAAAAGTCACTTACAGCGATTGGATTGTCTTTGGTATTCGTTGGTTCGGCCAACGCAGCAAACTGGGGTTACGAAGGAAGTCACGGACCAGAGCATTGGGGCGAGTTTGCTTCTGAATGTGCGCAAGGTAAAAACCAAAGCCCGATTGATATTCATGCGGCGACGCAAGCTGAATTAGCAAAACTGCAATTGGATTACCAAGGCAAAGTGGTTGCGCTAACAAACAATGGTCACACATTGCAAACCAGCATTGAGGGAGAGAATGTTCTGACCATTGATAGCAAAGCGTTTGCTTTAAAACAGTTTCATTTCCACACACCATCTGAAAACCATGTCGACGGCAAATCTTACCCATTGGAAGCGCATTACGTTCATGCCGATGAGCAAGGCAATCTCGCAGTAGTGGCGGTATTTTTTGAACAAGGCAAAGCCAATCCTGCTTTGGCGAATTTGCTAGAAAATGTGCCGGAAAGAGATCAAAACGTAGCGATTCGCGCTCCTTTCGATGCAAACGCTTTGATTCCTAGCGACAAAGACTACTACCG
>NZ_JAWOQS010000635.1:0-657 GCF_033438945.1 Vibrio sp. Y176 | reverse complement strand
TATCAGTTGTTCCAAGATAAAGACAACGCGAGCCACTTCGTTTTTCAAGAGCAATTTAAAGACCAAGAAGCGTTCGAATTTCACGGTAAAACTGAGCACTTTGCACATTTGATCAGCCAAATTGAAAACTTGCTTGAATGCGAACCGAAGTTAGCGTTCTTTAACGAACTGTAAGACACAAAACTTACCGCAAATAAAAAGGCACTCTTTATCGAGTGCCTTTTCGTATTTGGATAACACGCGATTACGCGTCTTTTTTCTCCACCATGTGCAAATGCACATCTTGTTGTGGGAAAGGAATCGAAATGCCTTCGCGATCAAAGCGTAACTTCACTTCTTTCGTTACATCCCAATATACCTCCCAGTAGTCATCTGTTTTAACCCAAGGGCGAACGATGAAATCTACCGACGAAGTATTCAAAGTGTGCACTTTAATCATTGGCTCAGGCGCGCGAAGTACCGCAGGGTGTGAAGTCACGATATCCGTTAGTACCGATTCCGCTTTCAATAAATCGTCTGCGTAGCCGATACCAAACACCATATCTACACGGCGAATACGCTCATGGGTCACGTTCTTGATCACATCTCCCCAAATCTTACTGTTCGGCACAATGATGATCTGGTTGTCGAAGGTGCGAATCGTGGTGTTCACTAAGC
>NZ_JAWOQS010000634.1:0-657 GCF_033438945.1 Vibrio sp. Y176 | reverse complement strand
CAGGCGCTTGGATAATATGGCTAGGTGCGTAGCCCAACACTTGCTCAAATGACGCTTTCACATTTTGGATAAGTTCAGACATAGGGACGTTCTCTTAAAATAGTAATTTGTGTGGGATAGCGCGTTGAGCCTAACTTTCTATCTGTAAAGTCGCGCTATCCCGTTATTCGTAATCAGTCCAATTTAAAGACTTAGCATTCTTTGTAGTGGACATCACTCACATCACGCAGACGCTGCGCCGCTTGCTCTGCGGTGAGGTCACGTTGGCTTTCTGCCAGCATTTCGTAGCCCACCATGAACTTACGAACCGTGGCACTGCGCAGTAGTGGCGGATAAAAAAGTGCATGAAGCTGCCAATGGTCGATGTCTGTGCCTTCGTCAAAAAACGGCGCGTAGTGCCAGCCCATCGAGTAAGGGAAAGAGCATTGGAATAAATTGTCGTAACGGCTGGTCAGCTTCTTGATCGCTCGCGCTAAATCGTCTCGTTGCTCATCGCTGAGTTCGCTCATGCGACGAATGTGCGTTTTCGGCAACAACATGGTTTCGAACGGCCAAGCAGCCCAGTAAGGCACCACCGCCAGCCAGTGTTCGGTTTCCACCACAATGCGTGAACCGGCTTTGAGTTCCGCTTGTACGTAATCCACCAGCAAGTTGCTG
>NZ_JAWOQS010000633.1:0-658 GCF_033438945.1 Vibrio sp. Y176 | reverse complement strand
CTTGGATTTCTTTCACGATAGGTGCGTGACACCCAGAACAGAATTCTTCCGTGTTCGTTGCTTCCATACCTGTGTTGAATGCGCCCCAAAACAGAAGACCACCGGCAAAGCCTAAGAATAAAACCACACCAGCGGCAGCTTTACTTGGGTTCTTCAGCCTCTTCCAAAACGCTTTAAGTATTTTCATAAATGACCTCTTAGTACTTGCGTTTCAACTACTGAAGTGAATCAACTGACTGGAATTCATTTTCCACTAGCGGTTTCGCATTGGTTTGTGGAACGTGACATTGCAAACAGAAGTAACGACGAGGAGAGACATCAGCAAGTACTGCATCTTGGCGGTTTACATAGTGCGTTACACTGATTTTTGTTGCGCCAGACGCTTTCGCGTTTTCCCAGCTATGACATGCAAGACACTTGTTTGCGTTCAGCGACACTTCGTAGCTACGAATGCTATGTGGAATCAACGGTGGCTGATAAACAAAGCTGTCTTCAACGATTTGGTCTTTCGGAAAATCTTTAAATTCGTCTGCAGGGCGAGTGTCTTCCAACTGAGTCATTCCACGTAGCGACTCAAGGCCACCTGTGCCTCCTGGATTGTCCAACTCTGCTTGCGCAATGCCTGTTACTAATGCACCTACAGATAAAAGTGCGACAA
>NZ_JAWOQS010000632.1:0-658 GCF_033438945.1 Vibrio sp. Y176 | reverse complement strand
AACCAAAGACCTGATCGCGGTCGTGGATGGCATCAACATGATGTCGGCACAGATTGAGTTGTCATTTGAAGAACAGGCCAAAGAAGCACAACGTCTACGTGCTCAAGCATACCTAGATCCTATCTCCAAACTAGGTAACCGCTCGTTCTACATCAACCAAGTTGACCAATGGTTGGCAGAACAAACGCAAGGGGGTATCGCGCTACTCCATGCAGAATACATTGGCGACATTTACGAGACAAAAGACTACCAACGCGCTGATGCCCACGTGAAAGAGTTGTCTCAACGTCTGAAAAACACCATTGATGTTCCGGGAGCCACCATTGCTCGTCTTTCTAGTGATGAATTCGGTCTGCTTTTCCCGCACATGGATGAGAGCGAACTGCGCATTCTCGCGGACAGCATCGTCAACTGTGTCAATGGCCTAAACACTGATCCAACTGGCTTAGCAAAACCAAAAGCCTCGCTTGGTGTGGCACACAGCAAAGATCAGAAAACGCGTTCTGAAGTCCTTTCTATGGTGGATAACGCACTATCGAAAGCCAAAGCACAGCCAGACAAACCATACGGCTTCATTGGTAGCGATACGCCATCTAACTTGATGGGTAAACAGCAATGGAAAGCGTTGGTTGAAGAAGCAATCCACAGCGATTGGGTG
>NZ_JAWOQS010000631.1:0-659 GCF_033438945.1 Vibrio sp. Y176 | reverse complement strand
ATGATTGGTACCTTCAAGCGCCAAACTGTGAAACTTATGAGTCGGTAAGGGAGCGTTTGTCCAGTTGGTTGAGTGATGTAACGCATGACGAAGACATTGTCGTGGTGAGCCATGGGCTAACAGGCATCGTGCTAAGAGGATTGCTGTTGGGTATGGATTACACTCAAGTTTGGCAGCAAGATTTACCTCAAGATGCCTTTTTCATTATCGAAGACGGTCGAATCACTCGTGTCAACTGTGTGGATGCTGTTGAGGTAGTCTGACTTGATTTGTTTATGTTTGCGTCTGCTTGATTTTGGTCAGTAATCAAAATAACTTAGTACACAGGCTTATAGAAAATACGCTTGCAAGGCTGATCATGGACGATTGGTCTCAAATGTACATTTATAGAATGTAATTCAAGGATGGATGATGACGTACAAAAAGTGGCTTTTTGCCGCAGCGCTGCTTTTAAGTGGCCCAACTTTACTGCCTTTTACTCTAGAGGCTATTGTGTTGATAGAAATCATCGGAATGGCGGGAGTGGTGGCACTTTATAGCGCTTATTCACAGTGGCTTTTTAAGCATCCGTTAACGGTTCGGGCTTGTGAGGTCGCGACGAGCCTAGATATCCAGCCTCAAAGAGTTATTACCAAACCAGATTTACGCTCTCTGCCTTA
>NZ_JAWOQS010000630.1:0-659 GCF_033438945.1 Vibrio sp. Y176 | reverse complement strand
CCCTATACTGCTAATTAATGAGGAAAAATACCTCAGTAAATGGATTTCACGGTTGGTACCTAGGAGAGCTCTATGTTTGCGTTCGTTCGTCAGTTTCACCTCTATATTATGGCCAGTGTAGTTGCAGGCGTCCCATTATTACTTGCTATTTTTCTTGCGGTTCAGCACACCATCAATTTAAACACTCAGTCCCACCAAGCCCTGAAAGATCAGCAGCTAGTGACCTTAATCACCCACTCCGACAGCCTTGCGCATAATCTCGCTGTCGAGCGTGGACTAACTGCCGGCGTGCTGGGTAGCCAAGGCAAAACTGAAATCGTGCAAAAGCTGACTCAGCAAAGAAAAAAAGTCGATGACGCGATCAATTCATTGGTTCAACTTAACACGCCATTTATTAGCAGCAGCGATAGCTACGACTTACTCCAAGATGTCCAAGTGCAGCTCAATCGACTCAACCAGGTTCGACAAGGGGTTGATCGCCTTTCGCCTCAAATTGCACCTTTTGGTTATTACTCCAACCTGAATCAGCTCATCATCGACAACATTGACGTTTTGATTGCACAGACTCAAAGCCGAGAGCTAGGTACGCTTGGCGATGCGTTGATCTCTGTGATCGTGATGAAAGAGCGTGCAGGCCAAGCACGCGGCGCACTTAATGG
>NZ_JAWOQS010000629.1:0-659 GCF_033438945.1 Vibrio sp. Y176 | reverse complement strand
TCAAAGCCATCAAACATTCGCCAAAAACGCGACAAAATTGACTCTGCTGCCATTTGCTTTATGCACATGTACGCCTAAATTTACATACTGACAACTTTATTTACAAATACTTACATCGAACAAATGGCGAAAACTAAATTCTTGAAAAGCTCATTTAGAAAAGGAATTCAAAATGTTTGGCTTGCGAACTCGAAACCAAGAAGCAGAAAGTGAATACAGCCGCTTCATCAAAGGCTTATCCGATAGTATGGCAATGATTGAGTTTGATACGAGAGGTATCATTCTCAATGCGAATGATTTATTTCTTTCTTGTGTCGGATACACACGAGAAGCGATTGTTGGAAAACATCATTCGATTTTCTGTGACCGAGGCTATGTTCAGTCCCCTCGATACCAACAATTTTGGGATGATTTAAAAATGGGTAAGCATAAGCGCGGTACGTTTGAGCGTCTAACCTCGCAACGTGAAAGACTGGTACTTGAAGCCAGTTACTTTCCCATTGAATCTGAACACGGACAAATTGAAAAAGTAGTCAAGATCGCGTCAGACGTGACACAACAGAGGCTAGAATCAGAGCAAAAAGAAGCCATTTTGAACGCGTTAGATCTGTCTCTAGCCACGATTGAGTTCGACCGAGAAGGATACATTCTGACCGCCA
>NZ_JAWOQS010000628.1:0-659 GCF_033438945.1 Vibrio sp. Y176 | reverse complement strand
AACCACTTCACCGTCTACACGAACGGCCGCTTCACTGACTCGTTGAATTAGCGCTATCACTTCTCTCGCTTCCTTCATTTGCTAACTGAGATTCAGCCGACGAGTGTATCATGTCTAGATCTTCACTCCAGTGCTCTTGCTCACCCAATGCTGCGGTGACTTCTGCCCCCAGCAAGACGATCATCCAGCACAAGTAAACCCAGACAAACAAGATAGGAATTGCGGCTAAAGCGCCGTAAATCAGCTGGTAAGACGGGAACTGAGTGATATAGAGGGCAAAGCCTTTCTTACTTAATTCAAACAGTATCGCCGCAACGGCGGCGCCTACAGCACCATGCGCTAAATGCACTTTTTTGTTTGGCACCAGAATGTACAAACCTAAAAATGCAAAAAATGACAGCAAGAGCGGCAACCAGCGTAAGAACAAATTGAAGGCGCCAGACAGCGTTTCATTTTCTAAGATTTGTAACGACGTGACATAAGACGTTGCTGCAATACTCGCGCCGACTAAAATCGGCCCCAGCGTTAATACCATCCAATACATCGAAAATGAGAACACCAAACGGCGCTTGTCTTTGACTCGCCAGATGTAGTTTAGATTTTTATCGATGTTGGAGATCAGCATCAGCGCAGCAATAAACAAGAAGCCACCACCGACG
>NZ_JAWOQS010000627.1:0-660 GCF_033438945.1 Vibrio sp. Y176 | reverse complement strand
GGTATTGCGTTGCTCACCCCTTAACAGGGCGTTAGTTCCCCAGAGGAAGCAATCAATCCGTAGGGAATTTTTGTTTCTGGTGTAGTACACGCATAACTCGGATGATATCGCCCTCAACCCAGTAAGATACAATCATTGAAATCTCAAGAATAATGAGCAATCGTCCGCGGATGCCATCTCGTTGTACGCCCATTAAAGGTTGTTCAAGCAAGTTTTCTACTTTTGCTTCAATGAGGTTGTCAGTTTTTTCTGCCGCATCAGGGTTGAAGTCATAGAGAAACTCGAAGATCTTTTCACGATCATTAAGTGACTCTTCTTCCCATAAAATCATTGCTTACCTCGATTACGGATTCTGGCTTTGCGCTCTTCCATTCGAGATTTAGCATTTTGGTGCTCAACGAAAACGGACTTTCCTGAGTCAAACTTCTCAAATGCGAGGTTTACTTGTTCAGTTAGCCATGCATCGTGAGACAATGTTTTTCTTTGTTGTTCAGCGAGTTGCTCAGTAAGTTCACGGCATGCGTCACTCAGAGTGCGACCTTGGCTCTCAGCCATTTGTTGAGCTAGGCGTTTTGTTTCTTCATCAACACGAAATTGAATTCTAGTGTCCATGATTTATTCCTTTGTTGGCGTGTGTACAAATGTTAGCACTAGGCTTTG
>NZ_JAWOQS010000626.1:0-660 GCF_033438945.1 Vibrio sp. Y176 | reverse complement strand
ATAACGGTGGAAATCCAAAATAGAGTCATTACTTATTATCTCCGTTATTCTCTTCTTCAAGCAGTGCTTTTAAACGCGCTTCTTTTTGCTCGTCCCATTTCTCGTCGTTGTTTGCCGTGACTTTTGCTTTTGACTTTCGGCTACGAAGCACGATCAAACCAAAACCGCCCAAAACCACAGCCAGTGGACCAAGCCATAAAATCGCTGTCGACATAGTGAATGGCAGATTGTAAGTCACGAAGTTGCCGTAGCGCGCGATCATGTAATCGACGATCTCTTCTTGTGACTTGCCCTCTTTCGTCATTTCGTAGACCTTGTGGCGCAAGTCTTGAGCAAGTTCGGCATTCGAATCAGAGATGGTGTTGTTCTGACATTTAGGGCAACGTAATGTGTGTCCTAGCTCTTTGAACTGTTGCTCCTGCTCTAAGTTGTCAAACTCATACACTTCAATTGCAGCATGTGCCGCCAACGAGAATGTTAGGGCTGCAAACACTGCTAAAATCACTTTTCTCATTGCTTCGCCTCCTCAACCAGCCGGTTGTACATCGGTGCTAACGTGTCAGCCCAATTTCGAGGGTTAACATCACCTACATGACGGTAACGAATGACACCATTCGCATCGATAATGAAGGTTTCCGGTGCGCCGTACACACCAAGATC
>NZ_JAWOQS010000625.1:0-660 GCF_033438945.1 Vibrio sp. Y176 | reverse complement strand
TAGGTGCATATAAATAGCCGTTCTCACTACGTTTTGATCACATTTTAGCAACATCACGCTTGTCACCGCATTCTTTTTGACCTATTTATTTGTATATACATTTAAAGATACAAATCAAAGTAGGAATGAGAGAATGGATTTGCTGATTGAGAATGCCCGACTAGTTAGCATGGAACGTGGTGAAGCAGGTTATTTACCAACGCCACCAGCCCGTGTTGGTATTCAAGCTGGTAAAATCGCGGCTATCAGTGCTCATCCAGTTGGAAGTGACAGCCCTCACATAGAAGCGCTTCTGTCTCCTCAACACTATTCGCAAACTATCGACCTACAAGGTCAACTTCTGACGCCGGGACTCATTGATTGCCACACCCACTTAATTTACGCGGGGAATCGCGCGAATGAATTTGAGATGCGCTTAAACGGCGTGCCTTATCAGGAAATAGCGAAGCAAGGTGGCGGTATCCTTTCCAGCGTAAAGGCCACTCGAGCAGCTACTGAAGAGCAATTAATTGAGCTCGCGTTGCCTCGTTTAGATGGCTTGTTAGCAAGTGGGGTTACGTCGGTTGAAGTAAAATCAGGCTACGGCTTGACGCTCAAAGACGAACTAAAAATGCTGCGTGCTGCAAAAGCCTTAGAACAAGAGCGTAAAGTCAAAATCAC
>NZ_JAWOQS010000624.1:0-660 GCF_033438945.1 Vibrio sp. Y176 | reverse complement strand
GATTATGAAACCTATGTACTTCATCAAGCAAATAACGCATATCAGGCATTGGAAGAACTTAGTGAGGTTCGATCGATCGGTCATGGTCATGACTTAGATGAAGATTCGTTGAAACACTTTGACTCTGATGGTGTTGTAAGAACTAACATCGATGTTAATCAACTTGCAGAAGTGATTCTTGGCAAAGAAGTGTCATTAATGCAAGGCAAGGATGAGATTAGTAGCCTTGATGGAAACGACATCATTTTTGGTGATGCGATTCGTTTTGATATCAATGGAGAGCAAGGTGTTTCTGCGCTACAAAACTATGTAGCTTCTCAACTGGGGAAAGATGTTGCTCTGGTAACGAAGGAGGAAGTTCATCACTACATTACTGAAAACCAAGCTGAGTTTGAGCAATCTCGTTATTATGACCAAGCGGACACCATTTATGGTGGTGCAGGAAATGACATCTTGTTTGGGCAAGGTGGAAACGACAAGCTGTTCGGTGGCGCAGATAATGACATTTTGATTGGTGGTTTAGGCAGCGACATTCTGACTGGCGGTGATGGTGAGGACATCTTCAAATGGATCGATGTGGCCAACGAACGCGACACTGTCACAGATTTTTCTAGCAGTGAAGACTCTCTAGACTTCTCCGATCTGTTTGATGATTTATCG
>NZ_JAWOQS010000623.1:0-661 GCF_033438945.1 Vibrio sp. Y176 | reverse complement strand
TTCTAAATAACTGTAACCTTTGCCTCGCAACGTTTTGATGTGCTGTTTAGACAAGCCCGCTTCAACCAATTTGCGGCGAATGTTACTGATGTGCATATCAAGGTTGCGATCAAACGGGCTGAGTTCTTTTTTCAACACTTCTGTCTGTAGCTCAGCTTTGGAGATAACCACGCCTTGATTCTTAACCAAATGGCTCAAAAGCTCCGCTTCTGTGCTAGTCAACGGTAAGCTGGTTAGCTGATCACTGCTACTCTGGGCGGTATTGCAAATGGTTTGGCGTTGACGCTCCAAGCCCACTCGACGCAAGATCGCTTTGATGCGCATTAGCAACTCAGCGACGTTGAATGGCTTACCAATGTATTGATCGGCACCCGCTTGATAACCATCCAGCATCGAGTTTTCATCGTTCAATGCTGTAAGCATCAGAATTGGCGTAGCAAATCGTTGGCAAATACGACGAGCAACTTGCATCCCATTTAAGTTTGGCAACATCACATCGAGCAACACTAAATCGACTGGCGTTTTCTCCATGTACTGCAGCGCGCTTTCACCACAATGCACAGAAGAGACGGTATACCCTTCATCTTGCAAAACTACTTCTAAAAGCTCACACAAAGGAACGTCATCATCAACAATCAGAACTCGAGACATGCCCAATTCC
>NZ_JAWOQS010000622.1:0-661 GCF_033438945.1 Vibrio sp. Y176 | reverse complement strand
GAACAGCGTCGTCGTAATGAAGACGCTTATTGGCTGAATAAATGAGATATTCACTCAATCGACGCTCTTCCGTCGACCAAAACATTAACCATTCCAATTGCATTAAGGAGGAAAGATGGCGATCGGTTTCGTAACTGACGTTACTAAAATAGACCTTGTCGAGATTAAGTAGGATTTGCTCAAAAGTATCTGCTCGCCATTCTGCAATATCCAGTTTTTCTTCGATATCGATTGCTGTAAACATCGAGAGGCTGGCTTCTTCAAAACTCGCAAGTAAAGGCAAAACCTCAGAATTGTCGCCAAAAACGCGGGGGGTCGTTTCTTTTAGTTCTTGAATGAGCTGCGCTGTTTTTTCAGCTTTATTCGGGATGGATGGGTTATTGGGTAAATTAAACAGGTAAGAGACTTTGTCGATGTAAACAGAGAATAATTGGGCTTTTTGTAAATCTTGAGCTTGAGTCGAAAGGTTATGAACGTGTTGTCCCGCCAGAAAAAACAACAAAATGATTGGCAGTAAGACAAGGCCAAAGAGTTTGTGTTTTACCGACAGGTTATTCCACGAAAAAATTCCGACCACAGCGCATTTCCATATCCAAGGGGTTGATATGAAAAGTGTAGTTTATCTATTTGGGTTGTTAGCGCTGTGAGTGAAATCGGGTTT
>NZ_JAWOQS010000621.1:0-662 GCF_033438945.1 Vibrio sp. Y176 | reverse complement strand
TGATGTTTTGACTCGTACTCACTGCTGCTGTAATACCATTGCAATGGTTTCACTTCTATCCTTTGGTTGCTTTGATTCCATGGTATTCCATCCCATGACTCGCCTTTCTGCCTCTAGCCACGTACACTACTCCGCTTATTATTTCCATTCAATCAGAAGGCTTGGTTTTGCAGACTCTAGAACAATTAAAAAAAGGACAATTAGTAGGAATTAAACAACTGAAGTTGGCGGAAGGGCTAACTGAGTTCCCTATGGAAATTTTAGAGCTTGCAGACTCACTTGAAGTGTTAGATTTATCCGGCAACGCACTGTCAGATTTACCACAAGAGCTGGAACAGCTGACCAAACTAAAAATCATCTTTGCTTCCAATAATCAGTTCACCCATTTACCAGAGGTATTGGGCAAGCTGCCAAACCTTGAGATGGTTGGGTTTAAAACCAACAAGATCAAAGTGGTGAGTGAAGCCTCACTACCAAGTCAGTTACGTTGGCTGATCCTGACTGACAACGAGATTGAAACGCTGCCAAACAGTCTGGGTGAAAGACCGCGCTTAAGAAAGCTTGCACTGGCGGGGAATCGCATCAAACGACTGCCACGTAGCATGGAAAACTTAGTTAATTTGGAACTGATTCGTCTCTCGGCGAACCAGCTAGAGCACTTT
>NZ_JAWOQS010000620.1:0-662 GCF_033438945.1 Vibrio sp. Y176 | reverse complement strand
AGCGTACGCGTTGCCACTCGCCTCCTGATAGCGTTTGAATGCTGCGGTGCAACTTATCTTGCAGTTGGACGAGCTCGACCACCATATTAACGGCATCACGAACTTTACCATCAGTGATCGCAACGCCACTTGGCAACGACAACGCAAGATATTGAAAAACATCGACGTTAAACGCAGGTCTAGATTGCTGACATAAGTAACCGCGAACATGAGCTTGTTCCGACAAAGATAACGTGAGCAAGTTTTTGTCGTCCACATGAACTTCACCACTCGCTCCGTCCCTGCTAGTTAATGTGCCGGAAAGCGCTGCGAGTAACGTGCTCTTACCAGAGCCGTTTGGTCCGACAACGTGGACGACTTCGCCAGCTTTGCATTCAAATGAAAGTGGCAGTAAACGACTTCCAACCGCTATATGCTTAACGCGCATCATGACTCTTCACCAACATCCAAATGAAAATAGGCGCACCGATAGAAGTCGTCATCACACCTAAAGGCAGTTCTGCGGAATCCAGCAATAGTCGCGCACCAATATCTGCAAAAACAAGCAAAGCTGCGCCAGATATCGCCGACAGTGGCAACAAGTAACGGTTTTCTGTGCCAAACGCTAATCGCAGCAAATGCGGAACCACCAAGCCAACAAAGCTAATGATGCCACCTAATGC
>NZ_JAWOQS010000619.1:0-663 GCF_033438945.1 Vibrio sp. Y176 | reverse complement strand
GCACTTTGACCAGAGCGCCAGTCAGGCAGAAACTCGTTCATATTCTTCGTTGTCTTCACGTATTCGCGCGCTGATCTCTAAAGATCTAACGAAGCCGTGGACGCTTAAAGAAATTGCGAAACTGGGTTACATGAGTGAGTCGACGGTAAAAAGAAAGTTGAACAAGGAAGGGACGACGTTTACTGATGTGCTGCAGGCTGCACGACTAGATACAGCACAAAAAATGGTGTGCAATAGCGACGCGAGTGTCAGTGCAATAGCTGAGCTATGTGGTTTTAAGCATGCCTCTTATTTTGGTGCCTGTTTCAGAAAAGAATATGGTGTCACACCGCTTGCTTATCGAAAACAAGCCCAGCTCAGAGCGAATTGAATAACAAAACGCCCGATACAAAATCGGGCGTTCTCTTGAATATGATGGGGGATGATTACTTAAACCGTTATTACTTCTTTTCTTGCGCGCAACGACGTTAAAATTTGAGGCAGTAAAGACATCACAATCATGCCCACCATCAAGCTGTATTGGAGTGGGGTAAAGTTTTCACCCAACAGCAATAACCCAGAGACGATCCCTGCAATCGGGTTGGCAATGCCACCAAACGTAAAGTCGACCACTGACATGCGTTGCAACAACCACACATACATGCCGTAGCCTAGCGCGGTGTT
>NZ_JAWOQS010000618.1:0-663 GCF_033438945.1 Vibrio sp. Y176 | reverse complement strand
AGAGGTGTATTTTGCTCATAACAAACTTGATTGATCAGCTGCCTCGTTGGCAGGTTGTCACTGCAATCCAACACCACATCCGCCAACATGACTTCGAGTTGTAACTGAGCTTGGTCGAGACGCTTGGTAATCGTGCGTACCTGAATCATTGAATTGAGATCACGAAGCTGCTGAGCCATCGCCTCGGTTTTCGCCAGTTCGATGTCGCCTTCACGATAGATAACCTGGCGCTGCAAATTGCTGCTGTCGACACGGTCATCATCAATCACAACCAACTTACCCACGCCAGCAGCCGCGAGATACAAACTTGCTGCACTACCCAACCCACCACAGCCGATGAGCAACACATGAGATTGACCAAGACGAGCTTGGCCCGATTCTCCGATTTCAGGTAACGAAACTTGACGCTGATAACGAATGAATTCTTGATCAGTAAGCACGATAGTCCTCCATTACCAATGAGGTGCTCGTTGTGCTCATCAGTTGGTCGAAAAACTCAATCACTTGTTTCGGCGATTCGGACAAGGTAATCGCACGAACCACCGCTAAACTGGACACGCCACATTGCCAATCGTGCTCTGCGTTTGATTGGTCAATCCCCCCAATGGGCACAGTTGGATAGCCAACACTTTCTCCATATCCAATGCTATCGATCAGCTTTTG
>NZ_JAWOQS010000617.1:0-664 GCF_033438945.1 Vibrio sp. Y176 | reverse complement strand
GGGCTTTTTGTACTCTCTGCAAGATGACTACCCGAAAGCAGCAAAGTATTTTGCTGATGCGTTAAGTTTACACGCACTTCCAGTGCCTGTAGCACAGCAAGTTCGTTATAGCTTGGCGCAGCTTTACTTAGCCGAAGGGCAATTTAAAAAGTCAGTAGCAACCATGAATGAGTGGTTCAAAATTGCACAAACCACCGAAGAAAAGCCACAAGCGCATGCATACATCACTCTAGCAAGTGCTTATGTTCAGCTAGAAGATTACAAAAACGCGATTCCACCAGCTAAGCAAGCAATCGCTATGAGTAAAGAACCTAGTGAATCTTGGTATCAGCTACTGATGTCTGCGCATTATGAACTTAAGCAGTTCAAGAGCGTTGCGGGTGTATTGAAAACATTAACCACTAAATATCCAAAAAATAAGCGTTACTGGACTCAATTGTCTGGTATTTACATGGAGTTAAATCAAGAGCGCAATGCCCTTTCAACACTAGAAATGGCTCATAAGATGGGTCTCTTAGAAGGTGAGAAAGAATACCTACGTTTAGTAAACTTCCAAGCTTATCAAGGGGTGCCTTTCCGCGCAGCGAAAACACTTCAAGCAGCCTTTGATAATGGTCATGTAGAACGCAACGCAAAAAATTTGGAAACACTTGGTTCGTTGTGG
>NZ_JAWOQS010000616.1:0-664 GCF_033438945.1 Vibrio sp. Y176 | reverse complement strand
GATTGACGGGTGCAGACATCATGATGTCTTTCATCGTTGAGTTAGTACAGATGTTTGGCCTAGCAGAACAATTCCCGAATATGGTTCGTTACGGTAAACAACTTGCGACGCACCCTGCTTTCGAGAAAGCCGAACAAATTGAAGTGAACTACGCTTAATGTAAGCGTCCCTGTGAGGCGTGGATTGAAGACAAATAACGTTGTCTCAATCGCATCAAAGGGACGTTTTTTATCGAAATAGAGCGCAAGTATTCATTTATAAATTCAATCATTCATACCTCTTCTATCCCTACCAATTATTCTTAATTGTTACTAATAAATCCTAAGATAAATCAACAACTAAAATGTAGTCCAATTCTGATTTCTGTGACTTTTCGGCCATAGTCACCACCTATTGAATTGATAAGCATTATCAGCTTTAACCTCATGACTTTCCGTAATAATCTTCCTTTCAGATTCTAAGGTTTTGATGAATCCCTGGAGGGAAATAAGAATGACAAACAAAAAGCTAACGACTGCAGCAGGTTGCCCAGTTGCTCATAACCAAAACGTGATGACAGCAGGCCCACGTGGCCCTCAACTCCTACAAGATGTCTGGTTTCTAGAAAAGCTAGCGCACTTTGATCGTGAAGTGATCCCTGAGCGTCGTATGCACGCAAAAGGTT
>NZ_JAWOQS010000615.1:0-664 GCF_033438945.1 Vibrio sp. Y176 | reverse complement strand
TTATCAGCAATCTCTTTACACAACTGGATGACGGTTAAAAACGCCGGGTTGAGGCGCTTCTTTTGGATCATTTCTGGTTTACTAAAGAAGTAACCTTGAAAGTAGTTAAAACCAGCGTCAAGCGCTTGTTCAAACTCTTCATAGGTTTCGACTTTTTCAGCCAAAAAATCGATATTAAACTGGCTCAATGCTTGGATGAAAATTGCCGCTTTTTCAATTGGTACTAAACGAATATCAAATTTGATCATCGATACGTACGGAAGAAAGCGTTTCCAAGCCTTAGTTGGTACAAAGTCGTCGAGTGCAATTCGGTAGCCGCATTCGTGCAGATGTTTTATTGCATCGAGAAGCTCTTGCGTAGGCTCACAATCTTCGAGTACTTCAATAACCAGAGAATCTTTCGGAAACAGTGTCGGAACAAGGTTGACCAAGCTTTGGTGGGGAAAGTTAACAAAACCGAGTTTGTTACCTAAGGTGTTGTAATGCGTCGACAAAAAATGATCAGATAGCAGTCGACTAGTAGCAAGCTCAGGTTCTACTTCAGGGAAGGTATTTTTGGGGCCGTCTCGAAAGAGGAGTTCGTAACCTATGGTTCGCTTTTCTCTGTCTAGAATCGGTTGGCGAGCTACGTAAGAATACTTCAATTAGGTACTTCGTTCTGTTT
>NZ_JAWOQS010000614.1:0-664 GCF_033438945.1 Vibrio sp. Y176 | reverse complement strand
TTCACTCAAACCAGTTTCTTTTTCACTTTAAATTTGAGTTGTTTACATGAGTTATTTTGAAGCCTTTATTTTGGCTCTGATTCAGGGACTGACAGAGTTTTTGCCCATTTCCAGCTCTGCGCACTTGATCCTACCCTCTGCCATTTTCGGCTGGGCCGACCAAGGTCTAGCGTTTGATGTGGCAGTACACGTCGGTACATTGATGGCGGTTGTGATTTATTTCCGCCACGAAGTGATCACTTTATTCCGAGCATTGTTTGCTTCGATCTTCAAAGGTGACCGCAGTAAAGAAGCAAAACTGGCATGGATGATCGTGATCGCGACGATTCCGGCGTGTGTGTTCGGTTTGCTGATGAAAGACGTTATCGAAGTCTACCTGCGCAGTGCCTATGTGATTGCGACAACCACCATCGTATTCGGTTTGTTGCTTTGGTGGGTGGATAAGAATGCCAGGCTTGTTGCCGATGAGTACCAAACTGGCTGGAAGAAAGCGGTGTTTATTGGTATTGCTCAAGCACTTGCGATGATCCCTGGAACTTCACGTTCTGGCGCAACGATCACTGCCGCTCTATATTTGGGCTTCACTCGTGAAGCGGCAGCGCGTTTTTCATTTTTGATGTCGATTCCTATCATCACTTTAGCTGGTAGCTACTTGGGCATGAAG
>NZ_JAWOQS010000613.1:0-665 GCF_033438945.1 Vibrio sp. Y176 | reverse complement strand
TGCTCAACTTGCAACTCACCACCGTTGATTGTGGTGTAACCCGCTGTGTAGATATCACGTCCGTATTTCTCTTTCGAGTAATCAGTCAGTGTCAGTAGTGGATCTTCCATGCCGTACGCATTGAGATCCCCCATCAGCAACACATCGCCTTTCACGTCTTTCAACGCTTCTCCCACTGCGTGCGCAGCGGAAACACGGAAGTTGTTACAGTTGCCTTGCAGATCCGCAGGCTCAGAGTCTTCTACGCCGGCGATCCACTCTTCAATACATTCAGAACCTTTCGATTTGAAGTGGTTAACGACGATAGAAAGATCTTCACCGCTCTCTTGTACCGTGAAGGTTTGCAGCAAGCTGTGGCGTTGGTATTTGTCGTACGCAGGGTTGCTCTCAGCACCATCTTTACGAGTAATGGTGTTTTCGGCAATGTGCTGCTCTGGCGTGAAGATCACTTTCGCCGCTTCTTTTGGCGTGACCACTTTCGCGCGGTACAAGAGAGCAACCATGATCGCATCACTTCCGAAGTACTCTTCTTGGTACTTGTCTTTATCTGCGATTTCAACGTAAGTGTAATGATCGTCTGCGTCATCGATTTCTGCATTCAATGCATCCACCAAGTTTTGCACAGCACTGCCATCACCGCAGCCGTTATTTTCCACTTCCATCAA
>NZ_JAWOQS010000612.1:0-665 GCF_033438945.1 Vibrio sp. Y176 | reverse complement strand
CGAAAACAGGAGTTACCTTCCCCTTTTCAGTGAAAGGAGCGGATACCGTTAAATCACTAAAATCACCAGACGCAACAAATTCACCGTGCACACCCGTGCCACGAGCGTGTACAACTCGCTCAGGAATACGTTCTCTGGCAAAACGTTGCAATTTTTGGATCAGGTGAACGTCTTGCAGCAATACGCTGCCGTTTTCACCTGCTGTGATTGAATTTTGGTTGTCACCGACTGGTGCGCCGTTATCTCTTGTCAGGGTTTGCGCCTGTAGAGATGTGCTGGCTAAGCCAACTGTAATTAATAAAAAGCTTTTTGACATCTGCATGGTTGCTCTCCAATGCGTGCTAACCATTTAGTCCACGAGTGGTAAATGGATATTCAAAAGCTCTTTTCTGCCCACGAAGAATATATCTTCAAAGATTCCATTTGTTTAATGGGAATTGGCGATAGATTTGATAGGGATAAACGATGAAAGTTTTCGTTTTTCATCTATTTAGATTAAAAAACAAACCAAAAGCATGAGAATCTCGTGGCGAGAGTGATTACACTGAATAAACATCACCAAGCAGAAAGGATATCGCATGCATCAACATGAAAAATTGAACTACGTTGAATTTGGTACGCCCAATATCGGTGCCACTAAGGCGTTTTATGAGCACGTTTTGGGT
>NZ_JAWOQS010000611.1:0-666 GCF_033438945.1 Vibrio sp. Y176 | reverse complement strand
GATAACAATGTCACCCGCACTGATCATACCCAAGTCACCATGCGCTGCTTCACCCGGGTGAACGAAAAACGCTGATGTACCTGTGCTGGCAAGCGTTGCTGCAATCTTGTTGCCAATGTGGCCTGATTTGCCCATACCCATCACGACAACTTTGCCGCTATTGGAAAGGATCAATTCGCAAGCTTGTTCAAACTGCTCATCAAAGTATTTGTCTAGCTCTTGCAGAGCCGTGACTTCGATATCAAGAACTTGTTTAGCTGCAGCGCGAAAATCAAATGGATTGGACATATCAGGGCTCCAATTTGTCTCTACTTATTAGTGGGATTAAGCGGCCATGTTGGCAAATAGGTACACTTGGTAACCCAAGAAACACGTAAACAGAATCGCCCCTTCGAGGCGGTTGATGCTGCGTGATTTACCTAAACACATTGCTACTAACAACAGTGACACGCCAAGCATGACCCAAAAGTCACGTCCCATTGCGTATTCACTTAGTGTGGATGGGTTAATGATGCCAGGAAGGCCCATTACCGCCAAAATATTGAAAACGTTCGAGCCGATGATGTTACCAACTGCCATGTCGTCTTCGCCTTTCAATATACCAGCAAGTGAGGCTGCAAGCTCAGGAGGACTCGTACCGTTGGCAATAATTGTCAGACCGATCAC
>NZ_JAWOQS010000610.1:0-666 GCF_033438945.1 Vibrio sp. Y176 | reverse complement strand
TCGAGTTGGTAACCATGGTGACCAAAGGTGACGTGATTTTGGATACACCGCTGGCTAAAGTTGGTGGCAAAGGCTTGTTCGTTAAAGAACTTGAAGTTGCCATGCTTGAAGGCCGCGCCGATCTAGCCGTGCACTCAATGAAAGACGTACCTGTCGACTTCCCTGAAGGCCTTGGCCTCGTGACCATTTGCGAGCGCGAAGACCCTCGCGACGCCTTCGTTTCTAATACCTATAGCAGCATTGATGAACTCCCTCAAGGTGCGGTCGTCGGTACTTGCAGTTTGCGTCGCCAATGCCAACTGAAAGAATACCGCCCAGACATCATTATCAAAGAACTGCGTGGCAACGTGGGTACTCGACTTGGCAAACTGGATGCGGGTGAGTACGACGCTATCATTCTTGCAGCCGCAGGTCTAAAGCGCTTGAAATTGGAAGACCGAATTCGCAGCTTTATCGAACCAGAACAATCACTGCCAGCGGTTGGCCAAGGCGCTGTCGGTATTGAATGCCGCGTAGACGACGAACGCTTACTCAAACTTCTGGAGCCACTCAACCATAAAGACACCGCCGATCGCGTGTTGTGCGAACGTGCCATGAACCTAACTCTTGAAGGTGGCTGTCAGGTGCCAATCGGTAGCTACGCGCTACTTGAAGGTGATGAAATTT
>NZ_JAWOQS010000609.1:0-667 GCF_033438945.1 Vibrio sp. Y176 | reverse complement strand
AATTTAGATACGCTATTTGCACAGCGCTTTCGTGAAGAAGTGTTTAGCCACGATATTCGGCCTCCAATTTGTGTTGGACGCATTGCGATTACCGAAGAACAAGAAGAAAAACTGGCAAATGAAGTGTACAACAAATTAATTGAGTTTGATGTTCAAAATAAAACCAGTGAAAACAGTCAACGACTAAAAAATGTTTTACTCACTTTTACGCCTGGTAATCAGATATTTTTGGCTGACACAATTCCGAATATTAATGGCGATTTATTAAAAGCCATCACTGTCGCTAAAGAAAAATAAAAGAATAATTATTGGAAGCTCGTGCTTATTTAGTGCGAGCCGGGCTTCTACACACTAAAAACACTCATTTATATAAATGAGAATATAAAAATAACGTAAATAATAGGGAAAAAGTATGTTTAAAAAGAGCACACTTGCCATTCTGATCGGGGCTACTATTTCGCTTGTTGGATGTGGTTCCAATGATAAAACTGAAATCCGTTTACCACAGGCGCCAACTTCAGAATTTACTAACGTGATTGATCGTACTGGTAATCCAACTTACCTGCGTGATTACGACAGTTATTCGAACCTGAAGTACAACGCACTCACGGACAACGGCGCGTGGCATGGCCATTTGCTACCTGAAGATGCGGCGGGTTATGGCGCT
>NZ_JAWOQS010000608.1:0-669 GCF_033438945.1 Vibrio sp. Y176 | reverse complement strand
TAACTATAACCAACATGGCGAGTTGATTGACTGCGATATTGAATACTGGCGTCACGATGCCATCAGTATTGAGTCGGTGGCAGAGCTCAATCACTAACGTTCGCATTTTCATATTCAAAGGCTCCATCTCGGAGCCTTTGTTTTGTCTAAACGGGAAAATAAATGGATTTTTTGGCAATCGCACTCGTTGTCTTTTCTGCGGTTTTGCATGCTGGCTGGAATATCTTGGGTAAAAGCCATGCCGGATCAGGCGTGGCATTCACGATGGCTGCAAGCCTGTCTGCTTGTGGAGTGCTTACCCCATATCTGATTTGGTATTTAACCACGCTCGGTTGGACTTCGTTGCCAGTTGAGTTTTGGGGAATGCTGGCTTTTAGTGGAATAGCGCAAATTGTGTATCTCGTCGGTTTGATCATGGCGTATAAACATGCCGATGTTGGTGTGATTTACCCAATTGCACGCGCTTTGCCGGTCATGATGGTGGGAGGGTTCAGTGTTGCACTCGGCCATGCGCTTTCATCTCAACAGTGGCTTGGTTTTGTGTTGATCACCTTTGGCTGCATTTTGGTTCCGTTGACTCATGTTCGCCAAGTTTCTTTGGTGGCGTATCTAAATGTAGGCGTGTTTTGGGCGTTGATCGCGGCAATTGGCACGACAGGTTACTCTGTG
>NZ_JAWOQS010000607.1:0-669 GCF_033438945.1 Vibrio sp. Y176 | reverse complement strand
GTACCTAGGCCTGGGTAGTTAAAGATCATTTCGATAATCAACTGGCCACCGATAGCCATACCTAGAGACATTGAAAGTGCAGTCACACTTGGAAGTAAAGCGTTACGAGCGGCGTAGTTAAATACCACACGGTTTTCGCTTAGACCCTTACCTTTAGCCATAGTGATGTAGTCTTCAGCCAGAAGGTTGATCATGTTGTTACGCATGTTTACTAGGAAGCCACCGATTTGAACAATCGTTGCACAAAATAGAGGCAGTACCGCGTGGTAACCAACGTCTTTAATGAATGCCCAGCTTGACCAATCTGGCACGGTGCCTGGTGTATAAGCGTAGCCAGATGGGAACCATTTCAAGCCAATTGAAAAGGTAAACAGCGCTAGCATTGCGATAACCATTTGTGGGATAGCTTGGATGATCAGTGTGCCTGGTGTTACGAAGGCATCGTAACGACTACCACGTTTCCAAGCGGCGAAGATGCCAAGAACTGATGCGATTGAGAAAGAAAGTACAACCGCTGTACCAGCTAGGAACAGAGACCAGCCAAATGCACTGCCAAGTAGAGAGTTTACTGAAAGCGGATAGAACTGAATTGAAGTACCTAGCTCCCAGCTTAGAATGTTTTTAATGTAGGACAGGTATTGGATGTAAATAGGACCGTCAACGAAACCT
>NZ_JAWOQS010000606.1:0-669 GCF_033438945.1 Vibrio sp. Y176 | reverse complement strand
ATCAACCGCTACTGGCTCTGCCTTTTCAGGCGCTACAGCTTCAACAATCGGTGATTCAGCTTTAGCTTCTACTGTTTCTTGAACTTTAGGTTCAACAACAGGTGCTTCAGCTACCGCTGGTTGCTCACGACGGATGATGACTTTACCCATTGCCATTTCAGGGCAAGCAAAACCACCTTGCATAGCAGGTACAGTTGCAATTGCCACAACCGCTTCTTCCTGAACTCGCTCTTCCTTCTTAGGCGCTGGTTTTGGAATGTAACGTGGCATCACTTTACCCATTGCCATCTCAGGAGATGCTACACCGCCTTTGCGCAGACGGAATGGGTTAGGACGACGATCACGACCACGACGACGACGTTGACCACTTGCTCGTAGGTGACGAGGAGAACGACGGTTACGACGTTGTTTCGATTCACCTTGCTTGTTGTCTTGCTGTGCGTCTGCTGCTGTATCAACGGCTTGATCTACTTGAGACTCAACAGGTTCAATTGCTTTCACTGCTGTTTCTTCTACTTGCTCATCGGCAAGTTGATCTTTAACACGAACAGATTTGTTCAGTTTGCGACGTTGACGGCGCTCTTTGACTTTCTCTGTTTTCGCGTTTGCTTTCGCTTTATTCTCTTCAGGCTTCACTTCTGAGCGAGCTTCAGCCGCAAGTTGCAAGCC
>NZ_JAWOQS010000605.1:0-670 GCF_033438945.1 Vibrio sp. Y176 | reverse complement strand
TATCTAATTGAACCCGTTCGGATGACGTAACTTTGGAGACAGGCATCCCTACGCTTGAGCACGAGTCGCCATCTTCCGTGGTCATGCCAATAAACCGAATGTAGCGGTTGTAGTAACGAGGGTCACGCAGCACTTTCATATCATCAGATTGACAGTTGAAGTCGAGCTGGGCGATCTGTTTGATAATGGCACTCTCTAAAAACGTGGATCTGTGAGCTAAGTATTCAACCACCGTTTTGATTTTCGCCTCTTTGATATACCCAACATATAAATTTGACAAGGCATTAAAAGCGACAGCAAAAATAATGATGGGGACTAGCCCTATTAAGATGGCATTTCTTATTGTCTTATTAGCCAAAACTCCTCCTAATGTTCTGCCACGAACAATTTTCAGTAAGCAGGTTCACTATCTCACTTTAATAAGTGGAAAAGTGGGGATGGACTCTCAATCGCAAAGAATAAGTGATTGAGCGGCAATTATTTGCTGAGACTACTGCTGCACATTAGCTTTTACAACTCTCTCGCAGGAGATTATGAGCTAATAATGATAGCAATTGACCTTTATTATATACGCAATGGCTGATCGCAAGCGGGAGACTGTTTTCTTCTGCTCTTTTGCGTGGAATCTAAATTTCCAACTCTGTCTTGCCAAAAACGAAAAAACCACCTT
>NZ_JAWOQS010000604.1:0-670 GCF_033438945.1 Vibrio sp. Y176 | reverse complement strand
AACTCTCGCCGCTCACCCGCTCCACGCCCTCAATGGCTCTTAGTCGGTAAAAATCCAGCATGTGTTGCCAATTCAACTCACCACGATAAGACAACGCAATTCGATTCGTGCTCACGCCATCAAATTCTCTTCGACGAACTTGAGAAGGCGTGAGCTTCAGAAACTTTTGGAACGCATCGTTGAAACGGCGCGTGCTGTTAAAACCAGCGGCGAAGCCGACTTCCGTAACCGACATCGAACTGGAATGCAGCAACTGTTTGGCGAACATTAACTGCTGATATTGCGCGTACTGTTTTGGTGACATGCCGAGATACTGCTCGAACAACATACGCAAGTAACGATCAGAAATACCAACGCGCTCTGCCAGTTCAGACACCGAGTGGTGATGCAGCTCTCCTCGATCAATCAACGAAATCGCGCGTTGAAATGTTGTTTCTACGCCTTTCGATGCCCACGATCCCGGTGCGCTGTCTGGACGACAACGCAAACAAGGACGATAACCCGCTTTAAGTGCTTGGGCTTTATCGGTGAAGTACTCTACATTTTCTTCTTTGGGTAGGTTCGCCGGACAAATCGGTCGGCAGAAAATCCCTGTGGTTTTTACCGCGACGTAAAATCGACCATCAAAACGGCTGTCTCGCGACACTCGCGCCTTTTGGCACTGCTCGAA
>NZ_JAWOQS010000603.1:0-670 GCF_033438945.1 Vibrio sp. Y176 | reverse complement strand
CCAAGTGCCCTTTTTACTTTCTAGTTTGCTTGCTAGATTTTGGCTTACTTAAAGCCTTTTACCTTTTTAATTAAATCGTAAGCGTTTTGAATTTCTTGCGATTTTTCTTTTGCGACGTTCATCATTTCTGGCGGTAAACCTTTGGCCATCAACTTATCAGGGTGATGCTCATTCATTAACTTACGGTAAGCTCGTTTAACGGTTTTACCGTCCGCCTCTGGTGACACATCCAAAATTTTGTACGCATCGGCCAATTGATCCGCCTGTGAGGCTTGCTGCCAACCTGACGACTGGTATTGGCCTTGTTGCTGACCATGGAAACCACCTTGATGTTGGAAACGGAACGCCGCTTCTTGCATTTGCAGGCGACGCTCTAGTTGCTCAGAGGAGAAACCTAAACCACGAGCAATTTTGTGCAACACATTACGTTCGCTTGGATGGATAGCTCCATCAGCAAAGGCCGCGGAAATTTGCAGTTCAAGGAAGAATTGCAGCAAATCAAAACGGCCAGCGGTCGAGATTTTTACACGCACCAACACATCTTCTAATGGGAAATCACTCTCTTTCCCTTCGCGGAATGCATCTTGCGCCGCACGGCGTTGTTCGCCATGCAAATTCATACGATCCATCATGGCAGTCGCAAGTTGGATCTCTTCTTTAGTGACCTGAC
>NZ_JAWOQS010000602.1:0-670 GCF_033438945.1 Vibrio sp. Y176 | reverse complement strand
TTTTTCGGCGAGTTCTATATCACCTTAGATTTTCTCTATGGTTTTGGTCACGTTGCGGAGTTCGCTATTATGACCGACGACGAAACTGCATTGGCTCGCTATCGCGAGCGGTTAGTCGCACTTGCGCAGCAGTTTCATCTGAGCGACGCGGATAGAGAGCATCGCTCATACAAAGAGATTTTATCAGCATAGTCGCTATTTCTTTCCTTTCTAAAACGCGAAGCGAATTCTTCTCAAAACACAATGTCATTTTTGTGTTCTTCTCATTGGTTTGACAGGCAACTCCTAGTAAACAGCACTATGATTACCATAGTGCTGATGCACTGAACCCACACTATCATTTAATGAGTGACGCTGTCACTTTGTGGAGGAGTAATGTATAACCGAGAACATAAGTATGTTTATTGGCGAGAGGAGAGAAAGAAAGGAAAATGGCACTACATCATGAAATCGTTTTTTATGATTTGTTGTGCGTTGTTGGTGGGTAAAATTATCGGTTTGTTCATCTTTGGAGAGCTTCACACTTTTCAGGACGTGACGGAGCAGTTTCCGGCAGATTTTTTCATCATGATGTTAGTTGGTTTCCCGATTAGTGTTGTGGGCTGGTATTACGAAGAGTCCAAATTCTTCCGTGCTCTAAAGCGCAAAGATAATCAGCTAAAAATGAAAC
>NZ_JAWOQS010000601.1:0-670 GCF_033438945.1 Vibrio sp. Y176 | reverse complement strand
TCAAAAGGAGAGCAAAATGGCTGTAACAGTTAGTACTAACGTCTCCGCGATGACCGCGCAGCGTTACTTAAATAAAGCGACCAACGAGCTTAATACCTCGATGGAGCGTCTATCATCAGGTCACAAAATTAACAGTGCAAAAGACGATGCAGCAGGTCTGCAGATCTCTAACCGTCTAACGGCACAGTCTCGTGGTCTTGATGTGGCAATGCGTAACGCGAACGATGGTATCTCTATCGCTCAAACGGCTGAAGGTGCGATGAACGAAGCAACGTCAGTGATGCAGCGTATGCGTGACTTGGCTATCCAGTCATCAAACGGTACTAACTCTCCAGCTGAGCGTCAGGCAATCAACGAAGAATCAATGGCGTTGGTTGACGAACTGAACCGTATCGCAGAAACCACATCATTCGGTGGCCGTCGTCTATTGAACGGCTCATTCGGTGAAGCGGCATTCCAAATCGGTGCGAGCTCTGGTGAAGCGATGATCATGGGTCTAACCAGTATTCGTGCAGATGACACTCGTATGGGCGGTGTGACATTCTTCTCTGAAGTAGGAAAAGGTAAAGATTGGGGTGTTGATCCAACTAAAGCCGATCTAAAAATCACGCTTCCTGGCATGGGTGAAGACGAAGATGGTAATGTTGATGATCTAGAAATCAATATCAAC
>NZ_JAWOQS010000600.1:0-671 GCF_033438945.1 Vibrio sp. Y176 | reverse complement strand
AGGGAGTGACACATCCAAGCGTCTGTTAAGTAAGATGCAAGCCAAAGCCCTTAAGCTTAACGAACAATTCGACGAACTTTACAGTGAATTAATTAGAGAAATGGCACGGCGTCGCATTTTCTTGGTCAATGAGCATCAACTCGATGAAGCGCAGGAAAAGTGGATCACCAAATACTTCCGCAAAGAAGTCATGCCACATATCACGCCTTTGTTGATGAAAGATGAAATCGACGTGCTGCAATTCCTCAAAGACGAATACGCTTACATCGCCGTCGAACTGCGCAAAGAAGACCACTCTCAATACGCTCTCATCGAAATTCCAACCGACCACCTGCCACGCTTCGTGATGGTGCCAGAGCAAAAAGGCAAACGCCGTAAGACCATCATCTTGCTTGATAACATCATCCGATACTGTTTAGACGAGCTATTTAAAGGCTTTTTCGATTATGATGAGCTCGCTGGTTACGCGATGAAAATGACGCGTGATGCAGAGTACGACTTGCGTAATGAAATCGAATACAGCTTGCTAGAGCAAATGTCAGCAGGCGTAAACCAACGTTTAACCGCCATGCCAGTACGCTTTGTGTATGAGCGTGAAATGCCCGAAGCCATTCTCAAATTCTTATGCTACAAGCTGAAAATTTCCCACTATGACAGCTTGATCCCCGGTG
>NZ_JAWOQS010000599.1:0-671 GCF_033438945.1 Vibrio sp. Y176 | reverse complement strand
TTTTAGAACTGTTTGGAAGATTTGAATTGCTTCAACACTACCCGCTACGCCGCCAATCTCTACATAGTCGCCAGATTTAAATGGACGGAATGCAACAATCAGTACGCCTGCCGCAAAGTTTGATAGAGAACCTTGTAGAGCAAGACCAACAGCAAGACCTGCCGCACCGATTACAGCAACAACAGATGCCGTTTGAACACCTAAACGGCCCAGAGCTGCGATAAGTACGATAACGAATAGTAGGTAACGAACAAGACCGTGAATAAATTCTACGACCGCCTTATCCATGTTTTTCTTTTCAAGTACTTTGGAAACACTGCCAGCGACTGCTTTAACGATAATATTACCGATAAATAGGATAATCAGCGCTGAAATAATGTTCACACCGTACTGAATAAGTAGGTCTGAGTTGTTTGTAAGCCAAGTCTCAGCTTGAGTCAGCCCATCTGTTAGAGTGGTATCGATACCCATCGATTCACCTGCCATAATTCTTATCCTCAAAAATAAAGATATATAAATCTAATTGCCGTTAACTTATGAGCCTTGTTTTTTATAGGCCCTTATCTACAACAATATCCCTATTGCCCAACTGAACAGTGTCAGATTTTTGGCACAATATCCCAACTTTTACATTTGGCAAAGTCAGAGTTTCGCAAAGATAGGCAAAACAA
>NZ_JAWOQS010000598.1:0-672 GCF_033438945.1 Vibrio sp. Y176 | reverse complement strand
ACCACTTACACGTTGTACTCATGTCATTTTCTCGCCCACGCGTTAGCGTTGAAAATTCGCCTTCATCATAAGCAAGCGTAGTCGCATTCCTTGGTTGTGCACGAAATGAATAGCGTAATGCTTCCAAAACGCCGCATACGGGTTATCTCAGACGGCCCAAAGTAGAGTAGCAACAAGCGCCATGAAAATAGGTTATAAGCGGTATAACAAGCCTGCGGTATTAATGAAATTTATGATTGGGTCATCAAGGTGAATCGCGGGCAAATATCCGGATCACGCCTTCAAATTCGCAACAGCAAAGGTGACTCATGCAAATTACTCAAAGTCCTCAGTTCAACGGCAAAGCGTCTAAGCGTTTACATGTTATGGCAAAGCCCATTGGTGCTGCCTGTAACATTGACTGTACTTACTGCTACTACCTCAGCAAACAGGACTTACTTGAGTATAAAAAAGGATGTTCACCAATGATGGATGAAGCCACGTTAGAGGCTTACATCAAACAGTATATTGAAGGGCAAAATACACCTGAGATCGTCTTCTCTTGGCAGGGCGGTGAGCCAACGATGCTGGGTTTGGATTACTTCAAGAAAATTGTCGAGTTTCAAGCGAAGTACCAGCCCGCAGGCGTGAAGATCTCTAACGATCTGCAAACAAACGGCACGTTATTGAATG
>NZ_JAWOQS010000597.1:0-672 GCF_033438945.1 Vibrio sp. Y176 | reverse complement strand
TCCGATCTAGGTAATTACCTTTCTTGTCTTGCAGGTTATAGAAGTTTTCACCGATGCCTTTGTCGTTCTTGCCGACCACAACACGGACGCCTTTGGAGTTGTAACCGAAGATGTAGCCCGTTTCACCAAATTCCAGCTCTCGTAAAACGGGAAGAGCTTCTTCTAATGTCGCATTTCTCTTGAGTAGCGGTTCAATCGCCGAGCGAGCCATCTGAACATAGTTTTTCAGCTCGGCTTTTTTCATCGCCATCATGGTGGTGTGGGTCTGATCAATTTGCTGTTGGTTATAAGCGTTAGTTTGCAGGTAGGTGAACCACATCATACCTAGTGCAATGGTGAGTACTGGAATGATGGAAAGAATATACAGTCGCTTTCTTATGGTTAGATTCATAGAGACTTCCTTACTTCTCGGCGCAGCGTTACGAAAAGGCAAAATTCAATCGATTTGCCGGATAAATATATGGCTATTTATTTTTGTAGTGATTGCAGATTAACCGACTTAGTAGGAGAGAAGTACTGGAAATGCACGATTTATCGCGAGCGTATTAACATTTTCAAGCGTGATCACAATTACCGAGAGCAGCGGCCAGAATTACAACGAGAAGTACCCGTTAACCAATATGAGATGCGATACCTATTTTGGGCGAAGCGCAGATAACGCCAGTCCGCAAC
>NZ_JAWOQS010000596.1:0-672 GCF_033438945.1 Vibrio sp. Y176 | reverse complement strand
TCGAAGAACCGTAGCGGTAAAGCGTTGGTTACGTTGCCTGCAAATTCTGAAGTGATGACGCCAAAAGAAGTCGGCGATCTGGATTCGGATGAGATTCTAGCGATTACCAACCAAGGGCGTATGTTGTTGTTCCCAATTAAAGACTTGCCGCAATTAGCGAAAGGTAAAGGTAACAAGATTATTAACATCCCAGCAGCTAAAGCGAAAGGGCGTGAAGAAGTGTTGTCCCACTTAATCGCGTTGCCGCAAGGTGCTTCTTTAACCTTGTACGCTGGTAAGCGCAAGCTAGGTTTGAAACCTGCTGATCTTGAGAACTTCCGTGGTGAGCGTGGTCGCAGAGGTAGTCTGCTGCCAAGAGGCTTACAGAGAGTGACGCGAATTGACGTTGAGCTTGGTGAGTCGAGCAGCACTGAAGAATCGATCGAAAGCGAATAAAACGAATAGAAATAAAAATCCCAGCCATTGGCTGGGATTTTTTTATGCTTCTTGTTTGTCTTCGGCGATGGTGACTTTTAGAGTCATTTCCTTGCCTTTACGAATGATACCAACGTCGACAGAAGTGCCTGGGCGTAAATCCGTGACGATATCCATCACGCTTTGACGGCCCTGAACTTTATTGCCATCGATACTGATAATGATGTCTTGTTTTTCAAAGCCTGCGGCACTTGCTGG
>NZ_JAWOQS010000595.1:0-673 GCF_033438945.1 Vibrio sp. Y176 | reverse complement strand
ATCAGATCGTAGCTTCTTGATTTAGTTCCATCGAATTACGCAACAAAGCCTCTTTCGTTGCTAATTTTTCATTACTCTAAGGAATCGATAATTCCGTTTTTATCTATGTCTCTATATGTATCCTGTATATTAGCTTTACCGTCATCAATATAAGTCTCATCTAAGTAGCTAGTCGGAGATAGGCTATTTCCTTGTGTGGGAGCTTGATGCATTCTTTCAAATGAATCACTAACAAGATCGGCATCTGAATCATCTAACGCTGCATTTAAGCAAGTAAAATCCTCGTATTTTAGTGAGTCTGGTGAACTTTCTGTAATATCACAAGATTCACGTTCCTCTATGTTACTTAAACCATCATTATCAATGTCGGCGATAGGGAATAAAAAACCATTGTCGATAAATTTATCTATTGGATAAAAATTAGCTGTCGTACTGCCTTCGGCTTTGATGCTTCCATTGTTAGAAAAAAGAAGCAGTTGATTGCTTCTTATCAAAACAGGGGACTCTGATAAGGTTGGAAAATTCGGTTTACCCACAATAAAACCATCCACTTTTACTCCTTGCACAAAATCCCATGCTCCGTCTGTTTTTTCTAATAAAAACGTGTTACGACCTATATAATAAGGACTTTCTTCTGCATATTCCCCCTTCCCAATAGTGTATTCACTAATAA
>NZ_JAWOQS010000594.1:0-673 GCF_033438945.1 Vibrio sp. Y176 | reverse complement strand
TCTCTTGCCAACTTGGACTGCACAAGGGTATGAGAAACATCACCCCGGCCGTATCACCCCATGCCTTGAAGGCTGGCTTTCTGAGCCAATAACGATCAACTGTTATACACCAGCAGGGCGTCATCCTCTTCGCTTATCCGTACTGCTTGAAGATATTCACCAAAGTATTCCGCTAGATTGGAAATATTGAGACAAATAAAAAGGCCATCAACATGATGGCCTTTTCTCACAACCGCTCAACAGAGCCGGTTTAAACAACTGTCTCGATTACGCTAGTAGTTCTTTTGCTGTGTTCACTACGTTTTCTACAGTGAAACCAAACATTTCGAACAACTGGTCAGCAGGTGCAGATTCACCGAATGTTGTCATACCGATGATACGACCGTCGAAACCAACGTACTTGTACCAGAAGTCTGCGATGCCCGCTTCAATAGCGATACGTGCTGTTACGTCTGATGGTAGAACTGCTTCACGGTAAGCTGCGTCTTGTTTGTCGAATGCATCTGTTGATGGCATTGAAACCACGCGTACTTTCTTACCTTCTGCGGTTAGTTGCTCAGCGGCTTTCACTGCTAGCTCAACTTCAGAACCTGTTGCGATTAGGATTAGCTCAGGTTTGCCATCGCTGTCTTTCAGGATGTAAGCACCTTTCGCGATGTCTGCAACTTGCTCA
>NZ_JAWOQS010000593.1:0-673 GCF_033438945.1 Vibrio sp. Y176 | reverse complement strand
TAGAAGACATCAGCCCGGCTATTAGCTCAATTGCGATGGCGAGTCAAAAGGTGCGAGAAGGGGATAAAGGCAGTATTCGGTTAGCGATTTACAGCTCGTTGGCAGTGAAGTGGTTGATCCCACGTTTGGCAGACTTTAAGCGCTTGTATCCTGAAATCGACCTCACACTCAATATGGTCGCGGGCGATCCAGAGCAAACGGACAGCGTGGGCGACTGCTTTATTACTGTGCAAAAACCGAAACGAAACTATATGGCGGTTAAGCTTTATGCTGAAACGCTGTACCCAGTTTGTAGCCATAAAATTTGGAAAGAAATCCAAGACCAATCTATCCCCGACGCACTGTGGCAATATCCCATTCTCTCTACAGATTCTATTTATCGTGAACGAGGGAAAGATTGGGCCGAATGGTGCAAAGCGGGTGGTTACACGTTACCAAATGATGTCGATGTTCAGCATTTTAGCCACATGCTCTTGGCGATCGAGGCTGCAAGGTACGATCAAGGCATCGCGTTTGCCAATGACTTCATGTTGAACGAGCGAGATAAAGCACAAGACTTGGTTTACATCCCATCTCATGGTTTAGAAACCGGCGACAGTTTTTATTTTGTGCACAAGAAGAACCGAGCAAAGCAGGCCGAGATCGTCAAACTGACCAACTGGTTAAAGCAGCA
>NZ_JAWOQS010000592.1:0-674 GCF_033438945.1 Vibrio sp. Y176 | reverse complement strand
CAATTTATCGTCGTACTCAAATGAAACCCTGATCCTCGAACTCCGTAGTTTGGTTCTGCCTCTGTATGCTGATTTGTACAGGGGCTTTTTTGCGTTGGTGCTCCAGAAAACAATCGTGAGTAGGCGCTTTTGTGGCTTGCCAAGCCTGTGTTTTCGCAACACACTATACGGACTCAAATTTTGGTAACCCTTAGTATGTCTGCATTTGTAATCAAAGCTGCGAGTTTTGATGATTTAGAAGTGCTCAACGATCTTATGTTCGATTTGCACGATGAGCACCATGTTCAATCCCCTGAATTGTTTAAAACTGCCGAAGAAATCGAGCAAGAGAAAAGCATTGCTCGTTACATCGATAATCCCGAGTGTTTGGTATATGTAGCGAAAGTCGGTGATGAAGTTATCGGTTTTGTCTCTGGTCACTTTTGTGAGTTAACTTCCGTTGTCAGCCAACCTGTGATGATGGGCAGTGTGGATGAGTTGTATGTGATGCCGGAATATCGAAAGCAAGGAACGGCTCAAGCTTTGCTCGATAAGATAGAATCTACCTTTATCGATTACGGCGCGACCCAAATGTTTGTTGAGGTTTGGAGTTTTAACCGCCAAGCTCTCGGATTGTATGAAAAACAAGGGTTTGGGCATCATATTCACTGTTTGCGAAAGCCCTTAAATCCATA
>NZ_JAWOQS010000591.1:0-674 GCF_033438945.1 Vibrio sp. Y176 | reverse complement strand
GCTTTGCTGAGCATGGTTTTCTGCCTGAGCTTTGATGTTGTCCATCATGGCGCAAACCAGATCTTCAAAGAAGCTCAGCTGAACATCACGCAAGCCAGATGCACCAAGAAACGACTTTGGTGACTTCACGTAATAGATATCGCGTGGATCTTCTAAATAGCGGTTCAACGCTGCCTGACCAAACGCGATGTCTTCTGGCTCCAGCTCGATGCTCTCTTCTCGGTTCAAGTTGATTGCGCGGCGCAGTACCTGCTCTCCAACTTGATCAAACGGTTTGATGTCACGGTGACGAAACAAATGCTCAGACACAGACTCACGAGTCGGAGCTGCTAGGGTGGAAGGAATGAACGGGCTATCCCCTTCAAGATTTAGCAAAACAGGCTCGCCTGATTCCATTTTTGCCACTGAACAGTTTGCAGTGCCATAGTCAAAGCCAATATACATGAGTCCTCCCACTGACGAAAAAAAGGTCGGCAATGCTAACTCAATGGCACATGAATTACTACTCAAACGGTAGAGCGATTCTCGCTTATTCGCTTTCGGACGTTTCTTTTTTCATGGCAGGTAACACGACGGCTAACAATAACGCTAATAAAAGAAAAGCAGGCGTGAGTTTCAATCCTTGCCAAATTGAGTACGTGTCGTGAAACAGCCAAAAAATTCCTATCGTTAAC
>NZ_JAWOQS010000590.1:0-675 GCF_033438945.1 Vibrio sp. Y176 | reverse complement strand
AGAAGTTGAACACGTATTAGCGACTCAAACGCTAAAACAAGCACGTGCGAAAACAATGAAAATCGAAGTGAAAGGTAAAGTCGCGCCGGGTATTACCGCAAAAGATATCGTTCTAGCGATCATCGGCAAAACAACGGCTGCGGGCGGTACTGGTTATGTGGTTGAATTCTGCGGTGAAGCGATTACTGATCTTTCTATGGAAGGCCGTATGACGGTATGTAACATGGCCATTGAATTGGGCGCAAAAGCAGGCCTAATTGCACCAGATGAAACCACGTTCGAATACATCAAAGGTCGTAAGTTCTCACCGCAAGGCGCAGATTTTGATGCTGCAGTAGAGTACTGGAAGACGTTAAAAACTGACGCAGATGCCGAATTTGATGCCGTAATAACGCTAAATGCTGCTGACATCAAACCACAAGTAACTTGGGGCACAAACCCAGGTCAGGTCATTGCCGTTGACCAACCGATTCCAGCACCAGAAAGCTTCACTGATCCAATCGAAAAAGCGTCTGCTGAAAAAGCATTGGCTTACATGGGCCTAGAAGCAGGCAAATCATTGTCTGACTACCAAGTAGATAAAGTGTTTGTTGGCTCTTGTACGAACTCTCGCATCGAAGACATGCGCGCTGCCGCCGTCGTGGCAAAAGGCCGTAAGGTCGCATCGCACGTTCA
>NZ_JAWOQS010000589.1:0-675 GCF_033438945.1 Vibrio sp. Y176 | reverse complement strand
ACGCTTTTCGTACCGTAAGCCATAGCAGCGACCGCCTGTCCACCACCGACATTGTAAACTTCATCAATGCCGCACAACTTGGCAACGTATAAAATTTCATCTGCAATCGGTGGAGGAGAACAAAGCACCACTTTACGACAACCAGCGATTTTTGCAGGCACGCCCAGCATCAATACTGTCGATGGCAATGGCGCGCTACCACCAGGAATATACAACCCTACTTTTTGAATGGGACGTGTCACTTGCTCACACATCACTCCAGGTTGTGTTTCCACTTTAATTGGTTGTGTTTTTTGTGCTTTATGAAATTTAGCAATGTTGCTGTAAGCCTGCTCCAGTGCTTGTTTCATTTCCGCAGAAAGGCGCTCTGAAGCCGCATTAATTTCTTTGGATGGAACTCGGATTGATTCCGGTTTTACACGGTCAAACTTTTCTGTAAGTTCTAATAGCGCTGCGTCACCTTGAGTACGCACCTTTGCGATCACATCCGCAACTGCAGCGGTAATATTCGCGCCTTCCGCAATGGCAGGACGCTCCAAAATTGCATCTTGTTGCTCTTCACTCAGTGATTGCCATACAACAGTTCTCATTGCCGTTACTCCATCATTTTTTCAATTGGTAGTACTAGAATTGAGCTCGCACCCAGTTCTTTTAGCTGTTCCATGGTTTCCCAGA
>NZ_JAWOQS010000588.1:0-675 GCF_033438945.1 Vibrio sp. Y176 | reverse complement strand
GCGGTGATAATTAATTAAATATTTGCGGCATCAAACAAGAATTAATCTCGCTGTTGTTGTAGTTCAAAGTGTTCAGTAATTCACCTTGCACAGTCAGGTTCTTAATTCCCATGTGCCGCATATCAGATTCAGTGTAATACCAACCATTCGCGAGCGTTGAACGTTGGCATGTATTCGTTCTCGTATGCCCATAAACGGTAATATTTGGATCCACTCCTACTTTGTTGTAGAACTCCGCTTCTTTAATTCGTAAGCGAGTAAGATAGCGATAAAACTGCTTTTCGTATTGCGAAGGAACCGATTGATCCCACATCTCGTCACTCTGATTCGCGCCACCATGCCACCCAATAAGCGCATCTTTTCCAATCACCACACTTTTCGCCGCAGGCAATATGTAATTCGCGCAAGCAGAAAAACACAATTGGCTGACGATCACATCCATATCGTTGTTCTTTATGAAGTGACCAAACTCGATCCCGACGCCAATATCACCACCACTACTGGTAATACGTAGTGTTGTCACTTTCTGGTCACTATCATTCACCATTCTTATGGCTTCGAGCACGGCATCCCCGGTAATCATGCCGTCGTACACCAACGTATTGCCTGTAATGGTTAATTTGTTTTGTGTCGGGAAAGCCATTTTTTGAGTCGCGCACCCGGATAACAAAATAG
>NZ_JAWOQS010000587.1:0-675 GCF_033438945.1 Vibrio sp. Y176 | reverse complement strand
CTTTGAGCTTTCCGGTTAATTGCGAAAACGCAACAATCGCGGACAAACCATCTTTATCCCACACCTTATTGCCAACGGTGTAACCAAGCGCCTCTTCGTAAGCAAACAAGAACGGGTGTTGCTCGGTTTCTTGGCTCATCGCGACGTTGGTTAGCCATTTAAAGCCTGTTAGCGTTTGGTAATACTCTGCGCCATGCGCTTTTGCGATGCTGCTCAAGAGACGAGATGACACGATGGTGTTACCGACCAGTGAGTTCGGCTGTTGCTCTAGCAAGTAATCACCAAACAATGAACCAACTTGGTCGCCAGTTAACATTTGGTATTCACCGTCTGGGCGTTTTACGGCGACGGCGAAACGATCTGCATCTGGGTCGTTAGCACAGGCGATATCCGCATCTACGGATTTACCGAGCGCCATGACCATGTCCATTGCCCCTGCTTCTTCTGGATTTGGGAAGTTAACTGTAGGGAATGTGCCATCAGGTTCGCGCTGCTCCGCAACACTGGCCACTTTTTTAAAGCCAGCGTCAGCAAGTAACGTTTCTGCCATGTCTGCGCCAACACCGTGCATCGCAGTGTAAGCGATAGAAATATCGGTGTTGCTATCAGGAGTCAGCAGAGCATTTTCGTTCATGGTTTTACGGTAAGTTTGGTAGTAGTCATCTTCCAACCAAA
>NZ_JAWOQS010000586.1:0-676 GCF_033438945.1 Vibrio sp. Y176 | reverse complement strand
ATGCTTGTTGAGAAAAGGCACCGATAAAGAACCGCCACCGATACCAGCTAAGCTCGAAACCACACCAATTCCCGTTCCGTACATCATAGTGACCGGACTACTCGGCATTGGCTTCTCACTTTTTACTTTAATGGATCGGAACATCTGCACAGCTAGACACAGTACAATGACACCAAATACTTTCGGCAAGTAATGAGTTGGGATCCATTCGGCAATGTTGGCACCAACAAAACCGCCAATCACCACTCCGGGCATTAGCCACTTCACAACAAACATATCTACGTTGCCAAGTTTAAGATGGTTGAGAGCAGAAGAACCTGATGTAACGATGATGCTTGCCAGAGATGTCGCAAGCGCCATATGCATGCTCATTTCTGGAGAAATGCCCGCCCAAGGCAGCAAAAATAACAACGCAGGTACGACGATTAATCCGCCCCCAATGCCGAGTAGCCCCGCCATCACACCAACAAAAGCGCCCAGCGCCAGCAATAACAAAAATAAAGAGACGGTCACGATTACCTACTTTTTCCCTGCACGAACGAAGCCTGCAAAACCTTGTTGGATAAAGAAATCATGCATCATTTGATGAATCTCCTCTCCGTACGATTTTGTCATCGCCTGTTCTGCTAGTTTTTCTAGTTCCTGTTGTTGGCTATGACGAATCAAATACTTCACC
>NZ_JAWOQS010000585.1:0-676 GCF_033438945.1 Vibrio sp. Y176 | reverse complement strand
TGTGTTATTGTTTGTTTGTGAAGTTATGTGGTTGAGATCTCAAGCTTTCCGCGCCCGTGGTGTGTGGTACTGGCGCAGCCAGTGCCCCATACCACGGGCGCGGACTTGGACTTGTGTCAATAACTGTCGCAACCAAACTAAACCAATGAAAAATAAGGATTTTTTCATTTTTTTTATTCCACCTGTCCACATTTGTCCACATTTGACCATGTGAATTGCAGCCAAACGGTGACTTTATGTCTGATAATAGAATTACCATTAGATTCAATCCTGAGCAGCTTAGAGGCATTGAGACGTTCAGAAGTAGATTATTTATGGATAGACAAGAGTTTGTCCGTTATTGCGTCTCTGAGACGCTTAGAGAGCTTTTTAAAAGGGATACTGAATACAACAAGGAGATTGAACGTCTTAGGTCTGAAAATTCAGAGCTAAAAAAATGGATTTTAGATAATCATTAAAAATCTAAGCGATAGCGCTATTTGTTCTATGGTTTGTTCTATGGTTTGTTGGAGTGATAAAAATGCACCTAGGTCTAGTGATAAATTTACACCTAGGGTGGGTGCAAAATCACACCTAGGTAAGTTCATATTTGCACTAGGTAAAAAATGTGATATGTTCTTTTCAACAGACGCAAAAAAACCGCCATTATCGGGCTGCAACCCTAGGCGGTTTCTTA
>NZ_JAWOQS010000584.1:0-677 GCF_033438945.1 Vibrio sp. Y176 | reverse complement strand
AAATATGGAAGTATTCCAGTACTACCCTTGGCTATTCGTTGTGTTTGCCAGTATCTTAGGTTTAATTGTGGGTAGTTTTCTTAATGTGGTCATTTATCGGCTACCTAAAATCATGGAATTAGAATGGCGCCGTGAATGCGCCGAATCATTCCCTGAATATAAGATTAAGCCACCTCAAGAAGTTTTGACATTAAGCGTGCCTCGCTCTTCGTGCCAAAACTGCGCGACGCCAATTCGTATTCGAGACAATATTCCTGTAATCAGCTGGCTATTGTTAAAAGGAAAATGCCATCATTGTCATACCGCAATTAGTCCTCGCTATCCGCTGATAGAATTACTCACTGCTGCGTGCGCTGGTTTTGTGGCTTATCATTTCGGCTTTAGCTACTTTACGGTTGCGTTAATCTTTTTCACATTTGTCTTAATAGCCGCGACTTTTATCGATCTCGATACTATGCTGCTACCGGACCAATTAACATTACCATTAACTTGGGCTGGCATTGCGTTAGCATTAACAGAAATAAGCCCTGTTAGTCTACAAGACGCCGTAATTGGTGCGATTGCCGGTTATTTGTGTCTTTGGTCAGTATATTGGGGTTTCAAACTGCTTACTGGTAAAGAAGGCATGGGTTACGGTGATTTTAAATTGCTGGCCGCCCTTGGCGCTTGGCTAGGAT
>NZ_JAWOQS010000583.1:0-677 GCF_033438945.1 Vibrio sp. Y176 | reverse complement strand
GTCATGGAACCTTGGTGTGTTGCTGATGAAGCTTGGGGTAACTTCCTGATTGCGGTTTTTGATGAATGGATTAAGAACGATATCGGCAAAGTGTTTGTGCAATATTTTGAAGCCAGTGTAGAGGCTTGGATGGGGCGCGCTAATCCACTTTGTACGCTGGGTGAGGTGTGCGGTAAGGGGTTAGCGATGGAGCCAAATGGCGATGTATTTGCGTGCGATCATTACGTTTATCCGGAGTATAAAATTGGCAATATTCATCATGACAAGCTGGATGAACTGGCCTACAGCAAAGAGCAACAGAAGTTCGGTTTTGCAAAATCTCGCTTGTTAACGCAGCAATGTCGAGACTGTGAGTATCAGTTTGCATGCTACGGTGAATGCCCGAAAAACCGTTTCATTCGTACTCGTGATGGTGAGCCGGGACTTAACTATTTATGTGCAGGATGGAAGAAATTCTTTGCACATGCTGACAAAGCGATGGCATACATTTTACGCGCAACGGGTAACGTGGTGGCTCATGGCAAATACAGCGATTCAGTCGTGCGCCAAGAGAGTGAACAACGCCCAGTATTCGAAACAAAATTTTGAGGAATTGGTATGTCATTGTCTACAGAAGCCCCCCTGTTAAAGACACCGTGTTTGGCATCGCGCAAACGTCGATCGAACAAAGTGAAGAT
>NZ_JAWOQS010000582.1:0-677 GCF_033438945.1 Vibrio sp. Y176 | reverse complement strand
TCCCAGATAACTTCATTACCCAAAGCATGGTGATTGTCGCTGCCATCGTGATGTACACGCTTTCGGCGCTAAGTGGCGTAAGCAAAGGCATCCAACTTGTGAGCCGTTACAACATCATCCTGTCGGTACTGCTGATCGGTTACATCCTGTTCTTTGGCCCAACGAGCTTTATTATTGATGGCTATGTGCAAGGCGTAGGCCGCATGGTGGATAACTTTTTCCCGATGGCGCTTTATCGCGGTGACACTGGCTGGTTAAGCTGGTGGACAGTGTTCTTCTGGGGTTGGTTTATTGGTTACGGGCCAATGATGGCAATCTTCATCGCGCGTATTTCGCGTGGCCGTACAATTCGCCAATTGATTTTGTCCATCAGTATTGCTGCGCCGCTGATCACCTGTTTTTGGTTCAGCATCGTGGGCGGTAGCGGTTTAGCATTCGAGCTCGCTAATCCGGGATTGATCTCTTCGGCTTTCGAAGGCTTCAACCTTCCAGCCGTATTGCTTGCAATCACTGGTGAACTGCCATTTCCGATGATCATTTCGGTGCTGTTCTTGATTTTGACCACCACCTTCATCGTTACGACTGGTGACTCGATGACCTACACCATCAGTGTGGTAATGACGGGTTCTGCAGAGCCAAACGCAGTGATTCGCTCGTTTTGGGGATTGATGATGGGC
>NZ_JAWOQS010000581.1:0-678 GCF_033438945.1 Vibrio sp. Y176 | reverse complement strand
TTTTTCCAAATGAGTCCCGACGGCTTGCCCATCCGGCAGTAACTGAAATCGTTTGGGGAAATCTGTTTCGACTTCACCATGGGAAACGTGAGTAAAGGCTTCAATGCCGACATTTAACGTACTAACTCGGGTCATCAACTTGCCACTTCATCGTGAAGACGCACTAAAAGCGCGAACGCTTGTTCGAGTGTCGGCAGCGTCACTTCATCGCCTTCAATTTTGGCGGAAAACACCAAGGTTTCGTCGTCGAGCAAACCGGTTTTCATTTCAAATGGCCAACCCTGTTCGGCATGGCACAAACGCAGCGCATGCTGAATACGCTCGCCCGACTGATGCCACGACAACGCACGCGCCAACATAAGGAAAAGTCGATCATGATGTTTGTCTATGTGCAATGTGCCGCTTTGCTCAAAGCTCAGCTGCACACGTCCTGCGGTAGAAAAATCCACCGCATCTAAGCCCATTCCTCGGCAACACTCATCGAATGATGCATCAATCCAACTCATCGCCCCACGCTTCCTCTTCTTCTATATCAATGGCTTCGTCTAGCGCCTTTTGTGCGGCTTGTATTAGGTTTTGTCTCTGTTCGTCGTCAGCAAATACATCAACGGGGATGTGTCGTATCAACTTGTGCAGCTCTCGAAAAAAATCGATTTTCTGTTCTATTGCCACCAACTC
>NZ_JAWOQS010000580.1:0-678 GCF_033438945.1 Vibrio sp. Y176 | reverse complement strand
AACCAGAAAAAACGTACTCTTTCGAACACAAAGATGTGCATTGTCACGAGTGTCATCTCTCTCAACCTGAAGGTGAGCGTTGCCGACGTTGTCATCATGAGCTCTATCATCGTAAGCCAAACTCGATTCAAAAAACGTGGGCTTACCTAGTCGCGGCTACTATCGCGATTTTTCCTGCTAACCTTATTCCTATTTCGATTTTGATAACCAACGGTCAACGCCTTGAAGATACGATTTTCTCTGGTGTTGCGTCTTTGGTCAGAAGCGGAATGTATGGTATCGCCATTATTATTTTTGTTGCCAGTATCGTTGTGCCAGTCGTTAAGATCCTCGGCCTTGCCTATATTATGCTGTGCATCAAATTCAAGCGTTCGGTGTTTCGAAGACAACGAATGATGGTTTACTTTGCAGTAAAGTGGATCGGTAAATGGTCTGTCATGGACTTGTTTGTTATTTCTATCATGATGACCTTGGTCGATCGCGGTCAAATACTCGACTTTACACCAGGTTACGGCGCGGTCGCGTTTGGTTTAGTCGTTGTGCTGACAATGTTAGCCGCAGAGAGTATTGACCCAAGGCTAATCTGGGATGAAGCCCCAAAACAATCAGAAAAAGAGTCAATTAATGAGTGATCAGAACAATTCTCAAACATCGTATGTGCCTGATGTTAAGAGGAGC
>NZ_JAWOQS010000579.1:0-679 GCF_033438945.1 Vibrio sp. Y176 | reverse complement strand
ATCGCAGAGAGCATTTCTCAAGAGCAGTTTTTTGAAGAAGAACACGTTGCAGTATCGCAGTGGCAAAGCCGAAAAAGCATGCTGAGTGCAGAAGATATTGTTGATTTGGACAAACGCAAAATCATGTATCGAGCCGCAGGAGCACTGGAAATGTTGCCGGTTATCTGCGGTAGCGAATACATTGGTTTGATGCCAGAATCGATGATTAAGTTGTTCAGTAATACCTATCATGTGAAAGCACTGCCGTTTCCATTTGATGTAACAACTTACGATCTTTGCACCATTTGGCACCCTAGTCGCACTAATGAAAGTGCTCATCAGTGGTTGCGCGCGCAAATCAAACACGCAGGGAAAGTCATCAAGAAATAGGAAGTCCATATGAAGAAAATACGAGCGATTCTAAACGGCAAAAAAGCCGGTAATCCTGAGCTAAGAGACGCCATCATGAAAATGAGAGACAGGGGCGTAGATGTGCAAGTTCGCGTCACTTGGGAATCGCAAGATATGCCGCGTCTCGTGAAAGAAGCGGTAACGGATGGTATTGAGCGTATTGTTGTTGCGGGTGGCGATGGCACTGTCAATGAGGCTGCTTCGGCGCTTATCCACATTGATCATGAAAGTCGCCCTGAACTTGCCATTATTCCGCTTGGTACGGCCAATGATTTTGCGACCGCGAATC
>NZ_JAWOQS010000578.1:0-679 GCF_033438945.1 Vibrio sp. Y176 | reverse complement strand
GGAATTCAAATAAACACAAGAAGTGTGTGCTCTAGAGAAAGGATCAGCACTCAGTGAATAACCTCCTAAGCCCTATGATAAGCTAATATGGCAAGGCTTAACTATACAGACCAGTGAGCAGTGATAACTAGCATGTCTTTGGGGTCATCGGGTGGGAACCTCCTTTCACCAGTGTTTCGTCTAGTTGGTCCCACGACACTTCCAGGAGGCTAGACAGTGATCTCCAGCGTCCCAGAGACACTCCCCTAATGCCAGGTCTCACTGCTCCCCTCCCCGCACCAACCCAACAACCTCCTTTACCTTACTTACACATGGCTTTCTCAGCCCAAACAGCACTGCCACCTTCAACCAAACCCAGGCTCCGTACATGCGAGCTCCAAGTAGAAACAGTGCTGATACTACCTTTCCTAGCACATTCACCATACTCTATTTCACACGCTGCATAGCATAACTACAATATAAGTTGAAGTTAAAGGAGCTAAATAAACTTACAGGATCAGCAAACACACTCACCTTGCCGCATGGCCTCGAACAAAATGGATTCAAATAGGCCACTCCCACACTTAAATAACCTTCCTCTTCCTGGATTTTCTCCTGAGAGGACTGATGAAATTAGTCAGCAATTAATTATATAGTTGACAACTAAAGGATTAGTCGTTACAGTTCAAATATGAATACA
>NZ_JAWOQS010000577.1:0-679 GCF_033438945.1 Vibrio sp. Y176 | reverse complement strand
ATCCCAAAGATCACTATTTCATTTGCTTCACTCAAACCACTTCTCTGCGGTTACGACTTCCCAATTTCAAACCCTAGCAGTAAAATGTTGCATACTTTTCAGCATCGCTTGGCATGTTTTAGCAGCACGGGGACGGCGATTGCAAAAGTAAGAAACTCGTAAACTCCTGAATCAACACAAGCGTGTCTAGTGAAAACAGAGTATTCTTAGGACAAATGAATTCAAAACCTACCCAATGAGTATTCAACCTAATTCACGTCAGTTAATTTCTTGCGAAGAATGTGGCCTTGTCGTCCGCATTCCGGAGATCGAGCAAGGGCAAAAAGCTCAATGCCCTCGATGTTCGCATTCACTTACAAAAATTAACGCCAAGCCTTATCAAAGCGTGATTGCGGTATCGTCTGCGTGTTTGATCATGCTGGTGCTCAGTATCTCTTTCCCATTCATGTCATTCAGCGTGCAAGGGTTGGCGCAAGAGACCACTCTGCTTCACGCAGCCAAAATGCTGGCTGAATTTCAAAACGCCCTTCTTGGTGCGCTTCTGCTCGCGACGGTCGTCGTTTTGCCAGCTATCTATGTGGGTTTGATCCTTTTTCTGCACCTTGAGGCGTTAAAAGTTCGCAACCATCCGCCGTCTAAAAAGCAGCAGCGTATGGCCAAAGTACTTTGCCGAATTCTG
>NZ_JAWOQS010000576.1:0-679 GCF_033438945.1 Vibrio sp. Y176 | reverse complement strand
GAATAAACGACCGTGCCGGCTGCGGTTGAAACGATAGGTTGACCACGCTGTCCTGCGATGTCAATGCCTTTATTTCCCTGTTCTCCCGCCGAGAAGTTCTTGATTACTCTCCCTTTTGTCGGCCACAACCACTTCGATACTTTGTCGTTTTGTACCGTCGTTGTTGGCGGCTTCGGTTTAGTAGGTTGGTTATCTTTTGAACCAACATACTCCTTTGCTTTGGTTTGTTCAACTTTCTTTGGCGGCTCTTTTTGTGCGACTTTAGTCGGAGTTGTTGTAGGCTTTTGACTAGAGTTTTTACTTGAAGTCACAGGCTTTGTCGTCGTCGTTGGCTTCACCACTGGCGGCGGTGTCGTTGTAACTACAGGTACTACAACGGGTTCAACTTTTTGGCCATATTTTGGCGCGACATATTTCGGAGCCCAAAGTTTTAGCTTTTGACCTGGATAAATGGTGTAAGGCTGAGAGAGTTCGTTGTAACGTACAAGATCATTTACATCCTTATCTGTGACGTAAGCAATGAAATAAAGTGTGTCACCTTTCTTTACTTCGTAGTAACTCCCTCTATAACTGCCACGCTCAACGCTCGAATAATCCTTCTTTAGGCTGGAAACAGGCGCAGGTGAGTGAGCCGCGCAACCAACGAGTCCCGCAGCTAATACAAAGCTAATACCAATAT
>NZ_JAWOQS010000575.1:0-679 GCF_033438945.1 Vibrio sp. Y176 | reverse complement strand
AGATGAAGATAAAATTAGCCTACAAAACAGCAAAGAAAAATCAGGCTCGATGACACAGCGATTCGCGAACATGCTGAAGCAATACAGTGGTGGCGCAGCAGAATCTGACGATCATGTTGCGGAAAACGAAGATTCGTTATCAGCCCTATTGCAACGCCAAAATAAGCACCGCGAAAGCTACAACCAAGAAAAGCCCGTGCCATACCAGCCGGACTCTCCTTTGGCGAAATTGATTGCTCAAGATAACCGTTTTGAGCGACCAACGCCGAAGTTAGATCCTACGCGCTATGACCGTCGTCGCCCATCCTCTGAAGAGCGTGACGAGTCAGCAAAAGAGCTGGAGAACATGCGCGAAGAGATGACTTCGATTCGTCGTCTGCTGGAACATCAAGTCTCCGGTTTAATGTGGCAAGAAGTGGAACGTCGTGAGCCATTAAGAGCCATGCTTATCAAACGCTTAGAGCGTATGGGCGTGTCTCCTGAGCTTGCAGACCAAATGGCATGTTACATCCCAGAAGACACCAAGCCTGCACGTGCGTGGAAGGCGTTGCTGTCACTCGTTGCGGATCAAATTAACATACCAAAACAAGATATTTTAAAACGTGGTGGTGTGGTTGCATTGCTTGGCCCTACAGGCGTCGGAAAAACGACAACTGTCGCGAAGCTTGCTGCACGCGCA
>NZ_JAWOQS010000574.1:0-679 GCF_033438945.1 Vibrio sp. Y176 | reverse complement strand
CGAATTCCTAAAACAGATGTCGAGCGGTGTTCGAATCCTCGATACCGTAACGCTCCCTTGTAAAGTTACGAAAGAAACCAAGTTCTCTTTCCGTATTGTTTTGACTCAAGGCCTAAACCGTCAGATCCGCCGTATGTGTGAAGCACTCGGCTACGAAGTATTTAAACTTCGCCGCGTACGCATCATGAACATCTCTCTAGATGGTATTCCAAATGGTAAATGGCGTTACCTAACCGATGACGAAGTCGCAGAAATTTTAGCAATGTGCGATGGCTCAGTTGGTACCGAGGAAGCGTCAAAGACAGATTCTCGAGGTCGTAATATTCGTAAAGCGACTGATGCGAAACTGTTTGATAGCCGTGAAGAGAACCAAGGTTCGACTGCTCGTCGCAATCAAAAAACGCGCACCTTCCGTGGTAATAACGCTGACGAGTTCCGTCATGCGCCTAACTCTAAAAAAGGCCAGCAAAAGCGCCGTCAACGTGATGATGAAAGCTCACGCCCTGCGAAAGAGCATTACAAAGCGAAACCTCAAGGTGAACGCGCGAAGCCACAAGGTGAGCATGGCAGACCGCAAAACAAGCCTCAAACACCGAGCAAACCGAAGCAGCATTACGTCAATCCGAATACGACAAGTAAACCGGCAAAACGCACTAGTGGCACATTAAGCCTCAAAAAA
>NZ_JAWOQS010000573.1:0-679 GCF_033438945.1 Vibrio sp. Y176 | reverse complement strand
GCGCACCAAAACAACCGAACTGAGACCTTCTTGAAGAGGTGGTCTTGGTCTGGTTGCAAATGAACTCTGGTGCGGTTCATTTGTGGTGAGAACGTGTCTCGACCTCAATCTGAACCAACTGCAGTCACATGACACATTGTTTGGGTTAAACATGAGCATGTTACAGTCCTGGAGGATTATTAATGTGCACCTCCTCCTGTACTGCCTTAATATGCACATTCAGCACATCCAATGCATCAAAACATTGTTTTCTAGTTGGAGCCGCGCCTCGTTTTCAAACTGTATGGTTTGACTAAAATGAACAATGACAGCAATATAGTCCACGATGAGCAGCGCTAAAATCAACCTGCGTAGTTGTCCCTCCATTGTGACATTAGAAAGTGTCACATTTATCTTGCAAGTGTACTCTTCTTCAACGTTTGCTTTACTTCCTGGATTTTGCCTGCATGGAAATTCTGACCAATCAAGAGCAGCTTTCTCACACAAGGCATTTGATCTGGTCCGCTTGTAAATGCTGCCGTGAGAACACGAACCAACTCTAGGCAATTATACAACTTTGCAACAAAACTGGTCCCTGATGTGGTCCAAAGCAAGACAACTCTAGGTCTGAAAGCACCCTTAGACTCTTTCCACTGGAGAAACATACACTAAAACCTTCTGAGACATCCCACCAAGGGTG
>NZ_JAWOQS010000572.1:0-680 GCF_033438945.1 Vibrio sp. Y176 | reverse complement strand
GTCCGCAATTGTTGCAAGAAGCTTTCGAAGAGCACATGAATCACCACTACCCTTTGGAGTGGTTTGATAATGAAATCAAAATGCTAACAGGGATCGACGTGTTCAATAAACCGTTCGATCATGAAGCTGGTTGCCAAACCTACCAACAAGGCAACTTTTCTCTGCTCGTAATTCGAAGTGACAAGCTGAAGCAATCACCAGCTACCGTTGGCGATTTTCTCGGATATCCAGTTGATGTGGTCCACGACAACCAATCAAACAACAAATGGTACTCCTCGCTGCTCAATGAGTTCAAAAATAGCTATCAACCTAAACCTGAGTTTATTGAGGAAATGTTGTCATCCAAATTGACGACCCACTTTTTTACTTCAAGTGAAATTTCCGAACTCAAACAAAAGTATCAAATGGCGCAATGATGAAGACGAAAATTTTACACATCATCAACGACCTATCTCAAAATGGTGGGGCGCAAAAGTTCTTAGTGGACTTGGTGCTCGAGCATAATTCCGAGTATGAAATCAAGATCCTCGTGTTGTGTGCTGAGAACGACTATTTGGAACAACTCTCCGCACAGGGAATCCAATGCTTTAACTGGCAGACACTGTCTCTATCGGAAAAATTGTCACTACTACGCTGGCCAGATCTTGTTCACGGACACCTGTATCCATCTATTTACCTAG
>NZ_JAWOQS010000571.1:0-680 GCF_033438945.1 Vibrio sp. Y176 | reverse complement strand
CACCGGCACCAACGGCACCCATGTGGCAATCAAACTCGCCGATTGCAATCGCGATGCCTTCTGGTAAGCCTAATTTTATTGCCCATGCTTTTGATAGGTACCCGGCCGCCTGATCGGAGGTAAAGACTTCTGTGAACATACGGTCGCGAATACCGTCTAACGTCGGTGAAATTGCGCTTAAAAACGCTTGCTCAGGTAGTCCGCCCCAGCTTTCATGCCACATCGCTTTGTGTCCCGCAGCGCAGATGCCATGACGCAATTTTTGTGGATGTTGAGTATCAGCCAAAATTGCTGGGATCCAATCACACAGCTCGACCCAGCTGAAAGCACGTTTTGCAACTTGTTCATCTTGTTCGCTGACCCAAGCTGCTTTTGCCCAAAACCACTCTGAAGAGTACACACCGCCGACGTAACGCGTGTAATCGGTGAATTTTCCCGAATGGGCGAGTTCATTAATTCGATCTGCTTTGGCTACGGATGTGTGATCTTTCCAGAGGACGAACATTGCATTTGGGTTGTGCTCAAACTCAGGAAGCAGCGCCAAAACAGTGCCGTTTTCATCTATTGGAGCCGGTGTTGAGCCTGTTGTGTCGACGCCTATGCCGACAACAGAATCGGCCAGAGTCTGTGGCACTGTCGCCAGTACTTCTTGGATTGCGCTGGTCATTGCATCCAAATAA
>NZ_JAWOQS010000570.1:0-680 GCF_033438945.1 Vibrio sp. Y176 | reverse complement strand
ATTGGAAAGCGAAACCAAAGACAGCTTAAGACTCATGATACAACCTAGATCTGACGTCTTTTATAGTTAGTACGGGCGCTATATCACTTCAGAAAAATTATGCTATTAGTTTCTATTTGTATGGTTACGTAATGCAAAGAATCAAAAAAAAGCCGCTCTTTTGAGCGGCTTTTAAGTATTTGTTAGGAAACTAAGCTTCTTGCTTCTGTAACTCCGCGTCAGCGGCAGTTTCTTCTACTAAAGCATCAACAATGACCGCACATGCTGCATCACCAGTAATGTTTAGAGCCGTACGAATCATGTCGAAGATACGGTCAAGAGCGAAGAGTAGAGGCAGACCTTCAATTGGAATACCCGCCGCTAGTAGTACTGCTACCACTAGGAAAGAAGGTCCCGGAACACCAGCTTGACCAACCGCACCTAGTGTTGAAGTCACGATGATCGCGATGTAAGCGCCCATGCCTAGGTCGATGTTGAACAGCTGTGCAAAGAAGATAGCCACCAAGCCGTAGTAAATCGCATTACCAGACATGTTGATGGTCGCGCCCAGAGGCAGAACGAATGACGCAGTTGAGTTTTTCACGCCAAGTTCTTTTTCACACGTATCCATAGTGACAGGCAGTGTCGCCATTGACGACGCTGTTGATAGTGCAACTGCTTGCGGTTTTTTCATTGCAGAC
>NZ_JAWOQS010000569.1:0-682 GCF_033438945.1 Vibrio sp. Y176 | reverse complement strand
CAGCAAGATGGCGATACGCTCGATGTGATTTATGACTCTGCGATACGAAGAACGGGTATGCTACGTGTTAGCAATACGCATGAGTTATTTGCTGCGGTAGAGACGCTGACGCACTCAGTTCCGTTGCGTGGAGAACGCTTAGCCATCATCACTAACGGTGGAGGCCCTGCCGTCATGGCGGTTGATACACTAGTTGAGCGAGGTGGCAATTTAGCGACTCTGGACGAAGTAACAACCGATCAGCTCAGAGCCATTTTACCGTCTAACTGGCGTGGTGTTAATCCGATAGATCTTTCCGGAGATGCAACGAAAAAACGCTACGTAGATGCGATCAATGCGGTAATGAATAATGATTGTGCTGATGCGATTTTGATTATGCACAGTCCTTCTGCCGTGTCTGATTCTTATGAAACGGCTTTGGCGGTTATTGAAGCCATCAAGAATCACCCTCGACATAAACATTTTAATGTCCTAACTAACTGGTCTGGGGAACAAACATCTCGAGATGCTCGACTGGCATTCACTCAAGCGGGGATACCTACCTATCGTACGCCGGAAAGCGCGGTCGTTGCGTACATGCACCTCGTTGAATACAGGCGAAACCAGAAACAGTTGATGGAAACGCCAACAACAGCAGAGCCGCTGCACTCAGGTAGCGTAAATTCTGCAAAAGAATGGGTAG
>NZ_JAWOQS010000568.1:0-683 GCF_033438945.1 Vibrio sp. Y176 | reverse complement strand
TAGAGCTCGGCCCTGTTATTGCTGATTTGAAATGCCAAGATAGCGTGCTAACTGCATCAGGTGAGCAAACCAGTACGCAAGTTTCCTCGGCGTTTTCAGCGGAACTGATGCCGAATCAACGCTATTCAACGAAAGCGTGGTTTAAACCTGGCGCAGATGTCCCATCAAGCATGGGGGAGCAGTTGAAATGGCTTGGACAGCCAAACGCACAAGGCCAATACGAGTTTGACTACAAAGGCAGATTCTAATCTTAAGCCAACGTAATACAGAAAAGAGCTGCCAATGTGCAGCTCATTTTGCTTTTGGATCATAGTAGGCCAAACCCTCTATTCGCTGTACGTAAATAAACGAGGGACAAAGTTGGTTTTTTTAAGTGGTTGTATTTTAATTGGATTGTGTGGTTTTGTGCAGTTTGATTAGCTTTAGGTATATGGCAGGTCAAATACTGTTAAAGCTGCTCATGCGGAAAAAGAAAAGGCCGTGAACGGAATTCACGGCCTAATGATACAAGTTGAGTTACGCAAGTATAAGTACTTAATCTTTGCGTTGCAGGATGTCATCCCAAGGCAAATTCGTATCGCCCAGCACGATAAAGTTCGGGTTCTCTAGCGTTTCCCGTTCGTTGTAAGACAAAGGTTCGAGGTGAGTGCTGAGAATGCGTCCGCCCGCTTCTTCCACGATGC
>NZ_JAWOQS010000567.1:0-683 GCF_033438945.1 Vibrio sp. Y176 | reverse complement strand
AAAACATCCACATAGTCACATTCAAATAGATAATATTTTGTGTTGTAAATTTTAATTTTTGCATTTTAATCACAACAAAATGTTAGGAATATCAATAAGATTATTCTTATAGCAACACCTTCTTTTGAGCATGGAGGCCGTAACGCTCAATAAACCGTCAATTTGGCCTCAAATCTATAAAATTGAGAAATAGATCACAGGTAAAAAAGTACAAAAAAACCATGCATAGAGCATGGTTTTGTCTTTTTCTGGGTAAATTTACCCAACCTGTTTCTTATACTGAGAGGGAGAAAGTCCCTGAAATCGAGTGAAGGTATGAGTAAAAGTGCTTTGACTTGAGAAGCCGGTAAACTCGGCGATTTGCCCTAAAGAGAGGTGACCTTGCTCGATTAGCTCACGAGCCATATCAATGCGCTTACCTAATACGTATTGATGCGGAGTAATTCCCATCTGATCTTTAAACAAGCTGTGGAATTGGCTTTCACCCAAGAAAACGCGCCCCGCAAGCTGAGCTACGCTGATCTTATGGCTGAGATGTTGTTCGATGTAGCGGTCTATTGCTTCTAGATCAAAGCGCGAATCTTTGCGGCTGGTTTCAAATGCAGAGATATGGCGCTGCATCAATGCAATCACGGTGTCATTACACGCGCGACTAAGCAGCAGATCGTCAGGATGGTTACGCA
>NZ_JAWOQS010000566.1:0-683 GCF_033438945.1 Vibrio sp. Y176 | reverse complement strand
TAATGATCGTTTCATATTAACGGCCGCCCACTGCGTAGAATCCTCGGTTTTTACTGACGGTTGGACAGCGAATGACCTCCGTGTTCTGGTAAAAAATCCAACCATGAACGATGTTTATGTCGAAGAGTTCAAAGACGTTCGCACTATTACGATTCATCCCAACTATGATCCTAATGACCTATGGATTAATGACTTGGCGGTATTGGAGTTAACCCGACCAATTACCGATAACGTTCAGTCCATCACTCTGCCTCAAGATTTTGGCGATTACAGCGGCGAATCGGTTTATCAAATCTTTGGATTGGGACAAACGTCCACGACCGATACCAGTGGCCCGAACTATTTACGATGGGCGGAGGTTCAACCGCTTTCTGATGCCCAATGTGCTTCTCTCGTTGTGGGGTATAACGATCAAGAAAACATTTGTGCAAATGGCTTCCCAGACCGTAGCTATACCGGAATATGTAGCGGAGACTCTGGCGGCCCACTCACCTATCAAGACAGCAACGGTATGTATCAGCAAATCGGGATTGTGAGCTACGGCTCATCCATTTGTGAGTCGGCAGCCATTCCGAGCGTCTTCACAGAGATTCTGAATTACACCTCGTGGATAGAGGCAAGAACCAGTTCTGGGGTCAAAACCGTTTATAACGCGAGCTTAGCAGCCTTAGAGGATTACCATA
>NZ_JAWOQS010000565.1:0-683 GCF_033438945.1 Vibrio sp. Y176 | reverse complement strand
GAATTCAAACTCACCAGAAAGCACGTAAGTCAGCTGCTCGTGCGGGTGTGAGTGCATCGCACCAATTGCACCTTCTTCAAAGTGCACTTCTACCGACATCATGTTGTCGCTGTGTGCCAGTACTTTGCGTGAAATCCCCTCGCCGAGATCTTCCATCGGAATGTCTTGGTTAAATACGAACATGGTTCACCTAATAACTTGATTGATTAATCATGGATTCTGATTGCTGACGATGTAAGCGATAAATCGTCAATAAATTCATCACGATCACGGTCATTTCTAACAGCGTTCCACCAATGGAACCCACCAGAATATTATTGGTTAGCCAGCAAGACGCGCCGAGCAAAAAGCCAATGCGCATCCTGATCCCTGACAAGCAGAACACCGAGTATGTACCAATCACCGTCCCGATAATCGGCCATAAATCACGCCATTGCTCTGCTACCCAAAAGCCACTGACTAAACTGATCACAATAAAGACAGCAGCGACTCGTTTCGACGAGACAAAAATCGCCGTGGTCGTTCTGAGCGCCGACAGCAATGCGCTCAGCGCAGAGACCATCGAACCCAGCAATAAAAAGTGGAGAAGATGATTGAGGTTAAAAATCAGCATCAAGATTTTTAGGTGCCTGTCATTCTTCTGGTAGAAGACGGAGAATCCCAAACCAAAACTAATAAACCCT
>NZ_JAWOQS010000564.1:0-684 GCF_033438945.1 Vibrio sp. Y176 | reverse complement strand
GGAGGGGCGTGGGGATGTTCATGCTGGTCTGATTTACTCTGAGGCTCGCGATAAGTTCCTTGATTTTGGTGCGGTTATCATGCCTATTCAAACCAAGTTGTACGTCAATAAAGATATGCTAGCCGTTGATATTAAGGGCGTGCTTACTGGAGAGGTAGAGCTTCCTATTGGCTTGGTAAAAGGCAGCTATGAAGCGGAATTTGTGCGTGCCAACTACCCAAGAGCATCGCTAGTGGAATATGTAAATAACGATGCGATGATCCGAGCTGCCGTCGAGAAAAATATCTTGTACTTTGTCGCCGATTTGCAAGTGGCTAACTTCCACATGGCGACAACACCAGATGCAGGCATGTTTGTGCCTACCCTCAGTCTGTACAGCAAAGATCTGCGCATTGCGACGGGCGAGCACAGTTCGGTTCCAGTGACGAAAATCTCCCACGACTTTGAAAAAATCATCGTCTCCGCCAAAGAACGGATCCTCAATCGTTGGAGTTTAGTCAAAACGGTATATCCCATTTACCTGTTGCCAATTGCCATTTTCATCATGGTTATTGCCACGCTTTACCATATCTTCGCCCTTAAGCGAATGGTGACTCTACGAACAAAGCAGCTCACCTTAGCAAATCAGCAACTGCTTGAACTGACGCTGACGGATCCGCTCACCAAACTTTATAATCGCAGGCA
>NZ_JAWOQS010000563.1:0-684 GCF_033438945.1 Vibrio sp. Y176 | reverse complement strand
ATGCCATGACTAAACATTGGTCTAAAGTTCAGTATCTGCACCAAGTGGTGCAAAACGCCAACATCCATATTAAAGGTACTCACAGTTATTACAGCGATTGCTGGGATAATGGTTTTGAGCAATCCGTCGTTCGTTATCTGCTGGGGGAAGAAATCAGCAAACAGTGGCAACCCCGTTGGGAAGTCGACCAACTCTATATTGGTGACTACGTTTGTATCGCCGCAGAAGCGGTGATTTTAATGGGTGGCAACCACAATCATCGAACCGATTGGATCTGCTTGTATCCGTTTCTTGATGATGTCGAACGTTCCTATCAAAGCAGGGGCGACAGGATTATCGGAGATGCTGTTTGGATTGGAATGCGCGCGATGATCATGCCAGGCGTTACGATTGGAGAGGGCGCGGTGATTGCCGCAAACAGTGTCGTGACGAAAAACGTGCCGCCGTACACCGTGGTTGCGGGCTCTCCTGCTAAGCCGATCAAAACTCGTTTTGACCCAGAGCCGATTGATAAGTTATTGGCTCTTAAGATGTATTCTTGGGATGAGGCTAAGTTTAACGCGCTTCGCTCTTTTATCTGTGGAAATGATATTGAGCAGTTAATCATTGCGGAAAGTAACTATAAAGATGGCGAATGTCACTGAAATGAGGAAAATTATCAGCGATATGTTATAATCTCGCTCC
>NZ_JAWOQS010000562.1:0-684 GCF_033438945.1 Vibrio sp. Y176 | reverse complement strand
CAATTTGACCAGTTCATACTGACTGGTGTTGGTATCTTGGTATTCATCAACCAATAGATAGCGGATGCGATTTTGCCAACGCTGACGCACTTCTTCATTATTACGCAGCAGCAATACTGGCAGCAGGATCAGGTCATCAAAATCGAGCGCGTTGTACGCCTTCATCTGCTTCTGGTACATCTCAAAACAAAAAGCGAACAGCTGTTGTTGCTCGCCTTTCGCCATCGCTTTGGCTTGCTCTGGCGTCAACATGTCGTTTTTCCAGTTGGAGATCGTACTCAATAGTTGTTTGAGTAGGTCTTTATCACCGTCGAGTTGCTTTTCCGTCAACTCTTTCAACAGCGCCATCTGGTCTTGATCATCAAACAACGAAAAGCCCGCTTTTAATCCAAGCTGCTTGTACTCACGTTTGATGATATTCAAACCCAAGGTATGGAAAGTAGAAACCCTCAAACCTTTCGACTCGGCTTTACCTAAGGTTTGACCAACACGATCTTTCATTTCGCGCGCGGCTTTGTTGGTAAAGGTCACGGCCGCGATGTTTCTTGCTTTGTAGCCACATTGCTGAACCAAGTAAGCAATTTTATTAGTAATTACGTGCGTTTTACCTGAGCCTGCGCCGGCAAGCACTAGGCATGGACCAGACACGTATTTTACGGCTTCATCTTGTCTAGGGTTCAGCTT
>NZ_JAWOQS010000561.1:0-685 GCF_033438945.1 Vibrio sp. Y176 | reverse complement strand
AAGCTATCTGCTTTCTTAATATCTTGCTTTGGTCTTTTCGCGCCTTCACTCTTTGTTTGTGTGTTTTAAGTGGCTCCGCCCCAACCAACCGATTTAGGATTTCACAAATTCTAATGTTCGTAATTTGGTAATCATCAAAATACCGACCATTCCTTTGCCTACTAGCGCCCAATGTCTGCTCAGATGATGCTCTGTTCACTTTAGGGCTGATATCCAATGGATAATTCAGCACTTTCATATAACCGCCTACACTGCCACACAAATTACCAATGCTCGCTGAGTTGGGTAACAACATAGTCACAAACTTCAGATGACTATCTTCAGATCGCTGACGATGCTCTAACTCACTTTGCATTGCATGGCTAACGACAGGAGTAACCGATAAGTAGTCACCATTCCAAGGGAATCGTAACTGTTTAGAGTAGGTGTTTACTTCAGTTGGAAATGTTGTCGATGAAAGCTGTAATTCTATTTCTTCGCTAATAAGATTAAGTGATTTAACACTCAGCCCAAATTCTTGTAGCAAGTCTAGCCAAACCGGATTTTGCTGCTGAATTAATGAAACAATACTGACGGTTCGCGACTGCCAACAAAAAGAACTCAGTAACCAAATGGTGTGTCTATAAGAAGCTGCATTATGCGCCCAGCCTAAACTCGGCGGTAACCCAGAACTTGAAATAAAGGC
>NZ_JAWOQS010000560.1:0-685 GCF_033438945.1 Vibrio sp. Y176 | reverse complement strand
AAACTCATAAATACCTAAGTATTGCTTAAGCTCGGAGAGTAAAATGAAAAAAGCTGTTGTTGTTTTCAGTGGCGGGCAAGACTCGACAACCTGTCTCGTACAAGCCCTTAAAGAGTTTGATGAAGTGCATGCAATCACTTTTGATTATGGCCAACGTCATAAACTGGAGATCGAAGTTGCGCAAAAGATCGCCAAAGACCTTGGTGTAAAAGCGCATAAAGTGATGGATGTTGGTTTACTGAATGAACTTGCTATCAGCTCTCTGACGCGTGATGACATCCCTGTTTCTCACGAATTACAAGAGAATGGCTTGCCGAATTCGTTTGTGCCTGGCCGTAATATTTTGTTCTTAACTCTTGCTGGCATTTATGCTTACCAAATCGGTGCCGATACGGTGATTACGGGCGTGTGTGAAACGGACTTTAGTGGCTACCCAGATTGCCGAGACGATTTTGTGAAATCAATGAACACGGCGCTGGTTAAAGGTATGGATCGAGCTCTGACGATAAAAACACCGCTGATGTGGCTCAATAAGGCAGAAACATGGGCGTTAGCGGATCAATACAATGCGTTACAACTGGTGCGTGAAAACACGCTAACTTGCTACAACGGCATCATCGGTGATGGTTGTGGCGATTGCCCATCGTGTGATTTACGCAAAGCCGGGCTCGATGAGTACTTGAAT
>NZ_JAWOQS010000559.1:0-686 GCF_033438945.1 Vibrio sp. Y176 | reverse complement strand
AATGACGCGATTTTTTATTTTACTCCTGGTGTACCAAGCGAATTCAAATTGATGGCAGAAACACAAATTTTGCCTGATCTTCGAAGAGTATTTCCTGACGTAAAAGGTTCATGCTGTAGTCGAATCTACACTTTTGGTCTTTCTGAATCTGGGATCTCGGATAAGTTGGATCAGCTAAAACTGCCACAAGGCTATGAGCTTGGGTATCGCTCTTATCTGCCTTTTATTGAAGTGAAGCTGTTTGGCCCGGCAGATCAGCTTGAACAACGTTTGAAGCTGATGCAGTTGATCAACAAGCACCTCGAAAGCAATACGGTTAGCATCGACCTTCCGATGGTTGAGCATGTAGGACAACTGCTGGCGGATAAAGATCTCACACTTTCTGTGTCTGAAAAAAGCAGTGCTGGATATTTAACCTACTGGTTAAACAGTGATGAAAATGCAGAAAAGCAATTGGGTCACGGTTGGGTGCTGGCAGGGCGTAACCAAACTGTAAACCATGAGGGCGATCCATTGGCTGCAACATTTGCTTTAGCGGGAGCGACTCGCGAAAAGTGCGCTACCGATTTAGCAATAGTGACCGTACAGGTTGAAGGTGGGGTATTTTCTGTCGCCTTGTCTACACCATCAGGTGAATGGGGCGCGTCTTATAAGTTGGCGAAAAAGTATCAACGTGACGACCAAGT
>NZ_JAWOQS010000558.1:0-686 GCF_033438945.1 Vibrio sp. Y176 | reverse complement strand
GATTACAGCAAAGTCGAAGCGGGCAAGTTGACGCTTGTTGAAGAGGAGTTTGATTTGCGCTCGTTAGTAGAGAGTTGCACGGCATTGTGTGCGTATCAAGCGGATAAAAAGAACCTTAAGTTATTGGTTGATATGCCATTAGCCATGAATACGGTCGTGGTCGGTGATAAAGGTCGGATTAATCAAATCTTACTTAACTTGATCGGCAATGCAGTGAAATTCACGGATGAAGGTCATGTGCTGCTGAAAGTAAGAGAAAGTGAGCTCGGTTTTGATTTTTCAGTGACCGATACAGGCATTGGAATTCCTGAAGACAGGCTAACTCATATTATGGATAAATTTGAGCAGGTCGATACCTCCGCGACAAGGCGACATGAAGGAACGGGCTTAGGGTTGGCAATCTCAAAACGTTTGATCAGCATGTACAACGGTGAGCTTTGTGTGCGTTCGGATTTTGGCAACGGATCGTGTTTTAGCTTTAGTTTGCAGTTGCCTAAACGAAGTCAGCCTCATTCTGAACCGGTAGAACTGAATGCAAATCGACTATTGTTGATTGATGATTATCAACCACGCGTGGAACACTTGATGCGCTTAGCTAAAGAGATTGGCATCGAGGTGACTCATCGCAACGATTGGTCTGCGGCGCAGTCTTTGGGCAGAGATTTGGACGGTTTTGACCGCATCAT
>NZ_JAWOQS010000557.1:0-686 GCF_033438945.1 Vibrio sp. Y176 | reverse complement strand
TTCGCCGAAAGTCACCCCTTTTGGCAACGATGAAACAGGGGAATTTGATGCACAGCCCGTGATCACCAACAGTGAACACGCGCCAACCCAAAACATTCTCATGTACTTTCCTTAAAATAATCCGAGATAAATGGCCGCCAACAAGCTGTACCGAGCGGCTTTTCCTAAAAATATTAAAATCACACACGGCAGAAATTTCATCCTTAACCATCCAGCCGCGAGACACAACGGATCACCAATAATTGGTAACCAACTGAAAAATAATCCCCAGTAGCCATATTTTGCTAGCCACTTTAAAGCGGTATGACCATGTTTTTCTTCTTGGGTTTTATTGGGGATCCATAACCCAAGCCAGTAATTGGTTAAGCCACCAAGCGTATTACCTATTGTGGCAACCAAAAGAATAGAAGAAACCGCATATTGATTGAGTGAGAGAGTTGCTATCAGCCCAGCTTCAGAGCCACCAGGCAGTAAGGTGGCGCTCAGAAAGCCCGTTAAAAAAAGCACCCACAATGCTGAATCAGAAAACCAAAGGGCTAAATGTTCAAAAGCTGAATTGAATGCGTCTAGCATGTCATATCAAGTAATACCTTGCCTCTCGTTCGCCCCGATTCCACTTGTTGGTGTGCGGCGATAACTTCAGCCATTGGGTAAATGTGTTGCACTTCTGTTTTAAGTAATCCCAC
>NZ_JAWOQS010000556.1:0-687 GCF_033438945.1 Vibrio sp. Y176 | reverse complement strand
AGATAGCCACAAAGCCAAACTTTGGCTCAATGCGATGGATGACATCAAAGCGCATAAGAAAGTCCCTCTTCGCAAAAACGGCAACATCGCTTGGGTAATGCGACAAAACAGTCCTCAACTCAAAGCAGTGGTGAACAAATTCATCCAAAAATCTCGCTCAGGTACACTCCTTGGAAACGTCATATACAGCAAATACATCGACAATACCAATTGGCTCAATAAGGCACTTAACCCTAAGAAAATTGCCCAGCTAGAAAAACTGTCGGCGCTGTTTTCGCGCTACGGGGAGAAATATGACTTGGATTATTTGCTGATTGCGGCGGTTGCGTATAAAGAGTCCGGATTTAATAACAACTTAGTCGGCACAAGAGGCGCTGTGGGCATAATGCAAGTCTTACCGAGCACAGCGCGCGATCCAAACATCAACATCAAAAATGTTCGACAACTCGAAAACAACATCCACGCAGGAGCGAAATACCTAGCGTTTTTACGTCGGCAGTACTTTGGCGATAAGGCCATTACGGCTGAGAACAAAATTTACTTTACCTTGGCGGCTTACAATGCAGGCCCAGGTAATGTCGAGAAAATGCGCAAGCGAGCCGCACAGCAAGGCTACGACCCCAACGTTTGGTTTAATAATGTCGAAGTGGTCATGCGAAAAAGCCTCAGCTCAACGGTCAGTTATGT
>NZ_JAWOQS010000555.1:0-688 GCF_033438945.1 Vibrio sp. Y176 | reverse complement strand
TCCCCTACACGAAAGAAAAAACGATGACTAGAAAACACATCTACATCGCTTACACCGGTGGTACCATCGGTATGCTAAAATCGGATCACGGTTACGTTCCTATCGCTGGCTTTATGGAAAAACAGCTTGCCAGCATGCCGGAATTTCACCGTCCAGAGATGCCGGAATACACTATCCACGAATATGATCCTCTTATCGACTCATCAGATATGACACCAGCAGACTGGCAACAAATCGCTGATGACATTCGTGACAACTACGACAAGTACGATGGTTTCGTTATTCTGCACGGCACTGACACGATGGCTTACACCGCGTCGGCTTTGTCTTTCATGCTAGAAAACCTAGGTAAGCCAGTTATCGTTACTGGTTCTCAAATTCCTTTGGCAGAACTGCGCTCTGATGGTCAAGCAAACTTACTAAATGCTCTGCACATCGCAGCAAACTACCCAATAAACGAAGTCACCTTATTCTTCAACAATCAGTTGATGCGTGGCAACCGCAGCACAAAATCTCATGCTGACGGCTTTAATGCATTTACGTCACCAAACTTGCCGCCACTGTTGGAAGCGGGCATCAACATTCAGATTAGCAACAGCATCAAGGTTAATGCGCAACCTGAAGGTGAATTCAAAGTTCACAACATTACTCCTCAACCAATCGGTGTGATCACAATGTATCCGGGTAT
>NZ_JAWOQS010000554.1:0-688 GCF_033438945.1 Vibrio sp. Y176 | reverse complement strand
ACATGCCAATTCGAAATTGTCTGGGCTAGCTGCCAACTCTTGTTCCAAGCGCTTTAATTCTGGACTTTCAGCCGCTTGCTGATGCAGTTCCAGTTTCGCGATTAAGCTTTTGTAAGAGTTGTCTTGATACTCAAGTGGGATGGTTGCTAACAACTCTTGTGCTAATTCGAATTGTTTGGTTTCTAGCAAACAATCGGCTTTCGCTAATTTTACATCACCGCGTGATTGCAGTTCATCTGACAGTGTTTGAATGACGTTCAGAGCTTGTGCATGTTCGCCTTGTTGAAGCAGTTCGCTTACTTGCTTCAATAGTTGCTCGTCAGGGCTTGGCAAATGTTTTTGTAGCATTGCGCCAATCGCTTCGATTGGTTGAGGCCCGCCTAAGCCATCGACTGCTTGTCCATTAACAAACAACGCGATTGTTGGCAGTACTTGAACACCAAATTGGGAAGCAAGCGCTGGTTGATCTTCACAGTTCAGCAGAGCCAATGTAAAAGCACCATTGTACTGTTGAGTGAGAGCTTGCAACTCAGGTAGCACTTGTGCGCTTTCTGGTTGAGCGTTGGCCCAAAAATGAATCAGAACGGGCGTGTTCATTGATCCTTCAAGCACTTCTCTAATATTCTGTTCTGTTAACTCAACGATAAATGGAGATTGCATCTGAGTGTCCTTGCTTTTAATTCAGGTC
>NZ_JAWOQS010000553.1:0-688 GCF_033438945.1 Vibrio sp. Y176 | reverse complement strand
CGCAAAACAGGTTATTCCCCAATGGTTTCATTTGTTGAAATAAAAACCGACAACTTGCAGTTAGCGCCAGGTTTAAAGGTGCTCAAAGCCAAGGATTACGTTAGTTATCTCGATTCGCAACATTTGGTTGAAGCGGCGAATTCGAAAGCCGACAGTATCATTGCTAAAGCGCAGCAAGCGTATGAAACCGAAAAGCAGCGCGGCTATCAAGATGGTTTGGAGCAGGCGAAAATAGAAAATGCGCAGGCGATGGTCGCTACTTTGGCTCGCTGCAATGAATATTACCTGCAAGTTGAGCACAAAATGACGAACGTCGTCTTAGACGCGGTGCGTAAAATCATCGACACATTTGATGACGTTGACACCACGATCAGCGTGGTCAGAGAAGCGCTGCAATTGGTGAGTAATCAAAAGCAAGTGATCTTACACGTTCATCCTGAGCAAGTGGTTGACGTGAGAGAGAAAGTTGCTGGCGTTTTGAGTGATTTTCCTGAAGTGGGTTATGTCGATGTGGTTGCCGATGCGCGCCTCAAAAACGGTGGCTGCATACTGGAAACCGAAGTCGGCATTATTGACGCCAGTATCGATGGACAGATTCAGGCGTTAAAGCAAGCGATGGTGAAACAACTCAGTGAGCGGAAAATGACGTCACCAGAGTAGGGCATCACCGCCAAATCAATCGAACACA
>NZ_JAWOQS010000552.1:0-688 GCF_033438945.1 Vibrio sp. Y176 | reverse complement strand
ATTCATCGGCTTTGGGCAGTTGCCTGAAGAAGCTATTCGTTCTTGTTGGCGATACCGTAAACCCGTATCTGCTAAGTTATTGAGCCAAGCAAAGCAGTGTTGGCAAGCAGTGTCATGTTCCTCACCAAAAGCTATCGTCAGTTTGATAGATCAACATCAACTGGATTGCTTACCGAACATGTCCGATGTGCTTAGGCGTCTCTTGCAAGAACTGCCTCATACCAATAGCGGTTTGAGCATGACTCAACAGCTTGCTTTAAATGTATTGAGTTCACAGCGTTCACCCATCTCTGTAACAGAGTGGTTCAAGCGGTATCAGCAAATTGAACCGCTGCCTTTTTTAGGTGATGTCATGTTTTACGCCTTACTGTTACCACTTACTCAATCCGAAGTGCCGCTTTTCGCTATCGACTCATTAGAGAAAAATTGGTGGGAACAAAAAGTTACTCTGACCGAATTTGGCAAAGCGTGTTTAGCAGGCCAAAAGCGAGCAAAGCAATGTTACTGGGTGGGCGGAATGCGAATAAGCGAACATAATCATTGGCGTTGGGATCACCAACGCATCTCCTCACTATCTCACTACAAAAAATCGTAATTACGCAAACTTGAGCTGCGCTGCTATTGACTGTAGTGAGCATTAGCCTCGCCGTCTGGATCCAAATACTATTACGGCCTATCACCTATTTCA
>NZ_JAWOQS010000551.1:0-689 GCF_033438945.1 Vibrio sp. Y176 | reverse complement strand
GAGTGAGCACTTAGCTGAGATTTCACTTCTGCTAGTTGGATGAAAGCAACAAACTCGTTCACCACGCTCTTGTTACCGATAAGCGAGCCCGCCGTAATCGCCTCTTCCCATGGCACACCTAACAACCATGCGACAGGTGCAAATACGTAGCCTAAGATAAGCTCAAAGCTTAGTGGCGTACCAATAAGGTCTCCAACCCAACCTAGCATGCCGTTCAACAACGCGATTACGCTGATGAACGCTAACAACGTACCACCTACAGACACAGCGATACGAACACCCGCCATTGCGCCATCGGCTAACGCTTCAACCACGTTAGTTGCGCGTGGAATTTCCACTTGGCTAATGTCGATATCTGGTGCTTTGTTCACATCTTCTGGCATGAGAATTTTTGCCATCAACAAACCTGCGGGCGCAGACATAAAGGCAGCAGCGATAAGGTAGTTAAGATCAACACCCAACGAGGCATAACCTACCAACGTACCACCAGCTACTGATGCCAAACCACCTGTCATTACCGCAAAGAACTGCGAATCAGTCATGTGCTTTAGGTAGGGTTTCACCATAAGTGGCGCTTCGATAGTGCCGACAAAAATGTTCGCCGTTGCAGACAAAGACTCAGCACGACCAATGCCAAGAAGCTTTTGAATACCACCACCAATGAAGTTGATAACTTTTGGCATCACACC
>NZ_JAWOQS010000550.1:0-689 GCF_033438945.1 Vibrio sp. Y176 | reverse complement strand
CCAATCGGCGTTAACGTGGTTAAAACAGCCTGGGGTGATTCTCAATATTGGTTCAACATTCGGCTCAATTGGCTACCCTGGCTATACCTCCTATTGCGCGGCAAAAGCGGGGTTGCACCGTTTTACCGAATCGATCGACAGAGAGCTGTTCGCAACCGGAATTCGTGCGCTGTATTTGGCACCAAGAGCGACAGAAACCTCACTCAATAGCGATGCCGTCAATGAAATGAATCGACAACTGGGTAACAAAACGGACTCGCCGCAAGTTGTTGCCGATCACGTTGTCACCATGTTGGAAAAAGAAATTTCCGCGAAGTGGATTGGTTGGCCAGAAAAACTTTTTGCTCGCATCAATCAACTGCTTCCAAGCGTGGTTTCTTCTGCGATTCGTAAACAACAAGAAACCATTCACCAATACGTAAACCGAGTCAGTCATTGAAGAGGACATGGACGATGAATACCAAACAACTACTTTGCGCTTTAACGGTTTGTTCAACGTTAGCTTCGACCGCTGCGTTGGCAGGTAATGCTCCACTGCAACAGGTTCAAAAGAAATGGGCGGAATGTCAGTACAGCACGCCCGATGGTGACGAAAAGGAACAATGCTTCCATCGTGCGATTGCCAAAACCAGTATTTATCTCGACAGAGAACCCGGCAATCCCGAACTCACTGTTTGGCTGGCAATCAA
>NZ_JAWOQS010000549.1:0-689 GCF_033438945.1 Vibrio sp. Y176 | reverse complement strand
AAAAACACGACCGACAAGAAATAAATCAACGAAGGGACAAACGATACAGCAATGATATCCACCTAAGGAATCAGAGTGTAAGACGCCATAATGAACGCGCCCGCGCCCATCACCGGAGGCATCAACTGACCACCAGTAGAAGCCGCAGCCTCAACCCCTGCAGCAAAGCGCGAAGGGAAACCTGCTTTTTGCATCAACGGAATACTGATCACCCCTGTCGACACGGTATTCGCCACGCTAGATCCCGACACAGAGCCCATTAAACCCGAGCCAAGCACCGCAATGAAACCCGGCCCTCCGATGATTTTTCCTGCGGCTGCACGAGCGACATTAATGATGTAATCCCCAACGCCAGAGCGTACTAAAAACGCACCAAAAAGGATGAACATAAAAACGAATGTCCAACTGATGCGAGAAATAGAACCGAACATGCCTTCAGAAGAGTAAAAACTACGGTAAAGCAGGGTTTCCATGCTCAACCCCGGAAAATGAAAAATACCCGTCGCCCATTTTCCCCACAGAACAACGTAGCTCAAACAGATCACAATCAACACAGGAATAAACCACCCCATGGTGCGGCGAATCAGTTCGATGACGATCAATATCGCCATAATGGCAAAGACCCAGTCGCTAGTGACAAACTTAACACCACGTTCATACAACGCATCTTCGGCATATGGAATGTAAAG
>NZ_JAWOQS010000548.1:0-689 GCF_033438945.1 Vibrio sp. Y176 | reverse complement strand
GCAGTTGAAATCACTGGTGTGCACGCTGCATTTGATCGCTTGTAGTTGGTTAGCTTACCAATCTGCAATGGCATCGAAAACCAGCATTACCGAGCAAATGGTGAAGCAGGGGATGCTGCAGATGCTGAATGTTGTGAAACCTGTCGCGACTGAACAAGGTTTGGAGCAACTACAGCTGTTGGAAGAAGCGGTCAGCACACTGCAGGGCTGATCGGTCACTTGCTTCAATATTTCGAGAGTCACTCTCATTTTCGAGTCGCGCCTTGAGTTGACTTGTCATACTTGCTACGCACAATAAGACGACTATCTCCCTCGATTAGTTCAAGGGATTGACTCTCGATAAAGGAACTATCGCTCAATGAATTACGACATCTTCAATGGTGATGCAGACGGCATCATCGCACTTCTACAACTGCGTTTGGCTGACCCTATCGATTCCCAATTAATTACTGGCGTAAAGCGCGATATTAAGCTGGTGGAAAAAGTGGACGTGCAAGCGGGTGATGAGCTGACTGTGTTAGACATTTCGATGGAAAAGAACATGGCTGGCTTAGAGCAAGCATTGGCTCAAGGCGCGCACGTGTTTTACGCCGATCACCACAAAGCTGGTGACATTCCTCAACACGGTAATTTGGACGTCCACATCGATCTTGACGCCAATATGTGTACCGCTTTGATTGTCGATAAGT
>NZ_JAWOQS010000547.1:0-690 GCF_033438945.1 Vibrio sp. Y176 | reverse complement strand
TTTATGAGAGGTTTAGCTAGTGAGCAGTCTTTGCAATTTATCGCGCTGTGCTTCGATGTAAGCACGTTCAGGGCTCTGTTCTTTACAGTGTTCAAGAATAAACTCAATCGAACTCAGAACCGTTCTCCAGCGCGGTGTTTTAGGCAGAGTTTCGATACGCATGTATTTATCGAGCGTGCGGGTTTGCAGTGTGCTTCGGTCGAGGTAGACGCGCCACAGTCCACTTTGTTCGGCAAACGCAAATTTACTTTCACCCGTAACAGACTCCCAATAGTCTAATGCATGCGTCATGGCATCGACCAACACTTCACGCATCAAATCTTGCTTATCTTTTTTGTTGCCCAAAGCCTTATCAGCCAAACGAGTAAACTCGCCACCAAGCTCTTTGAGTTTCTGCAACTGGTCTCTATCACCATCGAATGCATAACTTGAGAGTACTTCTACCGCAGTTTCTAGGTTATGAATACGCGCGGCGTTAGCTCCACCACCGACATTAAAGATGTACATCACATCTAAGCCGGAGCCTTCTGGCAGTTTTAGAATGTCGGCTTCAATGTTTTGACGAATATCCTCAATGTAGATATCAATCTTGCCGCAATAATGAGGCTGCTTCACCGTCAAATATTTTGGTGCGATCAGTTCGTCAGCTGACGAGCGTTTAAGTTGCTCTAAACTGCGTTTGAATAGCTT
>NZ_JAWOQS010000546.1:0-691 GCF_033438945.1 Vibrio sp. Y176 | reverse complement strand
GATGCTGGTATTGAGTTCGATTTTCTTAGGCTTCTCTTTCGGTTTTGGCTGAGAAATATCCGAATCGTCAATGTCTTTCGTCACCTCATCCAGCCACGAATGAAACTCGGTATTGTAAGCAGGACCTAATCGTTCAAGCAGTTTTACCCACTCTTTGTATTGGCCGGTACGCGAGTAACCTAACAGTTCAGTAACGTCTTCAGGGTGTTTCTCTATCATGAAGCGTACAGCTAAGTAGCCCCAGCGGTACACACGGTTTAAACCGTCGCTGTAGTTCGTACTGAACACGTCTGCCAATGTGTGCGTCTTTTCTTTGCCAAGTACTAGAGCAGCATTGTAGCCCTCTTTGTAGTACATGTATTCAGCAAAACCTTCCAACCACCACACAATATTGCCTTCGCGCATTGTGTCATGGAAGTCACCGTATTGGTTGAATCGACCGTCTAAATAATGCACATATTCGTGCTCTAAGTTTAGAATCGAAAAGTCGTCGTCCCATCCGTTTTGATAAGCGACAAATCGAGGTACATTTCCTTGTTTTGATGGGTCTCGCTCAAGGAACTGTCCGCCGTTGTTGGTTGTGTTATCAAAAAGGAAGCTGGAGTAGGTTGAGTAGTCACTTTTGGTTTTAAAAACAATAACATCGACACTATCGCTATGATCATCAGCGACAGGCTGATATCCGGTATTA
>NZ_JAWOQS010000545.1:0-692 GCF_033438945.1 Vibrio sp. Y176 | reverse complement strand
GACATGTATTTACTGTTCATAGTACAGGCTGTCAAAGACTAATGTATTTACTGTTTATTATAGATGGTATAGCTTAGTCTGATTCAGATTTTAAAATCCATATATTTGGGTTTTTGGTTATATTTTGTTCTACTTGTGCTGTTGTTTGTAGTTACTGAAACTGGGGTTGCCCCCAGCTAAGAATTTTCCTAGTTGATCAACAGTCATCATTTAGGCCCATTAGTCGACTAGTCGCCCACATGTTTACGATATTAATTTAATTATTAAATGATATATTTTGTGTGGGGCAACACAGTGGTTTGAGTTGAAGGTGTGAGAAAGAATAGTATCAGTAACATTGTTAACACTGTGCTACATTACAGAGAAATACAAACCGTACTAATAAACCTTCATTAATATAGGCCTATATTTTATCTACAAGTGCACGTCACACACTGAGCGAGCCGCCTGTTAATGACGCTGTGGGCTAATGGGCATGTAGCTACTTCCATGTTTCAGATGATACGTCATGTTTGTAGTCGACCAATGAAGATGAGTTTACATATCACCTTGGGTTCGTCCTTCACCTTCTCAAAATGATCCCACACTTTGGATTTCCATCCCGACATGTTATTAACTAGCCTGTGGAATAACCGCAGGTACCAGCCCTGTAACGTAGGGGCGGTACACATGCTGCGTCTCGAACCACCTGG
>NZ_JAWOQS010000544.1:0-693 GCF_033438945.1 Vibrio sp. Y176 | reverse complement strand
ACTTGTGCGGGATTTGTATTTCTGTGTCAAATCGACATCGCACTCTACGCCGTAGCCTGACATGCACCTCCCCAGAAATGTAACTGCATGTCGTGGCGATGCAGACTTCCTGTCTAATTTTGTAAGCTGAAACCATTTCCCTCAGTGGCAAAGAAGCTTTTATTTACTTTAATTTCACAGATAAGAAACAATAAATTGTGAAGACAGTAAAGCCTCCACTAAAATAGCATTTTAAGTCTTGTGTGTGATTTATCCTGGCTTCATATGAGCAGAGGAAATCTCTGCTAGCTGCTAGGCTAATTTATACAATGTAAAATGCCATAGGCTTGTGCTAATAACATTAGCATGTTGTATTTGTGGGGAAAATGTGTCCAGATAAAGACAAGTGTTTGTCTGTGAATGCTGCGAGTTATAGTGAAGCTGATTTGTGTACTTGTGTTTGAAACTGTCTCTATTAAGCCATGTTTAATGTGTGTTTAATGTGTGTTTTGAATCAACTAAACTTTTCAGCACATCACAGAAACCCTGCTGCCAACTAGTGTTTTGGAGGTGTAACTGCAGAGTGACACACCACTGCACAAGTATAAATGCTCACAAAGTCATAGGCCAGGTGTGTAGACTATGGCGTAGGGTCTGCTGCACAAGTATAAATCCCGCATAAGTATCCTAATCTTTTGTTTGCCACAGAGCTCT
>NZ_JAWOQS010000543.1:0-693 GCF_033438945.1 Vibrio sp. Y176 | reverse complement strand
TTAAATTAATTATATCGCAAAATGCGATGCGCTAAGACATTGAATTATTTAATGATTAGGTACAACTAAGGGTCATTCTAGGTATTGCAACGTGGAGAGGTACAACAAGGAGAGGTTTTGCTTAATATGAAACTTTACATTTAATAACTCTGAACAGCAGAGCGAATCCAGTATTACTCAAGTTGCCTACGATGTCAAGTTTTTTTTTGACAAAGGTCACAAAATTGCTTGTTCAAATTCTATAGCAAATGAAGTCGTCATCGACTCATCAAAAAGTAATTTTCATTTCGCATTATCGATCATATGTTAAATCGATAGTTTTACTGACAAAAACATCCCTCAGGCGCTCTAAAACGCGCGAGATGCGTTTCTTTCCATATCAAACAAGCAGAACTACCCTAAAAACCATGTGAAAGTTTGTGACACTTTTTAGGGGGATTTACATCGGAAAAGCTACGTAACCATCAGGACTGCATTCCATCACAAACTAGTCAAAAGTGAATATTTGAAAACACAAACACCACCTGTTTAACACGCCATAGCCAAGCCTTACGCTATTAATTGGTACTGTAGGAGGCCTTGCTGTATAAGAGCAGTGTAACGGCGTTGGAGCAGCTACGCGCCGCAATTTTGCTTATTTCGGCTGCGCCGACCCCTACCCATTTCGACTCAACTTTGAGTGATTTGGATACT
>NZ_JAWOQS010000542.1:0-693 GCF_033438945.1 Vibrio sp. Y176 | reverse complement strand
CTCTGCAATGTGGTAGTCAATCAGGCGATAAAAGCCCTTCATGGTTGGATTTTTCAGTAGCTGTTTCGTCAGCAATTCTTGGGCAGCGCCGACGCTTTCATGGTGAGCGACTAACTGAGCCAGCATCAACTCCGCTGACACCCCTGCCTTTTTATCAATACAGGCGCGTAAAAACTCGACCAGTTCATCTTCTTGCCCGAGATGGTGATAGCACTCAGCAATTGTCGGCAAAACATCGCTCACAAAGTCTTTGTCTTGCTCCAATACACCCGTTAGATACTTAATGGTTTGTTTGTAGTCTTCTGATTCCAAGTAAATCCGGCCGAGCGAAATACTTGCTCGAACACATTTTGGATCTTCGGAAAGTGCTTTTTTGAAATGCTGGATAGCTTTATTCGTATTGCCATCAGCTTGGTCTAGCATGGCAATTTCACACCAAAAATGCGCAATATTTGTACGCATACGACTACGCTGATTACCCATTTTAGCTAGCTGATTGGCGTAATGAATCGCTTTTTCCCATTCACGCGTTTGCTGGTAAATAGTGACTAACTGTTGGAGCGCCGCCTCTTTGTAATCGGGCTCTTCAACTAATTGTTCGAAGATTTTTTCAGCTCGGTCTAAAAACCCCGACACCATATAGTCTTTCGCTAACTGCTGCAGGGCTAGGTTTTTCTGATCTAGAGTCAAACC
>NZ_JAWOQS010000541.1:0-694 GCF_033438945.1 Vibrio sp. Y176 | reverse complement strand
GCTCCCTATATCTTGTGCCTGCGAAGGTATTGCGCCCATTGCAAACACAAACAAGATACTGCTACCCATACCCCTTAGGAGTTTTCTCTTTAAGCTTGCCATTGTCATACACCTTGAGAATCACCAGCATTAACACCAACCACTCAACAAACAAGGCCAGTAACGTAAAACTTGTATCGAATCCAAACTCTACCGCTTGAAGCTTGTAGCCAGCGAAGTAGCTGAGCATTCCTCCAAGCCCACCTAATATTGATACGTAGATTTTGGCGAAGCGGTGCAAAAGCACTTTCAGTTGGTAGGCATACCATGCAAACAATACCCATAGACCAATCAACCACACAGGGAGCCAAGGGGTAGGGAAAACCAAAAGCGAGAAGTGTTGATTTAGCGTATCGAGAACTAGCCCGAAAAAGGTGACAAAGGAGATCGCTTTCACCGAGTGAAACGCCGTCAGAATGGAATACACCAAGGTCGCCAACGCCAGTATCATCATCAACCATTGCCACTCAAAAGTACCAAGCACAGCAATAAACCAGCACAGTTGAAACCAAGTGGACGCAATCAACACTCTCATAATTGTTAGGGGCGCTGGAAAGTCATGTGAACGGCGCTGATCGTACGTGCAAGAAAACCGCCTTCACAATAACTAAGGTAATAACGCCACATGCGGACAAACCGGTCATCGTAGCCAAAC
>NZ_JAWOQS010000540.1:0-694 GCF_033438945.1 Vibrio sp. Y176 | reverse complement strand
TTCTTGCTTGAGTATGAATGACCACCACCTTTTGTATCAAAATATCAGCCAGGATCTTGATCTCGGTGCATTGCTGTCGAGCGAAGTAATCCAGTCACTTTGGGGCGGTTACGGAGAATTGGTTCGGCTGATATTCGCTAAACGCTCTGTCATTGTAAAACACGTCAAATTGCCTAAACCTACTGAACACCCTAGAGGCTGGAATACAGATCGTTCTCACCAAAGAAAGTTGCACTCTTATCAGGTTGAAGTCAGTTGGTACGCGCATTTTTCCGGTGTCATGGACTCGCACTGTCGGGTACCACAAGGCTTAAAAACGTTCCAGTCGGAGAATGAATGGCTCATTGTGATGGCAGATCTCGCCGAGGCGGGTTTTCCAAAAGTCATCACCGATGCAAAGCTAGAACATCTACGAGCCTGCCTTACTTGGTTGGCGAATTTTCATGCGCGCTACATCGGTGTTTGCTCGGATAAGCTGTGGCATACCGGCACGTATTGGCACTTGGCAACCAGACCCGATGAGCTTGAGGCATTGCAAGACACCGAGCTAAAAAATGCCGCTCAATTGATTGATCAAACGCTTTCGCAAGCCAAGTTCAAGACGCTTGTACACGGTGATGCCAAATTGGCGAACTTCTGTTTTGAGCAAGATGAATTGAGCGTTGCTGCGGTCGACTTTCAATACGTCGGACAT
>NZ_JAWOQS010000539.1:0-694 GCF_033438945.1 Vibrio sp. Y176 | reverse complement strand
CTTTGCAAAATGATAAGCGAACCTTAACTCATATTCGTGACTTCAAATTAGCGTCTGAACTTAAATACTTATTGCCGGATTCACACCGCAAAGGATTCTACAGTTTCTACACTAACGGTACGCTTCAGAGTCATTACACGACCAGTGAAAAACTGGTGTTGTTTAAGCGAGCTTATAAACAAGCGCCTGCGATGGCGGCAATGTCGAACAATGAACGCTATCTGATTACTTGGAATGATGACTCGTTAAAGGTGGCGGAGGTCGATAACTCTTACCCTGAAGTCTCGCTTTCTTCACTGTGGCAGAAAGTGTGGTACGAAGGCTATCCAGAGCCTGAATTTGTATGGCAATCTACATCGGCCAGTGACAACTTTGAAGCCAAATTTAGCTTGGTGCCAATTGCGTTCGGCACGATAAAAGCGGCTATGTTTGCGATGCTGTTTTCAGTGCCTTTGGCGGTGCTAGGTGCTATTTATACGGCGTATTTTATGTCGCCACGCATGCGTCGAGTGGTTAAGCCGTCCATTGAATTGATGGAAGCACTGCCGACCGTCATCATCGGTTTCCTTGCAGGATTATGGTTTGCTCCGATAGTCGAAGATCATCTGATTACGGTCGTGGTGATGTTGTTTGTGTTGCCATTGAGCACCATGGTCATGGGGGGCTTGTGGGCTCTAATACCTCAATCTCTGCG
>NZ_JAWOQS010000538.1:0-695 GCF_033438945.1 Vibrio sp. Y176 | reverse complement strand
GGTTTGATGACATAATCGTTCAAACAACTCGCGTTTGGGTCATTAGCAAAATAGGCAGGCAAAAGATTGGGATGATTTGGAAAGCGTTCCCACAACAATGGCAAAAGTGCTTTATTGGATAAAATCGATTTCCACATGGGTTCTAGCCAGTTGACGTTTGCAGTCGCTAAATATTTCGCGTATTCCTCTTCAAACAAGAATTCCCAAGGATAAAGTTTGAACATCCAACGAATGGCTCGTTCGTCCACATCCACAAATTTTCCGTCTTCCGTTACACCACTATCTTCGGCATGCACAAAAGCTGTCGCTAGCCCCGCCTCGCGCGCGCAATCTTCTAAATACTGGACAGTCGCTTTATCTTCTTCTGTGTACTTGCAACAGCTAAAGTGGAGAGTTTGTCCCGGTTGATATTTGGCTATCTCCGCAAAACGCTCAATTAGAAAGTCTTGAAGAATATTGAATTGATCCGCAGCTTGATGAATTCGACCTTTGTTAACTACATCTTCCAGCCACACCCATTGCCAAAAACCCGTTTCAAACAAACTTGTCGGTGTATCGGCATTGTTTTCGAGTAGCTTTGCTGGTGATGTTCCGTTATACGCAAAATCCAAACGAGAATAGAGTGAAGGCTCTTTTCGTTGCCACGAAGACGCTACCTGTTCCCACATCAACTCAGGAATCGCACATTTCGTCAG
>NZ_JAWOQS010000537.1:0-695 GCF_033438945.1 Vibrio sp. Y176 | reverse complement strand
AATGAAAGTCACGAGACTTACTCTGCAAGTTGGATAAGTAATGAGTACAGTCAATCAATTTACCCGCAATGACGAGGATGACTTCTCCCTCTCTTTCCAAAATACCTTTTACCATCAATATTTTTGAGGTGAGGTATGCTTGCTTTTGCGCTCTTGCCGTCGCGCTCCATACCACAACGTTAATGTTGCCAGTGTCATCTTCTAAGGTGAAAAATGTAACGCCTGCTGCTGTGCCTGGGGACTGCCTTCCGGTGACGACACCTGCCACAGTCACAAGCGATTTATGCTCTTTATCAACCAATTGCTTCATACGCGTAAAGCGAGGAAGTATGCCCGCTTCTTCTAGCAGAGTAATTGGGTGCCGGTTCAGCGAAAGACCTGTACTGGCATAGTCTTCAATAAGGCTTTCATATTCAGATGGCTGTGCTTGATAGCCAATGCTTGGCTCTTCGATATGATGAAACAAAGGCAAATCGGACAGTGAATCCATTGCTGCCCAACGTGCGTTATAACGGTTACCCGATAAGATCTGAAAGGCATTTGCAGAAGCTAATAATTCTATATCACGACGACTTCTCAAGATTTGTTTGACCTCTTGTATTGAGTGATAGCCCGTTTTTGGTCGTCGTTCGACTAAGCGAGTCGCGCCTTCCTCATTAAAGCCTTTAACCAATCGAAAGCCCAGTTGCACACCA
>NZ_JAWOQS010000536.1:0-696 GCF_033438945.1 Vibrio sp. Y176 | reverse complement strand
CCACTGGTTAACCCCTTTGTTGTGTCCGAGGAACGGACCACTGCTTTTTCTTATTTTTAAGGAAAGAAACTTAGGTCGAAGGCTGTTCTACCGTGTCTGTTGCGGTAGTTTCAGTCGTTGGTGCTTGACCCGTTTTACGTTTGTATTTCTCTTCCCAGTAATCTGCACCTTTGATACCTAGCGCAACTGGGTTGAACGTAAACTCTGTGACACCTTGTTTCTGTTGTTCTTCGTAGTCGGTCAGCGCTTTCAGAGCAGGCTTCGACATAAAGAAGATGATCAAGATACCCACGATGTTCAGCCAAGCCATCAAACCTACGCCAACATCACCCATCGCCCATGCTAGGTTTGCGGTTTTTACTGTACCGTAAAACACGGCTGAGATAAGTACCAGTTTTAAGATAAACATCAGACCGTTCACTTTAAAGGTACGGCGAATGTAGGCAATGTTTGTTTCTGCGATGTAGTAGTAAGCCAAGATAGTGGTGAATGCGAAGAAGAACAGTGCAACAGCGATGAACGGTTTACCAACTCCAGGTAGAGCACTTTCAATCGCCATTTGCGTGAATACTGGACCATTGGCCCCAATATCGGCTGGTAGGTTTTGCACAAGGAATGCACCTTCAACCGCACCGTGTACGTTGTAAGCACCTGTGATAAGAATCATAAACGCAGTTGCCGAACATACTAGTAGTG
>NZ_JAWOQS010000535.1:0-697 GCF_033438945.1 Vibrio sp. Y176 | reverse complement strand
GCATTAACTGGATTAATGTAACATGAGATTCAAACTGTGATAGAGCTCTTGCGTTAATCCAGCTCAAATCAATTCAATCTGCGGTTGCTGTGTTAATATCCACAAAAAATAAAATGGATAGAACATGAAAATCGTAGCGGTGACAGCATGCCCTACAGGCATCGCTCATACTTATATGGCGGCAGATGCACTAATGAAAGCTGCGCCAAAACATAACGTGCAAATTAAAGTAGAAACGCAAGGTGCGATGGGGATAGAAAATCAGCTCACTCCGCACGATATCGCTCAAGCGGATCGGGTTTTGATTGTGTCAGATATTGAGATAGAACAACCTGGCCGATTCGAAGGGACGCGCAAAATTCAAATCCCCATTGAAGAGGTTTTGCTGAACGTCGACAAAGTATTCCTCGTCCACTGCCGCGACTAGATTTGCAGATGAACGAATACCAAATCACCTTTTTCGTCGATAATGCAAATGCCAGTGCGCACCTTGCTCAGCCACTCAATCGAGTGGCAAAGAAGTTCAAAAGTACCTTACATATCATTACTGTAACGCAAAATCGTGTTGCGGAACTCACCAAGTCCGTGGGGATTTTGCAACCAGGTCCACAACAAGGTGATTTGTGTCAAATGACAGCGATTGGCATTGACGCAGAGCTGGCCTGCTTCGTCATCAAAGACATGATTGCTGAACACT
>NZ_JAWOQS010000534.1:0-698 GCF_033438945.1 Vibrio sp. Y176 | reverse complement strand
GTCATCTTGAAGCGTATGTTCATGCGCGCTGCTGGCATGATTGCTGAGAAGTTTAAGATTGAAGCGTTGGTTACAGGTGAAGCTCTTGGCCAGGTATCTAGCCAAACGCTAACGAACCTTCGTCACATCGATAATGTTACGGATACGCTGATTCTGCGTCCTCTTATCAACTGGGATAAAGAAGACATCATCAACTTAGCTCGTGAAATCGGTACAGAAGACTTCGCGAAAACCATGCCTGAGTACTGTGGCGTGATCTCTAAGAAGCCAACAGTAAAAGCGGTGAAAGAGAAGCTAGAAGCAGAAGAAGCGAAGTTTGACTTCAGCATTCTAGAAAAAGTGGTTTACGAAGCGCGTCAAATGGACATTCGTGATATCGCAAAAGAATCTGAGCAAGCGGCACCAGAAGTTGAGCAAGTACAAGCAGTAGAAGAACACGCGGTAGTATTGGATATTCGTAGCCCTGATGAGGAAGACGATAACCCATTAGAAATCGATGGTGTGGATGTGAAACACATTCCGTTCTACAAGCTGGGTACGCAGTTCGGTGACCTAGACCAGTCGAAAACTTACCTACTGTACTGTGACCGTGGCGTCATGAGCCGTCTGCAAGCGCTTTACTTGCAAGAGCAGGGCTTTAACAACGTAAAAGTTTACCGTCCATAGCTGACTGATAAAATACGTTAAAAGGCGCAAAT
>NZ_JAWOQS010000533.1:0-699 GCF_033438945.1 Vibrio sp. Y176 | reverse complement strand
CTTGCAAGCAGGCCATGCTGAGGGCTTAGAGCTGGGTAAAGCAGAAGGCGTTTCTGTTGGCCAAGAGTTTATTCAACAGCAGGTTGACGTGTTTATGAATCTCGCCAACCAGTTTGCTCAACCTTTGGAGCTGATGAATGCTCAGGTAGAGAAGCAACTGGTGGACATGGTGCTGTGCCTAGTCAAAGAAGTGGTGCATGTCGAGGTTCAAACCAATCCACAAATTATTCTCGATACGGTTAAGCAGTCGGTAGAAGCGCTGCCGATTTCTGGCCATCCAATCACATTGCATCTCAACCCTGAAGATGTTGCCATCATTCGCTCTGCGTATGGTGAAGAAGATTTAGATTGCCGTAACTGGACACTGGTTTCTGAGCCATCACTTAATCGTGGCGATGTGCAAATCGAAGCCGGCGAATCGAGCATTAACTACCGCATGGAAGAGCGCATCAAGAGTGTGCTGCACAGCTTTTGTGGCGCGAACCGTCACCAAGAGGGTGAGTAGTCCATGCAAGCTTTGGCCGATCGTCTCAAAAACTACAAAGTTGAAGGCTTAACCACGCGTCCGGTTGCTTCTGGCAAATTGGTGCGCGTTGTTGGTTTGACCTTAGAAGCAACGGGCTGTCGTGCGCCGATCGGCAGTCTATGTTTGGTTGAAACCATGTCTGGTCACATGGAAGCCGAAGTGGTTGGTTTTTC
>NZ_JAWOQS010000532.1:0-699 GCF_033438945.1 Vibrio sp. Y176 | reverse complement strand
AGTTGGCACGAAACAAGTCTTCACCGAGTACCTTAATAAAAACCCTCGCGCTGCATCAAAAGACAGCGACACCGGTTTTTACTACACCGGTGCTGAGTGGGAAATATCGGGGAAAACCCAAGGTATCGCAAGGCTTGGCTATCAAGTTAAAGACTTTGATAGCGAACAACGAGAAACCTTCAAAGGCTTTAGCTGGGATATCGGATTTGAATGGCTACCACAAGAGCAAACGTTGGTGACGGTCAAAACTACCCAAGCAGCCGTCAACCCTGACCAAGATGGTGACTACAACTTACAGACTCGTTATCGCCTAGATATCAAACACGATTGGAACAGCTATTTAGCCACTCGTTTAGGTGGCATTTATCAAGAAGATGATTACACCGGCATCACGAGAAACGACGAACGATACACCCTTTCCGCTGGCGTTGATTATCAAATTAGACGCTGGATTGAATTGAAAGCGGATTGGCAATATCAAGACAAAACATCCAATCGTTCAGGTTATAGCTACGACCAAAATGTCTGGACGTTAAGCGCGCAATTTTCGTTGTAACAAGGAATGTTAATGAATCCATTATTCAAGTTAATTGGCCTAGCTCTGCTACTTTTCAGTACTTTTGTTAGCGCGAATTCAAACGAACAAGATTACCTACTCGATACTGGTGACACTATTTCAGTGCAAGTTTACGGGGAGGA
>NZ_JAWOQS010000531.1:0-699 GCF_033438945.1 Vibrio sp. Y176 | reverse complement strand
CTGACCGCGAAACGCCCCAAGCAAATCAACCGCCGCTTTCATCGCAGGTACGCTTGCATTGTAGCTGTCATCGATCAACTTGATCGTCGAGCTGAGTTGCTCCACATCCACTCGGCCTTTTACTTTGTTAAGGTTTAAAAGACCAAACTGAATCTCTTCAACGGTTGCCCCCATGTGTAGCGCAATGATTGAGGCCGCAATAGCATTTGCAACGTTATGTTGACCAATAATACCAAGTGACAGTTCAATTTCTCGCGAATCTGATGAAATATGCAAAGTAAAGCTCGCTTTACCTTCCTCATTCATTGTCACGTTCGATGCGTAAAAGTCCGCTTGCGAATTATTATGCGAGAAAGTGATCACTTTTTTATCTGCAAGAACCGATTGCCACAGCGCATCACCGTTACTATCGAGATTGACGATGGCAATGCCACCAGCCTGTAACCCTTGATAGATTTCACCTTTGGCTTGCTTTACACCCTCAATAGAACCAAAGCCTTCCAAATGCGCCGCCGCAACATTGTTTACCAGCGCGATATCCGGTTTCACAAGCTGGGTAGTGTAAGCAATTTCACCAATATGGTTTGCGCCTAGCTCAATCACCGCGTAATCGTCATCTTGCTGAGAACACAGCAACGTCAGCGGAACACCCCTATCATTATTGAAGTTCCCTGCCCTGAACAACACGTTGCCTTTTTG
>NZ_JAWOQS010000530.1:0-699 GCF_033438945.1 Vibrio sp. Y176 | reverse complement strand
TGTTGATGAGATCAAAAAGTCCATGGATGCTATTGACGGCAAAAAAATGGATTTTGACTAAGGTGGTGTCGTTGCCGTTGGTATTCCAAATAAATTCTTATCAGCAACTGTCTACGGAAAACTCTACACAGAGTCATTTGTTCAACCTAATGTTGATACATCAGGTGTCGATCCACTAACAGACAGCTATGTTCAAGGTGTTTCGATTGGCGTAGCGGAGGCGGGGGTGTCTCTTGCCAAGTACACCAACTTTATGAATCAGCATCTTTCTTTTGGTATCACCCCAAAACTGCAGCGTATCTATACATATTCGTATGCGACCAGCTTTAAAAACTTTGATACCAAAGATCTCCGTGAACACGAAACTGCTGAAACTATGTTTAACTTAGATGCGGGTGCACTTTGGTTCTTCGGTCCATATCGTTTGGGTATCTCGGCTAAAAACTTGATTGGAAGAGACGTGAAAACCAAATCGTTCCAGTACAACACTGATACGATTCAGTCATACGAATACAGTATGAGACCTGTTTACACAGTAGGTGCGGGTATCGTTGCAGACTACTTTACCATGAGCGTCGACTACGACTTAAATGAAGAGAAACGCTTTTCCTCATTTGATGACAACCCCCAAATGATTCGAGCTGGCTTCGAAATAGACATTTTGCGCCAAATGGCACTACGAGGTGGCTATATGAAAAA
>NZ_JAWOQS010000529.1:0-700 GCF_033438945.1 Vibrio sp. Y176 | reverse complement strand
ACGCCATTTGGACATGCGTTGAGAGCAGCAATAAAGCGTTGTTGATCCGCCGCAGTGAAAGCTTGTGATTCGGTTGCGATCTCTTCATTGAACGTCACAATGCCCGTTTCTACTTTGCCAAGCTCAGCTTTTAATAGCTCAGTGTAGTAGTTGAAAAGCTCTGCAAGCTTCTCTTGGTTTTCAGCAGGAACAGCAACTGTTACGAAAGCTTCGCGAGGAATAGCATTACGCAAACTACCACCACGGAATTCAACCAAGCGAAGATCCAACTCTTGTGCATGGCCCGCTAGGAATCGGCCAAGCAGTTTGTTGGCATTACCACGACCAGTGTGGATATCACAACCAGAGTGACCGCCTTTTAAACCCTTCAAGGTTAGCTGACGAGTCACAAAGCCAGTAGGGATCGCGTCGCGTTTGATGTCAAAAGTCATCGCACCATCGATACCACCAGCGCAGCCCATGTACACTTCGCCTTCTTGCTCGGAGTCGGTGTTTAGAAGAATATCACCTTCCAACCAACCTGCTTCAAGCCCGAATGCACCAGTCATGCCTGCTTCTTCATCAATTGTTAGTAGAACTTCAATTGGCCCATGTTTGATATCTTTAGATGCTAATACAGCCAGACAAGAAGCCATACCAATACCGTTGTCTGCACCAAGCGTCGTGCCTTTCGCTGTTACACACTCACCATCGATGTACG
>NZ_JAWOQS010000528.1:0-700 GCF_033438945.1 Vibrio sp. Y176 | reverse complement strand
TCCGCCAGCTCCGGTAGGTTTCTGTTGATTTGGCATAGCCAACCAAGGCAGGAGCCAGCGTGTCGGACTCCTTCGTATTCAACTTCCCTTTTGCTGCCTTCGATACGAACTCAGCGATCACCGAAGCCAGCATGTCGGAGGTCAGGTGAAGCGGCAGCTTTATCGTGTCGAAGTCAGCCTGCTTGATGGTGAACAGGCGGATGTGATCGTTGCGGTAGTCACGCACATAGATGACATGACTCTCAAATGGGTTGGAGTGGTTAAAGGCATCCATACCCCAGCCTGCGGCCTCAAGATGTGCGTTTGATACTGACTTGTCGTAATCAAATTCCACGCTATTACTCTCCGTCTTGTCGTTCAGGAACTTTCACATGTGAAAGTTTTCCGTCGGTCATGATGTCCAGGACGGCTTTGCCCAGTCTCATCCCTTTATGGTTTTGAACCGGGTCTCCCTTGTAGAAAAGTCCTGGCTCGTTATCGGGATGGAATACCCCGTGAGGAATGTTGTCGTGATCGCCCAGCCACATGCGTAGCCTCAGATCCACCAGCCACCCATCATCCAGGACAACCCAGAAATGCGGTGTCACGATGTCCTTGGTCTGTTCGTTTCGCACAAAGCCATACATGCAGTCATGAGGTACACCCGCTTCATTGAGTAGGTGGCTTACTGCCCATGTCATACCGTCACATTCCATCTGGC
>NZ_JAWOQS010000527.1:0-701 GCF_033438945.1 Vibrio sp. Y176 | reverse complement strand
TGATCGCCTGAGACTTCGCGGTTCTGTTCTTGAAGATATTGAAAACAACCGACTTGAATCTCAACAAGTAGCGACATTCACTCGCGGCTATTTGCGTTCTTACGCAAAGTTTGTCGGGCTAGATGAGAAAGTGGTGCTGGTTGCTCTAGAACAGACGGCAGATGTAAAGCCAAAAGAGCAAGAAATCGAAATGCAAAGCTTTTCTCGTAAAACCAAACACGAGAAACACAACAGCCGAATTATGTTGCTGACTTGGGTAATAGCCATTGTCATCATCGGTATCTCAGCAGCTTGGTGGTGGCAAAATCAGCAAGAAAATAGTCTCGCTCAAGTTGTAGCAGAGGCTAATGTTGAAACAAGCCAACCAAGTGCCGATGAAATTGCTGATATTGATCTAATGACCGAAGAAGAGCTGATCGCAAGTACTCCAGCAGAACTAGCGGCATCAAACAATACAGCATCAGAATCATCCATCAATGCAGCGCAAACTGATGAAGTGGTACCTGCAGAAACAGAAGAGTCGACAACAGAAGCAACTCAAGAACCAGTTGCTCTGATTGAAGCTGCAGAAGAGGTTCAAGAAGCATCTCCTGTAGTGCCAGAAGGTATGACTCTGCTCACCATGAAATTTAAAGCAGATTGCTGGATCCAAGTAAAAGATACAAACGGCAAAACACTCGTAAGTGGCACTCAGAAACCGG
>NZ_JAWOQS010000526.1:0-701 GCF_033438945.1 Vibrio sp. Y176 | reverse complement strand
TGGTTTAAGGTTCGATTCGTCACCACCGTTGGCAAAAGCGGCTGCCAAAACGGCGTTGTTCGCTTGCGCCGCAACGCCTACGTCTCCAACCGTCACTTTGTAGTCACCTTTGAGTAAGTCACCCCAAGTTTTTGGTGCGTCTTTGACTAGGTTGTTGTTTGAGATAAAAGAGATAGTGCCGGTGTATGCCAGCGCCCAGTGGCCATCTTTATCTTTCGCCCAATCGGGAATGTCATTCCAAGTGGTCGGTTTATACGGTTGAGTTACGCCTTTTTTCACGGCAACTCGCGCAAATGCAAAACCGACGTCACCGATATCTGCGGTCGCATTTTTCTTCTCTGCTTCGAATTTCGCGATTTCTTGTGCAGAGCTCATGTCAGTGTCTTGATGTTTCAAACCGTAGTTTGATTGCAAATCAGCCCACGTGTCTTTCCAGTTTGCCCAACTGTCTGGCATGCCCACACTGTAAACCGAGCCTTCTTTTTGAGCGGCTTTTACTAGGGATTCTACATTGGCATCCGCTGAAAAAGCAGGCGCCGATAATGTTGCTGTAATTGCGGTGGCTGCAAGCAGTTTGGCAGGCACGGCAGTGGAACGGCTAAGCAAAGTTTTCATTGTCTCCATCCTTCTGGACTAGGTCAGTAAGTTCCCTTTTTATCCTATGGGTGGAATGTGACGGTTTGGTGCAGATAATTTGACAG
>NZ_JAWOQS010000525.1:0-701 GCF_033438945.1 Vibrio sp. Y176 | reverse complement strand
TGAAACATTCGATTCAACGGGGCTTTGTATTTCAATAATGGCTTTCTTGATTTCAGAGATTAGCTAACTGCTCTAACCTTACCTTGCTTCAAGTCGTTCAGCACTTGAGATTTTGGACCGTCTGCAATTACGCTGCCTTTTTCCATTACAATCACGCGATCTACGATATCGAGCATCGACGTTTTGTGTGTAATCAAAATCAGCGTTTCGCTCGGTTTTAACTGCGCCAATTGATGCTTGATGTGCATTTCTGAGCGGTTGTCCATTGCACTGGTTGGTTCATCCATCAAGAGTACCGGAGGACGTCCAAGGAACGCGCGAGCAATCGTCACCGCCTGACGTTGACCGCCAGAAAGCATTGCGCCCCCTTCACCAACCTGACGCTCCAAACCTGCTGGATCCGATTGCGTAAAGGCGGTCACACCCGCACGATTGGCTGCATCCATCACGTCACGGTCATCGGGTAATGGACGGCCTAACGTGATGGTGTCGCGGATGGAGCCAAAGAACAGATTGGAATCTTGCGCCACACACCCGATATTGCGGCGAATATCGACATGATGAAGCTGCGCGATGTCGGTGTCATCAATGCGAACATGACCTTCTGTCGGTTGGTATAAGCCCATGATGAGACGCTCTAACGTGGTTTTACCCGAGCCGATACGGCCGATAATCGCCACTTTCTCGCCAGGATTAATCGT
>NZ_JAWOQS010000524.1:0-702 GCF_033438945.1 Vibrio sp. Y176 | reverse complement strand
CAGAGCAACAGCAGAGAGATAAAAAAGAAAAGACCTGAAATTTTCCAACCAGGAGCTATATGTCCTGACTGAGGAGGCGCAGAGGCATTCCTCAAAATCTCAGGCTCACTTAAGCCCTGTTTCCACCTTGCAGTGTAGTACGGTACAGTTCAGTTTGGTATGCTTTTTTTTCCCGTTTCCACTGTGAAAAGTTGTGGATGGTACCAAAGGAACCGTTCCGTAGCGTCCCCATGTTTGGTCCCCCCTCTGTTGGGGTACCTAGCACACAGATCTGGTACTAAAAGGTGGAGCTGTGAACACTGCAGTCTGATTGGTCAGTAGAGGACGGTCACTCTGCTCAGGGCTGAGTTGTGGCTGGTTTTGAGGCTCAGGTAACCACTGTTCATACTGTGGAGAGTTTTATACCTTTTATACCTTCCACCTTAAAAGTTGCCGACTGCCGGCAACTTTTAAGGTGGAACGTTAACTTGTAATGTTACTCAATGCATGAGTTGATGACGTGAATCCATCAGCACACCTTAAATTTAGTCATATTTTCCAACGTAAATCAACATTTTTATCAGACATTTTATTTTAAATTTTTTTTGTCCTTGTAACAATATATTTTTATTTATTATTGTTATTTATATGTTATTTAAATTTTATCGGACACATTTCAAAATGACAACTTTGACTGTTCCATCAGTTTTTATTGTCTCTCTT
>NZ_JAWOQS010000523.1:0-702 GCF_033438945.1 Vibrio sp. Y176 | reverse complement strand
TTCCAAGAGCAAACAATCGAAGATCTGAACAGTGCATTGTCACAACAACAATTGCAGATCACGAAGATGCAAGATCAAATGAAGTACGTAGTAGGCAAAGTGAAAAATATGGATTCTTCGAATATGGAAGATCCAGCCAACGAGCCACCGCCGCCGCATTACTGATCAATACGCGAAAGACAAAACAAAGCCCAGACTTATGCTGGGCTTTGTTGTAATTGCACGGTTGCTCGTCGTGAAATAATCGAACGGTTAGTCGTTAGCGTAGATTTTCACACTCAACTCACCACGAGTATTGATACCCGCACGATACATACCCATACTGTTCATAGCGAAATGCAACTCACCATTCGCATCAATGGCAATCAGGCCACCTTCTCCGCCCATGGTTTTGAGATCTCCCTGAATAATGGCTTCACACGCGGTATGTACGTCCTCTTGCAAATAACGCATGCGTGCTGCTACATCTTCCGCAACACGTTTACGAATAAAGAACTCACCAACACCCGTAGTTGAAACTGCCACCACGCCATTCTCAGCCACCGTGCCACAGCCTATCAGTGCAGAATCTCCAACACGACCATATTGCTTATTGGTTACCCCACCCGTACTGGTCGCCGCAGCTAAGTTGCCTTGCTGGTCTAACGCCACTGCGCCTACGGTGCCGTGTTTACGATCATCCGGGTAACGAGACTCAGATAA
>NZ_JAWOQS010000522.1:0-703 GCF_033438945.1 Vibrio sp. Y176 | reverse complement strand
TGATAAATAGCTAAAATGTGTTACCGACACAGGTGAAAACAGCAAAAATTGCTCTTTAAATAGCGTCAGTCCTAACTCACCATCTTTACCGATTGCTTTTTGTGCTTCTGACATGATCTCTTTAGCCGGCGTGCGAACTGGGTTAAGCACTGTATAGCCCGCAACGCTATACCAGACCCAAGTCAGCGCAAGAGCCACCCAAAAGGTATATCGAGCCTGTACCGTGCGCGTTTTAAAAAATGCGCCAACCCAAATCGCTGCGGCAACAAGAAAGAATACGACGTAAGGGAATATAGAATCGTACTCACCTAAATGCTTCGTGACGGATTTAACCTCTAGACCTGCAACAACAGCGGCAGAAAACAAAACTACGCTTAAAATCAACACGATAGCTTTAAGTAATTTGTCGGTCCATTTAGGCCAAGCTTGGTTCGTTAACGCATAACCCGCAATAACAGCAAGCATTGGAAGCGCTGGCAATATGTAAACACCTCGCTTACCCGGGCTCAGACTAAAGAAAGCGATAACAAGCACAACCCAAGCGAACAAACTTAATAACGCAGGTGATAATCGTAGTTGTTGCCAACACTTCTTATTGAAAAACACCAAGTACAGCGGGAACCACATAACGGGAATCACACTGACAATAAAGTAATACCATGGCTGAATGTGTCCCCAAGAGTTCGCATAACGCTCACCCGTT
>NZ_JAWOQS010000521.1:0-704 GCF_033438945.1 Vibrio sp. Y176 | reverse complement strand
CAACTCGTTATCAATGAGATTCGCCTGCCTCGTACGATTTTGTGTATGTTCATCGGCGCAATCCTCGCCATTTGTGGGGTGGTCATGCAAGGGCTTTTCCGAAACCCCTTGGCAGAACCCGGCATTATTGGGGTTTCTGCTGGGGCGGCGCTGGGCGGCGCTTTTGCCATCGTCGTTTTTGCTGAGTTTAGCCAAAACCATCCTCAACTCATGAACTTAGCAGCGTTGCCATTATTTGCTTTTCTGGGCGGTGCTCTGACAACGGTGCTGGTGTACTGGCTCGGTACGAATAAGTTTGGTACGTCCGTCACGATCATGCTGCTCGCTGGCGTGGCGATCAGTGCACTTTCAGGTGCCGCGATCGGCTTTCTCAACTTTTCTGCGGATGACCAAATGCTGCGCGATTTAACGTTGTGGTCGATGGGTTCGCTTGCGGGCGCAAACTGGGCAGGCATTGGCTTAGCTTCTTTGACTCTCGTGGTGTTACTTTTCTGGTTTCACAAAAAAGCCATGTCTTTAAACGCATTATTACTTGGTGAATCAGAAGCTCGCCACTTGGGCGTTCCGGTACAAAAATTGAAACGTCAGCTCATTCTGCTTTCCGCCGTAGGCGTTGGTGTCACAGTAAGTATCTGCGGAGCAATCGGCTTTATCGGTTTGGTTATCCCACATCTCGGACGCATGCTAGCAGGCCCTGATCATCG
>NZ_JAWOQS010000520.1:0-704 GCF_033438945.1 Vibrio sp. Y176 | reverse complement strand
ACTAAACGAGCCAGCAGAGATCGACGCAAAATCGCCACTGCGTGAGCGTAAGAAGATTGCTCAATGGTATCACCGTGCTGATAGCGCAGAACACAAACTAGCTCTGCTGAAACATATCATCACAGAGCAAGCTGAGCGCACTATCGTGTTCTTAAAAACTCGTGAACGCTTGGCAGAGCTACGTGCACAACTTGAGAGCGCACAAATCCCGTGTTCGTGGATTCAAGGCGAAATGCCTCAAGATCGTCGTAATAATGCCATTGCACGTTTCCGTGACGGTACTGTGAACGTGCTACTAGCAACAGACGTTGCGGCGCGTGGTATCGACCTTCCTGATGTTTCTCACGTTATCAACTACGACATGCCGCGCACGGCTGACGTATACCTTCACCGTATCGGCCGTACGGCTCGTGCAGGTAAGAAAGGTAACGCAATCTCAATCGTAGAAGCGCACGACCAGCCAATGATGGATCGCGTAGCACGTTACGTGAAAGAAGACATCAAAGAGCGTTTCATTAAAGAGATGCGCCCTAAGCACAAGAAACCTGTGTTTAAGAAGAAAAAGAAAAAAGAAGACAAGAAGAAAACAGCGAAAAAGAAAACCGCTAAGAAGAAGTAATCTTGTTGAGGCTTAAAAAGCCCAAATAGAAATAACAAAGGGTTGGCAGTGCCAACCCTTTATCGCTTGTGTAGCTTTCAATTAA
>NZ_JAWOQS010000519.1:0-704 GCF_033438945.1 Vibrio sp. Y176 | reverse complement strand
GGTCAAGCGAGACAAGGTGATGCTGCAGATATAGTGAAACCAGCGTTGGCCCGAGGAGAGTTACGGACCATCGCTGCAACTACTTGGGCTGAGTACAAAAAATATTTTGAAAAAGATGCTGCGTTAACGAGGCGCTTCCAGGTTGTGAAAGTAGACGAGCCGACTCCTGAGTTAGCGGTAGATATGCTTAGAGGCTTGGTTAACATCATGGGGCAACATCATGATGTCTATATCACAAGCCAAGCACTGAATGCTGCGGTACAACTTTCTGCTCGCTACATTAACGGACGCCAACTGCCAGATAAAGCAGTATCGGTATTAGATACAGCATGTTCGCGTGTTGCATTGAGCCAATCTGCCACGCCGGGCGCGTTGGATAGCAAAAAGAAAAAGCTAAACATCAAAGAAGCTGAGTTTCAACAACTTACCAAAGAGGCTCAATTGGGCGTAAGTCACGATGAACTGCTTAATAATATTCGGTATGAGATCGATGAGTTATCTAATCAAGTCATAGAATTAGAGGCAATTTGGGAACAAGAAAAGCAGTGGGTTCAAGAAGCTAAGTCGTTGAGAGCTAGGGTGATAGAAGAGAATGCCGACTGTGACAAAGAGCGATTACAGGAAATCGAATCGAACTTAGCTCTCAACGCCCAACCTTTAGTCTTTTCTCATGTGAATGAATCTTTGATTGCTGAGGTGAAGAT
>NZ_JAWOQS010000518.1:0-705 GCF_033438945.1 Vibrio sp. Y176 | reverse complement strand
ATGGCGCGATAACACTGACATCACCTTCACTCGTGCTGAGCGAAATCGTCATGATCTCGTTCTCATGGATACCAGCGAAATCCACATCCGCTATCGTAATGCCTGATATTTTTTGATCTGCCGATTCGAAGATCGTGCTGGTTACTAATGAGCCATCAATCTCCGGAGCATCATTAACCGCTTGAACGTTCATGACCGCAGAACCGCTGATTGTGATTGGATCCGGTGCTCCATTGGTTGTGCCATCATCAGTAATGTCATAGACAAAACTCACGTCGCCGTTGAAGTTTTCTGATGGTTCAAAGCGCCATTCCGTCGCGCTAATCTGCGTGATCGTTCCCGCTGATGGATCCGCAAGCGTGACATTACTGACCGCCAAGTTATCGTTTTCCGGATCGGTCGCGTTTGCCAATAGTTCCGAGGCAGTAATACTCACAGCGCCGCTGTCTTCTTCTATCGAAGAAAGCGTCACTTCCGATGTTTGAGGCGCATCGTTTACATCGAACACTTCAAAAGATGCAGAACCCGATACCGTCTTAGGATCGGATACACCATTTGTTGTGCCATCGTCCGTAATATCGTAAGTCAGCTCTACAGGGCCGTTGTAACCCGGCGCTGGCGTAAATTCCCAATTCCCTGTGGTTGAGTTAAACGCCAAAGAGCCAGAACTAGGGTCCACAAGTTGAACGTTACTCACCGTCAAGT
>NZ_JAWOQS010000517.1:0-706 GCF_033438945.1 Vibrio sp. Y176 | reverse complement strand
CGAGGGAACTCAGTTGCTCGCACTTAATGAGAATGACGCTGGCTTTGTCATTGTTGAACGTGAAAAATGGTTGAGTGTTATCGATCTCTTGGCGCATGACATCGATGCTGAAGTTACGTTTTAGCTCGTTATCGAACCAATCTGCGAAGTAGTTCAGGTTGATGTAGTTATCAAAGCAATGCTCGAGATGCTTGTAGGTCACTTCCATATCGCGGTGGATGGCGTCGTTCTTTTTGCCTTCGATAAATTGCAGATGCAAATCTTGGAAAAAACGGGAGAAAACCGTCGCAATCGGGTCACGGATTAATGTAACGATCTTGATTTGCTCGCGCTTTTGCAAAATGCGCTTGCGTTGATTCAGAACCAAGCGGTACATTGCGCGATTTTTAAAATCGAAGAATTTACTCACATCCTTTTTGTTGTGGTACATGTGAAATTCTTCATGATCGTCAAACGTGTGGATGTGATAGCTCGGAATGTTACGCGCTTCCAAAGTATGCTCGATAGACGATGAGCCCACTTTCCCCATTTGATACACCAAGACGAAGTTATCAGCCCGAAGTTCTCGGTTCTTTTCAAATTGTCGAGCGATAGAGTATTTCATTGATCAAATCCTTGATTATTAAAATTCGTGACTTTTATTGACTGGCAGCGAATGGATGACTGTCTGAGGTTCTGGTGTTCGTTTTCGACTGATCATAACTGG
>NZ_JAWOQS010000516.1:0-706 GCF_033438945.1 Vibrio sp. Y176 | reverse complement strand
GCTTTTGTTGGTGGTTGGTGTGTGTTACAAACTTAATTTTCATTTTTGCCTATGGACTTATTTTCTTAACCTTTTGAAAAAGTGTAAGTTATGCGAACAATGTATAATGTTCTTCTTATGGGTAATTTGAATATTCATGACTCACCTTTAGCTTAATGCTAGGATGAAACAAAAATATAATTGGCTAGTAATAAAATGAAACGTTGGTATTTACTTTATTGTAAGCGTGGAGAACAAATAAGGGCTAAGCAGCATCTTGAAAATCAAGGTGTTGAGTGCTTCTACCCAACTGTAGAAGTCGAAAAAATCTTGCGCGGTAAGCGACAAAAGGTCGAAGAACCGTTGTTTCCTTGTTATGTATTTGCACGTTTTGATTATGAACAAGGCCCGAACTTTACGTCGGTTCGGTCGACGCGCGGTGTTGTCGACTTTGTTCGATTTGGTGCCCAACCAAAAGAAGTTCAAGGCGATCTTGTGTTTGAGTTGAAGCAGCTAGAGAAATGCTGCACAGAAAAAAACATATCCGAATGCATGCCTAAACCAGGTGATCAGGTTCGTGTTAAGAGCGGACAATTTGCAGGTATTGATGCCATTTTCCAAGAACAGGACGGAGAGAAGCGTTCAATCATGTTGGTGCAAATGATCTCGAAGCGAGTACCAGTTAGCATTGATAACACCGATTTAGACTTAAAGTAGTCGCTTAATG
>NZ_JAWOQS010000515.1:0-707 GCF_033438945.1 Vibrio sp. Y176 | reverse complement strand
ATTTGGCGCGTCAAATGAGTTCTAGCGTGGTTCGTGAGAGTGCATCTTCGTCCCTTCGCAATGCGTTTGCTCATTTGCCATCGATGAATCTGGCACAGCTCCAAGCATCTGATTTTCTGCTAACCGAAGCGAATTTTGTTACGAACGTCTCGACGCAATTGCAGAACGCTTTTAACCAGATAGGTATCACTTTAACTAAAGATGACGCGGACCAATTAGCGAAAAGAATTACGTGGACGCCAGGCATTTCTAAACAGCAGCTTAGCGAAGCGTTAAGCGAAATGGCGACGCAAGTGAAAGGTCAGTTTACTGCGGCTTACGGTGAAACCGCTGGGACTGAAAATTTACGAAAAGCGTTAGATGCCATCATCAAAAGCTCGGATTCTTTGACGCTTTCAAGCTTGTTTGCGAATTTTGCTGTAAGTCTGATTCACACCGAAATCGATGCTTTTTACAACGATAAAACGATTGCCGATATCCAAAAAACGCAAATCTCTGCGGATCAGGTTGAGCTGATAAAAAACAATACGGAACGAGACATCCGTTTCCAGTTTGAAAAAATGCTGAAGGGTGAGTCGACAGGCGCCTCGTTTATCGAACGTTACGAAACATTACGCAAGAACTTAGGTGCGTTGAAAGATCGTCTACTCAATATCACCGAGCAAGAGAAAAAGGATCTTGAGGTTCGAGCTGAACACTCTTTGACG
>NZ_JAWOQS010000514.1:0-707 GCF_033438945.1 Vibrio sp. Y176 | reverse complement strand
CTAGGATTAAGCATCGCACTGACGAAGTTATTCTCCCGCTTTGCCACCAAACCAGCGATGAAGTTGGCACTGAGCCGGATCAACCGCACGCCTATAACCAGCGGTCTGCAGTTTGGTGCGCTGTCGCTTTCTTTGATGCTCCTTTCCATTATTTTTCTTGTCCGTAGTGACATCCTCGCGGATTGGGAACGGACTTTGCCTGCGGATGCGCCTAATGTATTCGCATTAAACATTGCCGATTATGAACTGGCTAACTACCTAGAAACACTGGATAAAAATGGAGTGACGCGGTCACAAGCATTTCCAATTATTCGAGGACGACTCACAGAGATTAATGGCCAAAACGTTAAAGACGTTGAATATGAAGGGGAAGGCTCTGACGCAATCCGTCGAGAGCTCAACTTAACATGGGGTGATCAGTTACCAGAATATAATGACGTTCTTTCAGGAAAATGGACGAACGCAAACAGTGTATCTGTTGAAGCCGATGTCGCGCGCGATTTGGGTATTCAACTTGGAGACAAATTAAGGTTTGTTATCAACAGCCAAAACTTTGATGCGACGGTGGATACCATTCGTCATGTTGAGTGGCGAGATATGAAGCCTAACTTCTATTTCATCTTTTCTTCTGATGTGATGGCAAATGTTCCTGGTTCATATTTAATTAGCTACCGAATCAATGAAGGAAACGAATCGCTGCTTACATC
>NZ_JAWOQS010000513.1:0-709 GCF_033438945.1 Vibrio sp. Y176 | reverse complement strand
TGGACCAAGAGAAAGCGTCTTACATCGCGACAGTGACTTACTCCTTCTAGGAAAATAACAACAATTAAGGATATCCAAATAATGTTTAAAAAATTGACTCTGGTGTCAGCAATAACGGCCGCACTTGCAGGCTGTGGCGCAGATGATCAGGCGTATGACTATGTCGAAAGAGATGCAAAAGAAGTCGCAGTAAAAGATCTTAAAGACGGTCGTTGGTTTTACGTTCCGACGACTGGTGCCGCGCCACGCTTTGCTCTGAACCAATTCCCATTCTTGCAAGGTTCACCTCGTTACGTTGAGCTTTGTTTTACCAAAGAAGGTCTGGAAGTTCGCAGTTACGATAAAAACTACCCAGACGCGCATCTAAGCAAAGATGCTAATAACTACTGCGGTGAAGAGAAATTTGTCGCAGACGACGACGGCGTTAACTTCGCGCAAGTGCTGACGATTCCGGGTGACTTTGCGGCGTATCGCTGTCAAGAAGACGCGCATGGTGATTGCACCAACAAAGAAGAAACCAACGAAGACGCAAGCCTAAACTACAAGAAGAAAACCCACTTCACTCCTCGTCCTGAAGATCTCGAAATTGCAGAATTCAATATGGAAGATCTGTATGGCATTACCGAGGGCATTGATGAAATTGGCGCACCACGATTGATCTCGTGGGACTTTGACCCTAAAAACGGTCTTCTCAATTTCGAACTAGAGC
>NZ_JAWOQS010000512.1:0-712 GCF_033438945.1 Vibrio sp. Y176 | reverse complement strand
CTAACCGTATTATCAACGAAGTTGAAGGTATTTCACGAGTTGTTTACGACATTTCTGGTAAGCCACCAGCGACAATCGAGTGGGAATAATCTTCCTTTAAGAAAGGTCTGGCATTAACAGGCACTAAATCATACTTAAGTCCGCGTAATTGCGGACTTTTTTCGTTTTTGGCTTAGTCATTTTTGGCAATGTCTGGCAACGCCAAGCACGGTTTGACCGTGGTATTTTGATGGGTATGATTCATCGGTAATGCCATGGATTACGCCCGATACCATGCTGAGTGTTTTTGATGGGGCATGGTATTAAATTTACATATCTATCTGTTTTATAAAGATTAATTTCTAGATTTTTAGAGGTTTTTCAGCATGGTATCAAACAAGAATAATAGGTCGAAACATGCTGACTGATACCAAGCTACGCAATCTCAAACCCAAAGGTAAACTTTACAAAGTAAATGACCGTGATGGCCTTTATGTTGCTGTGACCACTACGGGTTCTATCTCATTTCGTTACAACTACTCGATCAATGGCAGGCAAGAAACTATTACCTTTGGTCGCTACGGAGTAGGAGGCATCACGTTAGCAGAAGCGCGTGAGCGTCTCAATGAAGCGAAGAGAATGGTTACTGATGGAAAGTCACCGGCCAAAGAGAAAGCCCGTGCTAAGGCGAGAACCAAAGATGCTGAAACCTTTGGTGCCTGGGCTCAGAAAT
>NZ_JAWOQS010000511.1:0-712 GCF_033438945.1 Vibrio sp. Y176 | reverse complement strand
GGTATTTTTTGTTGGTCGAAGACAGAAGACGCATATCGTGAACACCAAGGTCTGCAAGAATTTGCGACCCCACTCCCACGCGGCGAGACGTGCCCTGCTTTTTCGCTAAAGTCGGTGCTTCGCCTTTATCTTGCGCTTCGAACATCTTCACGCGGTGGATGAGCAACTCGGTTGATTCTTCATTGCCAAGAACAACCAGAACACCACCTTCTTCACCGATACGCTTCATCGCTTTATCCAGCGTCCAGCTGCGCTCTGCATTGCGGTCACTGCGTAATACATCGGTAAATACGTCTTGTAGATGCACACGAACCAGCGGCGCTTCGCCGGCCAAATCACCTTTACACATCGCGTAATGCACTTGATTGTCGATGGTGTCTTTGTAAGTCACCAAAGTGAACTCACCGTGCTCAGTTGGCAGTTTGCATTCAGCTACACGCTCAATGGTCGTTTCTGTGTTGTTGCGGTATTCGATAAGGTCCGCAATAGTGCCTAACTTCAAGCCGTGTTTTTCAGCAAAGATTTCAAGATCAGGGCGGCGAGCCATGGTGCCGTCGTCGTTTAGAATCTCAACAATCACCGAAGCAGGCTCAAGCCCCGCCAGGCGAGCTAAGTCACAACCTGCTTCGGTGTGACCAGCGCGAGTCAATACACCACCATCTTGCGCAGCAAGAGGGAAAATATGCCCCGGTTGAACCAAGTCTGCCGCTTT
>NZ_JAWOQS010000510.1:0-712 GCF_033438945.1 Vibrio sp. Y176 | reverse complement strand
CCCTAGGGTGTGTTAAAAAACTATGGTAACATCCTGCGGTTTTAATTTAGGTAGCAAACACAGATGTTGGATCAAGTAAAAGTCGTACTCGTAGGTACCTCACATTCTGGCAATATTGGCTCAGCAGCCCGAGCAATGAAGGTGATGGGTTTAAGCCAACTTGTATTGGTCGATCCACAATGTGAAGTGGATGAACAAACGCTAGCACTGGCCGCTGGTGCCGCTGATATCGCTCAGAATGCTCAAGTCGTAAGCACACTGGAAGAAGCTATTGAAGACTGTGGTCTTGTGGTAGGTTCAAGTGCTCGCTCTCGCACATTAGAATGGCCAATGCTTGAGCCACGTGAATGTGGTGAAAAGTTTGCAGTTGAAGGCCAAAAACATCCGGTAGCTTTAGTGTTTGGGCGTGAAAGAACAGGCCTAACTAACGAAGAGCTACAAAAGTGCCACTATCATGTATGCATTCCTGCTAACCCTGAATACAGTTCCCTGAACTTAGCTATGGCGGTTCAAACGCTAAGCTATGAAGTTCGTGTTGCTCATCTTAATCTTGAGCAGAAACAATTCTCACCAGTTGAAGTCGAAGAGTACCCTCGTCATAAAGAGCTAGAAATGTTCTTTGACCATCTTGAAAAGGTCATCGTAGAGACCCAGTTTATAAACAAAGAACAACCTGGCCAGGTGATGAATAAATTGCGTCGTCTTTTCTCTC
>NZ_JAWOQS010000509.1:0-712 GCF_033438945.1 Vibrio sp. Y176 | reverse complement strand
TACGCATCCGGGCCATGTTCGATGATGGGTTCATCGATTGGCTGATTGCCACCGTTGTCTGGAATTCGGAAGTCATCCACATTAATTGCAACGCGTTCGGGCGTTATTGCCGATCTACCCGCGGCCTGACCAACGGTAATAACACAATCTGGTTGATACGCTTCAATCGCATCAATCACAGCACTGATGGACTCAAAACGCGTCACAGGCACCTGACAAGTAACAATGATGCTACCGTCAAGACTTGTTTCTTCTAGCCTTTTCACAGCCTCCAACGCCGGATTTATTGCATCACCACCAAACGGTTCAAAACCAGTAATCAAAACCTTTTTCATCGCAACCTTCAAAGAGAAATTGTTTCGCCGATTATTGCATCGCCTCTTTCACTCTCCAACCATAAAGTCAGCTTGCAACCAAGCCACATTGTTTTGTGTGAATCCACTCTAACCTGTGCCCCCCAACAATAAGTGAATCAGCGCAAAACCGACCATAACTCAGCGGAAACTTGGTTTCTGTGCCTAACTTATGTAGAGTACGCGACCACAAAATATCGGCAGTTCAAAGAGATCGAATACCATGAACATTGATAACCACGTCATTGAAGGTCTTGAAGAGTTAGAAGCTTTTCTGCATTTAGTCGAGAGCGGTGCATTAGGTTTGGAAGGGGTAACTGGCGTTGCACTAGCGACAACAAACACTGACGGCCGTCCTT
>NZ_JAWOQS010000508.1:0-712 GCF_033438945.1 Vibrio sp. Y176 | reverse complement strand
GCTGAAGGTAAAAACTGGTTGTTCTTTGGTGATCGCACGTTCACACAAGATTTCTTGTACCAAGTTGAATGGCAAAAATACCTTAAGTCGGGAGTGTTAAGCCGCTTAGATGTTGCTTTCAGTCGTGACCAAGTAGAAAAGGTTTATGTACAGCACCGCATTTTAGAAAACGCCGCGCAAGTATGGCAGTGGATTCAAGATGGCGCTTACATCTATGTATGTGGTGATGCGGCTCGTATGGCGAAAGACGTACATGACGCATTGGTCATTGTTGCGGAGCAAGAAGGCAAGATGCCACGTGACGATGCAGAACAATTTATTAATGATTTACGTAAAGCGAAACGTTATCAGAGGGATGTGTACTAATGACTTTTTCTACTGAAAATAACAAGCAGATTGTATTAGGCGAAGAGCTAGGGCCACTATCTGATAACGAACGCCTAAAAAAACAAAGCAATCTATTACGTGGAACCATCGCCGAAGATTTGCAAGACCGAATCACTGGCGGCTTTACAGCGGATAACTTCCAACTTATTCGTTTCCACGGTATGTATCAGCAAGATGATCGCGATATCCGTAACGAGCGTACCAAGCAAAAGCTTGAGCCTCTTCATAACGTGATGCTTCGTGCTCGTATGCCTGGCGGTATTATTACGCCAACACAATGGCTGGCGATCGACAAGTTTGCTACAGAACACTCGTTATATGGAAG
>NZ_JAWOQS010000507.1:0-713 GCF_033438945.1 Vibrio sp. Y176 | reverse complement strand
TTTCTTTGTCTTGGTTTTCTGCACGCGTGTACTGCGCACGAACAGTACCAAAGTGCGAGGAATCCCACGCAATCATCGCATCGACTTCTTTATCATTTAGCGCAGTGAAATGCATGTGGTCACCATGAGCATGACCATCGTAGCTTTCCGCTTCGCCGTAACGAACGCCAGCAGACCAGCTAGGGTTAAATCGGTATACACCCGAAACGTAATATGCTGTTAAGTTATCAGGGGATTCAGCGTCATCTTTAAATTTGCTGTCGACCACACCATCCAACAACATGTACTCGGCAGAAAACGTAAAGTTGCGGTACTTGTAGTTACCATCCGGGGCCCATTTCCAAACAAAATCAGCACCATAAAGATTCGCACCAGTAATCGTAGCAACGTGGCTATGTTCATGGTCATGACCGGTATCAGCATGATGATCATGGTCAGCAAATTCTTCCACCTTGCCGTTCTTATTTCGCAGGTAACTCAAGCCAAATTGCCAACTAGAAGAATCTGAAATGTCGCTACCTAGTTTTAATGTTGAGGTAAATACACCAACGTCAGAGCCCTCATCCACTGCCGACATCTTGCTGCCACTTAGCGCCTCAACACCAAATTTCACAAACAGATCTGTCGGAAGAACAAGGCTCGTTCTCACGCCATCATCATAGTAATGCGAACCAAGAAACGTTCGGTACGCTAATGGACGCTCAACAAAACTA
>NZ_JAWOQS010000506.1:0-713 GCF_033438945.1 Vibrio sp. Y176 | reverse complement strand
AACTCATTGTGGATATCCGATTCATTTCAATTTGAATTAGTATACGTCAGATAAAACAAAAGGTTGACGCTTTCACGTCAACCTTTGCAATCATTCAGCTTGTGCTACTTAAGTTATCAACTTAAAAGCGGCTTACATGCGTTCTAGCGTTTCGATACCTAGTAGCGATAAACCTTGCTTGATGGTTTTCGCTGTTAGGGCTGCCAGTTTTAGACGGCTTTGCTTAACGGCTTCATCTTCTGCTACTAGAATTGGGCATGCTTCGTAGAAGCTTGAGAATTGACCCGCTAGTTCAAATAGGTAGCTACACATGATGTGCGGTTGGCCTTCACGAGCAACAGATTGAACGGCTTCTTCAAATTGTAGAAGTTTAGCGATAAGCGCTTTTTCTTTTTCGTCAGTGATTTGGATATCACCTTGAAGTTCATCCATCGCTACACCAGCTTTAGCAAAGATAGAGGCAACGCGAGTGTATGCGTATTGCATGTACGGCGCTGTGTTACCTTCAAATGCTAGCATATTGTCCCAATCGAACACGTAGTCAGTAGTGCGGTGTTTAGATAGGTCAGAATATTTAACCGCTGCCATCGCCACTGTTTTAGAGATCTTCTCTTTCTCTTCAGCATCTAGCTCTGGGTTCTTAGATTCAATCAACTGTGCAGCACGAACTTCGGCTTCATCAAGAAGGTCCGCCAAACGAACTGTACCGCCCG
>NZ_JAWOQS010000505.1:0-713 GCF_033438945.1 Vibrio sp. Y176 | reverse complement strand
GCTTGGCCGTATTGCGGTATCTCGGTTTATACCGATGTAGCGAAGCCAACGCATGGTATCGCTCTTTCTAATTACCATACCATCCGATTAAAGCTTCATTATGAAGAGGCGGGCAATGGGCAAAACCCAAGCCATGACTTGCGTCTTTATCTGAGAAACTACAATCCGGAATACTCGAAACCGGATGATGAATACACTATCAAATACAATGGCATGCAGTTTTCTCCATCGAATTTTAGTGAAACCATCGAGATTCCGATTAAGAACTTACAGGTAATGACCTGGTGGCTTGCGGATAACAAGGTCGATATTGAACATTCTGCGCCAGAGTTTTCGAACATTACGCGTATTGATATTGCCACTGGTTCGGGTGCTGCGCTTGGTCAGCACAAAATTGTGATTGATAAGATCGAATTTGAAGGTGCCTATCTTGCACAAGAAACGTTGTTGTTTGCTCTATTGTTTTCTTGGATGGCTTTAGGGCTGGCTTTCTCTCTGCATGAACTACGGAAAAACAGAGCGGCGTATGAAAAAGCGAAGCGTCGTCATCGTCATCTAGAAAAAGTGAATGGCACTTTGCGCGCACAGAATTACGAATTTGCCGAGTTGGCGCACCGAGATGCGCTAACCGGAGCGATGAACCGTCATGCTGTACAAACTTGGTTAGAACAGCAAGCACGCCAAGTACGTTGGGGGCACTCGACGTTGAGCAT
>NZ_JAWOQS010000504.1:310-714 GCF_033438945.1 Vibrio sp. Y176 | reverse complement strand
AAGATCACCATCACCCGAAGCGATTTGCGCCATAGCGTCTTTGATGTCGTTTAATGGTTTAAGTACTGTGCGTAGCAGCAGGAACACCATGCCAAGCGCCGCTAAGATCACAACGATGATGCCCATTTCTAAAATCGATTCTGCTCGTGCAGTCGCCGCTGAAATGTCTGACTTCAACTCACCTTGCTTATCTTCGATAGCACTTTTCACGACATTGAGCTGGGCGCGAACATCAACAAATTGCTCCTCAAACGTGTTCTTGTGCTCGTTGTAGTAGCTTAGCCATTGAGATTGAGGCTTGCTCAACATCACTTCGTAACTTTGTAGCCACTTTTGACCTAAACTCACCAGTTTTTGCACATCAGCACCGTGTGATGCAGGCATCACTCCCGCACGCGATAGCT
>NZ_JAWOQS010000504.1:0-300 GCF_033438945.1 Vibrio sp. Y176 | reverse complement strand
TCCATACGCGGCAACGCTTTGTAAGCATTGTCTTTGTACTCGTGAATGTGATGATCAATATCTGCTTGTGTTTCTGCTAAGGCAATGCCTTGAACAGCAGAAGTCGCTTGGTAAAGATCGCGGTACGCATCTTCAATCGTGAACAGGTTGGGTACGATCTGTTCATTTAAGGTGTCGCTTAATTCAGATTGCTTGCTCGTTGTCATAACATTTAATACTGAGCTCACGGTGAACAATCCAATTATCAAAGATAGAGGAATCACTATCTTTTGTTTGATTGTAAAGTTTTGGAACATGAAT
>NZ_JAWOQS010000503.1:0-715 GCF_033438945.1 Vibrio sp. Y176 | reverse complement strand
TGTACCGTTTAGTGAAGATACGCCACAGCGTCTGATCTCTGAAGTGCTGCCAAGCATGTTAGTTAAAGGCGGTGACTACAAACCAGAAGAGATTGCCGGTGGTAAAGAAGTGATTGCGGCAGGTGGTGAAGTTCGTGTTTTGAACTTTGAAGATGGTTGCTCAACCAGCGAAATCATCAATGCAATTAAAGGCGGCAAAGGCTAAGCCTTACTGCTTTGAAGAACACTATCTGGAAGGTCGCTGCAAAGCGGCCTTTTTGTTTTTTTATGCTTGCTGTTCTACGTTCTGGTATAGCAATGCATTTGCGAGATAATCGCTAGGCGTACAATGTTAGGTAATTTGCATCGAATGATAGACAACAAAAAACGCCAGTTGACGAATCAACTGGCGTTTTAATTTCATTGTATAACTGAACGTTATTTCGCTGGTTTCAAACCTGCATCCACATCCAAGATGTCTTGTTCGCTTAGTGTACCAACCGCTTGGCGAAGCTGAAGAACACTCAGGATGTAGTTGTAACGAGCGTCTGAAAGGTTTTTGTTCGCATCGTATAGACGACGAGTTGCGTCTAGAACATCAACGATCGTACGAGTACCTACATCAAAACATGCTTCCGTCGCTTCTAGCGCAGATCTCGCTGAAACTACCGCTTGCTCATACGCTTTTAACGCACCAATAGAAGCGTTGATGTTGTTGTTTTGTGCACGAACATCT
>NZ_JAWOQS010000502.1:0-715 GCF_033438945.1 Vibrio sp. Y176 | reverse complement strand
GCCTTCTACCGCGATATTTGCCACGTATTCCGGTAAAATTCGGGCGGTGACTTCAACCAGATTGCGACGGAAATTCGGTACGACAAGCGTCACTTCACCTACCTTCACGCCTTGGTATTCAATCGGCATACCTTTAAGTACTTCTTGCGTGCCGTCTGTTTCTAGCGAAATGACTCGACCAAATTTGCGCGCTTTTTGCTGATCAGCGTAAAGTTTCCAACGTTCTCCAACTTTGTTTTCCACGCCAGGCACGGAATCAAAGGCAATTCCACCTTCAATTAGAGATTTTAGTGGATGTGCTTTAACGCTAACGCCAGAAAGTGAGGCATCAATTTCGATACCTGAACGATTCCAAAAAACGGTTTGTGGGGTGACCAGATAAGCAAAGCGATTTTCAATGGTCGCTTTAATCAATACGCCACCATCGACGAGATGAAAGTCCGAGACGTTACCTACAGGCAGATTTCGATAGAGTAGAGGGCTGCCTTTCGAAATTGGTGGTAGCTCTGAAGCAAACAGCATTAATGTTTTCGAGCCAGTTTTGTTGTACTGCGCGAGTTCTGCTAACGATTCATTTTGGAACAGTTGGTATTCTTTCTGAATCGACTCAGAACCTTCACTGACGAAACTGATAGAACCGGTCAATAGTTGTTTTGCTGGTGGAACAGTGACGCTCAACCCAGACTCAGTAAGCTCTGCAGAAGCGCTGCCAGTC
>NZ_JAWOQS010000501.1:0-716 GCF_033438945.1 Vibrio sp. Y176 | reverse complement strand
TTTGGGTTTATCCCAGCAAGTAGAGCAAGACAGTTTGGATCTATTGGCAGATTACCTACACGGTTTTGCGCTGTCGATTAGCTGTTGCCACGATGCAAGCTTGATTAAGACTGATATGTTGGATGGGCCTCTAAACCTTATCTGTTCCTCATTGTTGGCATCTCGAACCTAGTTCACATTACCGCGACGTTTTTCCTTATAGCGTGAAAGAAAATCCCATAACCAAAGGTTCTAATTAATCGAGAGGGAAGGGCTTTTATTTGAAGATTCCGACCTAATATCTTGATTATGCCCAGCCAATTTAAGGTGGGGATTTTTAAGCATTGCTGCTGGTAACGATTTGAACCAGCCTACAGGTGCATTCAAACACGATAAGGAATAACAATGGCTAACGAATACACACCACCAAGAGTTTGGACTAACGACAGTGAAAATGGCGGCCAATGGGCGAGCATTAATCGTCCCGACTCTGGCGCACGTCACGAGCAAGAGTTGCCAGTTGGAGAGCACCCATTCCAGCTTTACTCAATGGGGACTCCTAATGGTCAGAAAGTGACGATCATGTTTGAGGAGCTTTTGGCGGCAGGCGTAAAGGAAGCCGAATACGACGCGTATTTGATCAAGATTGGCGATGGTGACCAATTTGGTTCTGGCTTTGTAGCGGTAAACCCAAACTCTAAAATTCCGGCGCTGGTTGACCGATCAGGTGATGAACC
>NZ_JAWOQS010000500.1:0-717 GCF_033438945.1 Vibrio sp. Y176 | reverse complement strand
ATTGGTTATCACGGCTTTACCGATGGCAACGGACGCATGGGGCGCATGCTTTATGCCATCGCTGAACTGCGTAATGACTCGTTCAACCCTCTGGCGATGAATGCCGAAAATAGCCTTCACGGTATCAAATAACTCAGTGCACCAAATAACTCAGTGATTTTCGCTGTTGGTATTTGTATGTTAGTAAGAGCGGCGAGCGCCGCTCTTTTTGTTGCCACTGTTCATGCGATTCAATCTCATCGACTTTTAAAACGGCCAATAGCAATAAAATTCGGACGTTTAAATAAAGTCCAACTTCAAAGCTCACCCTAAAATGTCCCTCATCGTTATGCGCTTACTTCAATAAGCCGTCATCAAATTTAACAGGACACAACATGGATACCGGAAAGATCAATATTCTTCTCGCAGAGCTAGGGGATTCACTCAACCTTGAGCGTGTTACAGAGTTTGAGCATCAAATGTGGTCGCTCTGTTTCAGCGAAGATAACGCTATCGATGTGCAATTTGTGCAAGAGAAGAACGAGGTGCTTGTTTCAAAAAGCCTAGTGGTAGAGAAAGATATTCTCACCGCCGACAAGCTCCAAGTGCTGCTGGAATACAACTTTTTGTATCGCGAAACGGGCGGAGTGCAGTTTTGCATCAACCCAACCACCAAAGACATTTTGCTTCAAATCGCCATCACGGCAGACACCGAGATCAGCCAATTAGCCAACGTGA
>NZ_JAWOQS010000499.1:0-717 GCF_033438945.1 Vibrio sp. Y176 | reverse complement strand
AAACGTTAATCACAACAAAACAACATCAACTTTTAAGCAGTTAAGACAAATAAAGCAACCAAGCCAGCAAAAATACACACAAACAAGATCAAAACTGACGCTCTACAATACTCATTTTATTTATATATCTTTCTTCAAATACAAAAAAGCCTGCTTACGCCGGCGTATAATTATGTATTTAAAGCTCATTCAAACCAAGCACATCGGTCATGGTATAAAAGCCCGCCGGCTTGGAATGTAGCCACACTGCAGCCTTCACGGCACCATTAGCAAAAGTCATGCGGTCCGTCGCTTTGTGCGTTATTTCGACTCGCTCACCAATATCAGCAAACATTGCTGTGTGCTCGCCGACAATGTCACCTGCACGAATGGTTGCAAAACCGATTTCATCTTTAGTACGCTCACCAGTAATGCCTTCACGCGCATACACCGCAACATCACTTAACTTGTTGCCCATAGCGCCAGCAATCGCCTCACCCATACCAATCGCAGTACCTGACGGAGCATCAACTTTATGGCGGTGATGAGCTTCGACAATCTCGACATCGCCGTAATCACCCATTACTTTTGCAGCTTTCTCAAGCAACTTAAATACTAGGTTCACACCAACAGAGTAGTTAGGAGCCATCACAACAGGTACGTGCTTCGCAACTGCATCAATCAGTGCTCGCTCTTCTTCACTAAAGCCAGTGGTACCAATTACGATAGACTTCCCAT
>NZ_JAWOQS010000498.1:0-718 GCF_033438945.1 Vibrio sp. Y176 | reverse complement strand
AAAAACGCACCTAATTTGATAGTTTTCTTGTTAAATGTGTGAGTAAGCGACTACTTTGAAATTAATGCCTCAAACTTTGATAACACTCTAGTCTTACTAGACTCACCTATTAGTGTTAATTCCTTATCTGTTGGGATTCAAAGTTTGAAAAATCTCCTGAAGTAAACGATAGTTTACTTGATGCATATCAAATTATAAGTCGTCGTGTCGCACAACTATCAAAGCACGATATGAAATTAATAACGGCTAGGTAACGTGTTTAATGGATCATGTACAAATCAGTGTCCAAAAGCTTGATGAAATATTGAAGCTCAATGGGAGCGCTCTGCTCAACAGAGTGACTTTAGATATCCATCAACAGTTGAAGAGTCATTGTACATGCGTTGTTGAAGTGGCTCATCTTCAACATGCTGCGCACACCATTTCCTTTGCAAGTGGCGGAGAGATCTCAGATAACCTCAGTTACCACCTGTCGGGCACTCCATGTGAAAAAGTCGCGAAAGACATTGGCGAGCACATCTTTTACCAAGATCAGGTCTATAAACGCTTTCCTGAAGACCAGATGTTTCAGGATGATGGCGTTCAAGCTTACCTTGGCCTACCGTTGAAAACACACAGTGGCGAAGTGCTTGGGATTTTGCTGTCTACTTTTACTCGAAGTATTCACGCGAAAGAAGCACAAGATGTGCTCGAACTTCATCGCTTTTATGCCAATGTG
>NZ_JAWOQS010000497.1:0-718 GCF_033438945.1 Vibrio sp. Y176 | reverse complement strand
GTGAGGCCATGTTTTGACCTTTAAACTCAATTTTTCCGGTAGACGGTAGCAAACCGATCAACGCACGCCCTAACGTGGATTTACCCGAACCGGATTCACCAACAATGCCTAGTGTTTCGCCCTGTTTTAGTTGTAACGAGATGCCTTTTACCGCTTCGAAGTACTCGTTTTTGCTTGCGATAAAGTGAGGCGTCACCAAAAACTTCACACGAATGTCTTCAGCGTTGAGCAATTCCGACGCTTTCTCATCAACGGGGGGTTTGCTTCCTTTCGGAATCGAGTTAATCAGCATTTTGGTGTATTCATGCTGAGGTTCAGAAAACAAGTGCTCAGTGATGCCTTCTTCAACGACCTCACCTTTGCACATCACCAACACACGATCGGCAAAGTGTTTCACCACGCCTAGGTCATGGGTGATAAATAAAATAGCCATCCCCATTTTTGCTTGAATCTCTTTAATCAGCAGTAGCACTTCCGCCTGAACGGTAACGTCAAGCGCGGTTGTCGGCTCATCGGCAATTAAGATGTCTGGTTCGTTGATCAGTGCCATGGCAATCATGATGCGTTGTAACTGACCACCAGAAAACTCATGGGGATACTTATCATAGGCTTGTTGCGGGTTCGGCAAATGAACCAAATCAAACAGTTCAAGCACACGTTCTTTGGCTTTGCGCTGATTGACTGAGCGATGACACATCATGGCTTCCGCCACTTGAAT
>NZ_JAWOQS010000496.1:0-719 GCF_033438945.1 Vibrio sp. Y176 | reverse complement strand
TTTGCTTTAAGCACTGTACCGTCTAACGTAAATTCAATGACTGCCATCGAGCGGCTCAGCGCATTCAGCATGTCTTCGTACTCGCGCGATGTCGTGATCGTTCGAGTCAGTTCAGAGGCAAACACAAAAAAGCTCTCAACCTGGTCACTTGTGTTTCGCACAGGCTGAATAACCACTCTTAACCACGCCTCTTCACCATCCCCCTTGGTGATTTGAAACGCGCCATTCCAGAATGCTTTTGCTTGAACCGACTGTTTCATGCGGTAAAAGTGGTCAGTATTTCTAACGTTTGATGGTACATGGTCAGAAATATGCTTCGCCAAGATATCCTTATCTGACAGTGAAAGTTGCTGCAAAAACTTTTGGTTTGCCGATGTGACGTTGCCTTTCGCATCCAACGTCAGCCTTAACATTTCTTCGTCTAGGCTTTGCTGGATCTGTTGTAGGCTGTAGAGCTCTTGTTTTAATCGTTGGTTTTCTTGTTGAAGCGACTTATTAAAAAACATTACTTTCCCTTACTCGACCAATCTATTGATTAATCAAAGGTTTATTATTTATATCTATACAGCTCGATATTACTCAGGTAGCAGTATACTGGAATTTAGACTTGGCTCACAATTAATTACATTAATATCACTAGAGGACATTTGTTAATCAATGTGAACGACAAAATCGCAATCAGATTCGGGCAAGACGCTTATATGAGGAAAGTGAAGTGA
>NZ_JAWOQS010000495.1:0-720 GCF_033438945.1 Vibrio sp. Y176 | reverse complement strand
GTATCGCTCACTCGCTCAAGGGAAATGGGATGGTGACCGCGACGCTTGGCCTAAACCTATAGACGACCGCATCTGGCAATTGATTGTCAGCGACAAACACAGCTGCAATAACAGTTTGCCAGGTCACAGAGGGTGCCCGTTTCAAAAGGCGCGTTCTGAACTGGACAAAAATGATGTGATCATCGCGAATCACTCTCTCGTTATGGCTGATGCTGACTTAGGTGGTGGCGTAATCTTACCAGAGCCAGAAAATACGATTTATGTCTTTGACGAAGCTCACCACCTGCCTCACGTCGCCCGTGATCACGCTTCAGCATCCGCAAGTTTAAAAGGCGCAGCAGCGTGGCTAGAGAAGCTGAATCAGTCAATCAGTAAATTTTCATCACTGGCTGATGAGAAACGTGTCGCTCGATTCCGCAATGACTTGCAAGACTCCGTGCAAAACTTAATACCTGCGCTCACTCAGTTGACTAAGCAGTTCGATCCAGCTCAGTTTGAAGAAGGCATCTACCGCTTTGAACATGGCGAACTGCCAACTTGGCTAGAAAACCAATCTAAAGAGCTAAAGCAGTTCAGCAAGAAAGCAAACCAAAGCGTCGCGAAAATCGCCGATCTTATCGCAGAAAGAGTCAAAGATGGCGAACTCGCGGCAAGATTGGCCGAGCCTACGCTCGCTGAACTAGGTTTCTATATTCAACGACTAGAGAACCTCGCTCAAGT
>NZ_JAWOQS010000494.1:0-720 GCF_033438945.1 Vibrio sp. Y176 | reverse complement strand
CTGTTCATGTTGGTATTATCGACCAAGACCCAGTGAGATTGGTCACTCCTCTATTGGATAATCGCACTTTAAGCACACATATCGTATTCATTGGTGACAAAACACAGGTAGATATGTTTGACCGACTGAGTAGCGTGTTAGAGCAGCGAGAGATTACTTCTGAGTTTTTTGAAATTCCGTCTGCTGTCAATACAACCCTGATTAAACAATCGATTCAAAAGCTCGCGAAAGATCTTCACGACCGTGGAGAAGACGTCAAACTGAACGCAAGCTGTGGCCTTCGTCATCGATTGTTGTCGGTTTACGAGGTTTTCCGTACTTATCGCTGGCCTATCTTCGTGGTTGAACCAAACAGTGACAAACTTTGCTGGCTTTACCCAGATGGCAAAGAAGATACGCAAGTTGAAGACCACATTACTATCTCCGACTACCTAACCATTTTCGGTGCGCGCGGCGAGTTCCACCACGTAGACCTTCCTCCTCTTCTTGATCAAAAACTGTATGAGCTTGGCGAACGCTGGGCGTCAAATGCGCTTGAATTGGGCCCAGGCTTGGCGACACTCAACTACCTTGCGACAACCTGCCGTAAGGAGCAGAAGCTGGATGTGGAGCTGTCTGAGAAGCAACAAGGCTACCGTGAACTCAACATGCTGCTGTCGGATCTTGTCGAAGCACAGATCGCGACTTACGAAAATGGCATTTTGACCTTCGCGAACGAAG
>NZ_JAWOQS010000493.1:0-720 GCF_033438945.1 Vibrio sp. Y176 | reverse complement strand
CAACTTGCCTGTATGCTCAGAAAACACCAAATACTGCGGCGCAAAAAATCGCTTCGCATAGTAGTGCAACTGCTTCCAACGGCCACTGTACTCCAAGCTTGACCAAGAACTGACGGGCCAGTTGTCATTGAGCTGCCAATACAGCATCCCGCGACAAATTGGAGAAATCGCGCGCCAGTGATCACACGCGGTTTTGATGGCGATCGCTTGTTGCACCTGGCTCAAATACAACATCTGCTCAAAGCCCGATGGAAAACGGAAGTAACGAGTAAACATCTCAGTGATGATGCTGTTACCACGTGGATTCTTTTGGTGTTGCTCGAACGTTGGTGAAGTGATGTTCCAGTCTCGCTCGGGTACAAACTGCTTCACCTCCGCGAAAGACGGCCAAGATTGGAAGCCAAATTCAGAGCAAAAACGCGGGTTAATGTTTAGATACGCGCTAAATGATTTACCCGAATGCCATACATCCCAAAAGTGCATGTCGCCTTTACTATCGTCGTGCCATGCGTCACCAAAATCCAACTCGCCATTGCAGGGAGAGCTCGGCCAAAAGCGGCGCGAATCATCTTGCTGAGTAATCACTTGTTCAATCATGCGATTGAGGCGGTCATAATTGACGGTGTATTTCACTTTGTTGTGCTTAGATTCGTCATACCAACCAATGGCACCAATCACTTCGTTATCGCCACACCAAAGTGCAATGGAAGGATGCGCTTT
>NZ_JAWOQS010000492.1:0-720 GCF_033438945.1 Vibrio sp. Y176 | reverse complement strand
TTGAGAACAATAAAGTTGAGAAAGTAACCAACGATGTCACTCAAGACGTTGGAAAAAATGCGATGTTAAAGGTGGGAGAGAACTATACCTCTGACACTGGAAAAGTGTTGTCCCTCAATGCAGGGAAAAGTATTGAAATTAAAGTCGGTGGAGCCTCAATTCAAATGTCGAGTTCTGGCGAAATCAACATTAAGGGCAACAAGATTTCTATCAATGGCTCTGCAATCGCATTGAAAGCAGGACAAATCTCTTTGAATTAAGAGGGAACTGAGAATGGGTAAACCAGCAGCAGTGATTGGAAGTTTTCACCTTTGTCCAAAGAAAACAGGCAAGATCCCTCATGTTGGAGGTCCTGTTGTTATGGGTTCTCCAAATGTAAAAATAGGAGGCATCCCTGCTGCGAGAAAAGGTGACAAACTCGTTTGTATCGGGCCGCCTGACAGCATATCTGCGGGGTCTTCTAGCGTTAAGATTAATGGTAAACCGGCTGCTAGATCAGGGGACTCTACATCTCATGGTGGAAAAATTCTCGTCGGTGTACCGACCGTCCTCATCGGGGGATAGATGCGAATTGGTTTTAAGATGCCTCTATGTCTTATTGACGATGAGGAAGTACAAGTCAGCTCTATTCTCGATGCTTCATTTAGGTTTTCCGGTGAAAAAACACAAAACGTTAACAATGAAGTTTATGAAGAACGACTTTTTAAGCTGATTGCGTCA
>NZ_JAWOQS010000491.1:0-721 GCF_033438945.1 Vibrio sp. Y176 | reverse complement strand
GTGAGATACGACCGATTTGTACGCGAGCACGGTCTAATCGAACTGCTTCACGTAGGCGGTTTTCTACTTCACGTTGGTGGCGCACTGGTGTCATATCGATAAAGTCGATAACCACTAGACCACCTAAGTCGCGTAGACGCAATTGACGAGCGATCTCATCTGCTGCTTCTAGGTTGGTATTCAGTGCTGTTTCCTCGATATCACCACCCTTAGTTGCACGAGCAGAGTTGATATCGATAGAAGTCAGAGCTTCCGTTGGGTCGATTACGATAGAACCACCAGATGGTAGGCGCACTTCACGTTGGAAAGCCGATTCAATTTGGCTCTCGATTTGGTAGTGGCTAAACAGCGGCACTTCGCCTTCGTACTTCTTAACGCGGTTGATGAAATCTGGGCGAACCAATTGAATGTGCTCTTTCGCACGTTCATAAATGGTGTTGCTGTCGATAAGAATTTCACCAATATCACGACGCAAATAGTCACGAATTGCACGAACGATAACGTTACTTTCTTGGTGGATTAAGAATGGGGCAGGGTTAGAGTCTGCCGCGCCCTTAATCGCGCTCCAATGGTTCAGCAGTACGTTCAAGTCCCACTCAAGTTCTTCTGCGCTCTTACCAACGCCAGCAGTACGAACAATCAGGCCCATGCCTTGAGGCAGTTCTAGAGTGCTTAATGCTGCTTTTAGTTGAGTACGCTCATCACCTTCGATACGGCGAGA
>NZ_JAWOQS010000490.1:0-721 GCF_033438945.1 Vibrio sp. Y176 | reverse complement strand
ACTCACGTCATTGAACTTGATGGCGCGTTAATCGAAGGGTTAGAAATTGGTGCGTCTGTAGCGCACAATGGCTGCTGTTTAACTGTGACGAACATCGATGAAAATCGAGTCAGCTTTGACTTGATGCAAGCCACGCTTGCGTTGACCAACTTGGGGCTTCTCGAAGAAGGAAGCGCCGTTAACGTTGAGCGCGCTGCTAAATTTGGTGACGAAATCGGTGGGCACAGTATGTCTGGTCACATTAGCTTAATGGCAAACATTGTGGATGTGATTGATACGCCGAACAACCGCACAATTTGGTTTGAGTTACCACAAGAGTCGATGAAATATGTTCTTGCGAAAGGTTACATCGGTATCGACGGCTGCTCGCTAACCATTGGAGAAGTTGAAGCAAACCGTTTCTCTGTGCATTTGATTCCTGAAACTTTACAAAGAACCTTGTTTGGCAGTCGACAGGTGGGTGACAAGGTGAACATTGAATTCGATCCACAAACTCAAGCTATCGTTGATACTGTTGAGCGCGTACTGGCGGCTAAACAGTTGTAGCTGGAACGCAGATTTGGCCTTATATAGATGAAGAAAAAGGAGCAAAGAGGCTCCTTTTTCTATTTTAAATGGATTTAAAACAATACCAAGGGTGGCTACTCGTAGTTGTCATCAATAAACAACTCGACTTTATCTTGAAGTTCGTCCACGCGCATATTTAAATGAATCGCATGGC
>NZ_JAWOQS010000489.1:0-722 GCF_033438945.1 Vibrio sp. Y176 | reverse complement strand
CACAACATCACGATTCGCATGCCAGAGCAGGTGCCACCTGCGATCGCGCGTTCTTTCGAGGTGTTACTGCCTGTTCTAGCTGTGTTTGTCACGCTTTATCCATTAAGCATCTTCGTTCAAACCCAATACGACATGTTGATTCCTGATGCAGTTATGGCGATGTTCAAGCCATTAATCAGCGCATCAAATACTTTGCCTGCCATCATTGGTGCACTACTTATGTGTCAATTACTTTGGTTTGCAGGGATTCATGGTGCCGCGATTGTGGTTGGCCTTCTGTCGCCAATCTTTCTAACAAACATCAGTGGAAACATCGACGCATTTGTTGCTGGGCAGCCTGTTCCGAATATCTTCACTCAGCCGTTCTGGGACTTCTATATCTTCATTGGTGGTTCTGGTGCGACGTTAGCGTTGGTTCTACTGATGTCATTTAGCCGCTCTGTTCACCTAAAGAGTATCGGCCGAATGAGTGCGGTTCCTGGCTTCTTCCAAATTAATGAACCAGTGATTTTTGGTAGCCCAATCGTAATGAACCCAACATTGTTCATCCCATTTGTTTTTGCTCCAGTAATTAACGCAACGATTGCTTACTTTGCTGTGCATCTTGGCTTCGTAGGTATGGGTGTGGCTACTACACCATGGACGACGCCGGCAATTATTGGTGCGTCTTGGGGAAGCGGCTGGACGTTTTCTCCGATACTGCTCGTAGTGGGTCTGTTGAT
>NZ_JAWOQS010000488.1:0-722 GCF_033438945.1 Vibrio sp. Y176 | reverse complement strand
AAGGTTGTTTGATATCCAAATGACACGGATAATCGCCATTAATCGGCAAAGAGACGGATTCACTATCGCGAAAAAACGCGAGCTCTGCACCTTCATTTCTATCCATTTCGCTAAACGTATACAGCCCGTGTTCGGTGGTCGTGAGATAGGACGGATTACGTTGAACTACAACATCGTCAAGCCGAGTCAGTTCACCCGTATCAGTGTTCAGCGATAGACGCGCAATGCCCGTGCTCGTACTCGGTGGGTTGGTGTAAGTGCCAATATAAAAATGCACGTGACCAGTTGTTGTCATGGATGGCCTTATATGAGTGATTCGTATTATTCAACACCTTGCCTATTGTCATGGCAGACCGCAATCCATTTTACGAATCAGCCACTTAAAATGTGAAGCAATTGCTCATTTAAAACCGCAACGACATCGCCGTTTGCAGTTAAAGTGGTTTGGCGTTTTAAACAGTATGTCAGCCTTGAGTATGAAAGCCTCGACTTACGGTTACTTTCAAGTGTTATATTAAAGACGAAGAATGTATTTTATGTTCAAGATCTAAGTTTCATTAGCAAACGCTATAATAAGAAACAAAAATCGGGATAAAATAAATAATAACCATGTAACAGTTAATTTTCCTATAAATACCAAATTGAAACACATTATTAATTTCCATTTATTTATAAATTATAATTAATTTCATAAATAACAAGGATTTATTTTAATTATGAAC
>NZ_JAWOQS010000487.1:0-723 GCF_033438945.1 Vibrio sp. Y176 | reverse complement strand
AATATTGCTACTTTGGTTTCTTTCAGGCTCTCGCTTGTTATTTACTCCCCCGCTTTGCGCATTCGCCATTTACACTTCAAATTTTTATCAATCAAAAATGATAAATTCCGACAACACAGTGGAGAAAAACATACACAAGCGTTATAAAACCAACGCGAGACAATAAGATCTCATCCATCATCTATCGTGGAAAAATCAATGAAAACAATTCAACGTATTGGGCTAGCTCTCTCCGCGTTTGGGCTTATGACGGGTTGTCAGCTAACATCTTCTGAACCGCTTTACCCAACCGCCAATCAAAAAACTATCCAATCAGCAAAAAATGAATTCAAGGGAATGGAAGAGTTTGAAGTCAGTGACGATGGTGTCATTTCTTTTCGTGCCCGCCAGCCTGGAACAGACTATTACTGGGAGCCATCTAAAATCAAACAGTTAAGTTACGAGATATCCTGTGTTTTCCTCACTTATTATGTGGATCGTGGGATGGTGGTGAAGTCTTCGTTTTTAGGCGCTCGTGGCCGCGTTGAGTACTATGATATGGAGCGCTGTATGGACAACACGCCCTTCGAGTAATTTTCTCAGCACATAAAAAAAGCTCCACCGAAGTGGAGCTTTTTGGGTATTGGATTACTTGAAATTACGGACGAGCAACAAAACCGACAGCTTCGTATGCTTTCTTCAGTGTTTCCGCCGCGCGAGCCGATGCTTTCTCCGCGCCTTGCT
>NZ_JAWOQS010000486.1:0-724 GCF_033438945.1 Vibrio sp. Y176 | reverse complement strand
TGCTTAGATTGTTGCAGCGCGGCAGCAGAAGGAAGATCGAGCCATTTTAGCTCATTAATATCGGTCGTCCCTCAAAACGCCAGCTCCATTACCAAGCTCGCAAGATCGGAATGCAAAATCTCAGGTTGTGGCACTTGTGGCTGTTGCTTGAGTTGACTTTCTGAATAGAGGCGAACGCAAATCCCCTCTTCAATCCGCCCAGCACGACCAGCTCGCTGGATGGCTGACGATTGAGCTATACGCGTTTGTTCCAATCGTGTAAGGCCATTTTTCAAGTCAAAACGCGCAACACGCTCCAAACCAGAATCCACCACAAGGCGAATACCTTCAATTGTCAGAGAGGTTTCCGCAATGTTGGTTGCCAATACGACTTTGCGCTTACCTTTTTCTGCAGGAGAGATGGCTTTCTGTTGCTCAGTAAAGCTCAACTGACCATACAACGGGCATACTTCAACATCGTCCGGTAAGTGCGATAAACGCTCTTGCACTTGCTTAATGGCCGCCACACCGGGAAGAAACGCAAGCAGAGAGCCTGACTCTTTATTCATCAAACTCTCTATATTTTTTGCCATTACCGTTGGAAGATGATCGTTGGCAGTAAGCGGAGCATAGCGAGTTTCCACGGCAAAGCTGCGCCCTTCTGATTCAATATAACAAGCTTCCGGCAGTAAGGATTGCAACGCTTCTTGATCCAACGGTGCCGACATCACCACCAGCTTAAGAT
>NZ_JAWOQS010000485.1:0-724 GCF_033438945.1 Vibrio sp. Y176 | reverse complement strand
TGCAACTTGCACAGGCAAAAGCGCAAAACGTATCCGTACTCTCTTACCTTGCAAACGCAACGGATAACCCGTTCATCGCAACACTTGGTCCTTTGGTGGCGTTTGTCGCGATCACTTCTTCTTTCCTTGGTCATTTCTTAGGCGCACGTGAAAGCTTGAACGGCTTAATCACAAAGCACTCAAATTTGTCTGAAACACGTGTTGATCGTATTAGCGTAGTGGTTCTTTTCTTGTCAATTTGGGCTGCAGCAATCATGAACCCAAGTATTTTAGGCATGATGGAAGCGTTATCTGGGCCAGTTATCGCAATGATCTTGTTCATTATGCCGATGTTGGCGGTACATAAGATTGAGTCGATGAAGCAGTATCGTGGAAAGCTCTCTACCTATTTTGTTCTGATCACAGGTATTGTTGCGGTAAGTGCTTTGGTTTTTAGCTTACTCAGCTAAGAAGGGGTTACTTTGAGTGATTTTCAGGGGAATACCGTTTACAACTGAAGGTAATTCCCTGAATTTTGCTTTTGTTTTCTAAAACGTAATCTAGCTTACGTCACTCCACTAAATAAGAGCGAAAACACCCGCCAACATTACTACTGAGGCGATACAAGTGCGAGCAATGATGCCGAAGTGCGACGGTTGAATCATTTCGTTATGCATAAATAATCTCCTGTTTGTTATGAACAGCCAATTTACTTTGGCTTAATAACACTATGTCGAATATCCAT
>NZ_JAWOQS010000484.1:0-724 GCF_033438945.1 Vibrio sp. Y176 | reverse complement strand
TGTGAGTTAAGTTGTCGGCTGGCATGTTGTCTACGGTGTAGTTACGACCATAGATGCCCCATTCAACAAAATACGTACCCATCACGACGCTAGGGTCGGTGTTGTATGTTTTGTTGTTTGGATCAACGTTCATCGTTAGTGGCTTCAAGTGAGAGCCATCTGTATCCGCGATGGTGATTTCTGCAGGAGCACTTTTCGAACAGCCTGTAGCATCACACGCTTCAATTTCCATTTGGTACAAGCCGCCTTGGCCGTAATCAAATGTTGCTGTGGTTTGGCCGCCAGTGATAGCGCCTGTTGCGACTTTTACGCCATCAAAATAGATGTTGTAAGTGTCGCCAGGTGTACCGCTCCACTGGTTGAATTTAACGGTGATTTTAGCTTGGTCATGGTATTTCACCATGTCGTAGTAGCCAGATGTGGTTTCCATAGCCAGTTCAATTTTAGAAAATTGAAGGTTATTAGAACCGTACATATCGACACTTGGTGCGGTCGGAGCTGCGACTGCAGCACCTGATAGCGCTAAAGCAACCCCAGCTGCACATAGGTTAAATCGAATCATAACTTCTCTCTCAATCCTTGGATTCATGTTCTTTCGTGAACATAAGCTGCTCTTGCACCAGATAAGATGATCAGATTTACACCACGTGCAAAAGCATCACACTCAGCATTTCAGAGAGTTTTTTTTCGTCAAAAAAAATTAAAACGGTTTTCGAGTCACATG
>NZ_JAWOQS010000483.1:0-726 GCF_033438945.1 Vibrio sp. Y176 | reverse complement strand
CGATGAGGAATCATCACGGCGAGGTTGACGACGTTGTGATTGGTCATTACGACGTGGCGCTGCTGATGAGCGTTGGCTGCGGTTGTCTTGACCCGGCTCGTCGTTTAAACGCATCGATAGACCGATACGCTTGCGCTGTACATCCACTTCCATCACTTTCACTTTAACGATGTCACCTGCTTTCACCACTTCACGCGGATCAGAAACGAAACGATCCGTCAGGGCTGAGATGTGCACTAAACCATCTTGGTGAACACCAATATCGACGAAAGCACCAAAGTTGGCCACGTTCGATACGACGCCTTCGAGAATCATGCCCGGTTCTAGATCTGCAACCGAGTTAACGCCTTCAGCGAAGGTTGCGGTTTTGAACTCCGGACGAGGGTCTCGGCCTGGTTTGTCCAGCTCCTTGATGATATCGGTCACCGTTGGGACACTGAAGTGCTCATCGGTGTAATCCACCGCGTGCAGACCTTTAAGGAACGTCGAATCGCCAATCCGTGCTTTGATGTCTTTACGGTTCTTCTCGGCAATCGCTTTGACTACAGGGTAGGCTTCTGGGTGCACTGCAGAGGCATCCAGTGGGTTCTTACCATCCATAATACGAAGGAAACCCGCACACTGCTCGAACGCCTTAGGACCTAAACGAGGTACTTTCTTCAAGGTTGTACGTGCTTCGAAACGACCGTTTTCATCACGCAAGTCGACAATGTTCTGTTCGATGGT
>NZ_JAWOQS010000482.1:0-726 GCF_033438945.1 Vibrio sp. Y176 | reverse complement strand
GAGAGCGCAGCCAACGCTTACGATGCGCGTGGTAAACGTCTTGGTATCATTGGTTACGGCCATATCGGCACTCAGCTGGGCATTATTGCTGAAAACTTAGGTATGCGCGTGTACTACTACGACATCGAAAACAAACTATCACTTGGCAACGCAACGCAAATCCACACGATGAGCGAGCTGCTAAACAAATGTGATGTTATTTCGCTGCACGTACCAGAAACACCTGAAACGAAGAATATGATGGGCGAAGAAGAATTTGCTCGCATGAAGCCTGGCGCAATCTTCATCAACGCCGCTCGCGGTACCGTTGTTGATATTCCTGCGCTTTGCCACAGCCTAGAAGCAGGTCACTTAGCTGGCGCAGCAATCGACGTATTCCCAGTTGAACCAAAAACAAACGCTGACCCGTTTGAATCTCCACTACAGAAATTCGATAACGTCATTCTAACGCCACACGTGGGCGGCTCTACTCAAGAAGCACAAGAAAACATCGGCGTGGAAGTAGCGGGTAAACTGGCGAAATATTCAGATAATGGTTCAACACTATCAAGCGTTAACTTCCCTGAAGTATCTCTGCCTGAACACGGTCGTGAGTGCTCTCGCTTACTGCACATTCACAAAAACCGCCCAGGTATTCTGACTCAAATTAACACCATCTTCGCAGAAGAAGGCATCAACATCGCAGCGCAGTACCTACAAACTGAAGCTGAGATCGGCTACGTAGTT
>NZ_JAWOQS010000481.1:0-726 GCF_033438945.1 Vibrio sp. Y176 | reverse complement strand
AATTGCTGCACGGTAACGAGCGATTCGAGAAGCTGTTGCAGCTGAGCAATAACAACGAATAACGGAACCTACAACATGAGCAGCCACTTTAATCTTGAAGATGCCAGCCAAGTATTAGTGGGCGCTTTTGCCCTTGCTGTGCCTATCTCTTTTTCGGAAGAAGCATGGCGATTGGGTGAAAGCTTACCTATGATAAACCTGCTCATGTTGTTAAGCCTTTCTGTGATTTTTCTCAGCTTTTTCGCTTATCAAAGCGTATTTCAAAGCCACATTAGAAAGCGCATTCCCATCTTTGTATTTCGCGTTGTAATCGCCTATTCCATCGCCGCTATCGTGGTAGCTTTGGTGCTATTTTGTCTCGACAAGTTGCCGCTCTTTACAGACCCGATCGTTGCGATAAAACGGATCATCGTCATCACAATGCCAGCGTCGATGGGCGCGATTGTGGTGGACAGTTTCGACAAAGAATAACGCTTACGCCTCTTCTTCTAAGGTCAAATTAGAACCTGAGTGATCTTTGCCTAACACATCTTCTGGGTTTCGCAGTGCGCAGGTTTCTAACGACAAACATCCGCAGCCAATGCATCCACCCAAATCGTTTTGTAAGGCTTTGAGTTTTTGAATCTTTTGTTCTAACTGTTCATGCCAATGGCTCGCCATGACTTCCCATTGCTCTTTGTTTGGAGCTTGATGTTTCGGCAGCTCATCTAGCGCATGTTTGATTTC
>NZ_JAWOQS010000480.1:0-726 GCF_033438945.1 Vibrio sp. Y176 | reverse complement strand
GCAAACGCTGCCGCGCAGTTAGGCGCAAAAGTCCCGCTAGTGAGCGGCCCTGTCAACCTGAGCACACCGATGGGAGTGGAGCGCATTAACGTGTCTAGCGCACAAGAAATGTATGAGGCCGTGATGGCTCAAGCCATCAGTCACGATGCGTTCATCAGCTGCGCAGCAGTAGCGGATTATCGACCTGAGGCCATTGCGTCTCAAAAGTTGAAAAAGACGGCAGACAACGATCAGATGACCATCAAAATGGTGAAAAACCCTGATATTGTAGCGTCCGTCGCAGCACTGACTGATAAGCGCCCATTTACGGTAGGTTTTGCAGCAGAAACCAACGATGTCGAAACTTATGCCCGAGGAAAGTTAGCGAAGAAAAACCTCAATATGATCTGCGCTAACGATGTGTCAGTCGAAGGCCAAGGCTTCAATAGTAATGACAACGCCATCACCCTATTTTGGCCTGATGGTGAGCTTGCATTAGCTCTAGAGTCAAAAGAAGCCCTGAGCTTCAAAATCCTCGAGAAAATGCGTGAATTGATGTAATTCGCACTTATTTTCTAATTAAGAACTGGCACAAATTTAGTCTAAACATGACAACTGAGGGTGTTAAATCTCCCATTCCGCCCTCAGCAGTCTAGTGTGATGCGACTTAGCATCTTATAATCCCCTCCGCTCAACTTTGTATTTTGAAAGGAAGTAACTAATGGCCGGCAGTAAAAAATCCAATCG
>NZ_JAWOQS010000479.1:0-726 GCF_033438945.1 Vibrio sp. Y176 | reverse complement strand
AAAATGTGAGATTCTTCCTAGCAATTCGATTTTATGACGACTTAGCTTTGCACTGGACGTGGTTTGCCTTCACTGTCGATGGCTACATAGTTAAAGGTTGCTTCACAAACCATGAAACGATCTTCAATGCCGTCTACTTTCACTGGTTTCACCCAAACTTCTAGGTCAACGCTCATAGATGTACGGCCGATTTTCTTACACACGCCGTAACAACAAACCACGTCACCTACGCTGACTGGTTTTTTAAATGTAATGCTTGAAACAGAAACGGTAACGACGCGACCAGAACAGATCTCTTTCGCCAGAATCGCACCCGCCAAGTCAAGTTGAGACATTATCCAACCACCAAAGATATCGCCGTTTGCATTTGTATCAGCGGGCATTGCAAGGGTACGAAGCAGAAGCTGGCCTTTCGGAGAGTTAAATTCTTGGCTCATAGTGACATCCTAAATCTTCAAGGGCGCTCAAAAAAAGCGCAAATATGGTGTGCCAATAAGAATACTAATGCAGTAATTATTGGTCCGTTGAACAAAACAGCGACCCGAAGGTCGCTGTGAATAATACATTTGCGCGGATTATAGCAAAATTGAGTTTTTAATCATCAACCGAGACATCGGAGGAGTTATTTTTCTCTTCCTTTGGCATGTGCTTGTAAATGTAGACACCAGTAGCAATCATGTAGGCGAAGGTGGCAATCAGCATTCCAAACACTTTGAAGTTAACCCA
>NZ_JAWOQS010000478.1:0-727 GCF_033438945.1 Vibrio sp. Y176 | reverse complement strand
TTCAGTAAGAATCATGGTGGTGTGGGCAGAGCGAACACCAGACTGGCAGTAAGCGATAACTTTCTTACCTTTGATGATGTCGCCGTAAAGGGCTTGCAGTTCTTCTGCTGATTTCAGTGTCGTGTCTTCGTTTAACGCTTTGGTCCAATTAATGTGAACACTGCTTGGGATAGTGCCCGGACCGTATGCGCCAGAAACCGCAACTTCACCGTTGAACTCGTCGTTGCCGCGAGTATCTAGGATCACCCAATCAGGGTTGTTTTGCGCTGCGATAACCATGTCTAGCGTTGCTAGGGCATTGTTATCTTGCCGTGTGTTAGGTGCGTTGTATTCCACCGCTGCAACGCTTTGGTTTGCAGAGCCAGTTGGGTAGCCAGCGCCCATCCAAGCGTTCAAGCCCCCGTCAAGGTAACGAACATCTTGATGGCCAAGGTTATGGATTTGCCAGTAAAGACGCGCAGCATCGTGGTGTGAGCCCGCAGCGTAGACGACGATTGTGCTGTCTGTTGTTGCGCCGAAGCTGCCTAGGATTGTTTCCATTTCTTCTGTGCTATTACTCATACCGCCGAAGTCGTAGGCGTCTTCAGTCGCTGAGTAATCGTTACGCCACATAGTGTAAGAACCAGAAATAGGACTATCTGGTTTGATAGGGTTTAGCGCACCGATCACAACCACGTCTTTGTCACCATCCATCAGCGATTTCAGTTGTTGTGCAGAAATGAAGTGT
>NZ_JAWOQS010000477.1:0-727 GCF_033438945.1 Vibrio sp. Y176 | reverse complement strand
AAAAAGTCTTTCACCATCATTTCGCCAGCACCTACGCCGACGGTATAAATAGTGGCATTGTATTTCTTCGCAATCTCAGCCGCTTCGATTGGATCTAACACACCAGCGGTGTTACTGCCGTCACTGAGCAAAATCATCACGCGCTGGGGCGCATCGCTATCGACAAAGGTTTTTGTTCCTAAGCCGATACCATCGCCAATTGCGGTTCGTTGACCAACTAGGCCAATTACGGTTTGCTTGATTTGTTGGATAACGGTTTGTCGGTCAGCCGTCAGTGGCGTTTGTAAGTACGCGTGGTCACCAAATAGAACTACTCCAAGCCGATCACCTTTTCGCTGCGCGACAAAATCTGATAGGACTTTTTTCACGGCAGAGAGTCGGTCGATGTACTCGCCATCTAAGTTCATGTCCTCTTTTTGCATGGAGCCTGAAAGGTCAACCACCAGCATTAAGTCTCGGTACTTAGGTTGAAACTCGACAGGTTCACCAAACCAAACTGGTCTCGCACAAGCGACGACCAATAATGTCCAAACGCCTACAGCTAACGATTTTTGTAGCCATTGTTTAGGTTTACGGCTGTTTTTGCTTTCTGGCAAATACGCCAGTTTGATTTCTGCTTGTCGAGTTTCTTCAGGAAGAAGCTTGTAAATCAGCAGAGGTAAGGGCAACAAAAAAAGTGCCCACCACCAGACAAATTCAATGTTTAACCATTGGGAAAGGTCTGTCA
>NZ_JAWOQS010000476.1:0-727 GCF_033438945.1 Vibrio sp. Y176 | reverse complement strand
TTCTCTTCGACTAACTTTTGCAGAACCGTTGCTGATGGTGGCTCTACAGATAGGTCACGACGGTTACCTGTACGCTCAAATTGACCTTTACCAGGACCGATGAATGGACGCGCGATTACACGGCCGATGTTGTAATCTTCTAGTTCTTCACGAGCAATTTGGCAAAGCTCTAGTAGACGATCTAGACCGAATGTCTCTTCGTGACATGCGATTTGGAATACAGAGTCCGCAGAGGTGTAGAAGATTGGCTGGCCAGTCTTCATGTGTTCTTCACCAAGGTCATCACGAAATTGAGTACCAGATGCGTGGCAGTTACCTAGGAAGCCATCTAGACCTGCACGCTCAAGAATGCGGTCAGTCAGCTCTTTAGGGAAGCTGTTTGCTTTATCTGTGAAGTAGCCCCAGTCAAACAGAACTGGTACGCCAGCAATTTCCCAGTGACCAGACGGAGTGTCTTTACCAGAAGAAAGCTCAGCAGCGTGGCCGTAAGCACCGATGATTTCTGCATCAGCGTCTAGGCCAGGAGCAAAGCGACCTGTTGATTCTTTGTGTGCCATAGCCAAACCAAGTTTAGATAGGTTTGGAAGGCGAAGTGCGCCTTGACGTTTGTCGTTATCTGCTAAGCCTTTTTCACACTGGTCAGCGATATGACCTAGAGTGTCTGAACCTACATCACCAAATTCTTTTGCATCAGCAGTTGCACCGATACCGAATGAGTCTAGTACTA
>NZ_JAWOQS010000475.1:0-728 GCF_033438945.1 Vibrio sp. Y176 | reverse complement strand
CTGACCTAAATACAAAAGGCTTTAACGAGCTTTACATCGACGGCGGCGTGACGATTCAAAACTGCCTCAAAGAAGATCTTATCGATGAAATGGTGATCACTCGCTTCCCTATCCTACTTGGCAGCGGCGCACCTTTGTTTGGTGATTTGCGACAACCACTCAATTTTAAAGTGACCAAGAGCGAAGTGGTGCTAAGCACCTTAGTTCAAACGACTTACGTGCGTGAAAGGTAATCTACCTAGGTATTTTGAATAAAAGAAAAACGCCCTTCCTAGAGATAGGAGGGGCGTTTGTTGTGTTAAGTACCTGTGTTCAGCATCGCTCATTTTTGGACGAGGTCAGCGCAACAAATTTATGTCGCGCAGTGAGCCTAATGGCTATTCATGATGCCGTTGGTAGTAGAATAGAATTAGAGTGAAGCTCATACCTAGTCTCTAGATTTTGTTTTTCTATGAAACTCTTTTCTTTCTGTGAGTAAGGGTTTTTCGCTTTCAAATCAAGGAATATACCTTGATAACGCCACCCCTTACGGCGAAGTTCACTCACCGATTGCTCTCCACTTAGTAGCTTTCTTCCATACCTATCTCTGACTGTCACAATAACTTTGGTATTGTCCGGTTGCTCATCATATCCGTACCATATTAATGCCTCGGATTTTTCACCCAATATAAATGGGTCATCGTTTGGGATATTTGAGCATTGAACAACGGTAAACGTTTGGTTCTCTC
>NZ_JAWOQS010000474.1:0-728 GCF_033438945.1 Vibrio sp. Y176 | reverse complement strand
AAGAGGAGAGTCGAAGTGGAATTTTGCCGTTGCACGGTTAGTCGCAACTGGGCTGTTCCAAACACTCGCGATACGACGTAGGGCTTTCACATCAGGGTCGTGAGGTACGGCGTTTAGTGGATCCCAGAAGAAGACCAACACATCGATTTTACCTTCCGAAATCAATGCTCCAAGTTGTTGGTCGCCACCCATTGGGCCGCTGATCATGCTCTTAATTGCTAAGCCAGTTTCTTTACTCAGCATGTGGCCAGTTGTGCCTGTAGCGTACAAGAAATGGCGTTGCAGCTTTTCTTTATTCTCTTTTACCCAGCGAAGTAGCTCAGGTTTGCAATTGTCGTGGGCAACCAATGCCACGTGTTTATGCGCAGGCATGGTACGAGTCGTTTTTTGCATCAAGTTATTCCGATTTTATGATTATGAACTGGTTATCTATCAATAAAACACTTTTTTAGCGCATCAATCAACAGCCTTTATGCTGAATGTCGGCCTATATTCTGACGGAGATAACGATTCTTCAATTGTGTCATCGTGAAGCGTCTTTGGCGTCAGTGGTTTGATGATTGGCGATGCCTGTTTTTCATACGGTTGATGGCGTAAATAGTGAGCCGCTTGCATGACAGACAGGCGGCCTTGCTGCACCATTTTGTCTGTCGGAGCAAAAAGCACTTTATTGCGCAGAAGACCACGATACACACCGTGACTCAAATACACCGATACCAAACCAATAT
>NZ_JAWOQS010000473.1:0-728 GCF_033438945.1 Vibrio sp. Y176 | reverse complement strand
CTTCACCAGTAATGGTGGAGGCATCAAACTCAACTGGCATGCCTGCGCCGTTTTCATCTTGAGGTACGATATCGTTAGCCATTTTCGTTCATCCAGTTTTTCACAACTTGAGCCGCTAGCTCTGGTTCGTTCGCTACAAGTGCACGAACCGCTTTCAGTACGTCTTCATCTTTATGAAGGTTAGGCAGATCGATACTTGAACCAAATTCAAACAGCTCACTGCTTTCAATGTCGCTACCAATTAGGCTGGTTTCGCCATCTGCACCAATTGGCAAGCCGTCTGGGCCGTACATTTCATCGTCGTCATCACCTGCTGGGTTAAGCAGTTTCTTCATTGCAGGGCGAACCAGTACAAGCACAACCACGATGATAACTAAAGCGCTGGCGAACCAACGAACCCAATCGTTGAAGTTCGGGTGTTCCCAAATTGGTTGGTCAACAAGCTGCTCGGTTTCTGGCTCGGCAAACTTGACGCTCAATACGTTAAGTAAATCACCACGAGATTGATCAAAGCCGACGGTGCCAATCAACACCTGACGAATCGCGTTGATTTCACCTTCCGACATTGGTGTGTAAGTCACTTCACCTGTATCTGGATTAACTTGGCGACGGTCTTTGATGGCAACTGAAACAGTTTGGCGCGCCACGGTGCCCGTTTGCTTACGCTCATGGCTAATCGTGGTATCTAGCTCGAAGTTGCGGGTCGATTCTTTACGTACAGAGCCTTG
>NZ_JAWOQS010000472.1:0-729 GCF_033438945.1 Vibrio sp. Y176 | reverse complement strand
ATCGAGTGCTACAAACTCCATCAAGGTATGTTTCTTCCCTTTCGTTGGTAAGAAATCGACTTTGGTTTTCACATTGAAGTGTTGAAGTTTATTTGGGGTGCGGCGCGTTTTAATCTTCGTCGGACGACCCGCTTCCAGTACGTGAGTGAGGTGTTTAATCACGGCAGCATGGCGAGATTCGTCAATGGCTTCTCCATGTTGGTCGAGCACCATGAAGGTATCAATCACGTGGCCGTCTTTGCTGGTGATGATTTGTGCGTCATGAACGTTAAAGTTACGACGGTCGAGCTCCGCCACCACGGTAGCAAACAACGCTGGTTGATCTTTGGTGTAGACGAACACTTCTGTTCCACCGCGCGTAGCCTTTTTGCTGATAAGTACCAGCGGCTTGTTTGGATCATCCATACGCAGCAAATGCGCACAATGCCAAGCGATTTGAGTGTGAGTATGGCGCAAGAAATAGTCGGCTTTGAATCGTTGCCACAACACTTCGATTTGGCGCGCTGAAAACCCTTCTTTGCGCAGCAACGCGGAAGCCATTTGTTGGTTATGTCGAATACGTTCACGTACATCAACCGGATTTTCTAATCCGCGACGCAGTGCGCGTTGCGTTGAGTAGAAGAGCTCGGCAAGCAGCGTGCGTTTCCAAGCATTCCACCGCTCTGGATTGGTTGCGCAAATATCCGCAGCCGTGAGACACACTAAATACTCAAGAGATTCTTCGTCACG
>NZ_JAWOQS010000471.1:0-729 GCF_033438945.1 Vibrio sp. Y176 | reverse complement strand
ATTCATAAGCTCGATATTTAAACCGAAGATAACTCGCCATTTGTTGCAAATAGCCTTCGGAATGAACACGCTTCGCGTCCAAATATTTAATGGATAGTTTGACTTCGCCGTCAGTTTGCTTGAATCCCTTTTCGATTCCCGCCTGAATGTCATTAGTCCATTGATAAGACGGATCATAGGAGTGAAGCACGAGAACTCGTTTGAGCTCCCAATTTGTTTCCTCTGCTTGTACGGCAACCGTTCCTATGCACAACAAAAGGGTGAGAAAACGCGCTAAACGCTTAACCATTTTTTACCCAGCCGAACCAATGCAATGCTGCATATAGTAGCGCTTCATTTTTAAATGAAGCCGATATTGATCAACTTTCTATTATAATTGTGTCACATAATTTGTGATCACTATTAAGTCTTTTCGCAATATCCGCTGAAAACTGTTGTTTATCTAAAGATTGAGAAACGGCCACGTCAGAAATCAGCGTGTTACCTTCATAGCTACTCGCAATGGCTGCACCCACCGGGTTGCCATCTTTAAAACCAACGTACAACTCAAAATCCGGCGTTAAGATAATTTGGGTAAGGTATTCAACTATCATCTCTTGGTCATACTGCTCTTCCCAACGTTGAGACTGAAGAATCGAAAACATAATAGTCAGTCGATGAAAATCCACGAGGAAAATGTCATCAGCCTGCAAATTCGCTTCGCCTTCCAACAAAGAGTCTTTAGCGACG
>NZ_JAWOQS010000470.1:0-729 GCF_033438945.1 Vibrio sp. Y176 | reverse complement strand
TAATTGGGGCGCGTTTTTCACTTCAGAATCCGTAATGCCATGAATAACGACAGACTCCTCATTAAGCTCTCGGTTCGGATTTACAATCCAATGCGCTGAACCACTGCACTGCACTCGGTCAATCGTAAACGGCACAAGACCAATGGTAAGAATGGCATCCTCTTCTGCATTTAAGCCCGTCGTTTCAAAATCTACCGAGACAAACGGCACCTCTTTTAATGGCGTATCCCCATTCACCATAGGAGTCGAATAGTATCGCTTCAACCGTTGATCTTGCGCTTGCTCTGCCAACTGCTCAAACAATACTGACCACTCCGGCGTTTGCGAAGTATCGAGCAGCGGTGTACTCGCCTTACTTTTTGCCAACCACATCATTTACTGCTTCTTTGGTAGCGGAACTTAATGAAGTTCTGCGCATTGCTTAGAATTTGGAATGCCGCTTTCAGATTACGACGTTCGAAATCGGACATGTTTTCTGGCTCGATGTTGTTATCCGGCTCGTCGCCATTTTCAATATCCAAGGCTTGGTGACGGATTCGAACCATGTAGATAAGCTCCATCGCATCTCGCAAGTCCATTCCTCGCCCTTTTGGCAGGATCCCAGCGTCATTAATGTCGTCTAATCGATCAAACGAGTTTTGCGAGCGCGAACCAATCGCCAACGCATGCACTCGAATCAAATCTGCCAGCGGCGCGGTACCGCGTCGTTTAAGGTTGATAGAGTTGCGA
>NZ_JAWOQS010000469.1:0-729 GCF_033438945.1 Vibrio sp. Y176 | reverse complement strand
TAACGCCGCGTTAAGTAGTGAGCAACGCTGCCACCTAAGCTAAACCATTGTGCCGTAAACACGAAAGCTGAATCAAACTGAAAATGCCATGCGTTGCGAATCTGTCTTAAACGCTTTGTTATGCGCCTTGCATTCAAGCCCAATTAATACCATAATTAGGTATCTATTGGTATTGAGGGCTATATTATGGCTAAGAACACTAGTATTACTTTGGGTGACCATTTTGACGGTTTTATTGCTAATCAAATCCAAAGCGGTCGCTATGCCTCTGCAAGTGAAGTCATTCGTTCCGCTTTACGTTTACTTGAAACCCAAGAAACTAAAATGAACACTTTACGCCAATTGCTTGTTGAAGGTGAAGAAAGTGGAGTTGCGGATTATGACCTTGATTCGTTTATCAATGAGTTAGATAGCGAAGAGAAAAAATGAGACCATTTCAGTTAACTAACAAGGCGAAATCTGATTTAAGAGATATAGCCTTGTTTACCTCTCGACGCTGGGGTCGTGAACAGCGAAATATTTATCTAAAACAGTTTGATGACTCATTTTGGCTGTTAGCCGAAAATCCTGACATTGGTAAAGCCTGTGACGAAATTCGCGATGGCTACAGAAAATTCCCACAAGGAAGCCACGTAATATTTTATCGTCAGATCGGCAATCAAAATATTGAGATTATCCGTATCCTCCACAAAAGCATGGATGTGAATCCAATTTTTGGCGCATAACGCC
>NZ_JAWOQS010000468.1:0-730 GCF_033438945.1 Vibrio sp. Y176 | reverse complement strand
AAAATGGTCGATGCAGCTCCTGGCCACTTTGAGATGATCTTGGATCAAAGTAATCCACAATACATGAACCTTCCTGGTATTGCCGTATTAATTGGTGGTCTTTGGGTAGCAAACTTATATTACTGGGGCTTTAACCAGTACATTATTCAAAGAACACTTGCTGCAAAATCAGTATCGGAAGCTCAGAAAGGTATTGTTTTTGCAGCGTTTTTGAAACTTATCGTTCCGTTTCTCGTGGTATTGCCAGGTATTGCCGCTTACGTTATTACTTCTGACCCACAACTAATGGCAAGCCTTGGTGATATTGCAGCAACAAACCTTCCAAGTGCTGCTAATGCGGATAAAGCATACCCTTGGCTAACTCAGTTCTTGCCTGTTGGTGTTAAAGGTGTTGTTTTTGCGGCTCTTGCTGCTGCAATTGTTTCTTCACTAGCATCAATGCTTAACTCAACAGCCACTACCTTCACTATGGATATTTACCAAGAGTATATCTCTCCTGTCTCAGGTGACCACAAGTTGGTGAATGTTGGGCGTACTGCAGCTGTGGTGGCACTAATTATTGCTTGCCTAATTGCCCCAATGTTAGGTGGTATTGGCCAAGCATTCCAATACATCCAAGAATATACAGGTTTAGTTAGCCCTGGCATTTTGGCTGTATTCTTACTTGGCTTATTCTGGAAGAAAACAACCAGTAAAGGGGCTATTATTGGTGTAGTAGCATCAATACCAA
>NZ_JAWOQS010000467.1:0-730 GCF_033438945.1 Vibrio sp. Y176 | reverse complement strand
AACAACGCCAGCGATAAGCTGAACTTGTTGCAAGAAAACATCTGGCTTAAGAAAGAGCTCGACATGCAAACCCATGTCGGCCCGAAAATGATTGGTCACAGTAAAGTCATGGTGAGTATTCGCCGAGCCTTAATCAGCGCACCGACGAACCAACCTCTGATTTTCGTGGGACAAGACGGCACTGGTCGCCGATTAGCTGCGCAATTTGCTCACGATATTCACGCCACACCAGACAGCGAGCTGATTGCAGCATCAGGTGAAGACCTTTACGAACTGTCGCTAGATGCACTCGACAAAGCCATTGACCACCTGACGGAAGACTCAAATCGTTGCAGTTTGTACCTGCACAGCGCAGAACATATCTCGCTCGCACAGTGGCAATGCCTGTTTAACCACCCGAAATTGGAGCGCGTATTTGGTGCGACGACCAAGGTTGATGCCGATGTTAAAGCGTTCGCAACGCTCATCCACTTACCAACGCTGGATGAACGCAAAGAAGATATTGGCCCACTTTACAAACACTTCGTACGTCATGCAGCAAGCCGTTATCAGCTGCAACCACCGCACCTCAGTTTGGACGAAGTACGCCGAATTACAGAGCTTTCTTGGCCAGAAAACGTTAAACAACTGCGCCAATTTGCGGAGCTGCGCGCTCTCAAACCTGAGACTTTTCGCATGGAAGATTGGGACAGTGAAAAGAGCATCGAAATTCAGAGCATGACTCAACGCA
>NZ_JAWOQS010000466.1:0-730 GCF_033438945.1 Vibrio sp. Y176 | reverse complement strand
CCTTGGACAACACTCAACCAAATTTCCAATGAAGTTAGTATCGATAGAACTCAATTGGCGATACGTCTTATCGATCATTGGAAAGCCGCGTTAGAAGAATATGAACTGACTGGACTGGGTGGTTTTGTTGAACGTTGGAATCGTTTGGACAACTTTATCGGCCGACCGGTTAAGCTTCTTATGGGACCGAGAGAAATACACGGAGTGGTACAAGGTATCGACCAACAGGGTGGGGTGGTGCTCAAAACTGAAAATGGTTTGGAAACCTACATTGGCGGAGAAATTTCGTTGAGAAAAGGGGACTGAGCCCCTTTACTTTCTTAGCGATACTTTGTCGACAAGGTGGTTAGCACCTTTGTGGAGGATCAAATGGGCTCTTTCTCTGGTTGGAAGAATGTTCAATTCCAGATTGAGTCCATTAATATTGCGCCAAATTTCTTTCGCTTTACTTTTCGCTTCATCGACCGACAGCTGCGTATAGTGGCTGAAGTAGGAGCCTGGTTTAGTAAAAGCTCCGCGGCGAAACTTCAAAAATCTCTCGACATACCACTGCTCTATCGTTTCACTTTCCGCATCAACATAAATTGAGAAATCAAGAAAATCAGATACAAATACTCGATGTGGATCATGTGGGTAGTCCATACCGCTTTGTAATACGTTTAAGCCTTCAATAATAAGCACGTCAGGTCGGTCGACTTTTTTTAGCTCATCAGTAATGTCGTATGTGATG
>NZ_JAWOQS010000465.1:0-731 GCF_033438945.1 Vibrio sp. Y176 | reverse complement strand
ATTTCTCTAGCATTTGCTAAAGGTTTTGGTTGGGCGGGTGAATTGAACGTTCGTTACATCTTCGAAAAAGCGTTCACAGGCAAACGCGGCGAAGGTTACCCAATTGAGCGTGCAGCACCTCAGCAAGCGAACGCGGCTATCCTAAACAACGTGAAATCAGCGGTAGCAAAAGACGTGGTTGAAGGTCTACGTGCTATCGACCAAGAGCTAGTGAAAACTGCAGTAGGCAGCACGCAATTCCAAGAGTGTTTCTTTGCGCACTGCCAAGTACCTGAAATTGCAGAATATGTGAAGTCGCTACTAGACTAAGCACTCATTTTATCGGGAAATAGGTTAAGGCCAGCCATTGAGCTGGCTTTTTTTGTTTTTAAGCCGGAGAGAATGCCATGCACGTTGCGCCGATTACTTCACTACAGACTTGGTTTCCTGAGCATCTCGTTTTGCCTTTGTGGTCTGAGCCTCAAATCCCCTCCCATCTGGTGCAAAGTTATCAAGAAAGAAATCCGAACGAGTTGTTACCAGATCGCGCAGTGTTTGACATCACGCATCCCGAAATTGTCGTGTTTGAACCAGAGCAATCCGATGGGATTGGTATTTTATTGGTGCCCGGTGGCGGTTATCAGCGAGTCTCGGTGGATAAAGACGGGGCGGACAGCGCACGCGTGTTGAACCAAGCAGGTTTTACCGTGTTTGTGATGACCTATCGCATGCCAAACGAAGGGCACGAATTT
>NZ_JAWOQS010000464.1:0-732 GCF_033438945.1 Vibrio sp. Y176 | reverse complement strand
CTTCCATTGGTTTGCCAAGGTACATCACCATCACTCGGTCGCTGATATGGCGTACAACGCTTAGGTCATGAGCGATCATCACCAGTGTCAGTCCCATTTCTTGTTTAAGGTCGTCGAGCAAATTAATGACCTGCGCTTGAATCGATACATCCAATGCGCTGACGGGTTCATCACACACCACCAAGTCCGGATTGAGGATTAAGGCGCGCGCGATGCCAACACGTTGGCACTGACCGCCAGAAAACTCATGCGGATATCGGTTACGTTGGCTTGCCAACAGACCCACTTTGTCCATCATCGCAATGACGCGTTTTTCGACTTCGGCGCGTTTGAGTTGAGGTTGGTGTGTGAGTAACGGCTCTGCGATACATTCTGAAATCGTTAATCTCGGATTGAGGCTCGCCGATGGGTCTTGGAATATCATCTGAAATTCTTGGCGACGACGCGCTAACTTGTTTTTGCTGAAGCCACGCATGTCTTCACCTTTCCAAGTGAGCTTACCGTGCGTGGGTTCAACTAAGCGCAGCAGAGCACGCGCTAAGGTGGATTTTCCGCAGCCTGATTCGCCAACAATGCCGAGCGTTTCGCCTCGATAAACATCCAAATCGATGCCGTTGACGGCTTGTACGATCTTTCTTCGGCTCGGAATGAGGTGTCGCGAAACAGGAAAATGCACTTGCAGATCGCGAGCGGACAATAACAATTCTTTCTGATTCATAACGTTTCCTTAAG
>NZ_JAWOQS010000463.1:0-733 GCF_033438945.1 Vibrio sp. Y176 | reverse complement strand
GAAGGCAAAGAAATGGAGCCTCAAGATCTAGCGAAGCTATACGTAGACTAATCGCGTTGACCTCGGCACTTGTGCCGGGGTTTCTATTCCCTCCCCCTAATTCTCAACCCAAATATCGACCCACTTCATAGTTTTTCCATTCAGTATTGTTTATTCACTTCACGTGGTCACATCGCCTATAAGATAATGGGTATAACATACTGAAAAGATTATATAAGAAAAACACAAGGCTACTTCCTTATGCGCGCGCTGTCTCCTTTGCTTGCGTCACTGCTTTTTTGCAGTCAAATATACGCAAGTGACTCTACCGAGATTGAACACACCCAAAACTTTACGCAATGGCACGCTGTCTATCAAACAACGTTACACAACGATGCGGCTTCTGCTCTTAGCATGCTTCAAGACCGTTATCATACTTCCGTCTCTGACAGCGAAAGACTTTACGTCAGTGGGTTGATTTATGAGTACATGGCCAACATTAAGCAGCCTTATTACGGAAGTAGCCAAATCTTAAACAATGATTTCGCGAAGTTAGAATCTGAGTACATTCTCGCTTTAAACGAACGTAAACATGGCAGTTATGACGCTTCTGTTGCCAGTTTCAGCTCGTTAAGGCAAAAGATGAAGCAAAATGGTGACGTGGAAGGTAAAGCGTTGATGAATTACCAGCTTTGCTACACGCTAAACCAGCAAGGCCGTTACCACAACGCAAACTTCTTTTGCTCATCTCTCG
>NZ_JAWOQS010000462.1:0-733 GCF_033438945.1 Vibrio sp. Y176 | reverse complement strand
CGCCGTATCCGATCTTGATCAGTCAAGATTTGGCGTCTTACATGAACTGGCAAGACGGCGACTTTATTGAGTTGAATGATGGTAGCCGTCTTGGTCCTGTTCAAGTGGATCAAAACAAGCTCTTATCAGGTACACGTTTAGTTACCGACATTTCTTTATTAAGAATGTTGAAGCGAAGCTCGGGCCTTTCAGCGATTTCATGTGGCGAGATGCCAGAAGAAAAACTGATCGCATTAAAAAACATACTGCCAAATGGCATGACTTTGGTTCGAAACACTCGTACTGAGCTTGAATCTTTGACCAAAGCATTCCACATGAACCTAACCGCGATGGGGATGTTGTCGTTTTTGGTTGGACTGTTCATCTTCTATCAAGCGATGTCATTGTCTTTTATTCAGCGTCAGCGATTAGTCGGCATTTTGCGTCAAACCGGTGTGAATGGAACCCAATTGGCGCAAGCGCTATTACTTGAGCTCTCGATACTCGTTTTGGTCGCTTGGGCTTGCGGTAACTTCTTTGGACTCATGTTAGCGAACGAGTTGATCCCAGCAGTATCTTCCAGTTTGAGCGATCTATATGACGCCAACGTTGGCCTTACTATCGGTTGGTCGTGGCAGTCGAGTTTATACAATTTGATTATGTCGGCAATGGGCGCTCTGATTTCCTGTTTGTGGCCACTGATTCGATTGTTGAAATCGCAACCAATTCGCTTGTCTTCGCGTTTATCGTTAAT
>NZ_JAWOQS010000461.1:0-733 GCF_033438945.1 Vibrio sp. Y176 | reverse complement strand
TGGACTACCTACCGCCAGAAGCGCAATTTGCTTCAAATCTCGCGAATAAAAATCATGCTTATATTAGCCGCTATGCGCTAGGGCGTGATTACCATAAGCTGGTCAGAAAGCAGCTCAACAAGTTGGGTAAGCTCATAGAAGAAGAAGTGGGTCAGTTTGGTTATCGCCCTTTTGTCGACTCTGCGCCAATACTTGAGCGCCCTTTAGCCCAAAAGGCCGGATTGGGTTGGACAGGTAAACACTCACTGATCTTAGATAAAGAGTGTGGTTCTTGGTTCTTCCTTGGTGAACTGCTGATTGACCTACCTTTGCCAGTCGATACTCCAAGTGTCGACCAATGCGAAAAATGCCGAGCGTGTATTACGTCATGCCCGACTCAAGCCATTGTAGAAGATAAAGTTGTCGATGCGAGACGCTGTATCTCTTATCTCACGATAGAGTTTGATGGTGTCATCCCTGAAGAATTCCGCAAACCGATGGGTAACCGCATCTACGGCTGTGATGACTGCCAACTCGTCTGCCCATGGAACCGCTATGCAGACGTAACCGAACAAGAAGATTTCCATCGCAGGGAAAGCTTTCACAATCCAGACTTAGTTGAATTATTCCAATGGGACGAGGCGACGTTCTTAAAAAATATGGAAGGTTCTGCTATCCGTCGTATCGGTCACGAACAATGGCTACGTAATATATCTGTCGCACTTGGTAATGCAGAATACAGCCAACGGGTGAC
>NZ_JAWOQS010000460.1:0-735 GCF_033438945.1 Vibrio sp. Y176 | reverse complement strand
AATTCAAAACCGATTAAGAAGAGCAAGAAAGAAACTCGACCAGCCGCTTCTGATTGCCAGGCGTATTTGTCAGCATCGACGCGGACTTGATTGGCGCTCTCTTTTAGCTGCTGAAGAAATTCGCGCTCTTTATTGGCAGCGCGCAGCTGGTAAATACCATCCAACGTTTCTACCAGTCGGTTTTGGAAAATTTCGAACGAGTGGTTTTCTTTACGCTTGAGATGCTTGACCATACTGCCAAGTTTGCGAGAGAAATAAATGACAATAGGGTTTACGAGTAGAATAAATAAGCCCAGACGCCAATCTAGCCAAAGCAGAACGATAGCGGTGCCGATGACGGTCAAAAAGCTGATAACAAACTTTGCGAGTGTCGAACCAACAAATTGATCGATGGTTTCTATATCAGTAATAAGGTGGGCGTTAATTCCTCCACTGCCTTTGGTTTCGTACTGACGAATACTGATTCGACCCAATTTGTCGATCATTTTACTGCGCATCTCAAACGTAATGGTTTTCGATACCAGTGTGAATTGACGACTTTGAACAATGTTCAACGCTTGGCTGGCTGCGCGCATGAGCACAACTAAAAAAAGCGTAAAAAAGATATATCCAGTTGGGGTATGCCACGCACCAGGAAGCACAGCGTTCATGGCAGCAAGACCAGAGGCAGGTTTGTCCAATAGCACTTCATCAACCATTAATGGCATAAGAAGAGGGATTGGAACACTAATCAAG
>NZ_JAWOQS010000459.1:0-736 GCF_033438945.1 Vibrio sp. Y176 | reverse complement strand
GAAGTGGTGGTATGGACAATTCCCATCATCATTATCGCCATTCTTGCCACCATCACTTGGCGTTCTACCCACGAACTAGAGCCATCCAAACCTCTGGTGAGTGATGTCAAACCGATGACGATTGAAGTGGTTTCGCTTGATTGGAAATGGCTGTTTATCTATCCGGAAGAAAACATCGCGACCGTAAACTACGTGGCGTTTCCGAAAGATGTGCCTGTGACCTTTAAGCTGACGTCAGACAACATCATGAACGCGTTTTTTATCCCGCGTTTGGGTACTCAGATTTACGCGATGCCAGGCATGGTGACTAAGTTGAATCTGATCGCTAACCACGAAGGGGACTACAAGGGCTTTGCGTCGAACTACAGCGGCGAAGGTTTCTCGCAGATGAAGTTCACCGCATCCGCAATGCCGGACCGCGCTGCGTTCCTCAACTGGGTGCAAAAAGTGAAAGCGAGCCCTGATCGAATCGAAGATTGGGAGCAATACAGCTCGCTGGCTGAGCCAAGCGTTGCTGCGCCTGTCACTCTGTTCTCAAGTGTTCCTCCGTTTCTGTTCAGCAACGTCGTGACCCAACATCCGGGTTCCATGAACTGTTTGCCTGAAAACCAAGGATAATCACATGTTTGGAAGATTAACTCTGGATTCAATTCCATATCACGAGCCGATCATCATCATCACGCTGGCGATCGTCGCGTTGGTGGGATTAGCCGTGGTGGTTGCCGTAACCAAAGCT
>NZ_JAWOQS010000458.1:0-736 GCF_033438945.1 Vibrio sp. Y176 | reverse complement strand
AATCGAATTGCTGTGTTAACCAGCTACCTAAGATTGGTGCCAGTGCCGGAATAAAGCAGATCGCACCATTAAGGTAGCTGATCATCTTGCCGCTTTTCTCTGGGCCGAAAATATCGCGAACTGTTGCAAAGGCTGCTACCGATGTCGCACACGCGCCTAAGCCTTGTAGCAAACGAGACATCAACATCCACTCAATATTTTGAGCACTCCACGCCAATAAAGCGCTCATTGCGTAGATAGTGATGCCGCCCAATGCAACAGTTCGACGTCCGAGTTTATCTGCCAAAGGGCCAGCAAACAGTTGGCCAACACCCATAGCAAATAGGAACCATGTAATAGTGTCTTGTGCTAGCGCATTGTCTACCTGAAAAGTTGAAGCGATAAGAGGTAACGCAGGTAGATAGATATCAATCGCAAGCGGACTGAAAAGAACCAAAAGGGTCAACAACGCCATTTGTTTTTTACTATTAGAAATATGGCTAGACACACAACACTCCAAATTGAACAAGAACTTTGCAGAGAGCTTAATCATCTGATGATATGAATGGAAATGATGTATAATCATGACCATTATTCCCCAGAGGAAATTCACCGTGAACATAGAAAAGCTCGCTCGTCTCGACCTGAACTTACTGGTCTGTTTTAAAGTGTTAATTGAAGAGCTTAACGTGACTCGAGCAGCGCATCGACTGTGCCTTAGCCAATCCGCGGTGAGCAAATCATTAGCCAAACTTCG
>NZ_JAWOQS010000457.1:0-737 GCF_033438945.1 Vibrio sp. Y176 | reverse complement strand
TCACTCAAATTTATTTCCTTTGAAAGACCAATTAGAAATATCCATTGGAACTGTCAATACCTCACCAGACATGGCTGGATTAAAATTGACCAAACCCAAAGAAAAAAAGACGTTACAAATTATTATCAAACTACGAAAGGAAAGGTATATCTTACATTTCCATGACTTAAGCAGTTTAATTAAATATGCCACTGAAGCTCTATAACTGGCATAGCTAATCATGTTAATTACCTATTCTGAAATATTTAAATTGATTGGCAAACGTTTAGCATGAGCTGGAACACCCATAAAACAAACGAGATAAGACCAATAAAACAACTAGTTATATTAATATTTTTATAATAATCACGTTAGTCACCAGATAGAGGATCCTGGTAAAATAACAACAAAGATTGCTCAAAAATTGTTATTTTTACTTATTAACCGATTTATAAATGAAACTAACCCTTTTTAATTTTTATTAAAAGCTTCGCATGTACTGACATAAGCAACATGTGAACTAAAGTCACATAATTCGAAGTTAAAACTAAAACATCATGAAAAACTCTGTGTAGACTACCGAATATTAAGTTAGAAGAACTTGGTTTGTTAACGCACGGTAAAATATAAATGGAAACTAGAGTTAGTGAGTCTATTTCCGATATCAAACCTCTTGATGTCGAATTATTAGGCAAGCCTATTCATATCATTCGAGATAAGCTTGAAAATTTAATTTCAGAATCTTGTTCAAGCCTAAC
>NZ_JAWOQS010000456.1:0-738 GCF_033438945.1 Vibrio sp. Y176 | reverse complement strand
ACTGTTCTTCTTTGATCAAACGTTTAAAGCGAGCAGAACCTGTGACGTTAGTTCTCTCACCGACATTGATGAATAAAGTCTCTTTCTCAATCGTTAATGGCTCTAATCCGGAGAGACGACAAGCAACAGGCAAATCTGGCAAAGCGCGAGGTGTAACACCTTCAACGGCCTGCGCCATTTGGCGAATATGCTCCGGCGTTGTACCACAACAGCCACCAATCAGATTTAAAAAGCCGCTGCTAGCCCACTCTTTTACATGCTCTGCCATATCTTCTGGAGAAAGGTCATATTCTCCAAAAGCATTCGGCAAACCTGCGTTAGGGTGTGCGGAAACAAATGATTCAGAAATACGAGAAAGCTCTTCCACGTATGGGCGCAGTTCATCTGGCCCCAATGCACAGTTAAGACCGAAAGATAACGGCCTTACATGACGTAGAGAGTTGTAAAATGCTTCCGTGGTTTGCCCTGATAACGTGCGCCCCGAAGCGTCGGTAATCGTACCGGAAATCATGACAGGCAGTGCAACACCAAGCTCTTCAAATACAGAATCGACAGCAAAGGCACATGCCTTAGCATTCAATGTATCGAAAATAGTTTCGATCAAAATAAGATCAGCGCCACCTCTGATTAACGCTCGAGTTGACTCGGAATACGCTTCAACCAGCTCATCGAAAGAAACATTGCGGTAGCCGGGATCATTCACATCAGGGGAGATAGAGCACGTTCGGTTGGTTGGAC
>NZ_JAWOQS010000455.1:0-739 GCF_033438945.1 Vibrio sp. Y176 | reverse complement strand
GACCCACCAGAGCATGCGTTCGTCGATGGAAAGATCATAAAAGGCATTCAAGAACACTTATTCTCTGTACTGCGTGACATCGTTTACGTGAACATGCACTTGGCTGACAGCCAGCGCCTCAATCTCACTAACCCAACGCATATTACCAACCTTGTGTTTGGTATTTTGCGTAATGCAGGCGCGCTCACTCCCGGTATTGAACCAAATCTCGTCGTCTGTTGGGGCGGCCATTCAATCAATGGCGTTGAATACCAATACACGCGCGAAGTGGGTAACGAGCTTGGCTTACGTGAACTTAATATCTGTACGGGTTGTGGACCTGGTGCGATGGAAGGCCCGATGAAAGGAGCGGCAATCGGTCACGCTAAACAGCGTTACACCGAGCAACGTTACCTTGGCTTGACGGAGCCTTCAATCATTGCCGCTGAGCCGCCAAACCCAATCGTCAACGAGCTGATCATCATGCCGGACATCGAAAAACGTTTAGAAGCGTTTGTTCGTATGGCGCATGGTATTGTGATCTTCCCGGGTGGTACGGGTAATGCGGAAGAGTTGCTGTACATTCTTGGTATCATGATGCATCCAGACAATGCTGATCAGCCGATGCCGATTGTGTTAACCGGACCAAAAGAGAGCGAAGAATACTTCCGTTCTATCGACGCGTTTATTCGCGATACCTTAGGTGAAGAAGGTCAAAAACACTACCAAATCGTCATTGATGATCCTGCCGAAGTTGCAC
>NZ_JAWOQS010000454.1:0-739 GCF_033438945.1 Vibrio sp. Y176 | reverse complement strand
TTGACGGTTTTATCTTCAAAAAACGGCATTAAGTTTGGGTAGTCGAAACCTAGCAGCAATACGATGGAACGACCTTTGATGTCTTGCATGGTATTGAATTTAAAAGGCGCATCACTGCTGGATACCAACACGTGTTTTACAGTGTAAATAGGCTCTTTAGATAGGTTTTCTGATTGAACTCGGCCCCAATCAGGGCTGCCGTATGTCAGCCAGTTTTCTTCCCCACCCGCTTCTAACACTGAAATCATGCGCTTAAACGGATAGGTGTGAAAATTCACCTTATAATCTGAGTTGGCAAAAATCGCGTTCACAATATCCGTCACGATCCCGGCGTGTTGTTGTCCTTGTTGTTCGATTTGAAATGGCCTTGCTTGGTCGGCGATAACGTAATAATTCACCTCTTCAGCGGCGGTCGCTGCACTGACTGCCATACAACTAAAAGCCAATACACGTAGAAGTCCTTTCATCCTATCCTCGATTATTATTTGCTCACGACTATATTTAGAGTAGCGCAAGATTATCGGAGTGATTTCATATGGATGTAAAAGAGCGAACTCAACGCCGGTTTAGTATCGGTAACCAGCTTATGCTGGCGGTTTTAACGTTGAGTTTGATCTTTACGTTAGTCATTTCTGCCATCAGTTTATATCGTGATTTTCAAGAAGAGTTGTCCCATCTCGACACCGACTTAAAACAAGTGGAGTCGAGCTACCTCTCCAGCTTTTCAGCCAGTTTGTGG
>NZ_JAWOQS010000453.1:0-740 GCF_033438945.1 Vibrio sp. Y176 | reverse complement strand
CAACACCCTTTCGGACTCATCATCCGTTTCTGCGCATAACAACATACATTCAGAGGTTTCACCGCGCATTTTGGCTTTGGCAAGATTACACAACACGACCACTTGTTTGCCCATCAACTCTTCCTCGGTGTAATAAGGCACTAAGCTGGTTACGGTTTGCAGTGTTTTTTCACCAATATCAATTTGCACAATATACAGCTTGTCTGCATTGTGATGACGAGCCACTTCAATGATTTTTCCGGTACGAATTTCTAATTTGGCAAAATCAGAGTAAGCGATAGTTTCCATAATTAAAACCTCAGTAAAGTTTTACTAAAAAGATAACGTTTACACTATCAGTAAGCTTAATAAATACAAGTGGTAAAGATCTCATTTCCGAAAGCAAATTCTCTATCAAATGGCACTTATTACACAGTGGGTGTTTAATACTTTCAGTCCAAATTTTTTAGCCACTAAAGGTTCTATATGGCAACGATCAAGGATGTCGCGAAAGAAGCCGGCGTTTCGGTCGCAACGGTTTCTCGCGTGATCAACAAGTCCCCAAAAGCCAGTCAATCATCGGTAGAGTCGGTCACCAAAGCAATGAGCAAATTAGGCTACAGACCCAATGCCGCGGCTCGCGCACTGGTGAGTCAAAGCACAAACACCATGGGTGTATTGGTGAGTGATGTGTCCGATCCTTTCTTCGGCACGCTGGTCAAATCCGTCGATAATGTCGCGCGCGAAAATGGCAAACATAT
>NZ_JAWOQS010000452.1:0-740 GCF_033438945.1 Vibrio sp. Y176 | reverse complement strand
GAGCAAATGAAATCCACGAGCTAGGTTATGGCTCGGTGTTGGTTTCGCCACCAATGAAAAGCGCCCACGATGAACGTTGGTGGCAGCGCTATCAACCACAAGATTACCGTGTTATCGACAACGCGCTCGGTGACACCCAAGACTTCATCTATATGGTTCGCGAGCTCGAACGCGTAGGCGTTTTGGTGTACGCCGATGTGGTGTTTAACCACATGGCTAACGAAGCACATTTACGCCGTGATCTGCAATATCCTCGTCAGGATGTGTTAGATCAATACCGACAAAACGAACATAAATACCAGTCTTTAAAGCTTTTCGGCGATTTATCCAAACCGCTATTTAGTGAAGAAGATTTTGTTGAAGCGTTTGGTATCCAAGACTGGAAAGATAAATGGCAGGTCCAAAATGGCCGAATTACAGGTGGGCCAACCGATCCTGGTTTACCAACCCTTCGCGTTTGTGAACATGTTGTCGAGCAGCAGCGAGCTTACCTAAAAGCATTGAAAGCGATAGGTGTGAAAGGCTTCCGTATTGATGCCGCGAAGCACATGACGCTTGAACACCTAAAACGCGTATGGACAGACGACATAACCCAAGATGTGCATATTTTTGGGGAAATCATTACCGATGGCGGTGCAACAGAAGAAGAGTATCAACTGTTTCTTGAGCCGTATTTACAAGAAACCCGTTTAGGTGCGTATGATTTCCCGCTGTTTTCGACCATCTTTAAAGCATTTTCA
>NZ_JAWOQS010000451.1:0-740 GCF_033438945.1 Vibrio sp. Y176 | reverse complement strand
AGAAACCATTTTAGAAAGAAAAGTGGATCTCGTCACATCTTCGCTTGCTGGTATGGCGTTGTACGTCGCACAACGCGATTGTTTAGGTCTAGTGTCTCAATCTTTTGCGAACAAATGGAGCAAAGCCCTTAAGCTTCAAGTTCTGCCTTGCCCCATTTCTATATGCACTATCCCTTACAAGTTCGTCTACCATAAACGTGAGTTAAACAACCCTGCTCATATTGCATTGCGAGAGAGAATCAAAACGCACCTAGCAGCCGCGCATTACGAACCTATTTCTTTGTAGTCACGGTCGCTTTGAGCTGTTGAACAACTTCCGCAGGAGCATGTGCACCAAGCTGCTTGGTGCACTGTTCAAAGGCAAATGCAACGCCGCCTTGTCGATAGTTTCTCGCCAACACTTCGCACTGGGCATAAAGATGCCGTGGGTCGCCACCAACGTCAAACGCCTTGTTTAACGCCTTACTCGCTTCTAATACGTCGGATTTCTCCAACGCTAAACCGTACACATACCAATACTGAGCGTTATCTTTCGCGCTTTCTGCTGCCTGTTTTAAATACTGATTAGCTTGTTTGCTGTTGCCTTGTCTTAACAGCGCAAGCCCTGCACTGTAAGGCAGCGAACTTGATTTCGGTTGTGCTTTCATTCCCGCACTCAGAATTTGGACCGCTTTGGCTTCATCACCTTGTCGGCGATACATGTCCGCTAAATTGACGTAGCTATTTTCGAAATAAGGTTC
>NZ_JAWOQS010000450.1:0-740 GCF_033438945.1 Vibrio sp. Y176 | reverse complement strand
GAAGGTGACAAGCCTATCTTTGATATGTACGACACTGAGAACGAAATTCAACGCTCTTTGGAGCGCAAAGTTGAGCTCAAGTCGGGTGGTTACTTAATCATCGATCAAACAGAAGCGATGACCACCATCGACATCAACACGGGTGCGTTTGTTGGTCGTCGTAACTTAGAAGAGACCATCTTTAATACCAATATTGAAGCGACTCAAGCCATTGCTCGCCAGTTACGTCTGCGTAACCTAGGTGGCATCATCATTATCGACTTTATCGATATGTCGTCAGAAGAGCATCGTCAGCGAGTACTAACTTCGTTAGAAGCTGCATTGTCGAAAGACCGCGTGAAAACCAACATCAATGGCTTTACGCAGTTAGGTCTGGTTGAAATGACGCGTAAGCGTACGCGCGAAAGTATTGAACATATTCTTTGTTCTGGTTGTCCTACTTGTGAAGGCCGTGGCACCGTGAAAACGGTTGAAACGGTGTGTTACGAGATTCTGCGCGAGATCACTCGTGTAAACCGAGCGTACGATGCCGACAACTTTGTCGTATACGCATCGCCATTTGTTGCAGAAGCGCTTTTGGGTGATGAGTCTCATGCGCTGGCAGAACTTGAAGTATTTATTGGTAAGCAAGTCCGTATTCAGGCTGAACCCCTGTACATTCAGGAACAGTTTGACGTCGTGATGATGTAATTGGAACATTTGTGAATTCTGGTGTTAACCGTTTTGGGCGTTTTTGCGCG
>NZ_JAWOQS010000449.1:0-742 GCF_033438945.1 Vibrio sp. Y176 | reverse complement strand
TCTTCTTTGTCGATGTTTCAGAAAGTTATAATCAACTGGAAGTGTCTATCTCCGGCACTGGTGATGCCGATCTATACGCTTGTTACGACAAAGTATGCCACTACTTCGAGTACGAATGGTCGAACTACACCCATGGCAGTAACGAAACGATTTCAATCCCAAAAAATGAAGACGGGTCGATCAAAATGGGACAATACTATTTCAGCATCAGTGGTCGTGAAGAATTCGACGTAGAACTGTCTGTTGTTGCGAAATAAATTTCTATCATCGTTCATTAGGCACCTGTTTTCTCGATGGTGCTTAATGAACATTAAATATTATTTATAGAGGTATTATAATTCTTAATTTCCTGACGTAATAACTTTAGATATAGAATATGAAACGATGTTTAAGTGTGAGTCAAACATAGTAATAGTAAACGGATAAAGTGGATAATATGAAAAGGAATATGCCTTACCTACCTAGCTTCAAATTGACTGACTTTGATATAAAAACGTTAGTACAACCTATCCTCTGTCCTAGAAGCCAAGAAATTCAATATTACGAAACTTTGTCTAAGATAAGCACTTTTGATAAGAGCGACATAAACAACGATGTATTCTTTTCCATTATAGACAATACGTTTATTCAAACTCTCGCTTTACAACAAATTCGATTTTCTCTTGAAAAATACCCTCACCAACTACACTCTTTTAATATTAAACTCTCTTGCTTAGCTGACGAAGATTTTGTCCGTGAGCTT
>NZ_JAWOQS010000448.1:0-742 GCF_033438945.1 Vibrio sp. Y176 | reverse complement strand
TATTCTTGCAGTACTTGCCACTCTATTTGGTCTAGCGACATCACTTGGTTTAGGCGCTCAGCAGGCGGCAAGTGGTATTCACCATGTATTTGGTGTTGAACCTGGTTTAGGTTTGCAAATTGTAGTTATCACTGTGGTTACTCTGCTCGCAGTGGTTTCTGTTGTTCGCGGTATCGACGGCGGCGTAAAAGTGATCAGTAACATCAACATGGTTGTAGCGTTTTTGCTGCTTATCCTTGTTGGTTTGATTGGCTGGGCGGCGAGTTTAGGCTCGATCCCAACAACGTTAATGGCGTACGTAGAAAACATCATTCCATTGAGTAACCCGTTTGGTCGTACCGACGAAGCTTGGTTCCAAGGCTGGACGGTATTCTACTGGGCTTGGTGGATCTCTTGGTCACCATTCGTTGGTATGTTCATCGCTCGCGTTTCACGCGGCCGTACAGTACGTGAGTTCATCACAGCGGTACTGATTGTTCCGACGGTAGTCACCGTGGTTTGGATGTCGGTGTTTGGCGGTCTGGCGATTGATCAAGTCGTCAACAAAGTAGGCGAGTTAGGCGCAAACGGTCTGACCGACGTATCACTGGCAATGTTCCAAATGTTTGATGTGCTGCCATTTGGCAACATATTGTCGATCATTGCTGTAGTTCTGGTATTGGTATTCTTTATCACCTCTTCAGACTCTGGCTCGCTAGTTATCGACAGCATTACGGCGGGTGGTAAAGTCGATGCGCCTGTA
>NZ_JAWOQS010000447.1:0-743 GCF_033438945.1 Vibrio sp. Y176 | reverse complement strand
ACGAATACGACCTTTCACCTCTGGCTTACCTTCGGTTTCTTTGTATTCGTCTTTCACTTCTTGCTTGGTCATCTTCAACTGATCGGCGTGCTGCCAAATCTGGAACGGTATATCGATGGCCACAACAATCAATAACGAGCAGCTTATCAACAAGATGAAATTGAGCAAAATATCCAGCGCGTGGAAAATGTTCTGCGGGTAAACATCCATGCTAAGTTGGATCAAATCTGCTTGCGATGCTTGGATCAAATACATGGCAACGCCTGTCACCAACACCACTTTCAAGATCGATTTGATCAGCTCAACCCAACTTTGCATGCCCACCATGCGTTTTAAACCGCTCAGAGGGTTCATTTTGGACAGCTTAGGCATTGCCGCTTCGGCAGAAAAACTGATGCCCCCAACCCCTGCTGCACCAATCGTCGCCGCCACAAACAACGTGATAAGGATGAGAAACAGTGGAAAAAGCAAATCTGTCATTGCGCCTAATGCGATATCAAACAGCTTTGTTGTGTCAAAGATTTCGTCTCGTTTGAGGTCGAACAAACGACTCATAATGGAAAACAGCGAACGTGCGAGTGACTCGCCAAACCACATCAGAGCGATAGCCCCCACAATCAGCACTGACGCCGATGCGAGCTCTTTTGAGCGTGCGACCTGCCCCTTTTCTCTGGCTTGTTGTAACCGTCGGGGCGTGGCTTCTTCGGTGCGTTCCTGACCGTCTGACTCTGCCAAACTAGCCT
>NZ_JAWOQS010000446.1:0-743 GCF_033438945.1 Vibrio sp. Y176 | reverse complement strand
GATTTGAATTAGCAGACGGTGGCACGATCTTCCTTGATGAAATTGGTGACATGCCAATGTCGATGCAAGTGAAGTTATTGCGTGTACTTCAAGAACGTTGTTTTGAGCGAGTTGGCGGAAACTCGACAATCAAAGTCAACGTGCGTGTGGTCGCTGCGACACACCGTAATTTGGAAAGCATGATCGAAGAAGGCACGTTCCGTGAAGATTTGTTCTATCGTTTGAACGTTTTCCCAATCGAAATGCCAGCGCTAAAAGAGCGTAAGCAAGATATCCCATTGTTATTGCAGGAGCTGATGACACGTCTGGAAGCCGAAGGCGGCCAGCCAATCTGTTTCACGCCGCGTGCGATCAACTCTTTGATGGAACACCACTGGCCGGGTAACGTGCGCGAGTTAGCTAACCTTGTTGAGCGCATGATCATTTTGTACCCAAACAGTCTGGTTGATGTGAACCATCTTCCTACGAAATATCGCTACAGTGATATTCCAGAGTTCCAACCTGAAGGTAATCCGTTCACTTCGATTGAAGAGCAAGAGCGCGATGTGTTCCAAGACATCTTCTCGGAAGACTTCAGCTTTGACGAGCAAAGCGATCTGGATCACAACATGAATGCGCCTCAAGCGTTGCCACCAGAAGGGGTGAACCTAAAAGAGCTATTAGCAGATTTGGAAGTCAACATGATCAGCCAAGCGTTAGAAGCGCAAGGTGGGGTCGTTGCAAGGGCTGCAGATATGCTGGGT
>NZ_JAWOQS010000445.1:0-743 GCF_033438945.1 Vibrio sp. Y176 | reverse complement strand
CGTTAATACCAACGGTGATATCAAAATTCTCCGTCTATTACGCAGAAAAATAGAATTCAGTGAACAACGCTAAAAGCAAAAAGCCAGCACGAACAGCTTTTGCTGCTCGCGCTGGCTTTTTAAAAGTAATTACCCGGCTAGGTATTTAACGATGAAGATGGCAGACATAACCCAAACACTCATCGATACATCGCGGCCTTTGCCACTAAACAATTTGATTGCAGCATACGCAATAAAGCCTAGGGTGATACCTTCTGCAATAGAGAAAGTAAGCGGCATCACAAGACAAGTTACAACGACTGGAGATGCTTCAGTTAGGTCACGCCAATCAATGCTCACCAAGCCAGAAAGCATCAAAATTGCTACATAGAACAATGCACCTGACGTTGCATACGCAGGGATCATACCCGCTAGTGGCGAGAACAATAGTGCAAGCAGGAAGAGTACACCAACAACCACTGCGGTTAGACCAGTACGACCACCAGCAGCTACGCCCGAAACACTTTCAATGTATGAAGTCGTGTTTGACGTACCTAGCAACGCACCAACAGAAGTCGCTGTTGAGTCAGCAAGTAGTGCTTTGTTTAGACGAGGAATGTTGCCATTCTCATCCGTTAGACCGGCTTTTTGAGAAACGCCAACGAGCGTACCAGCCGTATCAAATAAGTCGACGAATAAGAAAGCGAACACAACAGAGATCATGCCCACTTCAAATAGACCTGAGAAATCCAATTGCAAGAATG
>NZ_JAWOQS010000444.1:0-744 GCF_033438945.1 Vibrio sp. Y176 | reverse complement strand
TCCACAATTTCTTTAGTGAGTTGAGCAATTTTTTTCTTCAATGCTTCAACATTGTCAGGGACAAGTTGAGTGATCTTGTTGCGATAACGGTCATGTTGTTGGATAAAATCGTCAATCTCGTCGCGAAGTATTGCACCAGTCACTGAATGGTCACTGATGATGTAAATCTGCTTGTTGTCTGGATGCAAACGCTCGATCAGCGCTAAGTTCGCTTCTAAATCGACGTTCTCAATCACGCCGGTTGCGTTAAGTGATTGATGAAAGGAAGGACGGTAATTGTTGATGCCACAGAAAATCACTGGCGTGTCTTTGATCAACGGCGCCAAGTGCTGCATCAATTCCAATGCATTGTTGTCCGTCACCAAAATGGCATCAAAACGCTCATCGCTCAACTTGGTGCGATAGAGTGATTCGAGCTGGGTAAAAAACTGCTCGCTCTGGTTGCGCTTGGAATCCAAGTATAAGACGCGCATGTCCATCTCGCGGTCATCGAGTTGTTGATCGATCCCGCGCTGAATGGAGTCCGTCCAAAAGAATCCTTGGTGATAAGAATGGACGACAAGCACCTTCGGCTCTTGAGCAAGTGTCAGTTCACTCCAGGCACATGCACTCCAGAATAAGGCGACCAAAATCAGAAAACGCTGCACATTCTCTCCATAGCATCGGAGTTAACCCGCAGTTACTCCTGCCAAACCTTGTGAATCGTGTCCGCTGTGAGTATAAAAGAGACGTAACTCTCATACC
>NZ_JAWOQS010000443.1:0-744 GCF_033438945.1 Vibrio sp. Y176 | reverse complement strand
TATCCAAATTTTAGCGAATCAGTACCTGAAAACCGTGCCAGAGCTCGACCAACTTTTTATTGGTGTCGACGTATTCGAGGGCAAAGATGCGGTCAAGTCGAACATGAAGGCACTTAGAGCAGCCAACAAACACCTTGCGAATGGCGGCTTGTTATTGGTTTTCCCTGCGGGTGAAGTGTCAAAGTTGGTGGATGCCAAACAACAGCGTTTAGAAGACAAAGAATGGAGCCGCAGTGTCAGTGCGTTAATTCGTAAGAACAAAGCCGCCACTGTTCCCATCTTCATTCGTGGGCAGAACTCAAAACGCTTCTACATGGCAGGTAAAATCCACCCTCTTTTACGCACCTTGATGTTAGGAAGAGAGCTACTCAACAAGAGCGCAAAAACCATTGAGTTGTCCTTTGGGCAAGCAATCAAGTTTAAAGAACTCAATAACCTCAACGATGATCAGATCGTCAATTATCTAAGGCTCAACACCTACCTGCTTAACCGCGATGTAAGTGCCACTCAGCAAACGGTCTCAGACAATGATCTCTTCCCTATTGCGGTAGGGTTACCCATAGGCCAATTGCTTGAAGAGCTGCACAACTTACCGGCAGAAACCCAATTGCTTCAAAATGGCGAGTTCGACGTGTACTGCGCCAGCGCACAGCAGATCCCATCTCTCCTGCATGAAATTGGCCGCTTGCGAGAACATAATTTCCGTCAAGTTGGCGAAGGGACCGGACAAGCGATAGACATCGA
>NZ_JAWOQS010000442.1:0-745 GCF_033438945.1 Vibrio sp. Y176 | reverse complement strand
ATTGATGATGCCGTCATCGGAGTAACGCAAGGAGCACTAGATGCATTTAGCCGTGACGAACTTCAAGGTGTAATTGCCCATGAGTTCAGCCACATCTTAAATGGTGATATGCGGTTGAATACTCGTCTGATTGGTGCGTTATTTGGCATTACCTGCATTGCTCATTTTGGTCATCTGATCTTGGATAACTCGAACAGCACTCGTCACGTATCACGTAGTTCTTCTGATTCAAACAAAGGCTTCGCTGTCATCATACTGATTGCGATTGTCTGCTTGGTGCTGGGTTGGTTAGGAACCTTGTTCGGCAACATGATCAAAGCAGCGATTTCGCGCCAACGCGAGTTTTTAGCTGACGCCAGTGCGGTGCAGTTCACTCGCAACGATCAAGGGATTGCGGGAGCGTTAAAGAAGATTGGCAGCAACGTTCAAGGCTCTACCTTAAACACGAAAGCCAGTGATGAAATGAGCCACATGATGTTTGGACAGAGTAAATTGTCCGGTTTCTCTAGTTTGTTCGCGACACACCCACCACTGGACGAAAGAATTCGAAGAATCGAACCCAATTGGGACGGAAGCTACGCTCAACATTCTCATGCTCAAAACACGGCGTTTGATAACGAACAAGTCAGTGGCTTTGCCGTAGGTGGCGGCTCTCCTGCTTCGCAATCTGCCTCACCATCGGAGCAATTGATTGAGACAGGCAAACAGTTGATCAGTCAATTACCACCAGAGTTAGTTGATATCG
>NZ_JAWOQS010000441.1:0-745 GCF_033438945.1 Vibrio sp. Y176 | reverse complement strand
GCGATAGATCGCAGAGGCAGCTTTGCGGCAGCGGCAATTGAGCTCGATAGAGCACCATCTTCGCTGAGTTACCAAATCCAAAAGCTCGAACAAGATCTCGACATCAATATTTTTGACCGTTCAGGACACAAAGCGCTCTTTACGGAGGCGGGTAAGCTCATTTTGGAAAGAGGGCGTGCAATTCTGCAAGCGAGTGAAAAGTTAGTGAATGATGCGACTTTGCTTGCTAACGGTTGGGAGTTGGATATTACTGTTGCGTTTGATGGCATCATTCCAATTTCAAACTTCTTCCCGATGGTGGATGCGCTGGCGGAAGTAAGCTCGACACGCATTAGGCTGCAAGAAGAAATTCTTGCAGGAAGCTGGGAATCTCTGAATACAGGAAGAGCAGATCTGCTTGTGTGCCCTTCGTTGGATACGTTACCGCAAGAAGTGAAAGCAGAGAAAATTGGCAAGATGTCCATGATTTGGGTTGCGGCAACCGAGCATTACGTTCACAAACGCAGTGGCGAGTTTGATGATTCAGCAAGAGAGAAATACCGAATTATTGCCATTGCAGACACCGCACGCGAACAGCCAGCACTTTCGATAAACATCATTCAAAAGCAACCTAGACTCACTGTTACTAACTTTACAGCAAAAGTAGAAGCATTAACCGCAGGCTTAGGGATTGGTACCTTACCTAGACAAATCGCGCTACCGTTAATAGAAAAAGGCGTACTCAAACAAATTGAAGGCACAGAAG
>NZ_JAWOQS010000440.1:0-745 GCF_033438945.1 Vibrio sp. Y176 | reverse complement strand
AAGTCTTCATGGTCGAGAAATGTGGACAATGCTCAAACATGGTCAGGTAAATGTTGCTGGAGATACGGTCTGTGAGCGTTTTTATGCGCTCGCAGAATAATTGTATCTGGAGGATTGGTTCGCCACGCCACTACAACTATTTGCGACAGAATCCGATACTTTGGTCATCACCCGTTTAGCTCGCCTTGCTCGCTCAGTTGTCCATCTTGCACAACTCGCCAAGCGCTTTGAAAAAGAAAAAATCAACTTAATCGTCATCGACCAAAATAGCGATACCAGCACATCTACCGGCAGACTGATGTTTAACATGCTGGCATCCATTGCTGAATTTGAAAATGACTTACGTACGGAACGGCAAGCAGAAGGGATAGCCAAAGCAAAAGAGAACGGCGTGAAGTTGGGGCGACCAGCAAAACTCAACGAACAAATCAGTGATGCAATCCATTCCCGCCGAACCGAAGGGGCAACCATCGGCCAACTTGCGAAAGAATTTGAGCTTGGAGAAGCGACAATATATCGCGCTTTAAAAATAGCAATGACGAAAGAGAACGAACCACATACTCCACCTGATGAAACAGGTACTCTCTAAATTTGAATTACCCATTCCGGGGTTATGTCGAGCACGAGATCCTTCTCAACGCAAGAGATCATCGTTAGTTTTCCTCATAATTCTGGTCATAGACTGTATAATAGTTCGCTCCAGTAATCGTTTATCAGTAATTAGAAATGAGAATTTATAAATCAC
>NZ_JAWOQS010000439.1:0-745 GCF_033438945.1 Vibrio sp. Y176 | reverse complement strand
TGCGAATAAAACGGATACCCAAGATCACTTAGACATGCTTTCTAGCATGTTGAGCTCTGTTGCATCGAAGAAGATCCCAGAAAACCTCAACGAGTGGTTTGATGCTGTGAAAACCATGGCAGACACACCAAACGATTTAGGTGCGCGTAAAGTTGTGTTGGAAAAGGCAAAAATCTTTTCAGATACATTAAACGACTTTCACGAAACGGTGCGACTGCAGTCAGACGTAACCAATAAAAAATTGGACATGGGCATTGAGCGCATTAACCAACTGGCGCTAGAAATTCGTGACATCCACCGCTTGATGATGCGCACTCCTGGTCCACATAACGATTTGATGGATCAGCATGAAAAGCTGCTTACTGAGCTGTCGGAATACACTAAGGTCACCGTGACCCCACGTAAAAACGCTGAAGGTTTCAACGTGCACATCGGCAATGGTCATACCTTGGTGTCGGGCACAGAGGCAAGCCAATTAAAAATGATTGATGGCTACCCAGACGTGCACCAACGACGTCTAGCGATGGTCGAAGGCGATGGCATCAAAGCGATTAAGGCCGACGACATGGACGGCAAAATCGGCGCGCTACTCGACATGCGTGACAAACACATTCCGCAACTGCTGGATGAAATGGGGCGCTTAGCTACCGGATTCTCTTACAAGGTCAACCAACTGCAATCGCAAGGTTTGGATCTCAACGGCAAAATCGGTAAAGACGTTTTCACCGATGTGAATTCTGAGCTG
>NZ_JAWOQS010000438.1:0-745 GCF_033438945.1 Vibrio sp. Y176 | reverse complement strand
AGCCATCTCCGAAGTCACCGAAGTGGTCGAAGTAGCACGTAGCGGGGTAGTAGGTATTGCCCGTGGAGAACGAGCGTTAAAGCCTTAACAAGCCTCATATCTGACCGAAAAGCCACTGTATTACAGTGGCTTTTTGTTTAGATGCTGCCAAATAATGATATAATTGTCGTTTTAGTAGGCATCATAGGCTGTAGGACGCGTGAAAGTAAAAAAGCTGGTCGGCACATTATTGGCGACAGCACTATTCTTTAGTGCCCTCACCGCCACCTACTACTACCAGAAATACCAAGCCCTCTTAGCGAATAATGTTGAAAACACCGCCAAAGAAGCCTTACACCAACTGGCTTACACCGGGCGCGAATACAACAATATTCAAGATCAGATAGAAACCATCAGCGACCTACTTGGTCACAGTCAAAGCCTTTACGATTACTTACGTGAACCCAGTAAAGCCAATCTGACCATCTTAGAGAACATGTGGAGCTCGGTTGCTCGCAACCAAAAACTGTATAAGCAGATCCGTTTTCTCGATACCTCTGGCACCGAAAAAGTTCGCATTAAATACGATTTCAAAACCGGCATCGCTGGCCCATCATTGATCCTTCGAGATAAATCTGCGCGAGAGTATTTTAAGTACGCGCAGAGTTTGGAGAACGAGCAAATCTCAGCTTGGGGGATTGAACTTGAAAGGGACAAAGGTGAATTGGTTTATCCGCTAAGTCCGTCACTACGCATTTTGATGCCA
>NZ_JAWOQS010000437.1:0-746 GCF_033438945.1 Vibrio sp. Y176 | reverse complement strand
GCACCAAGTCTCGACGCTCTTTGGTGCGCTCAGGATAGCGAACAGGATTGTAGTACGACGGTCCTTTCACCATGCCCACCAGCATCGCAAGTTGATCAATTCGCAACTCTTGGATTGGCTGCCCAAAGTAGTAGCGTGATGCTAAGCCAAAACCGTGGATCGCTTCGCCGCCGCTTTGGCCCAAATACACTTCATTGAGGTAGGCTTCTAAAATGCGGTCTTTGCTGTAACGGTAATCAAGAATAAGCGCAATATAAGCTTCGCGCACCTTACGCCACAGCGTTTTATCACGGGTTAGAAATAAGTTTTTCGCTAGCTGCTGCGTTAAGGTACTGCCACCTTGAACGGTGCGACCCGCTTTGATGTTCGCCACTAAAGCACGGGCAATAGCCAATGGTGAAACACCATCATGCTGATAGAAGTCTCGGTCTTCTGTCGCCAACAAGGCATCAACTAAAATTTCAGGGAATTGGTCACGACGTAAGAACAGACGTTGCTCATCACGATCTTTTTCAAGCATCCCCAGCATCTTTGGCTCAAGGCGCAAGTAGCCTAGATCGCCTTTTGACTCTAAAGATTGAATACGCTGTAAACCACTGTCTGAGAAGTGCAGCATGACGTGGCGATCCGGTTCTGGGCCATCAGCAAATTCAAAAGGACGGCGGATCAGTTCAACGCGAGTCGAAGAAGAAGAATACTCACCAGGGTAACGAGGCTGGCTTACCTTGCGGTAGTTCAGTACATCT
>NZ_JAWOQS010000436.1:0-746 GCF_033438945.1 Vibrio sp. Y176 | reverse complement strand
TGAATCCAGCTGGCGCGTATGCCGCGCTCAATGATTTCGCTGCCTCGATTTCTACTGCAAAGAAATTCAATACCAAACCTGTCCCGACTAAACGTGCGGCGTTAGACCTGTTGGCCTCGGCTCACTGGATGCGTCGCCAGTACGGGAAAATCCTGAACTCTTTAATCGAATTCCATGAGGGCGACATTGAAACCGTGGTCGGTTCCCTTGTCCGTGATGGAACTAAATTCACCTTCCCCGATACCTACGGCAAGTTGGTGACTCACATATTGGAGACTTAACAAATGGCTAAATCCGTTTTTGTACTTGGCATGGATATCACTTGGAACTCAGCACGTGGTGACAGTGCTCAACTGAACGTGTCACGACCTCTACGTGAAATCAACTCGGAGAAATTCAAACGCCGCACTATCGGTGAATCCGGTGATGTGAATCCCCAATGGGATCAACCGTTGATGATTGACCATGAATATGCCCTGCTTCTTGAGCGCACTGGTGCTCTCGTTCCTCGCCGTGAATACCAATTGCGCTTGGGGATTAACCCCGAAGACCCATTGGCAGGACCTATCGTGGCTGAGCCTATTCCAGTCGACCAAGAAATTAAGAAGCACTTCGAAGCTTCAATGAAACCCGTTCAAGGCTAAAAAATGTCTGTATGCGTCACCGTCGTTAACCAGTATGGCAATTTGAAAGCAACGAAAACGCCTGTTGCGGATTGCCAAGAATACGTGCTGATTTCGGCGGTG
>NZ_JAWOQS010000435.1:0-746 GCF_033438945.1 Vibrio sp. Y176 | reverse complement strand
GTTTTGAGATGCTAAGTCGGCTATTTAACGTAATAGGAATAATAATCACCACCACAACGTTATGTTGCTTTAAATTATGAGCTTCTTTGCTTCGATTTGAAGCCATTCAAATGTGTTTTTGGGCTCTCCATGCATTTCCATTTGATGCCAAAGTTTTTCAAATGACAAAATAGTGACTTGTAGAGCAACTTCTTCATTTCCAATTTCCATTGTTAAATTTTCGAGAAGTTTAATCGTATGAGCATCTACTAAAGTGTCGTATTTTTTTATTTTACACAAAGCCATAACGCAATACTCACAAAGTGTTGATATGCATGTAACTTTATAATAGTGCTCAATTGCGTATATAGTGGTTTTTTTTGGCCTAAGTCTATTAAGAACGTTCAATTGCTCACACAAACCTAGTCTTAAATATGATGTGTATGAGATAAATGGGATAAAGCGTGAAACTAAAAATTTATTTTAAAACATCGAATAACAAAGGCTTTGAAATCGCATCATATCAAGAACATTACGAGACAATTGTTGCTCAATGGCTTTCGTTAGGTCGTACACTAGAATCGAGTTCTTTTTTCCTTGTGCTGTACGATGATGATGGTAAGTGTGTAGATGCCAAATATCTTTCAAAAAATAATTTTAGTCGATTGCTGATAGAGTGGGACTGCTTTGGTTTAAAAGAAAGTAATGAGTAATTTAACGTAACACTCGTTGTGCGAACTGAACGATAGAACGCAAAAGGTTGCCCA
>NZ_JAWOQS010000434.1:0-747 GCF_033438945.1 Vibrio sp. Y176 | reverse complement strand
ATTTGCATTTCGCCTTGGTTAAACAGACGAACATCGATCTTCGCCATGTCGTAGCAGGCTTGGCAAGAGTGATGATATTTGCCATCTACATAATCGTGACGAGTAACAAAACTAGGTTTTTTACACCAATCGCAGGTGCCTTCTTCAGTGAACATTGATTTTCTCCCCACCTAGATAAATATGAGTCGTTAGGTGTTATTTTTCGCCGGGCATTATGGCATGAAAAAGAGATTGACGTTAAATGTCTGTTAATTTGTTTGAGAGCGAGATCGATTGCGAACCTTGTTTTACTTAGACTTAAAGCTAGCCATCAAGCGCTCTCTAGTTGTGGTTTACGATTTTGTAACATTTTGTGAGATGATTTTAAACGCCTGGTTCAAACGTTTCATTTCTTCTTCACTTCCACGAGTATCTGGATGATAGAGTTTTGAAAGTTGTCGATAGCGGAGTTTCACTGCTTGGTTATCAGGAATGGTTTGTGGTGTGTAACCAAACATCGCGCAGGCAACCGCAACTTTATGATTGTCGGATTGGCTGCGAGTCTTTTTAAACTCTTTGAATACTTTCTCCAACTGACGCTTCAATTGTTTATTCGTGAACTCTAACTCTTTTACTTTTGCATTAAGTTGCTGAGTTTGGTTTGCCTCTTGGGAAGACTGTGCGGCCAAGGCTCGTTGCTGCTTTCTTAGAACTACGCATCCACCGAAGCCTGCTAGAGCGATCACCAATCCACCAATAGCCAACCAC
>NZ_JAWOQS010000433.1:0-748 GCF_033438945.1 Vibrio sp. Y176 | reverse complement strand
AGGTTACGATCTGAATACTGGGGTGAGTGATGTGCGTGACGCCGTTGCTCGTGCTCAGCGCTCGTTACCTGATGAAGCAGATGACCCAATTGTTTACAAGAACAATGGTTCGGGTGAAGCGTCCCTTTACATCAATCTAAGTTCTTCTGAAATGGACCGCACACAGCTGACGGATTATGCCGAGCGTGTTCTGATGGATCGTTTCAGTTTGATCACGGGTGTGAGGTCTATCGATCTCTCTGGCGGTTTGTACAAAGTCATGTACGTGAAACTCAAACCAGAGCTTATGGCTGGTCGTGCGGTCACGGCATCGGATATTACATCAGCTTTACGAAGTGAGAATCTAGAAAGTCCGGGTGGTGAAGTTCGCAACGACTCGACGGTGATGTCGGTACGTACGGCTCGTACTTATAACACGCCTGAGGACTTCCAGTATCTTGTCATTAAACGTGCAAGCGACAACACGCCTATCTACCTAAAAGATGTGGCGGATGTCTTTATTGGTGCAGAAAACGAGAACTCGACCTTCAAAAGTGACGGTGTTGTAAACATCAGTCTTGGTGTGGTACCGCAGTCAGACGCAAACCCGCTAGAAGTGGCGAAGCTGGTTCGTTCTGAAGTCGATAACATTCAGAAGTTCTTACCAGAAGGAACACGTCTCGCGATTGATTACGACGCGACAGTATTTATCGAGCGTTCAATCGAAGAGGTGTACAGCACGCTGTTTATTACAGGTGGCTTGGTGATC
>NZ_JAWOQS010000432.1:0-748 GCF_033438945.1 Vibrio sp. Y176 | reverse complement strand
TGCATGTTGGTGATTTGCACGTCACGCATCAACCAATTGTTATCTTGTTGGTAATCCACTTCTTCAGCAAAGATAACTTTTTCTAAGTTCTTGTCATCATCAAAGCGCCACATGTTCAACGCATACAACTTCTCATCTTCCACTTTACCTATGAAGATGAAGTCGTTGGCATCACGAGCCCAAACCCCAGCACGAACCGAAACGATGCTGCCGCCAGACAATGCAAAAGATCGCAAATCACGCGCCATTTTCTGAGCTTCTGGAGCCCCCCATTGACCTAAAGTCATCACGATAAGCATCAATGGAACGGCCGTTTTTAGCACGGACAAACCGATATCCAGCTTGGAGAAACCCGCCGCTTGCATGACCACAAGCTCAGAGCTTGACGCCAGCATACCCAAACCAATCAGCGCACCCAGCAATGCTGCCATTGGGAAAAACATTTCAACGTCACGAGGCACGCTCAACAAAACGAAATACAAAGCGTGCGTCAGGTCATACACACCACGCCCCACTTTTCGTAGCTGTTCCACGTATTTGATGATACCCGATAGGCCAACAAACGTTGCCAGAACCAAGGCTGTGGTAGAAATGATGGTTCTACCGATGTAAAGGTCTAAGATTTTGAACACAGCTTACGCGAGCCTCTTCTTACGGAATTTTTCTTTCATTCGTCGAGCTGGAACACTGTCCATCATATTGGCCATGATCGCGACAATCAGCAACATCGCATTGATAGGCCACATGC
>NZ_JAWOQS010000431.1:0-749 GCF_033438945.1 Vibrio sp. Y176 | reverse complement strand
AAAGAACACTGGAAAGACCCAGAGAAATTGCGATTGGCACACCAATGAGCATGAAGCCAATCACCATTAAAAACAGTAGTAAAATATCCATGGCTTAGCGCTCCTTGTGCTCAGAATCGTTCGAGGAACGAGGAGTCATGGCATCGCCAGCTTCACTCATTTCTTCTTTTAAGGCTTCCAGTTCTTCCTCAGCTTCATGACCTGCAATCAAGCGATCCAGCTTGCCTGTAGCGATCTGCCAAGTGACTTGTAAAAAACGGAAAGTGAGCATCGCCATACCAAGCGGCAAAGCGAAATAAGGAATAAAGCGTGGCAGTTTTTCGTAGCGCTCGCCTTCATTAAGCCAATCCGCTAAGAACTGTAAAAACTCAGGCATTAGGATATCGTCGGTGTCATACCATGCGCACTCTGTCGCAAAGGGATACCAATAATTCCAAGCACCAATCAAAAGCAGAATCGAAAAGGTTAGGCAGCAGGCCGCTGCGACTAGCGCAAGGAGTTTACGGCGCCCTTCAGGCACGATATTGATGATGACATCCACGCCAATGTGAAAGTGTTTTTTCACACCGTACGAAGCGCCAACTAAAACCATCCACGCGAACATGAATACGGTGAGCTCTAACGCCCAGAGAATATTATCGTTAAAGACATAGCGAAAAATGACATTAGCAAACGTCAGCAATGTCATCGCACCTAAGAAGAAAGCAATCAAGGTTTCTTCAATGGCATCGGTGATTCGTCCAGCCTTG
>NZ_JAWOQS010000430.1:0-749 GCF_033438945.1 Vibrio sp. Y176 | reverse complement strand
CGCAAAGTCCAATTGCATGCGGACTCGACGGCAATTCTAGGCAGTGAATCTCAAATTATTCTTATCCAAGATGCGGATGACACACCAAAACACTTGTCGTCAGCCTCCAGTGAAGATTCTCATATCGACTCTTTAACCAAACTGTATAACCGATTTGGTTTCACCAAGCGCCTAGAACAACTGATCAAAAGCCAAACACCGCTATTGGTGTTTTACCTCGATATCGATAACTTTAAGAACATTAATGACTCGCTGGGTCATCACATCGGTGACAAAGTCATCCAAGAAGTTTCTGCGCGTTTAAAACGACTGCTGCCAAACCAAGCGATCATCGGTCATCTTGGCGGTGATGAGTTCGGCATCATCCTTCCTGAGCCAGAAAACTCGCGCATGGCAGAAGTGTTATCAGATCGCATTATTTCTTTGATAAACCAACCTTTTGATCTGCACCACTTCAGTAAACGTCTTGCCTGCTCAATTGGTAGCGTCCGCTATCCGGAAGATGGGCAGGATGCTCGTATCTTGCTACAAAACGCCGATACCGCGATGTACGAAGCCAAAGATCGCGGACGAAACCGTCTGATCAAATTCAATGACCAAATGAACAAAGAAGCGCGTATGCGTTTGTGGCTTGAAATCGAACTGCAAAAAGCCCTGCAGCAAAATGGTCTTGAAGTTTGGTATCAACCCAAAGTGAACGCCCGTGATTTCAGTATCAATGGCGCTGAGGCTTTAGTACGTTGGAAACA
>NZ_JAWOQS010000429.1:0-749 GCF_033438945.1 Vibrio sp. Y176 | reverse complement strand
TGTCGCGCCAGTCACTTCTAAGTTCGCATTGCTAGATACGTAACTACCAGCGATTGAACCTAGACTGTGAGTGTCTGATATCGATACGCTCTGAAAGGCTTTTTGGTCGCCCGACATGACATCCCAAACCGCGTTTATCACTGAGACATCTGCAATTGTGTCCGCCGTTGTATTTTTTACCTCAATCGAATACGAAATTTCTTCACCATTTTCATAATGACTCCCAGAAGCAGGACTAAATGAAATTTCCACCTCTCCTGCTGCTAGAGCGTTTGCAGAGGTAAATAAGGCAACTAAGAGTAAGGTAAAACAACGCTGAACCATCGACACAGTACTTTCCAATTTATATAAAATTCTTATGAATTACCGAGAGTAAAATGAACACAAAATCGTCAAAATTTTGAGGCGACGAATTTTTGACGATAATTAATCAATAAATGTCACGATATGGTCAATTTTTTATTTGATAACCATAAATAGGTAGATATATAATCTTATGATTGCACATCCAATAATTTATAACGTTCGAAAACCATAGGATCTGGCTATATCGTTAGATTTAAAACATGAATTAGTAGATAGGTGAAAGGTAACTGATTATGATATTTAAATTTATATGAAACGACGGTTATCAGAATTATCTGACAACAACTTCAAACTAGTAACACAGCGTTGTAGATGAAAACAATGATGACTACTAGATAAGTCATCATTTTATCAAACCAAGCCAAAATAGAAATTATCTATTA
>NZ_JAWOQS010000428.1:0-749 GCF_033438945.1 Vibrio sp. Y176 | reverse complement strand
GCTGACAGGGGCTGGTAACGGGACGAAAACGAATGAACAAGATGCTGTGCAGCAATTGTGGATCATGCCGGAGCCATCAACACAGCTCATGGTCATTTCTGTAGAGTTGGAGCTCAACGATGAGGCCATCTCCATGCTCGGGGAGCCGCAGTGATCGTTCGCGCTTGCCATTTCTGTCATGTGTTCAGGCATCATAGCGCCACTCGACATCATTTTGATACTCATTAAAGGCGCGCTGTTAACCACGCTAGATACCAGCAGTATCAGCGTTGTACATAACGTTAGCCAAATTGTATGCAGTGATTTAAGGCGCATACGGAGTCCAGTCAAAATGAGTGTAAATAACGAGTAACCGCTTAATAATAAAGGTTACCCTAGGGGGAAAGTCAAGCATTCACCCCCAAGTAAACGTGAGATATTTGGTGCATCTTGGGAGAGGTTAGACATATTAATCGCCAATAAATATCTCTTTATTGAGTTTTTTGTCACACGAACTTTCCATGGTAGGGGTTATCCTTATAGAATGTAAGGTTTAACGTGCCTGCTTCGGGGGTTGTATGATAGAAATTGTCATCGATGGAAAATATAGAATTGTAGAAGAGGGGCTAACCCTTCTGGAAGCAGCCAAAGTGTGTGGGGTCGAAATCCCTTCACTGTGCGAAATGAACAAAAGTAACGAGAAAATTCCGTGTGATTTGTGTGTTGTCGAAGTGGAAAGTGGCGGAACTAAGCGCGCCTGTGACCTCAAA
>NZ_JAWOQS010000427.1:0-750 GCF_033438945.1 Vibrio sp. Y176 | reverse complement strand
ACGTACTTGTTCATATACGCCGCCGCAACCACTTCATCTTTTTGTGGGTAATCGGCTTCAATGCACTTATCGGCGATGATGTCGTATTTTCCTTCGTCATTGCGGAAACCAGAACCTGGAATGATCGCGCATTTTGATGTGTAGGCTAAAATGCTGGTGCCGGTTGTTGTACAAGCATCATCAATGGCAAAAAATGGCACGAAGACCGATTTATTGCGGCCGTAATCGTGGTCAGGTAAGTAGAACAAACGCTCGCCGCTGCGCAGTACACGAATCATCTTTTTCACATCTTTGCGATCAATCAGTTTGTTACCGTTGTGCGTGCGCCCCCAATATTGGATGAAGTTGTACGCTGGGTTGTTATGCGGACGAAATGCGCCGTAACCCGCAACACCTAAAACAGCAAAAGCTCGCGCGGTAATTTCTAAGTTAAGAGCGTGCACACAACACAACAATACGCCTTTCCCTTCCGCGCCTTTTTCTTTTAGAGCGTGGATGTCTTTCTCGACAATGAGCGTTTTGAAGCGCCATGTAGGCCAAAACCATGTAATACCGGTTTCGATCAGTGCCATCCCGGTATTCTTGAAGTTTTCTTCCACGATATGTTGCACTTCTTCTGGCGTTTTCGCGGGGAATGCCAGTTCAAGGTTGCGCTTCGCGATATGTACGCGCTTTTTGCCATAGCGCATGCCTAGCTTGCCAAGTGAGCGCCCCAAAGACAGTAATAGGCGATAAGGAAGAATATTGACG
>NZ_JAWOQS010000426.1:0-750 GCF_033438945.1 Vibrio sp. Y176 | reverse complement strand
AACGCGGTCAAATTCACCGAGCGTGGTCATGTCAAATTACTTGTCTCATTGCACGAGCAAAACAACGATATCGCCCAAGTTCGCTTTCGCGTTGTGGACTCGGGGAGAGGTATTGCCAAAGAGCACCAGCAAGCGGTGTTTGAACGCTTTCAACAAGCCGATGGCAGTACAACTCGCAAATATGGTGGTACAGGGTTAGGTTTGGCGATTTGTGCCCAACTCGTCCACATCATGGGTGGAGACATCAAGCTAACCAGTGAACTTGGCTTGGGAAGCTGTTTCGATTTCACCATTCCTTTAACGGTGGTGTGCGGTCTTCCAACATATACCGATCCGCTCAATGTGCTCGATTTTCCTCGAACAGAGGCGAATGAGGCAACAAACAAAAATCCAGATAAGCCGTGGGTTTTGATTGTCGAAGATACGGAAGTGAATCAGAGGGTTGTTCGCATTATGCTGGAGCAGCTAGGGCTTAAAGTCAGTGTCGCGAGCCATGGTGAAGAAGCGTTGCAGTTATGCCGCGAGCACGCCTTTGATCTCATCTTTATGGATTGCCAAATGCCAGTGATGGATGGGTTTATCGCGACAGAGCAGATCCGTGACATGAATGAGTGGGGCGCTCACGTGCCGATCATCGCATTAACTGCCAATGTAGTGAAAGAAGATCAGCAGCGTTGCTTTGAAGCGGGCATGAACGAGTTTGTTGCTAAGCCTGTGACGAAGGCGCGATTACAGCAAATCTTTGAACAA
>NZ_JAWOQS010000425.1:0-751 GCF_033438945.1 Vibrio sp. Y176 | reverse complement strand
GGCCGAAAGAGTTTGCTACGTGGTCATCGTGTTTGGATCATGTACGCGCAACCTTATCAAGTCACTTTACAAGAGCAGCAGCAAGAGTTGGCGCAGTTAGAGATGGCTCGCTCAGCGCTAGATTCGCTGTCCGAGTTGATCTGCTTGCAAGATTGCCAAGGTAACTTATTGACGACGAATCGTGCCTTTGACCAGTTTTGGGAGGGGCGACGAGAAGAAGCCATCACTGCAACGGCGAGCCGAGTCGCTACCCGTAAAAGTGAACGCAAATGGACGACGGACACGCAAGGTCGCAGCTGCTTGCTTGAAGTGAATTTAAGCTCATTAGTATCGCCAAGTGGTGAGCTACTCGGAACGTTGTCTATTAGTCACGATGTGACGGAGTGGCATAAGATTCAGCAAAACTTACGTGATGAAATGGAACGTCGTAAAGACACTGAAGTCGCCTTGGCTCAACGTGACACCATTCTTCAAACAATCTTAGATGCAAGCCCTGACTCTATCGGTATTTTTAATGAGAATATGGTGTACCAAGCGTGCAATAAGCCATTTGTAAACGCTTTAGGTATATCGGAAGTTTCTGATTTGATTGGTAAGCGTCTTCAAGATGTCATTCCCGTTGAAATGTACACGCGGTTGGAAACGAGCGACCTACACGCTCTACGACAAGCGGAACCGGTAAGGTATATCGATAAGGTCGTGAGTAGTGATGGCCATATTACGTGGTTTGATGTGGTGAAATCGCCGTTTA
>NZ_JAWOQS010000424.1:0-752 GCF_033438945.1 Vibrio sp. Y176 | reverse complement strand
GTCCCAGAGCGTGTGTATCAAGCGATTGATAAAACGCCTACGTACCCTGGACGTACTGATTATGAGATAAAGCCACGCGATCGTGCGCCGAGTGATTCATCTGTGCGTGAAGCACGCATTGCAGACTCCTTTAAGCGAACGGATTGGATTGAGTCCAAACCTGCGCCTAAACCAAATGTAGGTAAAGAGCGTCATGCTGAACCTGCACCAAGCAAGCGAGAAGTCCACGCTTACCATGAACTGCTAAAAACACCCGACTTCGAATCGCAACAAGCTGAGCAACCGACATCGATAGAGTCCGCTCGAGAAGTGAGTTTGCCTCAAGTTACAGCGTTGGGGAAAGCGTTGGTCGTTGTGGATGAACAATTGGTTCTGATGAGCAGCGACAGCGGCGTAGCATTAGTTTCATTACCTCGATCTGAGTTCTATCGCACCAAAGGTCAGTTGACGCCAAGTGAAGGAGCGTTAAAAGCGCAGCCTTTATTAGTACCGTTGTCGATGAAGTTGGACACTGACTTAGTGAAGTTGGCACAAGATTATCAACAAGACTTTGCTCAGTTGGGTATCCAATTAAAAGCCAGAAATGATAAAGCGCTAATGGTCATGGGCGTGCCAGCACCATTACGCCAACAAAACTTACAAAATTTAGTACCAGATCTGTTATCTTACGCGCAAACGTGGATGAAGGGAGAAAAGGCGTCAACTCAGACGCTTCCTGCGCTAATCGATTGGCTTGCTGAGCAGGTAACAAC
>NZ_JAWOQS010000423.1:0-753 GCF_033438945.1 Vibrio sp. Y176 | reverse complement strand
TTGTGATCAATAAGCAACACGATACGTGGAAGCCAGGCGAGCACACGGGCACATTCCGTGGTAACCAACTTGCAATGGTTTCAGGTGCTAAAGCGCTTGAAATTATCCAACGTGACAACCTTGTTGAGCATGCGAACGTTGCGGGCCAATACCTACGTTTTGGTCTCGAAAGCATCCAAAAACGTGTTAACTGTATTGCTGAAGTTCGTGGCAAAGGCTTGATGCTAGGCGTTGAAATCAAGAATCCTAACGGCGAGCTTAACAAGTTTGGTGAACCTCTTGCTGACGGTCAGTTGACCCTAGCGATTCAACGTGCTGCGCTTGAGCGTGGTTTGATGGTTGAGAAAGGCGGCCACGAAGGTTCTGTTATTCGCTTCCTTCCACCACTTATCATTTCATTCGAACAGATTGACTTCGCATTACGTGTGCTTGAAGAAGCGATCATCGCCGCAGGCGGTAGCCACGTTGAAGCTGCACCACAAGAAGAGTGGAAAAAGCACTTCATCCATACCGGTGAACTAGGCAGTGCTGAGTTTGCATCAGTAATGAGTCACACAACTTCTGCAATGAAGTCAGTGTTTGAACAAGTTAACGCACCATACTCAGGTATGGATCCTAAAGCGTTAGAAGATGCGATCAACGCGGTTGACCTAGACAACAAAAATGCGCCACTTAAATCCGTAATCGATGATGCGGCAGAGCTGGTGGCAAAGAACGCTATCTTCACTCAACACCCTGATTGTATCGCGCATT
>NZ_JAWOQS010000422.1:0-754 GCF_033438945.1 Vibrio sp. Y176 | reverse complement strand
TCCTTGAGCACATTATTGACTGTTCTGTCTTGCTTGATGGCGGAACAGATAGTCGTTTCCGTACACTGCGCAGCCACAAAAACCGTTTTGGTGCGGTAAATGAATTAGGTGTGTTTGCGATGACGGGGCAGGGACTGAAAGAAGTAAGTAACCCATCGGCGATTTTCCTTTCTCGTGGCGAAGAAGAGACGTCAGGATCTTCGGTCATGGTTGTGTGGGAAGGTACACGTCCTCTATTAGTAGAGATTCAAGCGCTGGTGGACTGCTCGCAATTGGCAAACCCTCGTCGCGTAGCGGTTGGTTTGGAGCAGAATCGTCTCTCCTTATTATTAGCCGTACTGCATAAGCACGGTGGTCTGCAAATGGCCGATCAAGACGTGTTTGTGAATGTAGTCGGCGGCGTTAAGGTAACAGAAACCAGTGCGGATCTTGCTTTAGTGATGGCGTTACTATCAAGCTTTCGCGATCGTCCGTTGCCAAAAGATGTGGTGGTATTTGGCGAAGTTGGTTTGGCTGGCGAGATTCGTCCGGTACCGAGTGGCCAAGAGCGTTTGAACGAGGCGTTTAAGCACGGCTTCAAAAAGGCAATTGTCCCGGCTGCTAATATGCCAAAAGGTGGCATTCCGGGGATGCAAATCCACGGCGTTAAGAAGTTGTCAGAGGCTATTGAGGCTTTTGACGAGCTGTAATGCTGAAAAAGAATGGTATTTGTGGGCTCACAAACTGTTCATTCCGTCCTGAATATAGAACGAAT
>NZ_JAWOQS010000421.1:0-755 GCF_033438945.1 Vibrio sp. Y176 | reverse complement strand
TACTTTAGATCAAAGTCACCATCAACGGATGGGATCATCCCTTGTTCGGTGCTGATGGCATCTCGAATCGCTTGGCGTGTTTTCTCAACGACGGGATCGTGGTCAAGGCCAGCCAGTAAAAATGAAATACCTACTTCGGCAATGATGTCTTCTTTTGCTCGCAATAAAATCGTGTCGATGTTGTCGCGGAAGTAATCATAAATCCATTGATGATCCGCTTCATTCACGCGCTTTTGATAATACTGAGAGTCGGCAAAGATGATGTGTGTCATGCCATAGATTTTGTTGCCGTATTGCTGAGCAGAGAGCTTTTTATCATTGTCGTCGGGGTAGGTCGATCGGAATGCTTCAATGAACGCGTTCACCACATCTTGTTCACCCAGTTGACGCAGCCAATAGACCTGATTTGCCAACTGCGCCGCCCATGCTTCAATCATCTCTTTATCGGTGGCGTAGCGAGTAAAATCGTAACGACGAATGATTTCTCGCAGTGTTATATCTTGTTGGTGCTTTAAGCCGTACTCATCTGCTCTCGCCATCGCGCCCAGTAAATCGACGCCAAGATACAAATATTCAGGGTGATGTTTTGTTACGGTATAACGACGTTGACTGCGCTCGTCCTCTTTTTCTTGGTAGCGAGTAAGCCGCTCAGAGGAGTACAAAATGATGTCTTCTGGTTTGACGACGTCATTCGCGAAGCGATTCAATCGGCTTGCGACTTGAGCCATGTCCGTCCAAATGGTTGCGTAGTATTT
>NZ_JAWOQS010000420.1:0-755 GCF_033438945.1 Vibrio sp. Y176 | reverse complement strand
AGAACCAAAATCGCAATTGGCATCAAAATCAAAGAGATTGGCAGACCTAGCTTCATCCATTCCGTGAAGTTCAAACCTACTTCGGCCGCAGCAATCGCGTTTGGTGGGCTACCAACTAGCGTAGCGATACCGCCGATAGAGGCACTGTAAGCAATACCGAGAAGAACGAACAAGAATGTGTTGTGGTTTTTCTTCGCGTCCAGTTTCGTCATGACACCTAACACCAAAGGAAGCATCATTGCGGCTGTTGCTGTGTTGGAAATCCACATTGAAAGACCTGCGCTCACACCGAACAGCATAAATACCGCGACAGACATTCGACCACGAGCAATCAGCAACACTTTGTCAGCAAGTGCTTGGTCAAGTTTCTGCTTGTGCAACGCAGCGGCGAGAGCGAAGCCACCCAAGAACAAGAAGATGATTGAGTTCGAGAAGTTATTCAGTGCTGTTTGGGTGTTAAACACGCCCAAGAAGACGGCAAGCATCGGGATCAGCAAAGCAGTAATGCTGACGTGAATCGCTTCTGTTAACCAAAGAATCGCAACAAACACTAAGATGCTGATGCCGGTTACGACTTGTGGTTCAAAGGGTAAGGTATTAAACAAGATAATGAACAGCAGAATGTTGGCATTCAAAATCATGCTGTTGCGAGTGAAGAACCAATTCTTCAATGTCACAGCGAGTGCGGTCATGGGTGTGCTCCTTTTGCATTGCCTTTTTGTCGGTTTTTTATGGCAAGGTAACTGACTTGTAGT
>NZ_JAWOQS010000419.1:0-755 GCF_033438945.1 Vibrio sp. Y176 | reverse complement strand
ACGCGATTCTATTCATGATCCCAGTTGCAATCGCTCCTGCGGTAGAGCACGTGGGTGACATGTTGGCTATCTCAAATGTAACGGGTAAAAACTACCTGAAGAAACCAGGCCTACACCGCACTATCGCGGGTGACGGAATCGCGACAATTGCAGCATCAATGGTTGGTGCGCCGCCAAACACTACTTACAGTGAAGTAACAGGCGCGGTAATGCTGACCAAAGCTTTCAACCCTGTAATCATGACTTGGGCTGCCATTACCGCTATTGTTCTTGCGCTGGTAGGTAAGCTAGGTGCGATTCTGCAAACCATTCCTGTGCCAGTAATGGGCGGCATCATGATTCTTCTGTTCGGTTCTATCGCAACCGTCGGTTTGAATACGCTGATTAAAAACAACGTTGATCTACACAAGTCTCGTAACCTAGTGATCGTTGCAGTCACACTGGTATTTGGTATCGGTGGTATGGCTTTCGGTATCGGCGAGTTCAGCCTACAAGGTGTAAGCCTATGTGGTATCGTGGCAATCCTTCTTAACCTAGTGCTGCCACACGACCTTGGTGAAAACCACGTGGTTGATAACGCTCAAATGGAAGAAGAAAGCGCGAAGTAATTCGACTGTGCGACTTTTAAGTGGCGCACTTTAACCTTTCTAAATAAACAGCAACAAAAAAGGCTTGGTGAAAACCAAGCCTTTGTTTTATTCGGAGTAACTAATTACTTAGTACCGAAAATCTTATCACCTGCATCACCAAGACCA
>NZ_JAWOQS010000418.1:0-755 GCF_033438945.1 Vibrio sp. Y176 | reverse complement strand
AACCGTCGCTCTGCGTCAGGTGCTTTTGCCGTTGGCCTATTTATGGCGTTTGTCCCGCTTCCGAGCCAGATGATCATGTCTGCAGGTTTAGCCATTTTAATGGGCGTAAATTTACCTCTGTCAGTCGCTCTCGTTTGGGTCAGCAACCCTATTACCATGCCAGTCTTGTTTTACTTTGCTTACAAGCTCGGTGCATGGGTCATGCATGTTCCACCTCAGCCATTCCATTTTGAGCTATCTTGGGACTTTATCATGCAACAGATGAGCACGATTGGGCCTCCATTCCTATTGGGGTGCGCAATTTGCGGTGTGGGTTCTGCGATCATTGGTTATTTCGGTATTCGCGGATTGTGGCGCTACTCTGTCGTTCGCAGTTGGCAAAAACGAAAAGTAAGATAAGCGGATAAGACGCTAAAATCATTCGTTGCGACATGGCTTGAGGTTCAAACGACAATAAAGCTGAAACGAAATGTAAGCAAAGAATGAAAAGATGCTAATGAGGACAAAAAAGGACCATGAAAGGTCCTTTTTTGTATCTAGTGTACTTAGTAAAAAGAAATCGTAGCCAACAACGATGTCTACGAGGCTAGCTTGCTTTCCTTAGTTACTTAGCACTCAAAACCGCGGCAGGGTTCAGTTTCGCTGCGCGAGAAGCTGGGTACCAAGTGGCCAATAGGCTTAATACGATAGCGGTGGTCGACACCAATGCAACGTCAGGCCAATGCAACTGCGATGGAAGAAAGTCCACAAAGTAG
>NZ_JAWOQS010000417.1:0-758 GCF_033438945.1 Vibrio sp. Y176 | reverse complement strand
TAAGAAGACCGCCGAGCGTTTGGTCGTTGAAATGAAAGACCGCTTAAAAGGTTGGGGAGCTGGCGACTTATTCACGCCGTTTACTGATGCCGCTCCTACTGACTCGGCTGCCGCTTCGTCAAATAGTGCAGAAGAAGAGGCGGTCAGCGCACTTCTTGCTCTAGGCTACAAACCAACTCAAGCGTCGAAAGTCGTTTCTCAAATTGCTAAACCGGACATGAGCAGCGAGCAGCTGATCCGTGAAGCACTAAAATCAATGGTGTAACGGAAAGTTCAAGGTAACAGTATGATTGAAGCCGATCGTTTAATCGCTCCTGAAAATCCAGCGTTTCGTGATGAAGATGTTATTGACCGTGCTATTCGCCCTAAAAAGTTGGCGGATTACCAAGGTCAGGATCATGTCCGTGATCAGATGGAGATTTTCATCAAAGCGGCACAATTGCGTAGTGAGGCGTTAGACCACCTACTTATTTTTGGCCCTCCAGGTTTGGGTAAAACGACGTTGGCAAACATTGTTGCTAACGAGATGGAAGTGAACATCCGTACTACTTCTGGACCTGTTCTCGAAAAAGCAGGCGATTTGGCCGCGTTGTTGACCAATCTTGAGGAAAACGACGTGCTTTTCATTGATGAGATCCATCGTCTTAGCCCTATGGTCGAAGAGGTACTGTATCCGGCAATGGAAGATTACCAATTGGACATCATGATTGGTGAAGGCCCGGCCGCACGTTCTATCAAAATTGATTTGCCACCATTCA
>NZ_JAWOQS010000416.1:0-758 GCF_033438945.1 Vibrio sp. Y176 | reverse complement strand
CTGCATAAAACTGAGCTTTGTGTTCGAACAGCGGGGTGGCTTTAAAGCTTAATGAATTGAGCTGTTCTAAATGACGACTGATGAAAAGATCCAAACTCAGTTCCGGCAGTTGACCGGGTAGCGTCGTGGTGAGTTGCAGAGTGATATCGGGGTATTTTTCTAGAAAATCATCAAGGTAGTGGACTAAAAACTTAGAACCTACCGCCAACGTTGCGCCAATCTTTAACAGACCGGCCGGAGACTGGTTTACTGAGCGAGTTTCATCTAACACGGACTGCCAAGAGTCAAGTTGCACTTTGGCTCGTTCGTAGAATAGGGCACCAGCTTCGGTTTGACTTATTGAACGAGTGGTACGCTTGAGTAACTGGACGCCAATTTTGTCCTCTAACCACTGGATACGCTTGCTGATAGCAGAGCTTGTTGTGTTGAGCTTCCGGGCGGCTGCATTGAAGCTGCCTTCTTCGATAACTCGAATGTAACTTTGTACACTTTGAATCCAATCCATTAAGTCCTCCGAGGAAATAATTCCTTTCCAATTTAGCTGATTATCATCGTTGAGTATCAAATATACACTGTTTGCAATAAGTCTGTAATACAAGTGGGAGGGGACTAGTGCGTAAAACACCGTTGTTACTTGCGATGATGATCATTGCTACTGGCCAGGTTGGCGTCAGTATCTATCTTCCTTCTTTACCGATCATTGGCCATGACCTTAACTTGCCACAACCTTCGATTCAGAGTTTGGTGACGTTATTTTT
>NZ_JAWOQS010000415.1:0-759 GCF_033438945.1 Vibrio sp. Y176 | reverse complement strand
AAAAGTGACTCCGTCACTTCTACGTGAATGTCTTTGGCGGATACATTGTATTGCAATAAAAAGTGCTCAAATATGAGGCTAAGGTCCTGGCGGTAGATTTGTCGTGGGGACAAGTTCAACGCGATATGAAAATCATGGTCGAATGCTTCTGCCCATTCCGCTCTTTGCTTGATCGCGGTTTCGATCAAATGCTCACCAAGCTCGAGAATCAAGTCGTTTTGTTCTGCAATCGGAATAAACTGTTCAGGGCCAATGTAACCTTTCTCGGGATGATTCCATCGCACTAATGCTTCAACCCCAACCAACTGGTAGGTCTTAAGGTCAAATTTAGGTTGATACCAAAGCTCAAACTGTGATAAGTCGTGGATGGAGCGACTCAGTTCTCTTTCGATATAGAGTCGTTGTTTCACCGTCGCATCGAATGCGGGATCGTAAACGGACATAATGTCTTTGCCGCGACGTTTTGATTCTTGTGCGGCAAGGGATGAAAGTTGCAGCAACGAATCTGCGTTACAGCCAAACTCTGGATATACCGCAACACCAAGGCTGGTGGTTAAGCGGATATTGTGACTGTCGAGCCTCAATGGCGATAGCACTTGTCTATGAATTTGGTTGGCAATCTCGCGCGCTTCTAAGCTGTTGTTGCAAGGGAATACGACGACAAACTCATCCGCACCAACGCGGCTTGCGAGTATCCATGGTCGATAATCTGGTTCGATATAAATTGGCAGTTCCTTTCTCAATAGTGCCGAAAGGTGC
>NZ_JAWOQS010000414.1:0-759 GCF_033438945.1 Vibrio sp. Y176 | reverse complement strand
AAAAAACGAGATGAAAACCCACAAACAAAAGTTAAATTAGGTATATGTTTTAGATTAAAGCTTAAGCAACATTTGAAACTAGATTTCTCTACTGTAAATAGAATTTTATGCTGGATTGAGACAATTTCTATCACGCGATAGTGAGTTCTAATCTATAACCATTTATTCGATCTCAATCGCCGTTTATGCTTTTAAAGCTATAAGAATTTCCATACAATCGAGAGAAATGTTCAGCCCTCTTTGGAGCCACAATGAGCGACGTAAAACACTGTAAATTATTAATTCTTGGTTCTGGTCCAGCAGGTTACACCGCGGCAGTATACGCTGCGCGCGCGAATCTAAACCCTGTGCTTGTGACGGGAATGCAACAAGGTGGTCAGCTAACCACTACAACAGAAGTAGAAAACTGGCCAGGTGATGCAGAAGGCCTAACAGGCCCAGCATTAATGGAACGCATGAAAGAACATGCGGAACGTTTCGAAACAGAAATTGTATTCGATCACATCAACGAAGTTGAACTGTCTCAACGTCCATTCCGTTTAAAAGGTGATTCTGGTGAGTACACCTGTGATGCTTTGATCATTTCAACAGGTGCATCAGCTAAATACCTAGGTCTGGAATCAGAAGAAGCGTTCAAAGGTCGCGGCGTATCGGCATGTGCTACGTGTGACGGTTTCTTCTACCGCAACCAAAAAGTAGCGGTTGTCGGCGGCGGTAACACAGCGGTTGAAGAAGCGCTGTACCTATCTAACATCGCAT
>NZ_JAWOQS010000413.1:0-759 GCF_033438945.1 Vibrio sp. Y176 | reverse complement strand
GTAACTTTGAGAGAACTACTTGGTTTTCCGAGACGTCGGAAACCGCTACACCGGAAAATCAATTGGAGAAATCACCATGGCAGTGAATGTAAACACTAACGTATCAGCGATGACCGCTCAGCGTTACCTAAACAACGCAAACTCAGCTCAACAAACTTCTATGGAGCGTTTGTCTTCGGGTTTTAAAATCAACAGCGCGAAAGATGACGCTGCGGGTCTACAAATCTCGAACCGTTTGAACGTACAAAGCCGTGGTTTGGATGTAGCGGTTCGCAACGCGAACGACGGTATCTCGATTGCACAAACTGCTGAAGGTGCAATGAATGAGACCACTAACATTCTTCAACGTATGCGTGATTTGTCTCTACAATCAGCAAACGGTTCAAACTCGAAAGCAGAACGTGTTGCGATTCAAGAAGAAGTGACCGCGCTAAACGACGAACTAAACCGTATCGCAGAAACCACTTCTTTCGGTGGTAACAAGCTACTAAACGGCACACACGGTGCGAAATCGTTCCAAATCGGTGCGGATAACGGTGAAGCAGTGATGCTTGAGCTAAAAGACATGCGCTCAGACAACAAAATGATGGGCGGTGTAAGCTACCAAGCTGAAAGTGGTAAAGGTAAAGATTGGAACGTTGCCCAAGGTAAGAATGACCTAAAAATCAACCTAACGGACAGCTACGGCCAAGAGCAAGAAATCAACATCAGCGCAAAAGCGGGTGACGATATCGAAGAGCTTGCGACTTACATTAACGG
>NZ_JAWOQS010000412.1:0-760 GCF_033438945.1 Vibrio sp. Y176 | reverse complement strand
GACCTGCCAATTCGCACCCACAAACCCGTACACAGCGGAAAAGTTCGTTCAGTTTACTGGTTAACTGAAGAAGACAGTGCCCGACTGATCAAAGAGAAAGGATACGATGTCGCACCAGATGCGCCCCTGGCCATCATGGTGATCAGCGATCGTATTTCTGCTTTCGATTGTATTTGGCATGGTGAAGGTGGGCTTAAAGGTGTGCCGGGTAAAGGTGCCGCATTGAATGCCATTTCAAATCATTGGTTTAAGCTTTTTAAAGACAACGGCTTAGCTGACAGCCACATCTTAGATATTCCTCACCCATTTGTTTGGATCGTTCAAAAAGCAAAACCGGTAAAAATTGAGGCAATCTGCCGTAAATACATCACTGGTTCCATGTGGCGTGCATACGCAAATGGTGAGCGCGAGTTTTGTGGTATCCAACTTCCTGAAGGGTTAGAAAAAGATAAGGCTCTACCGGATTTGCTAATGACGCCGTCAACCAAAGGCATCCTAAAAGGCATTCCTGGTGTACCAGAAGCAGACGATGTGAACATCACTCGCCAAAATATCGTGGACAACTATGAAGCGTTTAACTTCTCAAGCACAGAAGATATCGCTCAGTACGAAAAACTGTTGAAAGAAGGCTTTAACGTTATCAGCCAAGCGTTAGAAGAAATCGACCAAATCTTTGTCGATACCAAATTCGAATTTGGTTATGTTCATGACGCCGCAGGTAATGAAAAGCTGATCTACATGGATGAAGTTGGCACGCCAG
>NZ_JAWOQS010000411.1:0-760 GCF_033438945.1 Vibrio sp. Y176 | reverse complement strand
ACTCGTGCCTATTTTGGTGACGCAACCCGACCAGATATGCTGCACACAGCAGGTATCGAGCATGCGGCTGCGTTGGTCGTCGCGATTGATAACCAAGAATCGAGTGTGGAACTGGTGAAATACGTGAAGCACACGTACCCGAAAGTGAAAATCATCGCACGTGCTTTCGACCGCGGTCATGGTTACTTGTTGCGTCAAGCTGGCGCAGATGTGATTGAATCGGAAACTTATCACTCGGCACTGGAAATGGGTGGACATGCCATGAAAGCGTTGGGCATTCACCCATTCTTTGTTGAACAGCAAAAAGACACTTACAAGCGCGTAGAAGCTCGTAAATCTGAAATGTTATATCAAGCGTGGGAAGACGATTCGGAAGGTGAGCGCTTCGATAACAACTTCCGCGAGCTATTCATCCAGCTCGAAGAGAAAATGGCGGAAGAGATGCGCAAAGATCGTCACGATAAGTTATCGCGTTCTGAACGTGGCTGGACGCCACCGCCAAAAGGTTACGCTGAAAACTTTGACGGTGAAAACGTGCAAGATATTACGCCACCAAAAGAAGAAGCGATTTAACGCCAAAACAGAAATACAAAAACCTCCCACCAGTGGGAGGTTTTTTTGTCGGTTGTACGTCAGCACGCCGCCCTAAATCACCACAGTGACTTTCATCCATAATGAAAGTTACATGAGGTCATTCATCAAAATATCATACTCTTCATTCGCTTCTTCAACTAAATGAGAAAGCTCTAACGCGTCGGTA
>NZ_JAWOQS010000410.1:0-762 GCF_033438945.1 Vibrio sp. Y176 | reverse complement strand
CTATATCGTTGTGCTTACGTTGGCCTTTACGGTTTTGTTCTTGATTGGCCAGTTGATTTATCACCGCCAACAACGTCATTTGCAGTTAGAACGAATCCAACAAGAAGCGAATCAGAAGTTAGAATTTCAAGTCATGGCGAGAACAGCAGAGTTACAGGCTGAAATTGCGCAGCGAACCGAAACGGAGCAAACACTGCGTTTAACCCAAGATGAGTTGATTCAAGCGGCTAAGCTGGCAGTTCTCGGTCAAATGTCAGCAAGCATCAGCCATGAGCTGAATAATCCGTTGGCAGCCATTCGTAGCTTTGCTGAGAATGGAAAATTGTTCCTTCAGAAAGAAAAGTATGATCGAGTGGAAGATAATCTCACTCGCATTTCAGCCCTCACAGACAGAATGGCAAACATCAGCCAGCAATTGCGTTCGTTTGCCAAAAAGGCCAGCGGCAATGAGCTTACCCAAACACGCCTGTTGCCCGTGATAGCCTCATCAAAAGAGCTCATGAAACCCGCTTTTAAATCTGCTCGTGTTCTACTTGCTACCGAACTTCCTACTGACGACATCGAGGTTCAAATCAATACCATTCAATTGGAGCAAGTTCTGGTTAACTTGCTGACAAACGCAATTGAAGCCGTAAAAGAACAACAAGATAAACAAGTGTGGTTGCTCGTTGAAACGGATACGGATGAAAGCAAAGTGATGATTCATGTCGATGACAATGGCCCTGGGCTTGGTTCGCACACACTGTCCGAACTTTGCGAACC
>NZ_JAWOQS010000409.1:0-764 GCF_033438945.1 Vibrio sp. Y176 | reverse complement strand
TATTCGTTTTTTTGAATTTGTTGACTTGTTCCTTGCACATCTGCATGGTTTTAATGATGCACAAGATTATTCCTATCAATGCTCATGATTGAGCAAGTCACAGCAGACCACCTTGCCAACTTTGATCATCCACGCCAAAGACGACCCGTTCATGACCGAAGAGGTGATCCCCAAATTTGTTCTGCCAGATAACATTGATTACCGTCTGTTTGAGCACGGCGGACACGTTGGTTTTCTGACTGGTACGGCATTAAAACCAAAGTTCTGGTTAGAGGAAGCCCTGCCCGCGTACTACGAAAGTGTCGCGGCAGAGTACCTTTCAGCTGTATCCAAACCGCGAACACAGTAAACTAGCCTTTCATCATAAAAGTTTGAGGTATTTATGATCATTCCTTGGCAAGACATCGCGCCAGAAACACTGGAAAATCTAATCCGTGAGTTCGTACTACGCGAAGGCACCGACTATGGCGCGGTTGAAATTTCACTGCAAAACAAAATCGATCAAGTGAAGACGCAACTAGAAAAAGGTGAAGCCGTCATCGTGTTCTCAGAACTGCATGAAACGGTTGATATTCAACTCAAAGCAAAGTTTTAGCACGTTCACATTTTTACCGTATCCCACTCGATGACAAGTCGTTGTTACATGCTATAGTGGGTTATCGACCGTGCAGCGGTTCGCTGCTGCACTTTACAGGTACGTAATTTTCGACAAGGTTTGTCATGTCAGCTAAACACCCAATTATTGCGGTTACTGGTTCATCCGG
>NZ_JAWOQS010000408.1:0-764 GCF_033438945.1 Vibrio sp. Y176 | reverse complement strand
AGTAGTTTAGTAGTTTAGTAGTTTGGTAGTTGACTCATTTTTGGATTAGATATGGAGACATAGATTATACCGAATAGACACCTTGCTATCCTCGAACTCCATTGCCTAGACTTTAATCTGATTACCCATGCTAAACGAAGGTATTCTTCATGAAAATAATGTCTAAATGTAATGTGTTCGTTATCTCTTTATTCACTTTGGGGCTTTTGGGCTGCGCAAGCACGAAAGACAATATGGTGGCCAAAGGGTTTCCTGTTCAATATGCAGAGGGTTTTGATGACGGGTGTCACAGTGGATACAAAGCGGCTGGAAGCTTGTTTGATGAATTTAAGAAAGACATTTCCCGATTTAACTCTGATAAAAAGTATGCTCAAGGTTGGTCTGATGGATTCAGACAGTGTGAGAGTGAACAGGAAGCAATTGAGCGTCAAACCCGAATAACAATAGAGCAGCAAAAACTGATTGAACAACGCAAAGCCAATGAGCGCTCAGAGACATATCTTCTTGAAAAACATGCATTAGAAGGAGTCGATACAAGCGGACTTGAGAGTTTAACCTCCAAGTAGCGGCGGAGTATTGCGAGTCGATGTACTTTCCATACATTTAGTATTTCGCAAAACGACGTAGATGTATGGAATGGGCCGCAGTTGTTTACTATAACTGGCGGTCGCGCTGAACTTCACTTTGCCCAAAGACAGGCTGAGTCTCGTATGGTCAAATAGCGATAGCAGCTGACGTTTGGTTACCCTCCATAATAGGTAGAA
>NZ_JAWOQS010000407.1:0-764 GCF_033438945.1 Vibrio sp. Y176 | reverse complement strand
AACGGACATAATAATCAGACTGGAACCACCATAACTGATTAGTGGAAGCGTCAAACCTTTGGTTGGAACAATACCAGCGGCTGCGCCCACATTGACCATGGTTTGAAACGCAAACCAAATACCAATCCCAAACGCTAAGTAACCACCAAACATCTCGCCTTCTTCAAAAGCACGTTTGCCGATATACACAGCTTTAAGTACCAAGCTAAAAATCAACATCAGCACTAAAACGACACCGACGAAACCAAGCTCTTCAGCCAATACCGCAAATACAAAGTCGGTGTGCGCTTCTGGTAGGTATTCCAGTTTTTGAATTGAGTTCCCTAACCCTTGACCAAACCATTCTCCGCGACCAAACGCCATCAAAGATTGAGTCAACTGATAGCCGCTACCGAACGGATCTTCCCATGGGTCAAGAAACGAAGTAACACGGCGCATACGGTACGGTTCTACCAAGATCAAACCGACGACAGCGCCAATACCTGCAATCATCAGGGCCAGGAACTGGGTTAGCTTCGCGCCCGCGATAAATAACATGCCAAACAGAGTAACCAGCATTACAACGACGGTACCCAAGTCCGGCTGACCAAGTAACAAGACGGCGAAGAAAGCAAACACCATGATTGGCTTCATAAAGCCGCCAAAGAAGGTCTGGCGCACTTCATCTTGCTTACGGACTAAATAACCGGACATGAAGATGAACAGCGATAGCTTCGCAACTTCGGCAGGCTGTAAGTTGAACAGACCAAGCGGAATCCAACGAG
>NZ_JAWOQS010000406.1:0-765 GCF_033438945.1 Vibrio sp. Y176 | reverse complement strand
AAAGCCCAACGGCGAGTAATACTCGAGGCTTAGTGCGTGGCGAAATTTATAACCAGCAAGGTCATTTGGTGGCGACAGCCGTACAAGAAGGAGTCATGCGCTACACGAAGTAACCCGCGCGCATTAGACGCAAAAAGGAGTGCTCAGCACTCCTTTTTAGTAGGTATCAAACGATGATTAATTCGGTTGATACTTCATGGTGACCACTGACCACTCATAAAGTGATTTCGGATAGCCATACTTGCTTTTGCCGTACACCACATTTGGCTTGGCATAAAAACCGCCGTCATCACTCGCTAAGAACTCACGTTGACCGCGACGGTAGTACACGATTGGCGCTGCCAACTCATACTCAATATTTTCTAGTTTAGAGTCGTCAATCACTAAAAAGCGAGTCATGCGAATCGTACTACCGTTCGAACAATAACCTGCAGCGTCATAATCAATCGCATCAAATGGTTTTAGATCATTAGAAAACAGATCCGCTGTACAGCCATCAAATCGAGCAACATGTACCCAGACTGCCTTTTGTTGGGTTCGGTCATCGCTACCCACTGGTTTTAACAAGAACAACGCGACCTTACCTTTGCCAAATTTTTGCAGCTCATCATCCGTCGGTTCACGCACCGAACGCGACCCCATGATGCCAAACTCACTTTCTTCTAAATTGGAAAATTCAAGCTTATTCAGAGTACTAATCAACACCGTTTGTTCTTTCTCAAACAATTCATATTGATCCGCAACACCTTTGTCAGCGAAGCTTAT
>NZ_JAWOQS010000405.1:0-765 GCF_033438945.1 Vibrio sp. Y176 | reverse complement strand
CAAGTGCGCCAACGACTGAAAGAACAAGGAATGATCCCTGTTGAGGTCGTGGAAGCCAAAGCAAAGGCGGCTAAGTCTTCAGGCTCAGTGGGCTTCAAACGTGGTATCAAAACGGCTGAACTGGCTCTGATCACGCGTCAATTATCCACACTTGTTCAATCAGGTATGCCTCTTGAAGAGTGTCTTCGAGCAGTTTCTGAACAAGCAGAAAAGCCACGAATTCGCACCATGATCGCTGCAGTGCGCTCCAAAGTCACCGAAGGTTACCCATTGGCAGATAGCCTAGGTGATTATCCACACGTCTTTGACGAACTGTTTCGCTCTATGGTCGCCGCGGGTGAAAAATCTGGACACCTTGATACGGTTTTAGAGCGCTTGGCGGAGTACGTCGAAAACCGTCAGAAAATGCGTTCTAAGCTGTTGCAAGCGATGATCTACCCTGTCGTATTAGTGGTGTTTGCGGTGGCGATTGTCTCGTTCTTGTTGGCGACCGTGGTACCCAAAATCATCGAGCCGATCATTCAAATGGGGCAAGAGTTGCCACAGTCAACGCAATTTTTGCTGGCGGCTAGTGAGTTCGTTCAAGAGTGGGGGCTGATTATTTTTGCCGTGCTAGTAGTTTGTTTTTATGGCTTAAAACTGGCATTGCAAAAACCAGATTTTCGCTTGTCTTGGGACAGAAAAATCATCAGCTTGCCGCTCGTCGGTAAGATTTCTAAAGGCCTCAATACCGCTCGCTTCGCTCGTACCTTGTCGATCTGTACT
>NZ_JAWOQS010000404.1:0-766 GCF_033438945.1 Vibrio sp. Y176 | reverse complement strand
GGAACGCCACGCCATACTTCAATGTAAATCGTACAGATGCTGCGTATGATGGGCATATCAGAGCGTCTACCTAGAGCCAGTGCGACACCGATCGGTAATGAAACCACAATACCAACAAGCGCGATGATCAGTGTGACCAACAATCCGCCCCATTTATGCGTTTCAACCACCTCCAAGCCAAACACACCACCGTAGAAAAGCGCAGCAACGATAAACGGATAGATGTTGACAAAGAACAGCCAAATCCATAAACGTTTTGGTGTTTTTTCATAGGCAAGAAGCACAGTGAAAATCGCGAGCGTGATGTAAAACAGGCGAGGGCGCCAAAGTTCTGCTTCTGGGTAGAAGCCGTACATGAACTGCTCCCAGCGAACACTGATGAACACCCAGCATGCACCTTCTCGGCTACAGTCATCACGCGTTGAGCCTATCCAGTCAGCATTAATGAATGCCCAATCGACAATGTGCCAAAGCGCATTAAAAACGATATAAGCAAGAATAAGCGTGACAATGGAGTTGACTGGGCCATTAAACAAATTCTTGCGTAACCACCCAACCACGCCAACGGTATTTGATGGTGGCGGGAGATCGGGCTGAAATTGATGTGTACTCATATTATCTCTCCACCAGCGCAACTTTTCGGTTGTACAAGTTCATTAACGCAGACGTGAGCAAGCTCAGCGTTAGATAAACGCCCATTGTCATCGCGATGATCTCAATGGCTTGTCCTGTCTGATTCAAGGTTGTACCAGCAAACACAGAAACC
>NZ_JAWOQS010000403.1:0-767 GCF_033438945.1 Vibrio sp. Y176 | reverse complement strand
TGTTGACGCGGTTAACAACGACGAACTCAACCTTAAAGACCTAACGATCAGCGCATCAGTATCGGATGGGGATAAACCAAAGGCGTGCGTCGGTGATGGTTCGATTATGAATCGTGTTAACGATGCGCCAACCATCAAGGTTGATGCAGTAGAAAGCATCACTGAAGATGCAGTGAACACTGATACGGTAGTCGCAACCTTAACGGTTCGCGATACTGACACGCCAGAAGACCAACTAACCGTTTCTATAGAAAATAACTCAAACGGTTACTTCGTGTTGGTTGGCAATGAAGTCAAGTTGACTCAAGCGGGCGTCGATGCAGTTAACAATGATGAACTTAACCTTAAAGATCTGACTATCAGCGCGTCAGTTTCGGATGGTGTAAATCCTACGGCTAACGACAGGGATAGTTTGGTTGTGAATCGTGTTAACGATGCACCGACTGTTGAAAATGCCATTGCAGACCAAGTGTTATCGGAAGATTTCGATGCATACACGATCGACTTGAATGAAGTATTCAAAGATTCTGATTCCTCGCTAGAATTCTCAGTTTCTGGCAATAACAGCATCCAAATTTCTATTGTGAATGGTGTTGCTACCATCACTCCAACTGCGGATTGGAATGGCAAAGAGACAATTACGTTCACAGCTAAAGACCCAAGCGGCGAGAGCGTTAGCCAAACGGTGGACTTTACGGTTGCACCAGTAGTCGACATCGAGGCTGATAGTGCGGATGTAGTCGAAGACACACCAACTATCATTAACG
>NZ_JAWOQS010000402.1:0-768 GCF_033438945.1 Vibrio sp. Y176 | reverse complement strand
CCATCACGTTGGTTTCAATAACGTGGTTGCGACGAATTTGCGCGTTCACTAGACGTTCAACTTCTTTTAGCTCTGCCGCCGTTACCGCTTCTAGATGAGAGAAGTCAAAACGTAAGTTTTCTGCTTTAACCAAAGAGCCTTTTTGCGTCACGTGCTCACCAAGAACTTGACGAAGTGCGGCGTGTAGCAAGTGCGTTGCTGAGTGGTTTAGAGAGATAGCTGCGCGACGTTCTGCGTCAACGATAGTAGCGACTTCATCGCCTTTCGCTAGAACGCCTTCCGCCATAACACCGTGGTGTGCGATTGCGTTGCCTAACTTTTGAGTATCTTCTACTCGGAATACACCAGCTTCAGTGCGGATTTCACCCGCATCACCACATTGACCGCCTGACTCAGCGTAGAATGGGGTTTCACCAAGCACAATGATCGCTTTGTCGCCAGCAGATAGAGAATCCACTTCGTTGCCTTCAACGAACATTGCCGCCACTGAGCTAGAGCCTTTTGTTCCAACGTAGCCACAGAATTCAGTTTGTGTGTCAACTTTAATTGCTGCGTTGTAGTCTGTACCGAACTGACCCGCTTCACGCGCACGCTGACGCTGCTCTTCCATTGCTTTCTCGAAGCCTTCTTCGTCAATCGCGAACTCACGTTCACGCGCAACGTCGTTAGTCAAGTCAGCTGGGAAGCCGTAAGTATCGTAAAGTTTGAATACGGTTTCACCGTCGAGCACTTTACCATCTAAGTTATCTAGCGCTTCGTTTAGAATCG
>NZ_JAWOQS010000401.1:0-768 GCF_033438945.1 Vibrio sp. Y176 | reverse complement strand
CACTCAACGCGCCGTAAAGTGTCGTGGTTTTACCCGGCCCCGTAGGGCCAGTTACCAAAATCATGCCATGAGGACGAGATAACTGACGACGCAAGCGCGCCAGTAGCTCAGGCGGTAAACCCGATTCTTCTAATGGACGTAAACCTGACGACTGGTTAAGCAGACGCATTACGACCGATTCACCGTACTGAGTCGGTAACGTCGACATACGAATATCAATCGATTGACCACGAACTTTGATGTTGAAGCGACCATCTTGCGGCAGACGCTTCTCAGAAATATCCAAGTGCGCCATCAATTTAAGGCGTAATACCAATGCAGAAGCGATGTTCACTTCGTTCAGAATGGTTTCATGCAGCACACCATCGACACGCTGGCGTAAACGCAGGACTTTATCGTCTGGTTCGATATGGATATCCGATGCACCAACTTGCACCGCGTCTTCAAACATCGAATTAACCAGTTTTACAACGGTGACTTCTTCACTGTCGGCTTCATCGATGCCATAGTCAAAGCTTTGTACGTCTTGGTGCTCTGCTTGTAACTGCTCAGCAAAGGACGCGATCTCTTTAGTACGGCGGTAGTAACGGTCGAAACTGCTGATCAACTGACGCTCAGAGGCAATGATGAACTCAAGGTTGTACTCACCTAGCAAGTTCATTAAAGACTCTTGGGTAAACAGATCCGCAGGATCACTCATCGCAACACGTAGAGTGTCACCATTACGAGCTACCACCATTGCACGTAAACGACGAGCATGCACTTCTG
>NZ_JAWOQS010000400.1:0-769 GCF_033438945.1 Vibrio sp. Y176 | reverse complement strand
GAGGACATACTATGAGTGGGAGCACTAACTTGCTCCCATGGCGTAGCATAAAGAGGAGCTGAGAAAAATAAACTTAAATAAAAAGAAAGACTCAGCCGCATCATACATCCCCTTTAGTAATGTTCACCATTATCATAGTAGGCATTTGGCAATAGTGCAGAAAAAATGACTGCTACATCAATATCTTCACCGCCTACACCACGAACCTGTTGTGTAATTACTTTCGCCACCTTGTCTTGGGTCTCTTGTCCTCGATCAAACCACAAAACTTCAACAAAAGGATAAGCAGGACTTACCTCGCCCTCACTAAAGAAAGTTGTGTAGATGTACTCAAAAGTAAAATCTTCTCGTGGACTATTCATTAGTGGCTGGAGCTCGTCAGTCAGTGGCTTTGACAAAGCTTGTACTGCTTGAGGTTCTACAGCGCGAAATCGTAGATGTGGCATAAGGTTAATCCTATATTTGTATTGTCCTAAGATGATAACAGGAACAACAACGCTAATCATCCCAACAACAACTAGACACGTTCTTAAAAATACCCAGAAAAACGCTAATAAATATCAACAAGAGCTTGAGATTCCCATCAGTGACATTCAACGACAAGGTATCACTAGCGGCTAGATATCAATCCCGCTGGAAATCTGCTGTTCTTTATATAGGGAAAGTAGATAAGAGATTAGGGCAGTTCAGACTTAGCTACCATTAGCTACGCGCCTAGAATCGCCTATTTGAGAACTTGAGTTCACAAAGAATAAATTTTGCCATTTTG
>NZ_JAWOQS010000399.1:0-770 GCF_033438945.1 Vibrio sp. Y176 | reverse complement strand
TTTAAGTGGTTCCATTCCCAAGCTACTGAACACCACTCCATCGGCAAGCAACGCTGATTTCACGGTTACCATTTGCGGATACTTTCGCGCAGTGATCATCGAACCATCGGCTTTGGCAATCATAAAACGACGGTCAAAACTCAACCCTTGTTTTTCTACCCATGCGGACGAAAGCGACACACCTCCGACTGATTTAACCGGAAAAACATTGATTTGGGATAAAACGGGTTGCGACATAGCCTTCTTCCTACGGGTGATCTTTAATTGTTGCAGTATTGTATACCTAAATGACATTAAGATGCAGATTCACGCATTAGCATTTATCCCAAAATCAAACCTTTAAGAGAGAAAACGGCTTGGATTTACTGAGATGCCTTTACTACACTCAGAATTCACATTTTTTAACACTGCTCTGACCAAATACCATTTGATAAAGTGTGATACGAACCCCATAATGCGCCTTATTTTTGACGACATCCATTCATTGACTTGGAGCTTTACCCATGGATACAAAAAAACTGATTCTAATTTTGCTGTGTATCTTTCTTCCACCGGTAGCGGTTTACATGGAAAAAGGTCTGAATAAAGACTTCTTCATCAACTTGATCCTAACTTTCTTCTTCTTCCTACCAGGTACGATTCACGCACTTTGGTTAACGATGAAGTAACCACTTACACTCCTACTCTGTAGAAAAGTGAAAAATGGGATGAAATGTGAAGGCAATTCCTCTATCATCCTGTCGCCTAAGCGCAAGCGTTTGCTCCAAAAG
>NZ_JAWOQS010000398.1:0-770 GCF_033438945.1 Vibrio sp. Y176 | reverse complement strand
CATGCGAATGTTTTTCGTCGCTTCTACCAGCTTAGTGATCAGAGCATCCCCTTTCTCACCAAACGGCACGTATAGACGACGAGCACAAGTACAACGTTGACCAGCACTGATAAATGCCGATTGGATGATGGTGTACACCGTTGCATCCAAATCACCGTAGTTATCAGAGATGACCATCGGGTTGTTGCCGCCCATTTCTAGCGCTAACATCTTGCCTGGTTGACCTGCAAACTGACGATGCAGAATGTGACCCGTGTTCGCACTGCCCGTAAACAGAATGCCATCAATACCTTTCGCATCAGCCAACGCAATACCGGTTTCCTTCGCACCTTGAACAAGGTTGATCACGCCTTTTGGCAAACCCGCTTCTTCCCACAATTTCATAGCTAGCTCGCCAGTCCAAGGCGTTTGCTCAGATGGTTTGAACACAACTGTGTTCCCCGCTAGCAAAGCAGGAACGATGTGGCCATTCGGTAAGTGACCAGGGAAGTTATATGGCCCAAACACCGCCATTACGCCAAGAGGGCGATGTCGCAATACAATCTGGTTGCCCGCAGCTTCGCGAGTCGCTTCACCAGTACGGTCATGGTAGGCACGAATAGAAATAGCGATTTTTCCAGCCATTGCAGCCGCTTCTGTGCGCGTTTCCCAAATTGGTTTACCCGTTTCTTTCGCGATCACTTCGGCAATTTTTTCACTGTTTTCTTTCACTTTTTCAGCAAAAGCCAACACAATTGCTTCGCGTTCAGCGAATGGACGTTTTTTCCATT
>NZ_JAWOQS010000397.1:0-770 GCF_033438945.1 Vibrio sp. Y176 | reverse complement strand
AAGTTGGCGGTAATAATGCCTTGTTTTTGCTTAAGGGTATTGAAGAAACCCATTTGACCTTCTTCAAATTTAAAATCATTACGGCTAACGTTCAGCCATTCCATAATACTTGAGGCAGGGATTCCCCAAAGATAAGCTTGGGTTGCACGCTGAAAATCCATTTCATTCAACATGTTTTTCATTGTTTCTTGTGTCGGAAAATCTGATTCAAATTTCAAATCACCCACGCGGCTTGGAACCACCGTTGCTTGTGCAAAGACAGAGGCAGACAGAAGCATACTCGTCACTGCTACTGCTAAAATGCGCTTTTTCATATGGAAGTAATCCTTATCTTATTAGATGGTGTTGCTCAAATGAGAACAAGTCTTTTCAAGACTAGGTTAATGTTGAGCCGATTATTCTTTGTTCATATCTCAAACCCACCATCATCATAAGGTTCATAGATAAGGAGATAAATTGACCATTTATTATTGGTAATATACCAATTTTGGTATAAGTTAATTTATGCAAACACGGATACGCCTTACACCACCAGAACGTAATCGAATGAAAAATAAAGATAAAAACAAAAAGCCGTTACATAATTTAGATTTGAATCTGCTAAAGATTTTTAGAGTAGTATCGGAAGAGAAGAAAACAGTCGCGGCAGCCAAGAGGCTCAACATCACTCAACCTGCTGTCAGCCGGGCGATGGCACGTCTACGTGAGCATTTTAACGACCCACTATTTGTGCGAACGAGGTATGGATTAAAGCCTACGGACAAAGGACA
>NZ_JAWOQS010000396.1:0-770 GCF_033438945.1 Vibrio sp. Y176 | reverse complement strand
TTCGACCATCTCAGCCACACCTTCTACGCCAACGACATGTTTAGCACGCTTTGCGATCGGCAAGCTGAAGTTGCCTAATCCACAGAACAAATCTAACACTCGTTCGTCACTTTGAGGGTCTAACCACTCAATCGCCTGTTCCACCATTTTCTGGTTCACCGCTTGGTTGACCTGAATAAAGTTGTTCGGAGCAAAAGGGATTTTTACGCCCGCTTCTTGATAGAAAGGCACCTCACCTGCAACTAAGTTAAGTTGGTCAGTTTCTGGCATCAGATACAACGAGGCTTGATGGCGTGTCGCTAATTCAACTAATGCACTGACTTCTTCATCGGCCAAATTACTTAAGTATCGCAGCGTGATACAAGGCCCGTTGTCACCCAACACCAGTTCTACATGCCCCAATTGCTCTGGCTTTTTGAACGCTGTTAGCACCGAATAAATCTCAGGCAATAGCGCATTCAACTCAGGAGCCAATACCGGACAATCCGTCACTTGTGCAATTTGCTTGCTTTGCTTTTTGCGGAAGCCGAAGTGCAACTGACGCGTTTTCTTATCGACAAACAAACTCACGCGAGCACGACGTCGGTAACCTAAAGACTCGCCCAATACTGGCGCATCCAACTCAATGTCACTGCCAGCAAATTTTCGCATTAACTGACGCAGCGTCTGCTGTTTGTGCGTCAATTGTTGGTCATAATTGAGATGCTGCAAATCGCACCCGCCACATTCATGATAATGCGGACAAAATGGCTCAACGCGCGCATCGCTTG
>NZ_JAWOQS010000395.1:0-771 GCF_033438945.1 Vibrio sp. Y176 | reverse complement strand
CCATGGAAATGATCAACGGTGCGTTTTCTGCCGAAGACCGACAAGCGAAAAAGCGTGAGTTGGAAGAAATTGCAAATAACTTCCTTAACTTAGTGAATGCACAAGATGAATCGGGCAACTACGTGTTTGCGGGGACAAAGCCGAAAAGCCAGCCATTTTATCGCGATAAAGATGGCAGCGTGCAATACGCTGGTGATGATTACCAACGCAAAATGAAAGTGTCCAGCATGCTGGATATGCCGATGAACGATCCTGGTAGCAAACTGTTCATGGAAATCCCAAACCCGTTTGGTGATTACCAGCCTAGTTACGATTTACATCGCGGTTCTGACTTACTGCTAAGCAAAGCAACCAATGTGGATGCGAAGGACACCGCTTCTTATCGCGTGACGTTTGTCGATATGAATAACGGCAAGTTTGGCTACCAATTGGAGCGAAACGGCAAAGTGGTGGACGCTGACGAATTTTCGCCAGAAAAAGGCATCGAGTACAAAGGACTTAAAGTGCATGTGAAAGGGCAAATTACCCCTGGAGACAGCATCGGCATCGAAAAGCGTGACTCCTTCAGTATTTTCGATACCTTTAAGGAAGCGATGTCTTGGTCGGATAAATCCGTCTCCGATACATCAGCGACTGCGAAGTTGCACCAAATGACAGAGGAATTTCAAGCCGCGTTCATCCATTTGAACAAAGCTCGAACCGACGTGGGTGCAAAGCTGAGCACGCTCGATATTCAAGAGCAAAACCACGAAGACTTTAACTTGTCTTTGG
>NZ_JAWOQS010000394.1:0-771 GCF_033438945.1 Vibrio sp. Y176 | reverse complement strand
TACTTTCCGCCTTTGCCGCGATCCTTTCGACTTCTGCCATGGCTTACGATGTTAAGTCTGGTGGCAACACCAGTGTCAAAAAAGACGGTGCTAATGCCTATTCATTACCCGCGACGAACTTGCCAATGAGTAAGCGACTTGATTTTAGTGTGGGCAATAGTTTTTTCCGTAACCCATGGGTGCAAGCGCCAGCGACTACAGATGCAAGAGACGGCCTTGGCCCGCTTTTCAACACCAATGGTTGTCAGAATTGCCACATAAAAGATGGCCGTGGGCATCCTCCTGAAAAAGACGACATTCATGCCGTGTCTATGTTGGTGCGTTTGAGTATCCCGGCGATGACGCCAGAGCAGAAGAAAGCTTACATCATGGATGGCGGTATTCCGGAGCCTACGTATGGCGGACAACTGCAAGATTTTGCTCTGCAAGACCAAACGCCAGAGGGCAAAATTGCTATTACTTATACGGACGTTCCCGTTGAGTTTAAAGATGGCACCAAAGTGACGTTGAGAAAGCCTACGCTGAAAATTACCGATTTAGGTTATGGGGACATGCACCCTGATACGCAGTTTTCCGCTCGTGTCGCGCCACCTATGATTGGTTTAGGTTTGCTAGAAAGTATTCCTGATGAGACGTTGCTTAAGTGGGCAGACGAAAATGACAGTGATAGCGATGGCATCTCAGGCAAGGTGAATAAAGTTTGGGACATCGAAAAAGGCGACTTTTCGCTTGGCCGTTTTGGATGGAAAGCAGGACAACCAACGTTGATGC
>NZ_JAWOQS010000393.1:0-772 GCF_033438945.1 Vibrio sp. Y176 | reverse complement strand
AATATCATCGCGCCAATCCAAAGTAACGGCACAATAAACAGCAAAGTATCTGACCAATCATACAAAATGAGCTGCCCGACGATACCAAAGGTCACACCTAGCAATGTGCCCATCGCCCGTTTACGAGCGTAACCTAAGGCGCCATTCCAGTGCATTGGAAACAGGAGCAACAAGGTTGTCGCCTGCGCTGACATGGAATCGTTCAAATCAAAGATCTGAAACACCAAAAAGGACATGGTTGCAATACTCGCCCCCATAAGAGCCTCATGTCGCATCCGATGGCTTTGTTTGGCTTGTGAAGGCTTTGGCGGCGGTTGACGAGGTTCCGCATCTGGAATCAAAAACGTCACCAAATACGCCACAATGATGGACAAAACGTTCGCCTGTAAGTTACTAAAAATAAGATCATTCAGATCCGTTGTCGGGTAACTAGCAAAGTGCAGCATGATACTCAAGCTAAGCACACTGTTCGCGCCAAATAGAAACAAACTCCCTTTTGACATACAAGCAAACTTGTAAAGAAACAAGCCGAACGCAATCAAGGTCATCAACACCGGATGACTACCAAACAAGCCCCCCAAAATGCCAACCTCTAGCCCACAAACAACAGCGGAGAAGATTAACTGTCTTGATGCATGCAAGTTCACTACTGGTACCATACCGAGCAAAAGCATGGGTGTTACGGTGAAAAACACACCGTAGTTCCAGCCAAACAGCTTACACAGTGTAAAGCCGATGGTTGCGCCAGTTGCAATGCGTAGGCATTGCCTGA
>NZ_JAWOQS010000392.1:0-772 GCF_033438945.1 Vibrio sp. Y176 | reverse complement strand
CACCATCCTCATTGTGACCTTCTTGACTACGTGTTTCTTCGTCTACTACGGACAAATGATGACGTCAATGAACATGGTGGCAATCAATACTTTGAAAGGCTCACTATTTGGCTTTATCCCACTTGAGCCAGAAGCAGCAATGGCAATGAACCCACTTTGGTGTATGGTTGGTGGCCCTATTGTTGCGGGTTTCTTCGGTATGCTTGAAAAACGCGACGTTCACCTTTCGACAGCGACTAAAATCGCGATGGCGTTTGTACTCACTGCAATTGCATTTGGCATCCTAACGTTTGCGGTCACAACCGTTGGTGAAGATGTGGTGATCATGCCTGAAATCTTCTTGGCGATTCACTTCTTCCAAGCCATTGCGGAAGTTATCGTTGGTTCAATGGTTGTGGCATTCATTCTGTCTGTAGCACCAAAACACATCGAGAACTTCTCGGTTAGTCTATTCTCCGTTGCTATCGCATTGAGTGGTATCGTTGGTGCCGCTTTCTCAACGTCGATTGCGATGGAAAAAGGCCAAGAGATCACTCAAGAAATCGTACAAACCGTATACGGTGATTACTTCCAATTGCTTACTGTACTAGCGGTTGTGATGGTGGCGATTGCTATGGCAGCGTCGGTTGTTATTCGCAAAATGCTGGATGCGGCAAAAGAAAGCGAAGCACAAGCGCAACCTGTCGAGATTGAAGCGGGTGTCGAGGTACAGAGCTAATCGCTTTCGCACCGCCACTTGATTACATACGCAATCAACAAACAAAAATGCCGC
>NZ_JAWOQS010000391.1:0-772 GCF_033438945.1 Vibrio sp. Y176 | reverse complement strand
TGAATACGATCCCTGTTAAACGGAGCTCTTGAGCCGTCACGCTTGATTACGATTGGTTTCACTTTCTTCTCCTTACCCCAGCATACTCACAGAGTTATCCACAAACACACTATATGGGGTTATTTTTTATTCTGCTAACACAATATATTGTGGCGTATTTAACGAAAAGCACCACTTGAAAACATTGATTTTGATCAATAAAGATCGGCTAGCGGACAAGAACAAATCGATCTTATTGGTACTGATCTCAGTTGCGAAGAAAACTGTGAAAATTGCAAAATTGGAACTAAATCTACTTGCTTTTTTGGGATGTCTTATAGAATAAAGGTTGGAAAGGAATACGCTAAAAACCAGGAGTGAAACAAGCCAATATGCGATCACTATTTGTTACTGCCTTATTAATTTTTAGTTCAACGTCACTTGCTCAAAACTCCATCAACTTAACCAGTTGGAATATAGAATGGCTGTCTATAAATGGAGGTAAGGTTTCGAGAACCAGTGACGATTTCGTCAAACTCAACCAATATGTGGATAAAACTCAAGCCGACATCATCGCCTTTCAGGAGGTCGACTCCAAAGCCGCAGTTCAAAAAGCTGTAGGCGATGGCTACGCAATTTATCTCTCTGATCGAGCTCAATCAAACAATAAGCACCTTCAGTTTTCTGATACCAATCAGTACACTGGTTTTGCTGTGCGTAAAGACATTGAAGTGTCTGACCCTGCAGACTTCTCAATCACGCGTGGTAATAGCAAGTTGCGCTTTGCCAGCTA
>NZ_JAWOQS010000390.1:0-773 GCF_033438945.1 Vibrio sp. Y176 | reverse complement strand
GTGGTTACGCTTGGGAATTCACGGGTGAATTTCTCAATGTTTTCGACTTTTGCTCCGCGCCAACCGTAAATCGATTGGTCATCGTCACCCACAATCATCACGTGACACTCAGGCCCTGCCATCATGCGTAGCCAAGCGTATTGGATATTGTTGGTGTCTTGGAACTCGTCAACCAGAATGTGTTTAAAGCGTGCCTGGTAGTGCTCGCGGACAAACTTGTTATCGCGCAGTAGCTCATGAGCGCGAAGCAGAATTTCTGCGAAGTCGACCAAACCTGCACGGTCACACGCTTCTTGATAAGCGGTGTATAGCTGCAAGTAGGTCTTGGTCACGGGATCGTGGTAAGCATCGATATGTACTGGGCGCAGACCTTCGTCTTTTTTTCCGTTAATCCACCAAGCCACTTGGCGTGCAGGCCACTGCTTTTCATCCAGATTTTGTGCTTTGATCAGACGCTTCAGTAAACGTTGTTGATCGTCGCTGTCGATGATTTGAAAGTCTTCAGGTAGCTTGGCATCAAGATAGTGCGCGCGCAAAATGCGGTGACAAATACCGTGAAAGGTACCATTCCACATGCCTGACGCACTGCCCATCATCAACTCTTCAATACGGCCACGCATCTCCGCTGCCGCTTTGTTGGTAAAGGTTACCGACATGATTGAGAATGGAGACGCTTGTTCTACCGACATCAACCAAGCGATACGGTGAACAAGAACACGAGTCTTACCACTCCCTGCACCAGCAAGGACGAGCAAGTTTTCTAGAGGTGCTGC
>NZ_JAWOQS010000389.1:0-774 GCF_033438945.1 Vibrio sp. Y176 | reverse complement strand
GCTAATATTCTAGAAACCTGCCAATACGGACAGTTTTCTCTGCGTCACTATCTGCCACAAATTCGCGAGTTTCTATCGTCGATTGGTGAAGCGCACAGTGCGTACAATACAGCGCTTAAGCTGAAAAACATGGGCATCAATGCGAGGTTTGTGGATCTCTCTGGTTGGGATAATCAGGAACCAAGAAATCTCGATGATTCCATTCGCGACGCGTTTGCTGATATCGATGTGACCAAAGAACTGCCTATCGTCACGGGTTATGCATACTGCAAAGAAGGTTTGATGCACACTTATGACCGGGGCTACAGTGAAATGACGTTCAGTCGTATTGCAGCTATCACCAAAGCAGACTTAGCCATCATCCATAAAGAATATCATTTGAGCTCAGCAGACCCGCGCGTGGTCGGCCCAGAGAAAGTGTTGCCAATTGGAAGCACGAACTACGATGTAGCGGATCAACTTGCTAACTTGGGCATGGAGGCGATTCATCCCAATGCTGCCGCTGGTTTGCGCGAAAGTGGGATTGAGCTGCAAATCAAAAACACGTTTGAGCCAGAACATGAAGGTACGTTGATATCTTCAGGGTATCGCCCAGAAGAAGACAAAGTGGAAATCATCGCCGGTAAAGAAAAGGTCTTCGCACTGCACTTGTTCGATCAAGCTATGGTCGGCAAGGTTGACAACGTGAGCTACGAATTGATGGAAATCATCTCTGATGCACGCGTCAGCTTGATCGGTAAAGAGATGAACGCTAACTCGATTACGTATTACCTT
>NZ_JAWOQS010000388.1:0-774 GCF_033438945.1 Vibrio sp. Y176 | reverse complement strand
GAACATCCGTGAAACAGACGCTATCGGTCACGTTGTACGCTGTTTCGAAAACGAAAATATCGTTCACGTTGCAGGTAAAGTATCTCCAATCGAAGATATTGAAGTAATCAACCTTGAACTAGCTATGGCTGACCTTGATTCTTGTGAGCGCGCGATTCAGCGTAACGCGAAGAAAGCAAAAGGCGGCGACAAAGACGCGAAGTTCGAGCTGACAGTTCTAGAAAAGCTGCTTCCTGTACTAACAGAAGGTGGTTCAGCGCGTACCGTTGAGCTTTCTAAAGAAGAACTAGCAGCTGTAGGTTACCTAAACTTCCTAACGCTAAAACCAACCATGTACATTGCAAACGTAAATGAAGATGGTTTTGAAGACAACCCGTACCTAGACGCAGTACGTGAGTTCGCAGCAAAAGAAAACAACGTGGTTGTTCCTGTATGTGCAGCGATCGAATCAGAAATGGCTGAACTAGAAGACGACGAACGCGAAGAGTTTCTAGCGGATCTAGGCATCGAAGAACCTGGTCTAAACCGCGTAATTCGTGCTGGTTACGAACTGCTAAGTCTACAGACGTACTTCACAGCTGGCGTTAAAGAAGTTCGTGCATGGACAATTCCTGTAGGCGCAACAGCACCAAAGGCAGCAGCGAAGATCCACACTGACTTTGAAAAAGGCTTCATCCGTGCAGAAGTCGTTGGTTACGAAGACTTCATCCAATACAACGGTGAAAACGGAGCAAAAGACGCAGGTAAATGGCGTCTAGAAGGTAAAGACTACAT
>NZ_JAWOQS010000387.1:0-777 GCF_033438945.1 Vibrio sp. Y176 | reverse complement strand
AAGCCAATCAATATACCGCCACAAATTATCGCTGCCCAAACAATCATGGCCGGAATATTGGATTTCACTGCGTTAAAGCTAGTAAACACCGCTGTCATCATGTCGACACGGCGCTCCATCATTAATGGAATCGAAAACGCAGAGATACTAAATACGATACACGCCAACACGAATCCAACCAATGAACCTATGACCAGAAAAGGCAAAAACTCAGTCAGTGGTGCGCCTTGTACGGATGGGTACAACGCGTGGAGCAGCGCAGCGATACGCATCCAGAAAATCATACAGACGGCGAGCAATACTGCGAACGCCCATTGTGAGCTCGAGTTACGACCAATCGCTTTCATGGAATGGAGCAGGCGCGCTTTGTGCCCACGTTCTCTCTCCCAACTCGCATCATAAAGTCCCAGTGCTAAAAACGGACCTATGAGCATATAGACGATGAGGCTTGGCATCACCACTAAGTGTGTGCCTTGCCATTGCACCAGAAGCACAATACCAATCGCTGCTGCCATAAAACAGATGCCGTAAAAAGCACTGATGAGAGGCATTCGTACGAAATCATGTAACCCCAGAGCTAACCAGTGAAAGGGTGCACTCAGATTGACGGTGTTACACGGAATGGTTCTGGCGTATTCATTATCTGGCACTTCCTTTCGTTTGCTTTGGAAGTCAGATGGATTCACGGTACGAGGCATAACTCCTCCTTGATTAATTCCCACGGTGTCAACGCTTACCAAGGTCGTCAGTACTCGATCATCTCAATGGTTATCTTAA
>NZ_JAWOQS010000386.1:0-777 GCF_033438945.1 Vibrio sp. Y176 | reverse complement strand
TGATGTCACTGCGCACTTTGAGCAGTACGGCGTTATCTGCTTGATCTGGCTGCGCGGTGATGACGTTTTCGATCTCTTTCAATACCTTACTTTCCACGCCTTCGAGCTGTTCCAAGTACATCGATTCTTTGTCTGACGACACTTCTTTCATTACATCACTGTACACTTCGCGTGCCTTGATGGTGTAAGACACGGGCGTGTCGTCGGCAGTTTGAGGATTCGCAATCGCATAAGGTTTCAACTCTAATGCGGCGTGTTCTCGTACATGAACCAGATCCTGCAATACATGGTTTAGCGATGTGTTGTCGATGTTATCAATCGCTTTCTTGTAAATATCATTACCGCTGTGAATAAGCTCAATGATTGAGGCGATGTTTTCATTTCTCATATCTTCTCCTTTATTTTACTGCGGTTACTTTATTGCAGTGCTTAAGCGCAACTTATATTGCGATGCCTTAGCCATTAAATATGAACAATATTTTTCATGTGGCATTTTATATCTAGCATTTTGTATGCCATGAATATTGAGTGTGAGAGATGCCAGATAATATAAGGAGTAAGCATGGTAGTGGTTATTAATTGCGCGTGATTGCTTGTGGGGAATAAGAAAAAATTACAAATAAGAATCCATTCAAAGGAAATAATTACAGGTCATTTTGCAACGATTGGAGCTATTTAAATTCTATTTCAATAAAAACAATGACTTATTAAGTTGGCACAGTAATCGCAATACCACTCACGAGGAAACGAAAAGAATTCACTTTTATCAGATTACTT
>NZ_JAWOQS010000385.1:0-777 GCF_033438945.1 Vibrio sp. Y176 | reverse complement strand
ATACGGCAAATTGATGAGGGTCACGTGCGGTTGCGGTTTCCGCGACGATGTTGGCATCACAACGAAGGTTGGCTGTAACTAAGCGAGTTTGCACGGCGCCGACAGCCATGGCGGCTGGAATTGGCAACTTGCCTTTAACTAATGCGCGGTCGGAAAGAACCACTAAGACGGTACCTTCTCGCACCACTTGTTCAGCTTGATCACATAAGTCATCAATCGCTTGTTTGAGATCTTTATCTTGTGGATCGTAGTTTATGTCGAGAATGGTATTGCGGTAGTGATCGTCACCCAGCTCAAGCAACTGCTGCATGTCAGAGTAAAGTAGCACTGGAGAATCAAATGTCACTCGATGCGCGTGGCCGTCGGTTTCACAGAAGACGTTCATCTCCTGACCTATACTGGTGGCTAACGACATAACATGCTTTTCACGTAGTGGATCGATAGGCGGGTTGGTGACCTGAGCAAACTTCTGGCGGAAGTAATCGGTAACCAAACGCTCTTTCGAAGACAGCACTGCCATCGGCGTGTCATCGCCCATAGAGCCTACGGCTTCTTGACCCATATCGCAAAGTACGCGCCGAACCTGATCCACTTCTTCTTTGGTCATGGCGAACTGCTTTTGATAGGTCTTAAGCAAATCTTCATCGAAGCTTCGCTCACCCACTTGATCTTCAGGTAACTGAGAGAATGGCGTTAGTTTGCGAACGTTGTTTTCCATCCATTCGCGGTATGGGTGACGAGATTTGAGATCGTTATCGATCTCGCTTGATTGCCACA
>NZ_JAWOQS010000384.1:0-777 GCF_033438945.1 Vibrio sp. Y176 | reverse complement strand
CATTGAAGTAAAAGATCTTAATGGAGCTAACTTAAGTCCTGGTTTTATCGACCTGCAACTGAACGGTTGTGGCGGCGTCATGTTGAACGATGCTATCACAGCAGAAACGATGCAAATCATGCACGAAGCAAACCTAAAGTCGGGTTGTACCAGCTTCCTTCCTACGCTGATCACTTCTTCTGATGAAGATATGCGCGCGGCAATCGCCGCAGCTCGCGAATATCACAAAAAATACCAAAACCAATCGCTTGGCTTACATCTTGAAGGCCCATACCTTAACGTCGCGAAAAAAGGTATTCATAGCGTTGACTTCATCCGTCCATCCGATGACGGCATGATTGACCTTATTTGCTCAAATGCAGACATCATTGCCAAAGTAACTCTTGCGCCAGAGCAGAACGACCCTGAACATATCGCACGCCTAAAAACTGCAGGCATTGTGGTATCAATCGGTCACACAAACGCGACCTATGCTGAAGCACGCAAAGGTTTTGAGGCCGGTATTACTTTTGCAACTCACCTATTCAATGCGATGACTCCTATGGTTGGTCGTGAGCCAGGAGTGGTTGGTGCTATTTACGATACACCAGAGATCTACGCAGGCATCATTGCTGACGGCTTCCACGTAGACTACGCAAACATTCGAATTGCTCATAAAATCAAAGGTGAAAAGCTTGTTTTGGTGACCGATGCCACAGCTCCGGCAGGTGCTAACATTGATCACTTTATTTTTGTCGGTAAGAAAGTATATTACCGAGATGGTAAGTGTGTTGATGA
>NZ_JAWOQS010000383.1:0-778 GCF_033438945.1 Vibrio sp. Y176 | reverse complement strand
TAATGGCAGTGCTGGGTACGGTCATTGTTTGTATGCTGTATGGCGATTTGATCACTCGGTACATTAACCCTCCCATCTCTAAATCAATAATTTATGGCCGCTGGGTTGAGCAAGATGTAGCCCCTTACTCGAGGGAAGAGTTTGTGCTTAGTGAAAGGGGCGTGACCGTTAATGGCTCGACCATTGCAACCGATTTTGAATTTGATGGCGATTCGTTCTCATACAAAGTCGGTTCGACCGTGCGCCATTTTGATTTTGTCGGAAAACAACATACAGAAATGAAGTTGGATGCGCGAGCGCACTATCTTCCGGTCTTTCGTCTTGAAGGGCACGCTGGCATCGCCGTTCGTTAAATATTGTGTTTTCTATTTGAGCATTCGCCATTGCGCGAGTGCTCAACATTCCTATCTTTTTTATATCCACATCAGTTCAGACATTGTCTGGACAATTTCGTAAATATTCTCCTGTTATCATGTTGTTCGTCCCGAAATGGATGATTTAACAACAAGTAAACGGATTGGCTTAGTGTTGAAACATTTTGTCGTCGCTTTTCAATTGCGTCGTTTGCATTTGTTTGCCATCCTTTTGCTATTCTTTTTTACGGAAAAATCACGTGTTAAAAAAACTCCTTCCTATTATTTCTTTGAGTCTGCTATTTGGTTGTGCTCAACAAAATGATCGTGCTCAGCAATATCTTGATGGTGAGTTCCCTCAGATCCTAAATAAAGTGGATGTAGTTCAGTCCAACAAACCACGCGATTTTACTGAGTTTAATAAG
>NZ_JAWOQS010000382.1:0-779 GCF_033438945.1 Vibrio sp. Y176 | reverse complement strand
ACCATCAAGGCTGTATTGGATGTTTACTAAAAATTTGGAGTAATCCCGAGCGCCCGAGACAAGCTTGATTTGAGGGTTGAGAAGAAAACTGAATATGTGACATTTTGACGTAGCTAAGAAAAGGTTATGTATGCTTGGTTTATTAAATAGAAAGACTTTGAAAAGCATGGCTATGAATCTATATCACGAACTGGTACGAGGTCGTATATATGAGGGTAAGCACTTTGGGCTCAGTGCAGATGATATTTCGCAGAGAACAGGGCTCAGTATACATGTGGCGATTGCTCTCATTCATCGGCTTATCGACAACGAATTGGTGGAAAAGTATGGCTTTAAGGACGATGTTAGCTATCGAGCAGTTAACATTCCTAACCACCTAGACAAAACATCTGCTCCAATGAGCATTTTCCAGTACGTAAACCGCTCAATTGGCCGAGTAGACTTCAAAGATCTAGCTTGAACCACAAAGAAAAACCGCCGTTACTGGCGGTTTTTTTATTTTCGTAAAGACTGAACACTCAATTTAGGTGCTTTATGATAGAAATACCTGACTTTTGTTTCGTGTTCTAACAATTCGCTACGTTTAAGTTCAGTTGCAGTTTGAATCTGTGCTTCGACAGACGCGTGGTTAGCTGTTTTCGAGTTTGTTCAAGAGTGTCGAGTTCAATCATGTCATCATCAACGTGTAGATCAATGTTCACGCGAAGCTCTTGACCAACCTTCGTTATGCCAGCCAGTTTTAGCTGATGGTCAGATACTTTTTCAATTTCTAAAACGTC
>NZ_JAWOQS010000381.1:0-780 GCF_033438945.1 Vibrio sp. Y176 | reverse complement strand
CCTCCACACCAGCGACAGCCGTTACGTGGCCAGGGGCATTATTTTTTTCGATTGTCGGTCTGTTCTTCTGTACGGCCATCCCGTTCTTGTAAACTTGATATCTCGAGAATGCCTTGGGGGAATTTTTTCAAAATTTTTGCATGAATGTTGAAACTTAGATTTAAGGATGAACTGATTAGATTTTGGTGGTCATAGATAAGAGGTCAAGGTGGCTGTGACCTTGTCTGTCCCATTCTCATGAATGCAATATCTCAAGAATGTGTTTAGGGAATTCCGTAAAATATGGCACAAACGTACTGAGCGATGAAATGATTAGAATTTGGTGGTCAAAGGTCAAGGTCACTGTGACCTCACAAAACATGCTAATTATCACAGAACTTCACATATATCCAATAGGTTATAATGGTGATGACATTTTATATCCAAAAGGTCAAAGGTCACCTTCACTGTGACATCATCATGTTTTGTGGAAACATGTTTCTGGTCATTATTTAATATCATATCTCAGGAACAGAAGGGGAGACATTTGGTCAGATACTGAATTGGTGGCACTAATTCTGAAACTGTGCTTATTGTATGGATCTTATGTGCTGTCAGGGGGAAGATGTGTGTGACGCATCCATGTTTATTCAGACATGGATTTAACCTGTAGGAGAAACTTGACTAACTTGACGCTTGTGTAGGATTTGAACATTTTGGATCCAGCTTACCTCAGTGGTAGCATCACAATCACACTGAGTCTGACAGCACTGCACACTGCTACTCCAAGCTTCTGTCAGA
>NZ_JAWOQS010000380.1:0-780 GCF_033438945.1 Vibrio sp. Y176 | reverse complement strand
AGAGAGTCGCAAGAAACCAGAGCAGATGTATCACTCAGTGCCGTGATGTCGGACGAGACGTGTTTCATCTCTTCATTAATCAACGCGACTTTGCCACGATTGATAGAGTGGTCGTTCACAATAAACAAGGTATCAGAGCAAATCGCTTCTTGGATGGTATCTTGTGCGATTTCTGCAGTTTTATCGGTACAACCATCACACGCAATTACCACTTTCAGCTTATCCCTTGGGTAGTCCAAACTCGCCAAGTTGCGAATTTTCTCAGCAATCCACTGCTCTTCGTTGTAAGCGGGGATGATGATGGTCACGGAAGGAAGTTTGTTATCACTGGCCGAGGCTTTGTAATGACGCTCTGCAAAGTGTTCGCCTTCGTCGTTAGATTTTGGTTTGAGTGGCAGCCATTTCAGCAATAATGGATAACCCACATGATGATAGATGATCAAAAACGCAGACAAACCAAAACCAGCAATCCAAATGAGATCATTCATAAGTCGACTCCTTAGCCAAACGAGTGTAGCGACCAACCATGTCACGAATATCGAAATGTTGAAGAATGTAAGCTCGAGGCGAATGGATGTTTGAATCCAATTGTTTAGATAGAGCCTCCGCGAGTGAAAATACGCGGTTAGGTTCTACCAAAGCGCTGCTTTTCGGGCACAGTGTTTCTTTCACGCCGCCAACATCCGTCGCGACGCAAGGGATGTCACACGCTTGCGCTTCGAGTGTTGAAAGCGGAAACCCTTCATGCAGAGACGGTAAACAAAACAAGTCTAAGCTTTG
>NZ_JAWOQS010000379.1:0-780 GCF_033438945.1 Vibrio sp. Y176 | reverse complement strand
GATTGACGTTGATTACTCATCGTTAAACTACAAGGACGGCCTTGCGATCACAGGGAAAGGTAAAATCATCCGCAACTTCCCAATGGTACCAGGCATTGATCTAGCAGGTACGGTCGTAAGCTCTGACGATGCACGCTACCAAGCAGGCGATAAAGTCGTTCTTACTGGCTGGGGTGTCGGCGAAAACCACTGGGTCGGTATGGCGCAACGTGCTCGTCTAAAAGCGGATTGGTTGGTTCCTCTACCAAAAGGCTTAGACAGCAAAAAAGCAATGATGGTCGGTACAGCTGGCTTTACCGCAATGCTGTGTGTTCAAGCTCTGCTGGATGCTGACATCAAACCAGAAGCTGGCGAAATCCTTGTCACTGGCGCCAGTGGCGGCGTAGGTTCGGTGGCGGTGACGCTTCTGGCTCAACTGGGCTACAAAGTGGCAGCCGTTACTGGTCGTGTTGAACAAAACGGTCCACTTTTAGAAAAACTGGGCGCAAGTCGCATCATCGACCGTGTTGAATTTGAAGAGCCTGCACGCCCACTAGAAAAACAAATTTGGGCTGGCGCAGTCGACACCGTTGGCAGCAAAGTGCTAGCGAAAGTATTGGCGCAAATGGATTACAACAGCGCCGTCGCGGCGTGTGGTCTTGCTGGCGGTTTTGACCTGCCAACCACAGTAATGCCGTTCATCCTACGTAATGTACGTCTGCAAGGTGTGGATTCCGTGATGTGTCCAACCGAAAAACGCATCGCAGCGTGGGAAAAACTGGTTGAGCTACTACCAGACAG
>NZ_JAWOQS010000378.1:0-780 GCF_033438945.1 Vibrio sp. Y176 | reverse complement strand
CTATCAAGCTGATGCGCCAAAAGGTGAGAGAGTCCAACGATTAGAAATATTTGACGGATACCGCTGGGTAAAGGTTGATGATGACGCTTGGTATCGTGGCACCTCTTCGGCTTACACGATGAAAGGCAAAGAAGGCTATGAAGCCCTGCTTGATATGAAAGGCGAGGGTTGCGTGAGTAACTTATCAATGGCGGATTGCTTTATTGAACTACTTACAGATGAGCCTAACTGTTTGAACGAAAGTCACAAACTTTACTCTCAACAAAATCGTTAATCATTCTTGGTATTGATTTTGCTGTACTTTCCACACTACATGCGAGTGAGAGGGTGGAAAGTATGTGGAAAAAAGACTGGGCAGACGCTGCAGTGGTCATTGCGTGGGTAGCCGCTTGGTCCATGCTTGTGTATTTTGTGCCACTAAATGGGCTATAAAGAACAAAGAGCAATAAGAGGGAGCACTGGTCAGTGCTCCTTTTTATATTCATATATTTGATGGACTACTGGCGATTAAATGCATTGATTTTATTGATAGGGAATTTTTGTTGGAAATCAGAATGATCAGGCGTATGATGGCGGCGTTTGGGGAGTAGTTAGCGCAAGTTTACTTATCGTCATCTCGTTAAGCGAACGCTTATCCGGTAAGTAAAGGTGTCTGATTGAACATTCAATCTTGGCACTTCAACGAGACCAACGCATTCATTGATTAGCAGACACATGGGTAATGTGACTGCTGGGTTGTATTCTTTGCGGAAGGTCACCAAACACTGCTGTCCTTCAGCG
>NZ_JAWOQS010000377.1:0-782 GCF_033438945.1 Vibrio sp. Y176 | reverse complement strand
AAAAATTGCTTTTTTCTGAGAATCCGGAATACCGCATCCATTATCTTCAAATGAAATCACGGCATAACACTGTTGGTTTTTTTCAACTTCTCTCGTTTGTATTTTTAACGATCCTTTGTCAGGAAAGGCGTCAATCGCATTAGAAATTAGGTTGGTCCACACTTGTTGCAATGCAATAGGTTGGCAAAGCATACGCGGAAGTGGGGCGTAATCTGTTGAAACTTGATGTACCTTTCGCTTGTTTTCGAAAATCACTAAAGTGTCTTCGATGCCTTCATGTATATCGGCGTAGTGCATGCGTTCATCATCAGATCTCGCGTAGCCTTTTAGGCTCTTCACCATGTCAGCGATGCGAGCGGCACAAACATTGATAGAACGGAGAGAAGCACCTGCTTGAAGATATTGTTCTAACGTCTCTAGCGTAGAGGAGGCATTGTCTTTCTTCTTGGCGAGCTGGGAAACGAGTTCGGAATCGCTCTCTAGGCCTAAATTGACGACTTTTTTGGCAATGGCACGATCAGGTAACGTGCTGTTGAGCTCTTTGACGCGTGAGCGCAGTTCCGCAGTCGAGGCTGGCTTGGCGGTTTGAGCTCTGGTTAGAAGCTGAACGCCTTTGATTTGTACTTCTGCTGTCGGAAGTTGAGTTAATAGCCCTTCGAGGGTATGAGTGAGGTTTTCTACACCACGCAAAATCGCAGCTATTGGGTTGTTCAGTTCATGGGCCACGCCTGCAACCAACTGGCCGAGCATGGCCATTTTTTCTCTTTCAATCAGTTGTTGAT
>NZ_JAWOQS010000376.1:0-782 GCF_033438945.1 Vibrio sp. Y176 | reverse complement strand
TCAGTCCGCAGAGTCAGACATGCAACAGCAGCAGTCTGAAGAGATGTCACAAGAGATGGAAACCTTGATGGAGAGCATCAAGAAGGCGCTCGAACGTGAAATCGAACAAGGCGCGATTGAAGTGGAGAACCTCGGTCAGCAAATCGTTATACGAATGCGAGAGAAAGGCGCATTCCCAGAAGGTTCTGCATTCCTGCAACCGAAGTTCAGACCATTAGTGCGACAGATTGCTGAGCTAGTGAAAGATGTGCCAGGTATTGTCCGAATCTCTGGTCACACGGACAATCAGCGTTTGGATTCTGAGCTGTATCGCTCGAATTGGGACTTGTCATCGCAGCGTGCGGTGTCGGTCGCTCAAGAGATGGAAAAGGTCAGAGGTTTCTCGCATCAGCGTCTTCGTGTGCGAGGTATGGCGGATACCGAGCCTTTGGTGCCGAATGATTCTGATGAAAACCGCGCACTTAACCGTCGTGTTGAAATCAGTATCATGCAAGGTGAACCTTTATACAGTGAAGAAGTGCCCGTTATTCAATAACAAAGCGCGTCTATAAATAGTTCAGAAGATAAAAAGCGAGCAGAGTGCTCGCTTTTTTATTAAAGACTTTTAGTCGAGAGTCGCTTGTTCTTAAAATCGTAGCCTTGCCTGCAATCCCAGGCATTCTCGCTGCACCTAGCATCTTAAGGTTGTTTGGGTATATAATCTTGCGCCCTAAAAGTGAGCTCATTACATCGTTGAAAACGGCGTGCCTTTCACGCGGATTTCGATTTGATTCTATAGTTAT
>NZ_JAWOQS010000375.1:0-784 GCF_033438945.1 Vibrio sp. Y176 | reverse complement strand
TGACTACTGCTACTTTTTCCGGTTTCATCTTGGTCTTCCTTAAATGTTGAGATTACAAACTTGCTTGATCCTAGGCGCTTATCGTTATGTGGGTTTGTGCTTCTCATACGCAAAGGATTTTATTTCGTTAATGAAACTATAGGAATATTCTGGAAGTCTGATGTGAACGAATCAAGACAACTTGATGATGTTTCTGGCGGTTCTCAAATTGAATACTAAAACAGAGAAATGGGGCGAGGAACTAACCAATTGAATACAAACAAAAAAAGCACCACTACCGCAAATGGTGCTTGGTATTAACTCTTCATCTGTAACAACACGATTTTTCTCAGCGGTGAGAAGATATTAAAAACTAAACCCATCATAAACAGCGTAATAACAATCGTTGCACCACTAGGCAAATCATACTTTGCAGAAGCTGCTATCCCCAACAAAATACCAATAGTTCCGATACCTAAACTGGCGGTTAAAAAACGTCTACCTTTAAGGCTCGCAGCGCATAAAGCGGGAATCACCAATAAAGCAAACTCTAGGTAAATCCCCGTCAGTTTGACGGTGATCGGCATCAAAATAGCGAAGATGAGATAAAAACCGCTACCACGCATAAATTCGGGCTTTGTGCGTACTAGCAACAACATCGCACCAGTGATTACCGTCAACGGCCAAACATCTTGCCATGTCGACCACAGTAGCTGACCATTCAAAATCCCTTGAATGAAATCAGCACCATGTGGGTCTTTGCTAACAAGTAACACTGCCAAAGAGGCAGATACCACAAACAAGC
>NZ_JAWOQS010000374.1:0-784 GCF_033438945.1 Vibrio sp. Y176 | reverse complement strand
TTCAAGTGAATGCCTTTCGACCAAAAATGGAGCGAATGACTTGAAACTTGGTGTGTGAACTTTATTTTGGACGTAGATTGATGACCTCGAGTGCCAAGCCAGTAGGCCCTTTGAAAACTAAGTAGCTCTACGGTGGTCGTATTGCAACAGGACCAGCGAATCCACACACAACACCCTCTGTTGAGCACCATATTCAAAAATGGTCCGGATTAGGCTGAGGTCAAGGCTTAAACAGTAAAGCTCAGGATTAGGCCTCTCCTGCCAGATACCCCCTGACCTTTGACACTTCTGAAGGTCGCTCAGGTATGAAATTCAGTACATTTGTCACGCTCCTGGTTACAATGCACATACTAAATTTTCAGCTGTCTGGCTGAAAGCGTTTATGAAATATTAAAGAAAAGCATTTTTCCCTTTATTTTTGGAGATTTAAGTGCCTTTAGGGGCTCCTGTGCAGTCCCCTGTCACCCTACAGACCCCAAAGTCAGCACAGACATTGCGATCGGGCCCCTATACAAGAATACAAAAAGCAAACCCCTCAAGTCATTTAGTTTTCTTAACTGGATGTCTCACAAAATCAAATTCAAGAGGGTGTCAGGTGCATACACTCTAACAGCCTCTGACACAGCTGGCCAGCTTGAAGTTAAATCTTTTCTAAAAGTCGTGGAAGTCTGATTATTTTATATGTCGTTCAGTGGCCTGGGACGAGCAGAAAGGCGTCGGTTTGGTGTCCCTCAGACCTGTACTTTTTGATGGGTGGGCCTTCAAGTAATTGCCATTTGGAAAC
>NZ_JAWOQS010000373.1:0-785 GCF_033438945.1 Vibrio sp. Y176 | reverse complement strand
ATTGCTTTGGCACATTGTTGCCTTTGCAGTTTACTTTCTGGAAACAGCTCCCACAGACATTAACAGAAGATGAAAAGACAAATACAGCACGTTCACACCATCAAACCAAACATTTCTATCACAAAATACAATTTGTGCCATTTTCATCCGCTTATCCGGGGCCAGGTCGCGGGGGCAGCAGGCCAAGCAAAGCACCCCAGACATCCCCCTCCCCAGCAACACTCCAGCTCCTCCTGGAGGACCCCGAGGTGTTCCCAGACCAGATGAGATATGTAATCCCTCCAGTGTGTTCTGGGTCTGCCCCGGGGCCTCCTACCAGTGGGACGTGCCCAGAACACCTCTAACAGGAGGCGCCCAGGAGGATCCTGATCAGATGCCTGGACCAACTCAACTGACCCCTTTCGACACGGAGGAGCTCTACTCCGAGCTCCCTCTGGATGTCCGAGCTCCTCCCCCTATCTCTAAGGCTGAGCCCAGCCACCCTGCGGAGGAAACTCATTTCGGCCGCTTGTACTCGCGATCTCATTCTTTCGGTCACTACCCAGAGCTCGTGACCATAGGTGAGGGTTGGAACGTAGATCGACCGGTAAATTGAGAGCTTCGCTTTCTGGCTAAGTCTATAAATTGTAGCTATGAAAGTTGCCTCTGGAAAATAAAAGCATGGATGACCTTATACATAGCGCTGAGGCACAGAGAAGATTTATGTCTTGGAGATGGTTCTTGATTCTAACAAAAAACAAACTTACACATAAGTCTTGACCTGCTTTTTGAAAGTGAGGTTGGAG
>NZ_JAWOQS010000372.1:0-785 GCF_033438945.1 Vibrio sp. Y176 | reverse complement strand
TTCAACCATTCTTTTTCTAAGGCAGATTGCCAACTCGGATGCGGCTCAGCGCTAGATTTGAATTGTTGAGTATTTTTAGCCGAACCTGTTAGGTATTGGCTGCTTAGCACTGAAGGATCGCCCCAGATGTTAAGGTTACCTTTGCGAGATTGTGCTTCAGGGCTCAATAAAAAGTTTATCGCAACTTGCGCACCGGCACTGGCATTTGCGTTCCAAGGAATCGCTAAGAAGTGAATGTTTGAGAGTGCACCTGCGTCCATCGCATACGCTTTGGTGCTTTCTGCAAGATTACCACTCGATTGCGCAGAAAAAACCGCGTTTGGGTTAAAGGTAATCGCAAGATCAATCTGACCATCATCCAGTAATTGAAGCGTTTCAGCCGTCCCTCCTGGGAATTGCTTACCGCCACGCCAAGCAACTTTATGGAACTCATCTAGGTAAGCCCATAGCGGTTGAGTGATTTGCTCAAATGTTTCACCAGTGACTGGTTTTTGCAAAGCGGGATCGTTGTTGGTCAACTCAATCAACAGTGCTTTAATAAAGCTTGTCCCATGAAACTCTGGTGGGCGAGGGTAAGTAAGGCGATTTGGAAACGCTTTTGCGTAACTCAGCATTTCAGCAAAAGATCGAGGAGGGTTATGCAGGGTTTGCTCATCATGAATAAACACTAATTGCCCCACACCCCAAGGTGCTTCCAGACCTTCAGTCGGCTCTGAAAAATCCACATCAATTGGCAATGATTTATCAACGTACTGCCAGCTTGGCAAACCTTCAACAAAAGGACC
>NZ_JAWOQS010000371.1:0-785 GCF_033438945.1 Vibrio sp. Y176 | reverse complement strand
GAAGAGAATCTGATCACTAACGAATACGCTGGTGGTACGATTGGCAATACACTTCATAACTACTCGGTTCTTGCAGACGATCGTTCTACGCTGCTTGGTGTGATGAGCCAGGATATCAAAATCGGCAGCTACGGCTATCGTTACCTTTGTAATACATCGAGCCGCATGGATCTGAATTACCTGCAAGGTGTTGATGGTGCTATCGGTCGTTGTTTTGCTTTGATCACTGAAGACGGTGAACGTACTTTTGCGTTCAGCGAAGGTCAAATGAACCAGCTTCATCCAGACAGCATTCCTGAGAAAATTTTCAAAAATGCATCTGCTCTTGTACTGACTTCTTACTTAGTTCGTTGTAAAGAAGGCGATCCAATGCCTGAAGCAACAATGAAAGCCATTGAGTTTGCGAAGAAGAACGACGTTCCTGTTGTATTAACGCTAGGTACAAAGTTTGTTATTCAAGACGATCCTAAATACTGGCAAGACTTTATTCGTGAACACGTTTCTGTTGTCGCAATGAACGAAGACGAAGCAGAAGCGCTAACAGGCGAAACTGATCCGCTAGCCGCTTCTGATAAGACGCTAGAGTGGGCTGATATGGTGTTATGTACCGCAGGTCCTGTTGGTCTGTTTATGGCGGGTTACACTGAAGACAGTGCGAAGCGTGAAACCACGTTGCCATTACTTCCTGGCTCGATTGCTGAATTTAATCGTTACGAGTTCAGCCGTCCGGCTAAAAAAGATGCTTGTCAGAATCCAATTCAAGTTTATTCGCATATTTCTCCTTA
>NZ_JAWOQS010000370.1:0-786 GCF_033438945.1 Vibrio sp. Y176 | reverse complement strand
ATTGGACAGTGAAGAGAGATAACATCTGCATTGGCGTAAATCTCTTCAAGAGAGCAGTATCGTGCTCCCATTTCTAAAGCCAGAGGATTTTCGTAAGGGTCGTAGCAAAGCAGTTCCATCCCTAAGCCTTTAAAGATTCGCATCGTGGCGATACCAATCTTGCCTGTGCCGATAACGCCAACGGTTTTGCCGAAAAAGTTGAAGCCAACTAATCCTTCTAAAGAGAAGTTGGCATCACGGGTGCGTTGATACGCTTTGTGGAGACGACGATTCAAACACATCATCAAACCGACGGTATGCTCGGCGACCGCTTCGGGAGAGTATGCAGGCACTCGCACAACTTGAAGGCCAAGCTCTTTAGCCGCTTGTTGATCTACTTTATCGAAGCCAGCACAACGCATCGCAATGAGTTTTGTTCCACCCAAAGAAAGTTGTTTTAGAACGGGAGCAGAAAGATCATCATTGACGAAAGCGCACACCACGTCACAACCGTGCGCCATTTTTGCGTTTTTTTCGGTGAGTCGAAAGTCGTGATAGTGAAATTCGAAGTCGCGATTGTTCTTAACTTTATTAAAAGAGGCTTCGTCGTAGGATTTTGCACTAAAAAAAGCAATGTTAATCATAGTTCCCTCCCAAAAAGTATGGGTTTTATAAATAAATCTACTTATAAAGTAATGCAACTTAGGCCTAATGAATAGTGAAATCTTTGCTTAAATTTCAGTAAAATCAAGATGCGATTAGCACCGTCTTTTTTACGTCTCAACGTTATAATCAGATTGCTTTGTG
>NZ_JAWOQS010000369.1:0-786 GCF_033438945.1 Vibrio sp. Y176 | reverse complement strand
TTTTCAAACCAGATTTTTTCAACCACAGTAACTATTCGCCAAACTGGATGCGATGAAGTTGAGCGTAAGCGCCATTCTTAGCAATCAAGTCTGCGTGATTACCTCGTTCAATAATGGCACCGTCGTCTACGACTAGAATCTCATCGGCTTTTTCGATCGTTGACAAGCGGTGAGCAATCACCAACACGGTTTTATCTTTCTGCAGCTCATCTAATGCAGCTTGGATGGCACGCTCAGATTCCGTATCCAGTGCAGAGGTTGCTTCGTCAAGAATCAATACAGGCGCATCACGCAGCAACGCACGAGCGATAGCTACACGTTGGCGCTGACCACCAGATAAGCTCGCACCGTTTTCGCCGATCATGGTATCTAAACCATTTTCCATCTTATTGATGAATTCCATTGCGTGAGCCAGCTTCGCTGCACGCTCTATATCATTGCGTTGGTACTTATCTTCCGTCGCGTAGGCAATGTTGTTCGCTATGGTGTCATTGAAAAGATGTACGTTTTGCGAAACCAAAGCAAACTGCTCACGCAAGTTCTTCAATTCATAGTCACGAATATCACGGCCATCTAATGTAATCGAGCCACTGTCCACGTCATAAAAACGGTTAAACAAGTTCGCAATGGTACTTTTACCTGAACCTGAACGCCCCACTAGAGCGACCGTTTTACCTCGTGGAATATCAAAACTGACATGCTCTAGAGCCGGCTTTTCTGAACCTACATACGTGAAGCTGACATCTTTCACAGATACATTGCTCTTCGCGCGCTCAACCGTGTATT
>NZ_JAWOQS010000368.1:0-789 GCF_033438945.1 Vibrio sp. Y176 | reverse complement strand
TATTCATGGTTGCGGGTATCTACTTCATGAAACAGCTTCTGCTGTTCATCTTCACCAAAATCCTGCTTGGTATTCGTTCAAAAACTCTGCTTTCGCTTGCATTCTGTTTCGCAGCCGCGTTTTTGTCAGCATTCTTAGATGCGTTGACAGTAATCGCTGTTGTCATCAGCGTAGCAGTTGGTTTCTACTCGATTTACCACAAAGTTGCTTCAGGTAACCCAATTGGCGATCACGACCATACTCAAGACGACACCATCACAGAACTGACTCGTGATGACCTTGAAAACTATCGTGCATTCCTACGTTCGCTGCTTATGCACGCTGGTGTGGGTACCGCGCTGGGCGGCGTAACAACGATGGTTGGTGAACCTCAAAACCTTATCATTGCAGACCAAGCGGGTTGGTTATTTGGTGAATTCCTAATCCGTATGTCTCCTGTGACGTTACCAGTATTTATCTGTGGTCTTATTACCTGTGCATTGGTTGAGAAGCTAAAAGTATTTGGTTACGGCGCACAACTGCCTGATAACGTACGTCAAATCCTTGTGGACTTTGACCGCGAAGAACGTAAGACACGTACCAACCAAGACGTCGCAAAACTGTGGGTACAAGGTATTATCGCCGTTTGGCTGATTGTCGCGTTAGCGCTTCACTTAGCAGCCGTTGGCCTGATTGGTCTGTCTGTCATTATCCTAGCAACGTCATTTACTGGCGTCATTGAAGAGCACTCAATGGGCAAAGCATTTGAAGAGGCTCTGCCTTTCACAGCCCTACTCGCGGTGTTCTTCT
>NZ_JAWOQS010000367.1:0-790 GCF_033438945.1 Vibrio sp. Y176 | reverse complement strand
GTAATGTGTTGCTGAAAGGGCAAATCGATGCGTTGGATCTTTTGCGCTTGCAGCGTTAATTCAGACGTTGTGCTCGCTAATAACTGAGCCACATCATGTTCGATTTGATTTCGTTTGAGCTTGCCGTTATCCGTGTACCAACCAGAGATGGCTCGTGGGTTGTCTAGCAGCAATAAGGTTCGGATTTGAGCGTAATCGGGTAGGGTTCGGTTTAATGCATGAACCTTTGCTTCGACGTCTTCGCTATTGGCAATGACAGCACATAATGTTTGTTGGCTATCACCTGTAACGATCAGTGGCGTCATCGGCAAAAACGCCAACGCTTCTGATTCAATCCACTCCGGTGAGACATTTCTGCCGTATGCGGTGACGATAAGGTTCTTCTTGCGTCCTGAGAGAGTGACAAAACCTTGCGCGTCAATTTGGGCTAAGTCGCCAGTTGCTAACCATTCTTGAGTAAACGGCTCATTCAAATAACCAAGAGCAACGTTGCCTTTGACGAGCAGTTCACCATCTTCCGCGATACGAATCTGAGTGTGCGGAAGCGGTTTGCCACACGTTCCTGCTTTAAATGTGGCTGGTGTATTCAAACAAACGACGGAGCCACATTCAGACAAGCCATAACCTTCAAACGCAGGGATGTTCAGCGCATGCGCGGTGTTAATCAGTTGCGACGACACTCTTGCGCCGCCAACGGCGACAAATGTTAGAGAGTCCACAAGAGAGGGCTGCTGTTGCGCGATCTGAATGAGCGCAAGCAATAAAGCCGGTGTTAGCAGTAAGCTTTCTG
>NZ_JAWOQS010000366.1:0-790 GCF_033438945.1 Vibrio sp. Y176 | reverse complement strand
AACATAAATCAACGCAGTGTTATATTTGTCTTCTAACGTCTTAAGTTTGTTGATGGTTTGTTCCAAGACAAAGTCTGTGTAACGAATGGTATTGTCGTAGGTATTTACGATCTCTTCGACGCTACAGTTTTCAATGTCTGCACGTGGGCAATCCGGTTGGAAAAATGCTTTCTCTTTCGGGTAACGTTGGAAGTAAGTTGGGCCATGGCTGCCAATAAAATGCATGGCTACCACTCGGTTACCGTTCATGTTCGACACTTCTTGGTCAAAGTCACTCAGTAGTGCCATGTCGTAACAAGTTTGACCGTTGCACAGTGCGTTTTGTTGCTTTCTGTCTACTTCGATTTTTTTGATCTTATGCGCGACTTCTTTATCGCCACCATCGTTTTCTTTCCACAGTAGGTCGATACCTGCACGTTGCATGATATCTAACGCGTTGTCTTGGTTATCAGCTTGTTTACGGTCAAATTGATTGCGCGTTAACTGAGAAAACATGCATGGTACAGATACCGCTGTCGCAGTGCCGCATGACGCTACATCTTTAAAAGAAATAACATCTAATTGGCTGGTGTAGGGGTTAGTTTCACGCTCGTAACCATTCAGTTGATAGTTTTGAGTACGTGCGGTTTCACCTACTACAAAAACGAGTAACGTCGGTTTGTCCTGCGCTTGCTGTAAAGCGGTCGGAGATTGCTGTGCATCAGTACCGATTTCACGATATGGCTGTGGCGTAGTTAAGTAATTTTCTTTTACGTAACTTGTCGCGCTGTAGACATATTGCGTTGGGATG
>NZ_JAWOQS010000365.1:0-790 GCF_033438945.1 Vibrio sp. Y176 | reverse complement strand
AAGAAGCAGGTAAAGCAGCAGCAATCATGGGTTCTATCGGTATCTCTGAAGGTGCTATCCCATTCGCAGCAAACGACCCTGTACGCGTTCTTCCTTCAATCGTTGCTGGTGGTATCGTTGGCTGTGTGTTCGGCTTCCTAACAGACGTACTGCTACACGCACCATGGGGCGGTCTAATCACAGCTCCTGTATCAAGCAACATCCCAATGTACGTTGTGGGTATCGCACTAGGCTCACTAACAACAGCAGTTATCGTTGGCTTCTGGAAACCAGTTGCTGAAGAAGAAGCAGAAGACGAAATCGTAGAAGCAGCACCGACGCAAGCTCAAGCGGCTCCAGCAGCAGGCGAAGGCGAGTACGACATCGTAGCAGTAACATGTTGCCCATCTGGCGTAGCACACACATTCATGGCAGCGAAAGCACTAGAGAAAGCAGGTGCGGTAGCGGGTCTGAAAATCAAAGTAGAAACTCAAGGTCAAAACGGTATCCAGAACCGCATCACTGACCTAGATGTAGCAAACGCGAAGCTGGTTATTCTAGCTCACGATATCCAAGTAAAAGACGCTCACCGCTTTGCAAAAGCAAACGTTGTTGAGTGTTCAACAAAAGAAGCGATGCGTAACGCAGCGACTCTTGTGAAAGCTTAAACCTTAAGCTCCTCCCCCTAAGAGCCCTTTCCCCCAAAGGGCTCTATTTCAAGTTTTTAAGTTTTAGTAATACCCCTGATTTTTTAAATTATATAACCCTACAACTTACAAGGCTTTAAAAATGAAATTCAAACCTTCCCTAC
>NZ_JAWOQS010000364.1:0-791 GCF_033438945.1 Vibrio sp. Y176 | reverse complement strand
CGCGTTCAACGATCGTCTGTAGGCGTTTGTATTTAGCCGCATTATTCGGATCAAGCTGAGACATTAGGTTGTATTGGTTTGATAGAATCAAACGTTGAGCGTTTGACATTTCCATGATGACCTCACTAAATAATCTAATACATTTTTAATGTGCTTAGGTTAACGCTTCAGACAAGGGTGAAACATGATCTCAACACATATTTAATATGAAAAAATGGCAAGAATTGTCGAATTCAGCCACGGCGTGATACACGATATAAGAAGAATATCTACTTTTTGTGATAGTGGTTGTATATGTAATCTCGGTCCGAAAACACTCTTAACCACTCTGGCTTGAAGACGGTTAATACTGCCAGTGACATCCCGTTAAGTAACCCTTCGGGGAACGCAAGCAATGGGACAAAAATAAAGTAGTTGTGTTGAATGGTTTTCCAATCGTAGTGGCCAACCAACAAGTGATAAAACGAGTTAAATACTAAGTGTAAGCTGCCTGTGAGTGCGCCATTAAAAAAGCCAGCGACAAAAATAAACACAAAGATGTTGCGGGGTAAATAATGGTAACTAAGCAAAAAGACTAAGTAGCTGATTAATATTGGTATGAGTGCCGATAGCACAAGAGAGCTTGGGAGCAAGATAAACGAAATACCGTGTATCCAGTGGTAGGCGAACATCGCAGGAATGCTGAGCAAAAAAGCCATTCGCCAACCGTACATCATGGTTAGTGTCGTTAACGCGAGAAAGTGTATTTGTAACCCTTCTTTTACTCCTGCTTGAGCAGACCAAAGAACCGT
>NZ_JAWOQS010000363.1:0-792 GCF_033438945.1 Vibrio sp. Y176 | reverse complement strand
TACATGGCTAATCATAACTAGCTTACAAGGGGCTAATCATGACTAACTCACATCCTATTGAAAAGGACGTGTTTTACAACCGTCTTTCTGTTCTTGTTTCTTCTAGTGATTTAAATTCAGTCGAAAAGGTTCTTTTTTTGTCTGTTTTTGAGTCGTGGTACTGCTTCCAGAGTTACGAGCTTTATTCGTCCATTGCTTCCAAAGCTATCGAAGTTTTTGAGGATATGGAAAATGCGTAACGTTGACTGGGAAAATGCTGTTAAATTTTTCGCTCCTCTTCAAAAGAGCAATCGGATTCATCCTAATTTTATATTTAGATTTCAACACTTGGGTTTGAGTGAGTATCATGCTGCAACTTCTGTTGGGGTGGATGTTGAGCAGGTTCATAGATGGGACGATGGGGAGGAAATACCGCCTCTTGTTCGTAAGGTTTGGGCTTTGGAGTCTGGTAGACATCTACCTAGAATTACTGGGTTTGATAAATGGAGTTTCAAATCAGGTCGGATAGTCACTCCTGACGGTGCCTCATACACTGAGGGGCAACTTCGTCATGCTCTGTTTCTTTTAGATCAGGTGATTTAATTTCCATAAAGAAGCATATAAATTAGTTGAGAAGAATTACCAACTCGAAAGGGTTGGTTTTTTTATATCAGCCGCTCGCCGCAAGAATTGATATTGAGCTTGCGAAAATCGCTTCGAGGAAGCGGAACATGTATGAAATTAATCTTTGGCAGGTTCACACCTGATTTAATTATGGAATGGATTTATGATGTTTATGAAGGGTTTATCTTC
>NZ_JAWOQS010000362.1:0-794 GCF_033438945.1 Vibrio sp. Y176 | reverse complement strand
TTCTGCGATTTCAATGATTGGTGAAGCGTACGCACAAAACCAAAAAGAGCTCAAGAAGTACTACGCTCAAGTAAATGACCTTCGCCACGCATTGTGGAAAGGTGTCTCACTCGATTCGGATGACTTGCTCCGTCGTGAAGTCATTAAGCAGCTGATTTGTAACTTTAAGCTTGATAAAAAAGCGATCGAATCTGAATTTAGAGTGAAATTTGATCAGTACTTCAAAGAAGACCTGCAATTGCTGCAAACGTTCATCAATGATGAGTTGGTGGAAGTGGATGACAATGAAATTCGAGTGACACTGCGTGGTCGCCTGCTTATCCGTAACATCTGTATGAGCTTCGATAAATATCTGCGAGCAAAAGCGCGTCAGCAGCAATTCTCTCGCGTGATTTGATCATCGCTTGCCGATTCCAAATACAAAAAATGCCAGCAAATGCTGGCATTTTTTATAATTTTGCGCTGATTAAACGCGATCTTTAACTTTTTCTTTCAGTTCTGCTTTTTCTGCATCAGAAATGAAAGCAAGCTCAAGGCCATTGATTTGCGCTTGGCGAATCTGCTCTTGGCTCAGGCCGGCTGCTGGCGCCGCCACTTCGTATTCGTAAGGTAGCTCAATACCTTCTACCGCAGGATCATCCGTATTTAGACACGCTAGAACGCCGTGGTCTAGGAACTGTTTCAGTGGGTGATTTGCTAGAGAATCGACCGTACTGGTTTGGAAGTTCGACGTCAGGCACGATTCTATACCGATACGGTTTTCCGCTAGGTAATCCATCAGTTTTGGATCGTGA
>NZ_JAWOQS010000361.1:0-795 GCF_033438945.1 Vibrio sp. Y176 | reverse complement strand
CATCGCCGCTTCTGGTCAAGAGTTAGCGTCAGCTTCTCTAATCAAAATCACAGAGGTTGATGGCGTAACTAAATACGACTTCTCTCAAGCGCAATATTTCTGGCTGGCTGCTGGTGTGATTTCTCTACTTCTTGCTCTAACAGTTTGGAATGCGAAGAAAGTGGTTGATATCGACCCAGTTGAAGAAAAAGAGCTAGAAGCTCGCCCTAGTCACTAATCCTGACTAAAGCGGGAGGCAACTCCCGCTTACTTCCCCAATGTCTTAAGTTCTTTTGCGAAGAGTGCTTACGAGATTGATAGAAAATCCCCCCCTATTTCTATTTTCCTTTTTAAGTGTCGATTGAGGTGACAAATGTGTAAAACCAAAATTGTGGCTACGCTAGGCCCAGCAAGTGAAAGCCGCGAAACACTAACTAAGTTGATTCGAGCAGGCGCGAACGTAGTCAGACTCAACTTTTCTCACGGAACGGCGCAAGAACACATTGCCCGCGCGAATTTAGTTCGTGAAATTGCGGCTGAACTCGATACTTATGTTGGTGTGTTAGTCGATTTACAAGGCCCTAAGATTCGTATTTCTTGTTTCGAAAATGGCGCAATTCTACTCAATCAAGGCGACGTATTCACGCTGAGCGGCACACTTGACGCACAATCTGGAACCCAAGAAATGGTTGGGCTTGATTACCCAGAGCTGATTCAAGACGTGAACGAAGACGATATTCTGCTGCTAGATGATGGCCGCATTCAGCTAAAAGTAAGCCAAGTACACCGTGACGAGCAGTGGATTAAAACCACAGT
>NZ_JAWOQS010000360.1:0-797 GCF_033438945.1 Vibrio sp. Y176 | reverse complement strand
ACCAACTTATTGACTACAAGCTCATTTATCATAATCGAGATAAGCACAACGTTGCTCATCAAGCACTTAGGAGGCGCATTCGTCACTATCTCATCCAGATCTTTTCTCGGCTTCATGAGACATCGTAAAGAACTGTGCTTCCCATTTCTGCGTATATACTTTCTATCAACAGATGCCTTTTCAGAGAGTAGTTATGTTAGAAGAACGACTTTATGAACGTTATCTGCCTGGGTACTTAGAAAGTAATAGTGAAGAAGAAAAGCAGCGCCTATGGCAGCAAGCTGACCCTAACACGATTTATCAGCTCAATAGCGAATTACAAAAACTGCACGGTGAGGGTAACGACCTCATATCTTTTAGTGACCCCCATCGTTCGCACCTCCCGATCTCCGCTTGGCCGGACATGCTGTCGGCCGACATTGCCTTTTGGCGCAAGCACCAACACTGGTTATTGCAAAGTAATGACCCAGTCACTCCAACTAACGAAGACGACTTGAGCGTGAATTATAAAATTCCGCTCAATTACATCAACCAATACAATGGTGAGCATTTACGCCTGTTCTACGGGTCTCGCCTCGTTTATGCGAGACTGTTCAGTGCCCTGCACTACATTTTGAATCACGTTAAATCGGTGATCGAAGATTGGAGCCACGATCGCTACCCCTATCAATTACCCATAGAACTGTACATACCAACGATAAGTGAGCCGCAATCGGCAGTACGAAATACATATCACCATTTCAGTAGTGCTAACTATCAAGCACTTAAAAACTATTTCCAGCAGCACTATTCAAGTT
>NZ_JAWOQS010000359.1:0-797 GCF_033438945.1 Vibrio sp. Y176 | reverse complement strand
TCCGCCGCTAGTTGATGTAATACGGTTTCATCCGGACCAGAAAAACGCACCTCAACCGCGAACTTATCTTTGGTTGCCAGCTTCAGCGCTCGGAAGCGAGGTTCGGCATCCGGAAACGCCTCTTTCAGCCAATCATCACCACGCGTCACCAAGTAACTAATGCTCTCGTAGTCTTTGGTGTTGATCAGAATCTGGCCGTAGGCAGGGTCGAGTGGCTCAGGCTCTACCGTTACCGAGAAGCGAGGTGCACTGGTGCCGACATAGCTAGAGATACTTTCCACTTCTGGTTGTGCGACCAACCATTCTTCAACTTTGCGCATGTCTGCCGAGGTTTGTTCAATCTTGGCACCATTGGGTAGCCAGTAATCGAGAAACACAATTGAGCGATCCGACTGAGGAATAAAGTTCATGGCCACATACGGGATTGCCACGGCGGTGATTAAAATCAGCGGAACCAAAGCGGCTAATGCTTTACATGGGTTGTCCACCGTCCAGAATACCAACTGTTTATAACGGCTCGGTTTGGTCTCTTCGCTGTTAGCTTTTGGCTTGATGAACATCCACGCCATTAATACCGTAAACGTCATCGCGACGATCCATGAAAGCAACAGTGACGATGCCACAATGTAGAACACAGAGCTCGCAAACTCGGCGGAGTCGGTTTTGGAGAACAACACTGGGCTTGCGCCCATAATCGCGATGACAGTTGCGCCTAAAAGTGGCACGGAGGTCTCTTTGACGGAATCAATCGCGGCGCGAGTTCGCTCGATACCTTTGTTGAGCTTGGCGATCATCAT
>NZ_JAWOQS010000358.1:0-797 GCF_033438945.1 Vibrio sp. Y176 | reverse complement strand
CATTTCTTTTGCCATCTCGTGGCGAAATTGTTCAAAGCCTTCTGGATCGCTTTCGGCCATCTGAACCAGTTCATCAAATGAGGGTAATACTTGCGTTGCGTGAGTATGTAGAGTTCTCATCCCTTTCTCCAAATCCATATGGATACTCGTGTTCAATACTACAAGCGTACACCACAGGAATCAGAGTAAAGGATGAATCATTGGCCTGTCTCATTTATAAGAGAGAGCGAAAGGGCCGAAATCTAAGCGCGGATTCGGTAAACGCAGCGACGTTGACCGCTAATGATATGCTCGGTACGCTCGACGGTCGTGTCGTCTCCGAGTAAGGACTGGAACACACTCAGTTCAGATTTGCATAAACTAGGGCAACGCGTGGCGGCTTTACAAATCGGGCAGTGATTCTCGATCAAGATAAACCCGTGCTCATCTTGTTCAAGCTCTGCCATGTAGCCTTCTTTTTCGCGCAGAAAAACCAAAGTTTCCAGTTTGCTTTCTAAAGACTCACATTGGTCGAGGTGCTGGCGATAGTTTTGTAAAGTCAGTTTTTCGCGCTCGGAGGTAACTTTGTCGAGGCCATCTTTACCGAAGATGTGTTCCACGGCTTCGATAAATTGGATGGTGAGTTCGCCATGACGATCGGCGAATTGCTCATGTCCCTTCTGGGTTAAAGACCAATGGCGAGTAGGGCGTCCGACTTTGACTTTTACATCGTGAATCGACAGGATGCCATCATCTTCTAAACCTTGCAGGTGCTGGCGAGCACCCATGGTTGTCATCCCAAGCTCAGAAGAGAGTTG
>NZ_JAWOQS010000357.1:0-798 GCF_033438945.1 Vibrio sp. Y176 | reverse complement strand
TCGTAGCTCACCATTGATAGTTCGCCGTTACGGAATTCGTAATCGGCACGGCCAACATATTTACCCCACTCATGCGCCTGAACAATGTAAGTACCGTTTTGTTGGTCTGGCTGACACTCATCACCCGGTTTAAAGTTCTTTTTGATAACGTTAGGACCTTCCATACAAACGGGCTCTTGTGAGTGACCACCCACAATCATGTCCAAATCGCCTTCATTAAGGTAACGCGCCAAAGCTACATCACCAGGCGCATTGATGGCACGGTTGCCATTTTCGTAGTGACCCATGTGCGTAACAGCGAAAATCAGATCCGGATTTTCTGTTTTTTTCAGTTCTGCAATCAGCTCTTTCGCTTCCGCTTTCGGGTCGCGGAAGTCCACTTGACCGATAAACTCAGGATTTCCCAACTTCGCGGTATCTTCTGTTGTCAGACCAATAACCGCAATTTTAATGCCTTGCTTATTGAACATCGCGTAAGGTTGGAATAAACGCTTGCCCGTTTTTTTGTCGTAGATGTTGGCTGACAGCATTGGGAAGTTAGCCCAATCTTGCTGTTTGAATAGCACGTCTAGCGGATTATCAAATTCGTGATTGCCTAACGCCATCGCGTCGTAGCCAATCTTACTCATGCCTTTGAAATCTGGTTCAGCGTCTTGTAAATCAGATTCAGGAACGCCGGTATTAATATCACCACCAGACAGCAACAGCACGCTGCCTCCTTCTGCTTGAATTTCATCACGCAGATCATCGATCAACGTCTTGCGCGCGGCCATGCCGTACTCACCATGTTTATTCTGC
>NZ_JAWOQS010000356.1:0-798 GCF_033438945.1 Vibrio sp. Y176 | reverse complement strand
TATTGGGATGGCGAACAACAAAAGCTCACCACTTATGATGGTCGAGAAACTGCGCCCCTCGCCGCAACCCCAACACTGTTTTTGGACGACCAAGGCCAGCCGCTGCAATTCTATGATGCCGTTGTAGGCGGACGATCTGTCGCGACGCCGGGCACCGTCAAACTGTTGTGGGATACCCACCAAAAATACGGCAAGCTGGAATGGAAAAAGATCATTCAGCCAGTGATCAACTTGGCTGAGGAAGGTTTTGCCGTCAGTCCTCGTCTCGCCAGTTTGATTGCCAACGACGCCGAGCGTTTATCACGTTTTCCGACCACAAAAGCGTATTTCTTTAACGCCGATGGCTCACCAAAAGCCGAAGGCACACGATTAAAGAATCCAGAATACGCGCAAACCTTGAAAGCCATCGCCAAGCTAGGTGCTCAAGCCTTCTATCAAGGTGATATTGCCAAAGACATTATCGCAACCGTGCAAACCGCAGTGGGTAACCCGGGCGTATTGGCACAACAAGATTTTGATACTTACCGCATCAAACAGCGAGAGCCTGTTTGCGCGGCTTATCAAAGCTACGACATCTGCGGCATGGGGCCACCAAGCTCAGGCGCGCTAACTGTCGGACAGATCTTGGCTATCACCGAACAATACGACCTCAAAGGCTGGGGACCAGACAGCGCCAAATCTTGGCAGGTCATTGCGGACGCATCTGGTCTCGCGTTTGCTGATCGCGGTAAGTACATGGCCGATCAAGACTATGTACCCATGCCAACCGAAGGTTTGTTGGACAAAGACTATCTCAAA
>NZ_JAWOQS010000355.1:0-798 GCF_033438945.1 Vibrio sp. Y176 | reverse complement strand
GGAGCCGACATGAATGTTCTTACAGGGAGTGAACATGTCGGCAATGCTGACCCCAAACGGAGCCAGGTTCTTTGAGTTAATTTGCATCAACCCCAAATCCACCGAATGCCCGAGCGATACGTAATAGTTGGCCAACTGGATAGCTTCCTGTTTCGTCTTAGGCTGGGTAATGCGCGGTGGCTTTTGATTGGGAAGGGCGTTGACGTTAATGGCCAGTGGCCGAAAGTTGGATTCGTTCTTAATGACTTGTTCTATCGTGGTTGGATGAACTTGATAGATACAATGCGAGTATTGGTCTAGATCCATCATGAGGCGATGACTCTTAGAAAGTGAATATGGGGACAGCCTTACCTTGAATGGCGTTTTTTTGAATGGCGCCAAAGTAACGGCTGTCAAAACTGTTTTTGGGCGCGTAGTCCGACATCATAAAAAACTCATCGTCGGTGAGCGTGAATGCCTTGAGCTGTGGGAGCTTGCGATGATGGCTATCTGCAGAATGAACGAGAAAACGCGCGAGCGGTTTTCCATTCTTTCTGACAACGCCATCAAAAGAGAGATGGTCGCCCGATATGCCCATGATTTTTTTGATAAGCGGAGTCGAGCCACTTTTACAGGTGCCGTATTTTAGGTATTCGCGTTTAAGCGCTTGCTCAATAACCGCACTAGGAGGCGGACAGAAGACCACTAAATCCCCTTGCTGATATTGGTTTGTTTTGGAAAACTGATAAAGGCCGAGGGGGTATGAATGCGTGAGATTAAGGCGATAGCCTGTTATGTATAAGCCTAAAGCTAAACTCA
>NZ_JAWOQS010000354.1:0-798 GCF_033438945.1 Vibrio sp. Y176 | reverse complement strand
TTTAAGGGCACATTGCCTTGATACTGACCATTGATGGAGAAGCGGTCTGACGTTGGTGCACTAACAATCGCCACGCTGTAATCCGTAAAAGCTGGTTTGCCATCAGACGTGTTAATCTTGTCCAGTTCATCCACAATGGTGGCACCATTAGTGGTACTTTCACCTACGTTGGTGACTGAGACTTGATACTGGATCTGGCCATTCGGATTGTAGTGACAATCAGTGCCCGTCGAAGATGGGAACGTACACGTACTGCTGTCGGCGGTCGTGTTCAGTACCAGTTTTTGGAAATCTAAAACAGGTGCGACAGGAGGAATGGTTTCCGTTGTGTCACTCTGGTTGCCGGCTTTTGCGGTGTTTCCATCGATATCACCGACAGCATCAGCGCGAACTTTCCCCTTTACGGTAAATTCGATGACTTCTTCAGGTGCAATATCGACCACCAAATCCAGATCATCGGTGGCATCGTATGGTTCGATGTAGGTGTCTTGCGTGCCACTGGTACCAACAGAGGTAAAGACGTGGCTGATTTCAGATTCTGAAAATGCCGATTTCGTTGTGTCACCAATAACTTCAACACGAACATTAGAGATGATGTCTTGAATCGCGGCCTCATCACGCCATACAGGTTCGGTGTTGGTCACCGTAAACTTATACACCACCTCATCTTCTGGTTTATAAGTATCTCCCGCTGCGTAAGGTTTACCAGCAATCGAAACGATCTCTTTGTTAACGGCTAGATTGCTGCCTTCCGGTGTCACGCGAGCTGTCGCGAAGTTCGTGCCGTCGTATTTCGGC
>NZ_JAWOQS010000353.1:0-799 GCF_033438945.1 Vibrio sp. Y176 | reverse complement strand
AAAGGCGCATTCAGCGCCTTTTTTATTGCTCTGTCGCATCCAGCGTAAAAACGTAGAAGCCTTACTCAGAGATAAACTTTGGTCGTGATACACAATCAAAGTCCTCATCATTGAGCATCAAGAGGCTGTCTACCACCACTTCATTACGAGATTCTTTACCAACAAAGGCAATGTAGCTATCGACCGATGATAAACGGTCGACGACAAATGTCGGCAGGGTTTGGTTGAACTCTAGCGTCGAGAACTCTTTCCCTTTGCAGGTTTCAAATGCTTGACCATTCCAATAGCCTTGTACGAGGTTCTGCCCGTTGCGAGACTGCTCTTTGATGGCAACAACGACATCATTAGCTTCGGCTTTGTATCGATCAAGTTGCTCGCGCTGCAGCGGCAAGACTTTGCGATTTACGCGATATTGCTGATAAATCGCTTCACCATCTTTATTAAAGCGGATGTGGATTTGAAAAGGCACCAGTCTTTGCTTGGCATCGATTTGCTCACCTTTTCGAATCAACTCACGCAACTCGCCTTCATCCCAACGGTAATCACTTTTATACCAGCCATGATCACCCATCGTGACGTAATCTGCCGCGGTACTGACTCGAGTTAATCGCTCAGTCATCCAATACAAACTACTGGTGTCACCTACGGTTTTTCCGCCAGAAAAGTGGGTAAATTGTTCTAGATTAGGCGTTTCAACAGAAGAACAGCCAATAAGAGAAAGGCTAGATAGGAGGAGTGAAGTGAGTAGATGTTTTTTCATGAAATTGCACCGAGGCAGGATACCTCGGTGCATTCTAAC
>NZ_JAWOQS010000352.1:0-799 GCF_033438945.1 Vibrio sp. Y176 | reverse complement strand
GATTTCCAACGGCCGAGACAAATACGAACTCGACGCTCAGTACATCACCAAACTTTTCCACACCATCATTGAAGATTCGGTCTTACTTCAACAAGGTTATCTGCAAAACCTTGTTAACCCGCAACAAAGCCGCAAGCCACTTGCACGCGTCGCTTTCTTGGGAGCCAAAGGTTCTTACTCGCACTTGGCAAGCCGCGAATATTTCAGTCGTAAAAATACCGAGCTTATCGAGCTAAATTGTGAGCATTTCAAAGAAGTGACTCGAACGGTGGAATCTGGCCATGCTGATTACGGTGTGCTGCCCATCGAAAACACCAGCTCGGGCTCGATCAATGAAGTATATGACCTACTGCAACACACCACGCTGTATATTGTTGGTGAGCTGACTCAACCTATCGAGCACTGCTTAGTTGCAACGAAAGACATTCGCCTCGAAGACATCAAAACACTGTACTCGCATCCGCAACCGCACCAACAGTGCAGCGAATTCTTAAGCCGTATGAAAGGCGTGAAACTTGAGTCTTGCGCAAGCACAGCAGACGCGATGCAAAAAGTCCAAGAGATGAATCGTGATGATGTGGCCGCAATTGGTAATGCTTCAAGTGGTAAGTTGTACGGCCTGCAAGCGATCCAAGGCAACATCGCAAACCAAACCGAAAACCACACACGCTTTATTGTCGTCGCGCGTAAACCAGTTGAAGTCTCAACACAAATTCCAGCCAAAACGACGTTGATTATGTCGACCTCCCAGGAAGCGGGCTCATTGGTTGAAACTCTACTGGTACTGCAACGCTACGGC
>NZ_JAWOQS010000351.1:0-799 GCF_033438945.1 Vibrio sp. Y176 | reverse complement strand
ATAAATCAGGGTTGGCGCCTACTGATAGTGATTAAAAAATGATTAAATAATTTGATTGGTTGAATCATGAAAATATCAAAACTACAGCTCGTTTATCTTGCAGCTTTATCCATGCTTGGCTTTGTTGCCACTGACATGTACTTACCTGCGTTCAAAGCGATGGAAATCGACTTTGCTACAGGTCCCGAACAAATCGCACTTTCTCTGACCGTATTTCTTGTAGGTATGGCTTTTGGTCAGTTGATGTGGGGATTGGCATCGGATAAATTTGGTCACCGCAATACGCTGGCCGCAGGTCTGGTGCTCTTTACCATTGCCTCATTCGGCTTAGCATTCTGCGATGAAGTTTGGCAGCTACTGACACTACGCTTTGTGCAAGCAATCGGCGTGTGTGCTCCTGCGGTTATCTGGCAAGCGATGGTGATCAAGCGTTACTCCAGCAGTAGCCAGCAAATTTTTGCGACCATCATGCCGTTGGTGGCACTATCACCAGCACTTGCGCCTCAACTGGGTGTGGTTTTAGCGGATAGCTTTGGTTGGCACAGTATTTTTATCGCATTAACGCTTGTTGGCGTGGTGCTGGTTGCTGCCACCATGGCACAAAAGAACGAACAAGCCGAAATCAAACAAACCAGCATGTCTGCGGATATTAAAGCGTTACTAGGTTCAAAAACTTACCTAGGTAACGTGTTTATGTTCGCAACCGCGTCGGCAGCGTTCTTTGCTTACCTTACTGGTATGCCAGAAATCATGGCGCAACTAGGCTATGAAGCCAAAGACATCGGTTTGAGCTTCATCC
>NZ_JAWOQS010000350.1:0-799 GCF_033438945.1 Vibrio sp. Y176 | reverse complement strand
CGGAACCGTGAGCACCTTGTATGTCGAGCCCTTTCACAGTGGGGGCTTGCTGGAGAACCCAAGAAACAGGTAATCCCATGATCAAGCTAACAGAAAAACAAACGATAAAGATTACAACGTAAAGTACTGCTCGCTTCACCTTAACCTCGCTTAAATTGCAGACGGTTCACATCAATCATGCCCGCTTGGTCTGTACGATCGATGTCTAAAAATTCAACTTCAATGCCTTGCTGCTCTTTCAAGTAGCGTAGCCAATCCACCAACTGGTTGAATGCGAGCGGTTTAATCCACACTTGCACACTGTCGTTGCGTGGTTGCACACGAATCAGTTCCACCTTAAAACGGCGCGCTGATGAAGAGACAAGTTGGTTAAGTGGCTGATTGGAAAAACTGACACCCCCGCTTTTTCTCAATGCGGTAATGTCATCAGCTTTGTCTTGTACCCATGTAAGCAATTGCTTTTCACTTTGGATACGAGATTGCGCCAACTCTGCACGTTGGCTCATCGGCTGCAGCAGCCCCCAGTAAAGAATGCCAAGGATGGCGAATGCACCACAGCCCAGCACAAGTCGTTGTTCACGCTGAGAGATGCCACTCCACCAAGCTTGCGCTTGAGAAATTAAATTCTTCATCATCACCTCACTGACGCTTCAACACAAAGCTACCCATCACAACGTTATCGCTGCGATTAAGCTGACCTTGCTCAACATTAAACTTCTCAGCCAACTTCACACGAGCCTGCTCAAAAGGCTGGAAGTCTGAGCTACGTGCGTGAATGCGCACTTCACCACGTTGGCCG
>NZ_JAWOQS010000349.1:0-800 GCF_033438945.1 Vibrio sp. Y176 | reverse complement strand
AAATCAATGATCAGCAGTGAAGTGCGACGTCGCGGTTTAACCAACAACAGCAAGCTGTGCGCTGGTGGTACTCGAGAAATTGAGTTTATCGCCCAAGTTTTCCAACTGATTCGTGGCGGGCGAGAGCCATCTTTGCGCAATCGTGGCTTGCTCGAAACCTTAAATGGTATTGAGGAACTTGCACTGTTAACTCCGCAAGAAGTCAGCAATCTGGAAGCGGCATATAAATATTTACGCCAGCTAGAAAATCTACTGCAAGCAATGGCAGACAAGCAGACTCAAACGCTGCCCGATTGCGACATTGAGCGTTTAAAACTGGCAACTGCGATGCAACTAGAGTCGTGGGATCTGCTCATCGAACAAACTCAGCAGCATATGAACAAAGTGCATCAAGTATTTGAAACCTTGATTGGTGACGACGAAGAAGATGAGGGCAGCACGATTGCTCGTCATTTCCATGAATTATGGGATATGGCCAATAAACAAGATGTGCTAGAGCTGATTTTAGAGCAGGACATTCAAGTTGAAGAGCCCGCCATATTCTCTAAAGCTATCATCAACTTTAAAGCCGACTTGGCCAAGAAAACGCTCGGCCCCCGTGGGCGAGAGGTCTTAAACCGCTTGATGCCAAAAGTGTTTGATGCGGTGTTTGCCCACCCAGATGCTCAATTTGGTTTACCGCGAGTGTTGCATTTACTACACAATATTTGCACGCGCACGACGTACTTAGAATTGTTGGATGAACACCCTGCCGCATTGGTGCAGTTAGTGCGCTTGTGTACCGCAAGTCCGATGATTTC
>NZ_JAWOQS010000348.1:0-800 GCF_033438945.1 Vibrio sp. Y176 | reverse complement strand
ATAACGCCCTGTTAAGGTGTGAGCAACGCAATACCGAGCTCCCGCACACCACCTTAAACACTAAACGCAATGCATAGTAAAAATGCCATGCGTTGCGAATCACTCTTAAACAGTTTGTTAGCTGTGCTTTTCTACCTTGTCGAACAAACCTGGGAAATAGACAATCAATTCATCGTGTAAAAAAGCCGCAACTCTCTCCAGTTCATCGACGTATACGGCAATATCATTCCCATACTGGACATCAAAGCCGTCAATACTAACTTTGGACATGGACGGGATATCACCACTCCTATGGTAAGGGTATCTTTGCTTGGTGAAAACTTCAGAATTTAGCTCCAAATCATGCTTTAACGAGCATCCATACTTTGAAGCATATTTTTGCACTAAGTACTCAGCATCTTTAGGGTGTTCTTGCTCGATTGAATTAAATATCTTTACTAAAGCATGACCTTCCGTATGTTTTACTTGAGAGGCAGTAGAGCCAGACCAAACAATTGTAGTTTTAATACTCTTAAGTAACAGTTCTATCGAGAATGACAGGAGAACATGATACGGTCTGCGTACAAACGTGTTACTTTTAATTAGTTTCGCAGCCTCGTAAAACTCTTTTGCGGTATAGAAAAGACCAAAATCTACTAGCTCTTGAGATGTTCTATTTTTTACGTTGTTCATGAACAAAATCACTCTAAATCAGAACGGAAAGTATATTTTATCAAAACCAAGCCTCTAGTCTTATCATGATTATATATGTATCGCATCAAACTCCTTTTTACGCTAGCACTGCTAACGCCGCGTTAAGT
>NZ_JAWOQS010000347.1:0-803 GCF_033438945.1 Vibrio sp. Y176 | reverse complement strand
TGAGAATAAGTTTAGCAAGCGACATAATGCAGTTGAGTGATGAAAGAGAAGCCCAAACTGGAACGGAATTTCTTAAAAAGAAATGCAGAAATAAAGATGCCGAGCAATGAATGCTCGGCATTGAGTATTAATTTATCAACATCGATTAGCGGTAAGCGGAAAGCTCGGTACGTAAACCTTTCACCAAACTCACGCACATCAACAACAGAACAAAGGTAAATGGCAAGCCGGTCGCAACCACACCAGACTGTAGCGCTTGCAAGGCTTCTTTACCGCCAACCCAGAGCATAACCGCGGCAATTGAACCCTCGATACACGCCCAAAAGATTCGCTGTGGAACGGGAGCATCAATCTTACCGCCCGCAGTGATACTGTCGATAACCAATGAACCGGAGTCAGATGAGGTGATAAAGAACACCAAAATCAAAACAATCGACAGAATAGAAATCACTGAGCTGTATGGTAATACATCGTAAACATGGAATAGTGTCAGTGAAATATCCGTTAAACCATTCGCACCCAATTCACCAACTTTGTTCACGACCTGATCAAGCGCAATACCACCAAATACTGACATCCAAACCAATGTTACCAACGTCGGAATCACGATGACTGCGAACAAAAATTCTCGAACGGTACGGCCTTTCGACACGCGAGCGATAAACATACCCACAAACGGAGACCAAGATACCCACCAAGCCCAGTAAAACACTGTCCAACCGTGCATCCACGTTTCGTCTTCACGGCCATGCGGGTTACTCAACGGAATGATGTGTTGGATGTATGCCATTGTCGTGTCGACT
>NZ_JAWOQS010000346.1:0-803 GCF_033438945.1 Vibrio sp. Y176 | reverse complement strand
ATCCACGCGCGAAAGTCGATATAGCCATCGCTGCACAATGGAGAAACGTACTCGTCGTAACACTCTTCCACTTCTGGTGGCACAATTTGCCATAACAGGCGCTGGCCAGCGATACGTACTGCACTGCGATAGAACTCATCAAGCAAAAGCAAATGCTGTGAGGAACCGCAGTTGTCACCCGTCATCTCTTCAGAATGGTTACTTCTAAAACGCTCTTCATCCATCAAGAAGAAGTTCGCTTCCACCCCTTGGCTTTGCGCCCAATCGGTGATCAGCAAACATTTGTTGGTGAGCAGTTCACGTTCGTCGCAATCCATCTCTGGCGAAATACATACCCAAATGTCTAAATCGCTGGAAGTGCTTTGACCAATCGATGACGTACTACCCATGGTATATAAGCCCAAGATCGCTGGCTTTTCTGCCGTCTTGAGTGGCTGACCAATGGCGAGTTGTATGTCGTCGATGAATTGCTGTTGGATAGGATTGAGTTCAAGCCCGTGTACGCCGAATGGAACGTCAGCGTCGTAGTAACCCGGAATGACTGGGTGATTGTAGTTCAGTAAGGCAGGAATCAAGTGGAAAACTTGCTGGCTTTGCGAATCCATAAGCGCCAGCGCGCGATCGATACGCTGCTGGTTCAAATTGTCTAATCGCTGAATGATGGTATAGGTGTAAGCCTGCAAGGGTAATTCCTTGGTTGAACAATCACGGACATCTGCTGATGTTTTAAACCAAAACGGCCTAAAAACGTGATCAATTTAACACTTTCATTGGAGTTGGTAAAGTTTTCCACCCGTAATTCG
>NZ_JAWOQS010000345.1:0-803 GCF_033438945.1 Vibrio sp. Y176 | reverse complement strand
CCTGAGGCAAATGAGGTCAGCTGTCACCCCCTATGCGGTTGGCCTCCCCCTAGTTTCGTAAGTCAACATTTTCAGATATTGGTAGGTAAGAATTATGAAAAACGCAGTTCATTTTGGTGCAGGTAACATCGGTCGTGGTTTCATCGGTAAACTCTTAGCAGACGCAGAAGTCGAGGTCACTTTCGCTGACGTTGATGTACCGCTAGTAGACCAGCTCAGCCACAAACAAGAATACAAAGTAAAAGTGGTCGGTACTGAGTGTCAAATCGACACCGTTACCCACGTCACAGCGGTAAACTCAGCCAGTGAAGACGTGATTGATCGCATCGTCAAAACCGATTTAGTCACCACAGCAGTGGGTCCAAACGTATTAGACATCATCGCGAAAACCATCGCGAAAGGTATCGCCAAACGTTTTGAAGCTGGCAATGACGCGCCACTTAACATCATCGCCTGTGAAAATATGGTGCGTGGCACAACGCACCTAAAAGGTGAAGTGTACAAACACTTAGATAAATCATTGCATGCAAAAGCAGACGAGTTGGTTGGCTTTGTTGATTCCGCTGTCGATCGCATCGTTCCACCAGCAGAAGCCGCCAACGATGACCCATTGGAAGTGACTGTTGAAAGCTTCAGCGAATGGATTGTCGATGAGCAACAGTTCAAGGGCGACATCCCAAACATTGCTGGCATGGAAAAGACTAACAACCTAATGGCCTTTGTCGAACGTAAGCTGTTCACCCTAAACACAGGTCACTGCATTACCGCTTATTTAGGCTGTTTGAAAGGCCATCGCACCATTC
>NZ_JAWOQS010000344.1:0-803 GCF_033438945.1 Vibrio sp. Y176 | reverse complement strand
GGCGACTTTCTCGATCTCGCGTGGAGCGAGGACCCAACCCAAGAGCCTGCACAAAAAAAGCCTTTTTTAATGATACGGCGACCACCAAGATCTTCCCTCTTTCCCTACTCGACGCCAGGAACGCCGGTCAGAGTGCTCTCTTTGAACTGCTTATCGAAACGCTTTTGCATCGAACTAACCGCAAAGCTGTTGTACGCCGCGTCAAATTTGTTGCCATCGACACCGTTGTCCGTGAAGACTTTCTTTAACTCGTCTTCGTTTTTCGGTGCTTGGCGCTTTTGATGAATTTGCGCGAACATCGCAGGCACCATTTTATCTTCAACACCTAGCGATACCATGGTTGCGTAAGATTTTGCCATTGGCACTGCCATGTCTGCGCCCATAAACGCCACGTGTACTTTTTCAAAGCGTGCTTCTTTTGGCAAAGCCGGTTTTAAGTTTTCAATCACAGATTCAAACTTATAACAGTGTGGGCAGTAAAACGAAAAAAACTCTGTAACGGTTGGTTTAGTCGCTTTCTCAACGTCCAACACTTTGTAGTGTTTACCTTCTTCAAATTGAGCAGCGTGAGCGCTGAAAGCCAGTAAAAGTGTGCTGCATAGTGCAAGTAATTTCTTCATTGTTTGTTTTCCTTCGGGCACAACAGTGCCGTTTTAAATATAGCTAAGAGCCAGCTAGTGCTGGAGATAAATAAAGAAGAAATCAAACAATCGGAGGTCGGTAAGGTTTATAAATCACAACCACGGCTTTTTCAGTAGGAGGCTTATTAATAAGCGCCAAGCTGTAAGGCAGTAGCATCAAGC
>NZ_JAWOQS010000343.1:0-803 GCF_033438945.1 Vibrio sp. Y176 | reverse complement strand
GCTATTTGCTGCACGTGGCAACAAACGCAATGTCTCTATGGTTGAGTTTGAGCTAGCGAAAGACAAAATCATGATGGGTGCAGAGCGCCGTTCTATGGTGATGTCAGAAGAGACCAAAGAGTCAACAGCGTACCATGAAGCAGGTCACGCGATTGTTGGCCGTTTAGTACCTGAGCATGATCCTGTGTACAAAGTGTCTATCATTCCACGTGGTCGTGCACTTGGTGTAACGATGTACTTGCCAGAACAAGACCGCGTAAGTATGTCTCGTCAGCACTTAGAGTCTATGATTTCAAGCCTGTATGGCGGTCGTCTTGCTGAAGAGCTAATTTACGGTCCTGAAAAAGTATCGACAGGTGCTTCCAACGACATTGAACGGGCGACAGATATTGCTCGTAAGATGGTGACACAATGGGGCTTCTCTGAAAAACTTGGTCCTCTACTTTATGCAGAAGATGAAGGTGAAGTATTCCTTGGTCGTAGCGTAACGCAGACTAAACACATGTCTGATGATACCGCTAAGCTGATCGATGATGAGGTTCGTCAAATCATCGACCGCAACTACGACCGTGCGAAAAAGATTTTGGAAGACAACATGGACATCATGCATGCGATGAAAGATGCGCTGATGAAGTATGAAACCATTGATGCTCGCCAAATTGATGATCTCATGGAACGTAAAGCGGAAATTCGTGAGCCAGCAGGCTGGGGTGATAACCCAATGAATAAGCCAAAGGATGACGATAAGCCTCAAGCAACGCCTGAAGTGAAAGAGGAAGAGAAAGCAACGGATTCTGCGAATG
>NZ_JAWOQS010000342.1:0-804 GCF_033438945.1 Vibrio sp. Y176 | reverse complement strand
ACCAGGCGCGATCAATAGCATTTGGTTGTGAGTCACTTCGAATTCGTGATGACCAATATGCAAACTGCCAGTGAAGTGTCGATGGATGACCAACTGAAACACATCATCGTGAAAATGGAGGTCGTACTCTTTCTCTACCTCATCAATGCGACGATAGCGCCAAGAAAAACCTGGTCTCTGCGGTACTTTTTCGATGTGCGCCATTGGCTACTCCACAAGATAGTATTGTTTCACGCTCAAATAATATCAGTATTGCCGACATAATCTTCATCACGCCGAAATAGTATTGATATTAAACGGCATACTATCAACTTGGTGTTGTCTCTCTCCTTATTCTTGCCTTGTAAAGACAAGCTAACTAAGGAAGCTTTGATGAGCCACTTCACTATCAAGCTACGCCAAATCCTGCACAAGACACGCGATGAATGGGCAAAATTCGCTATCAGAGAAATGGAAATCCCACCTAACACCATCGCCAAATTTTATGGTTACAAATCGAGTTGTGATCTTGAGCAAATTCTTAAACAAGATGAAAACGACGCCAATTCGGACATTTGCTCGACACCTTGTGCGAGATCTCTCACAAGCAATGTAAGCAAAACGACCATCTTTGACTAAGACAAAATCAAAAAATGCATATAACCAATTGAAAATTAAAACTTATAGTATTTTTCATAATATTCGCTGCCAAAGTTTTTTTACCTAGCTGATTGAGAGTAATCAGCAAAACATCAATACTGATTGTGTCGACAGGATGTTGGCGGGAACAGGAAAAAGCCTAAAGGATTGGGTATCTTCAGGATG
>NZ_JAWOQS010000341.1:0-804 GCF_033438945.1 Vibrio sp. Y176 | reverse complement strand
GATGGTTGATTACCGATTCCAACGGTAAACAAATGACGGTAGAGGGAGAAGGTGTTGTTGGGCAGCAGCCGTTTATTCCAAGCAACGATGAGTACACTTACAGCAGTGGTACCGCGTTAGAAACGCCTGTTGGTGTCATGCAAGGACACTACAAAATGCTGGATGAAAAAGGCCAGGAATTCATCACTGAAATTGAGCCATTTCGTTTAGCGATTCCGAACGTTTTAAATTAATAAGATTGGAGATTCAGTGGCTACCTATATTGTTGGTGACATCCAAGGCTGTTTTGACGAACTACAGCAGCTACTCAAGCGCGTCAACTTTTCCACTCAACATGACCAACTTTGGCTCGCAGGAGATTTGGTGGCTCGCGGCCCGAAATCACTCGAAACACTGCGCTTCGTAAAGTCACTCGGTGACAGCGCAAAAGTCGTACTCGGCAATCATGACTTACATTTACTGGCAGTATCTTACGGCCTGAAAAAGCGAAAAGACAAAGATAAAACGACCCCAATTATCCTCGCTAAAGACCGCGAAGAACTGCTCTCTTGGCTAGCTAAACAACCTCTTCTGGCAGAGCACGACGAGTTTGTGATGTGTCATGCGGGTATCTCACCGCAATGGGATTTAGAAACAGCCAGACAATGTGCTCGCGAAGTAGAACATGTTATCCAAGGCGAAGAGTTGCCGTGGTTGCTAAAAAACATGTACAGCAACTTACCAGATCTTTGGGATGACTCACTGGAAGGTCTGGATCGCTATCGCTATATCATCAATGCCTTTACAAGAATGCGTTTCTGCTTT
>NZ_JAWOQS010000340.1:0-804 GCF_033438945.1 Vibrio sp. Y176 | reverse complement strand
TTCGTAACTCACCTCAACGCTTGGTGCCAAGGTATTAAGAAGCTGACCATAATTTTCCACGCATCCCTCTATCGCATATTGAATACATGGTTGTGCTGCAGGCACCAGCTCCTTCGAGAACTGCTGAGTAAAACTCTTAGATTGAGAGAGAAATGGGTAAGATAGGATTAACTGCTGACCCAGACCAATCGCATCATCTTTTGCTCCAGATGCGACATAGTGTTCAAACGCTCCCAACGCCGCATTTTGAACTAGGCTTTCCCACTCGCTATTACGTTGAGATGGACGAATATCTTCCGCATGCGCTAATAGCTCATTCCAATTTTTAGAGCCGTTCAATGCCTTTAAGTCGTCCATGGTGTAACGAGCTTCTTCACCGACCACGGCAAAGCTGACGGACACCATGAATAACGACAATAACGTTTTCTTCATCGTTTTAGTTCCATGCCTGCTTAAGGTACTTCAACGTTGAAGAGTCGTAAGCCGCATTTGGATTCAGAGCAACTTTGAGTACGCTACCACCTTCATCTAACGCGAAACCTGCTTTTTTCGCATTCACTGAATCTTGACCTACGAATTGGATTTTTTGAACTTTTTGAAACTCTTCTTTATACAAAGCTGCGTGCTCAGTTGTCGTGCACAACTTCACCATATCATCATAGATGTAGTTAATAAGGCCACCTAACCAACCTGTGGTTTTTACTTTATCAAGTCGAGCTTCAGAAAAATCATAATTATCCCACTGAGCCCAATCGATATTGGTTTCTAGTACTTCATTACCACAAGCCTGCTGCACCTTGGTTA
>NZ_JAWOQS010000339.1:0-805 GCF_033438945.1 Vibrio sp. Y176 | reverse complement strand
CAAAGATCCAAACACTCTCGTTGGCCTGCCTCTGATTGATTGGATTGATATGCTGCAAAAGCAAGGTTCCGAGATCTTGTAAGTTTAATCAACGCCTCTACTCATCATTTGAAACCTAATAGATATAAGTCAAATGTAAAAAGGGAGCTAAAGCTCCCTTTGTTTATAGTAAATGCGTTCAGTTTGCCTTTCTTAATCCAACAAGCACTTTCTCTAGTTTGGATTCCATCGGAGCATTAATTTCCATCCATTCATCATTAGACGGATGTTGAAACTTAATGTTCGCGGCATGCAAAAACAAACGGTCCAATCCAAGTTGACCAGTATAGGCATCAAAACGTCTATCTCCGTAACGATCATCCCATGCGATAGGATGTCCGGTGTACTGAGTATGCACACGAATTTGGTGAGTACGCCCCGTAATTGGGCTGGCTTGAATCAACGTCGCTTGCTCAAATTTCTCAAGAATTTTGAAACGCGTTTCTGATGGCTTACCGTTTGGGTTCACTCGTACAATACTGTTCACTTCATTTTTAAGTAGGGGGGCGTTCACAACTTTACAGCTGCTTTTCCATTGCCCCATCACTAAGGCGAAGTAAAACTTCTTCACCGTTTTTTCACGGAACTGCGCTTGCAAATGGCGAAGCGCGGAGCGCTTTTTAGCAACCAGTAAAATACCCGAGGTATCTCTGTCAATACGGTGAACCAATTCGAGGAAGCGTGCCTGTGGACGCAGTGCCCTTAATGCTTCAATTGCACCAAACTTCAAGCCACTACCACCATGCACTGCTGTACCAGACGGTTT
>NZ_JAWOQS010000338.1:0-805 GCF_033438945.1 Vibrio sp. Y176 | reverse complement strand
TGCGTTTGGCTAAGCAAGTTGAACAGCGCATCTGGGTATTGAAGCTCTCGCAACGTGAGGTTACCGAGAATTTCTCGATCATCGCGCAGCATCACACCATCAAAGCCCGCTTCGTTGTCTTGTGCGGCGTAAAGGTTCGCCATGCTTCTTGCCAGTGTTGCTGGCTGCATTTTCCATGCGTCACACCACTGACGAATGCTGAGTGGCAATGCCTCGCTGTAAGTCCAGTTCAAACACACTTCTGGTTCTGAATCACAACGCTCAATTGGCAATTTGACGGTGATCGTCGTACCCAAGCCGAATTGTGAATCGATGCAGAGCACGCCGCCCATACAGTCGATCAATCGGTCAACGATGCTCAGCCCTAACCCTGTGCCGCCATATTTGCGCGTAATGCTGTCATCCGCTTGAACAAACGGGTTGAGAATGCCTTCGAGTTGGCCATCCGTCATGCCAATGCCCGTATCTGCAACTTTCAAAATAAGCTGCTTTTCGTGCAGGATGACACTGATTCCGATCTCACCTTCTGCTGTGAATTTCACGGCATTTGAGAGCAGATTGGTGGTGATTTGCACTAATCTCAGTGCATCGATTTCAATGAACGCATCCGAAAACGGCTTGATCGTAACTTTGTAATCCAAACCTTTCGCAAGCGCTCTTGGCTCAAAGCTTCTAAACACATCGCACAAGGTTTTGAGTAAGTCGGTTTTAGCGGGAGCAACGGTTAACTGTCCTGCTTCCAGCTTTGAGTAATCCAACACTTCGTCTACTAGCACATTCAAATGATTGAGTGATCGCATCGCCT
>NZ_JAWOQS010000337.1:0-805 GCF_033438945.1 Vibrio sp. Y176 | reverse complement strand
TCCTTGGCTTGAAATTGGTACCTATGCTGTTGGTTGTGACGACATTTGCGTTGTGGTTCGAACAGTCAACCATTGTTGCAATCTCTGCGCTTCTTGCGGGTTTGATCATGGCCTACTTATCTATAGCAAAATGGCGCATGCCACTGCACTTTGATATCGGCATCAAAGCGAATTATGAAGTCTAACGGGCGGGTTAGTTGAGCCCGTCATGCAAAGTGCGTTATTCCATTCTATGACGTAATGCCTGTGAAACTTTCGATGTTGGTTGGCGTTGCAGTTCATCGCTTATCATCCATCCTGCTTTGGCTAACAGCTCCAAATCCACGCCAGTTTCAATGCCCAAGCCTTGGCATAAATACAACACGTCTTCTGTAGCAACATTGCCAGATGCACCATGCGCGTATGGACACCCTCCCAATCCTGCGACACTGCTGTCTACCGTGTTGATGCCCATGCTTAAGGCCTGGTAGATATTTGCCAGCGCTTGCCCCCATGTATCATGAAAGTGTACGGCTAAACGTTGGTTTGGAATGCGCGCTAGCACCGATTCCAGCATTTCTTTTACACGATTAGGCGTACCGGTTCCGATCGTGTCGCCCAAGGACACCTCGAAGCATCCCAACTCGATCAACGCTTGCGATATGTTGGCCACTTGTGTTGGAGATGTCGCCCCATCGTAAGGGCAATCGACGACGCACGATAGATATCCACGAACTGGAACATGGTATTTATCGGCCTGAACCATTAATGGCTCGAAGCGTTTCAAGCTCTCTGTAATTGAACAGTTGATGTTATGCTGGCAAAA
>NZ_JAWOQS010000336.1:0-807 GCF_033438945.1 Vibrio sp. Y176 | reverse complement strand
AATGTCAGGCACATTAACAATGCAATAAATACCCAAAAAAACACTATTCAATGCAACTATCTGCAATCAGCACATAAATGTATCTCTATACCGACTGTCCCGTCACATCTGATGTCAGATCAAAGGGGACTGGCACCGTTTGGCACGCGTAATGGAAACCCAACCTGATTTGATTAACACAGCTGCAAACTAATGAGCTCACATCCCTCTCAGCCAACCACAAACAGCCACAGCATCAGATAGGGAGTATATATTCAGCATCTGTCATCTTAGAAAAGTCAAAAGAAAAGAAACAGAGTGAGACTGCAAGAGAGAAAGAGAGAGCGCGCGCACGAGAGAAACGCAACATTAATTTACAATTGTGGTGACCTCCTCCCAGGCTACCTTTGCATCATCAGCCCGTGGAGGTCTGCTCACAGTTCCGTATATTCGGACACTGCAAGCTTGGACCTCCCGGACCAAAACATCAGTTTCCTCCTGGGAGAAGTTTGGCCGTCTGACACTGCTGCTCTCTTCTGCCATGGCGAATTGAGTAAACTCTCATTACGCCTTCACATGGCGCATTTAAGGGCGAGGAGAGGGGCTCATTTGATTGGTGTGATGTGTGTAAAACCCACTCCACGCCTTCTCTCCTCCCTCTTTCCGACTTGCGCAGGTAGGAGGGACGGAGGTGGGAAAGAGGAGTAGCTGCGCCAGCGCGCACGGTGTGCCAAACTTGCAAAATCCACCTGGCCACACCCAGTTGGCAAAGCACAGATGCGCTGCGCCTCCGCCTCGCCTGGTCTGTGAAACTAGAGCCCATTGTGT
>NZ_JAWOQS010000335.1:0-808 GCF_033438945.1 Vibrio sp. Y176 | reverse complement strand
TTACTTAGGTATAAACTGCGCAGCATCTTTATATACAAGAAATCACATAATGCAAGCTCTATCGCAGAGAGTATTTCAGCTCACCGCTGAATCAGGCTATGATACCAACTACGCGGGAACTGAGCATTAATTTCCAATCCATCAAGGACTTCTATGGACGCACTGGCACTGATAATGACAATGGCCGCCTACTTACTGGGTTCTGTTTCCAGTGCGGTGTTGATTTGTCGCCTGTTAAAACTGCCAGACCCTCGTAACATTGGCTCAAACAATCCAGGCGCGACCAATGTATTGCGCATTGGCGGAAAAGGCGCGGCCATATCGGTGTTGTTGTGCGATATGCTCAACGGGACGATTCCAGTTTGGGGTGGTTACTTTCTGGGTATCGATCCTATCATTCTTGGCGTTATTGCTATCGCGGCGTGTCTTGGCCACATGTACCCAATTTTCTTCCACTTTAAAGGGGGTAAAGGCGTCGCTACCGCGCTTGGTGCCATTGCTCCAATTGGCTTAGACCTTACAGGCCTAGTTATGCTGACTTGGCTCTCGGTTGCAGTCCTGTTTCGCTACTCTTCCCTTGCCGCACTCGTCACTGTGTTAGTCACACCGTTTTATACTTGGATGTTCAAACCGCAATACACCCTGCCCGTTGCCATGTTGTGTTGTCTAATCGTGTTTAAGCATCATCAAAACATTCGTCGTTTACTTTCGGGTGAAGAGCCTAAAATTGGTGAAAAGAAACTGACAGAAAAAAACTCGGCACAACGCCGAGTTTTTAAATGCATTTTAAGCGTGAACTTTGTTTAGG
>NZ_JAWOQS010000334.1:0-809 GCF_033438945.1 Vibrio sp. Y176 | reverse complement strand
GTGCGCGTAGCTCATCGATATCACAAAGGCTAAATGCCTCAGTAATATCGGCATACGAGCGAAAACCGTTCATGGCTTGGTAACTTGTCAGTGCGTATACCAGCTCAGGTTTGTGGTTTGGATCCTTGTAGTTACGATGGCTCGCGTTTAGTGGGATCCCGGCACTTTGTTCTTTTTCGAAGCCTATTTCGGCATCTTGTTTGCTTGGGTGAACTTGAATCGACAGTGCATGTTCGGCCGCTAAGATCTTAAACAGAAAGGGCAGGTCGCCAAATTTCGCTGCGGTTTCTGCTGATAAATAAGCGGGTTGGTTTTGTTTGATCAGTTCAGACAAAGGCAGCATGTTTTGCTCAATCTGAACTTCAGAGCAGCCGTTTGGGTGAGTACCCATCCATACTTCTGCTTGAGGCTCATTCGTTTCGTTAGAAAAGCCAAACAAATCGTGAATAGAAGAGGTGCTTCCCCAAGCGTAGTTTTGGATTTTGTTGTTCATTTGAAAGAAGCTATGCGATGAAATAGTGTTCAAATTCATGAATTTTTCCCATAGTTAACCCTCCGAACTGAATCGGAAGAAAAATTGAGCAGAGATACGTTAAATAAGGATGGCGAGCTCGGTTAGGTCACTCGCCAATTTGCCCGAAGGGCGATAAGTCGATTCACAACCGAGGTTTTGGTTCGAGTGGTTTTCGTGATGGTTGCGCTTGCAAAAATGGCAGCAACAAAAGGCCAATGACGGCTGCACAAACTGAAATAGTGATGAAGAAACCCGTCCAATGATATTCTTCAAGAATTAATGCCAGTGGATAGCC
>NZ_JAWOQS010000333.1:0-809 GCF_033438945.1 Vibrio sp. Y176 | reverse complement strand
TCCGCGAGCATCCAACTGGACTTGAAGCTCGACAATAAACTTATCAACCACTTGATGGATAACACTTTCATCTAGGCTATTAAACCAGATGATATTATCAAGACGGTTACGGAACTCCGGAGTGAACACCTTCTTAATTTCTGCCATGGCAGCGTGACTATGATCTTGTTGGATTAAACCGATCGATTTCTTCTCAGTTTCAGCCACACCCGCGTTAGTGGTCATCACAAGGATCACGTTACGGAAGTCGGCCTTGCGACCATTGTTGTCCGTCAGCGTACCGTTATCCATCACTTGCAGTAACAAATTAAAGATATCTGGGTGCGCTTTCTCAATCTCATCCAACAAAACAACGGAATGAGGATGCTTAATAACGGCATCGGTTAACAAGCCACCTTGATCATAACCAACATAACCTGGAGGAGCACCAATTAAGCGGCTCACAGAGTGACGCTCACCATACTCAGACATATCAAAACGAAGCAGTTCAATACCCAGCAGTTTCGATAGCTGAACAGTTACCTCGGTTTTACCCACACCAGTAGGCCCTGCAAACAAGAACGAACCCACAGGCTTGTTATCTACACCCAAACCAGCACGCGACAGTTTGATAGCCTCCGAAAGCGCATCAATAGCGTTGTCTTGACCAAAGACTAGCATCTTCATTTTTCCATCAAGATTCTTCAATATGTCTTTGTCAGATGAAGACACCGACTTCTCTGGAATTCGAGCCATTTTTGCAACCATGGCTTCAATATCAGCCACGCCAACCGTCTTCTTACGACGACTTGCTGGAGCTAATCGACTAC
>NZ_JAWOQS010000332.1:0-810 GCF_033438945.1 Vibrio sp. Y176 | reverse complement strand
CTGATAAATGCAGTTACTGCGATGCAACTAAAGATAGCCATTGCACCAAGTTCACCCACATGAGAACCCACGTAACCAGCGACATAGTTCGCAATAGCGTTACAACCAAACCATGCACCCATCATCAACGATGCAAGACGTAGCGGAGCCAGTTTGGTTACAAGAGACAGACCAATAGGGGATAGACACAGTTCACCCAAAGTATGGAAGAAAAACGCGCCAACTAGCCATAGCATGGATGTTTTCACGTTGGTATCACCACCTTGTTCCATTACTGCACCAACCATGCATAGGAAGCCTAGTGCCAAGAAGAACATAGCTAAAGCAAATTTCGCTGGTGAGTTTGGTTCACGTTTACCTAGTTTCACCCATAGAACCGCAAGGACAGGCGCAAGCGTAATGATAAAGAATGGGTTTAGTGACTGGAACCAAGCTGCAGGTACTTCAAAACCGCCAATCATACGATCGGTGTACTGCTGAGTGTAAATGTTCATCAGACCGCCAGCTTGCTCGAAACCAGCCCAGAATACGATAGTAAACAGGCTCATCACCAAGATAACTTTAATGCGATCTACTTCTTCTTTGGTAAGAGGCTGTTTTGTTTTGGCGTTCTTATTGTTTAGGTCGCGTTTCGCGGCTGGCTCACGGCCAATATCACCAAGCCAAGACTGTGAAAGCGACATTTGCATGACAAGGCTGATTATCATACCCACGCCCGCTGCTACGAAACCTGCTTTCCAACCAAATGAGTTCGTTACAGATCCAGAAACCACGCCGGCTAGTAAAGCACCAAGGTTGATACCCATGTAG
>NZ_JAWOQS010000331.1:0-810 GCF_033438945.1 Vibrio sp. Y176 | reverse complement strand
AAGACATCCGTTTAACAGAACGTCGCCTACAACAACTGTTCGCAGCACCATTTATGGTTGAAGGTGAAAGCGTGGTGATGAAGATCTCACTAGGGATTGTGCAAACCAAGCATGGTGAGAACATGCCGCTTTGGCTACGCAATGCCAGCATTGCTCTGAGCTACGCGAAGCAAGATCCACTGACGGGCATTTGTTACTACAGCCCAGAACTCGCGAGCGCATCGAAGTTTCGTACTCAGCTGCTCACGAAGATGCAAACGGGCATCGACAAGCGCGAATTTGTGCCTCATTATCAGCCGATCATCGATCTCGCGAGTGGTAACGTATGTGGCGCTGAAGCCCTAGCTCGCTGGAATAGCGAAAGCGGTATGATCTCACCATTAGATTTCATCCCAATCGCGGAGGAAAGCGGCATGATCAAAGCCATTGGCCAACAAATCTTGCTGCAAGCGTGCCGAGACACATACAAAGCCATCGAGAACAAACAGTGGCCGTCAGACTTCCAATTGCACGTGAACATTTCGGTCAATCAGCTCTCCTGCCCGGCATTTGTCGACACCGTGACACGAGTGCTGGATGTCACCAAGCTGCCCGCCAAAAACCTCACGTTAGAGATCACCGAGTCGCGCATTATTGATAGCGCACCAACGACTCTGGAAAACATGACGAAGTTGCGTGATATGGGCATTGGCATTGCCATTGATGATTTTGGTACGGGTTACTCTTCCCTTGGTTATCTGCATTCACTGCCGTTCACTTGCTTGAAGATCGATCGCACGTTCATCAATCAGCTCACCAAAGAGAACCTCG
>NZ_JAWOQS010000330.1:0-810 GCF_033438945.1 Vibrio sp. Y176 | reverse complement strand
GACTTCTGACACCGTAAAAAATGACAACAAACCAATCACTCAGGAAGTGTGGAACGACCTAAAAGAGTTGGTGACTAACCAGTTGTCTGGCAAACGCCTATTTGTCGTTGACGGTTACTGTGGTGCTAACCCAGATACTCGCTTGAGCATTCGTGTGATCACAGAAGTAGCATGGCAAGCACACTTCGTGAAAAACATGTTCATTCGTCCTACCGAAGAAGAACTTGCAACGTTTGAACCTGACTTCGTAGTAATGAACGGCGCGAAATGCACCAACCCGAAATGGGAAGAGCAAGGTCTGAACTCTGAAAACTTCACGGTCTTCAACCTTACTGAGCGTACACAACTGATCGGTGGTACGTGGTACGGCTGCGAGATGAAGAAAGGTATGTTCGCGATGATGAACTACTTCCTTCCTCTGAAAGACATCGCATCGATGCACTGTAGTGCCAACATGGGCAAAGACGGCGACGTAGCAGTATTCTTCGGCCTATCTGGTACAGGTAAAACAACACTCTCTACCGACCCTAAACGCGCTCTAATTGGTGATGATGAGCACGGCTGGGATGACGATGGTGTCTTCAACTTCGAAGGCGGTTGTTACGCGAAAACCATCAAGCTATCGAAAGAAGCGGAGCCAGACATCTACAACGCGATCCGCCGCGATGCGCTGCTAGAAAACGTAACGGTTCGTAGCGACGGCTCTATCGATTTTGATGACGGTTCTAAGACAGAAAACACACGTGTTTCTTACCCTATCTACCACATCGAAAACATCGTTAAGCCAGTATCAAAAGGCGGTCACGCAAA
>NZ_JAWOQS010000329.1:0-810 GCF_033438945.1 Vibrio sp. Y176 | reverse complement strand
ACTTGCGGTAACTTCCAAAACGGATGCGCTGGTGGCAGTGGTTCTTGCTCAAACACGTCCAAGAAAGCGTGTTCTACCCAGCGATTCTTGATGGCGAGCAACAAACTGGCTTCATCCAACACATCTCCTCTACCTACATTTAATAATAAAGCTTGGTTGAGATGTTGAAGTGTTTCACGGTTGAGCAAGGCACGAGTATTAGGTGTACTCGGTAATGTATTAACGACAATATCTGCCTTTCTTAAAGCATTTGCTAGTTCATTGATGTGGAAGGTTTGTGCAAATTCATCATTGGCTGTTGGAATTCCTGTACGATTAATACCAATCGTGTTAATCCCCATCGTCTGGGCCGTTTGTGCTAGGCATTTCCCAATGCTACCCGTACCGAGAATCACCATGGTTTTGCTTTGCAGTGATGTGTAGAGATGCGGTTGCCACTGCTTGTTTTGTTGTTGCTGGTGGTAGTGCATAAAATGACGATAGTGGCTGATGCAATATCCGAGGACGTACTCTGCGATTAGCGGACCAAACACGCCACGCACATTCGTCAGCGTATAGTCTTGGCGAAATTCTGGGGTAATGAGCGCATTTACGCCCGCATAGGTAGATTGTACCCACTCAAGTTGTGAAAATTCGTCTAATCTTTGTGAGAGTAAAGGAGGATCGGCAAGAACAATGTGTGCCTCTTGCGGCTTGTCCGTAATGTTCAGGTCGGGCAGATTTTTGTCCGCCAATAACGTTTCGTAGGTGTCACGATGCTCTGAGAGCAGGAAAATCTGATTTGGATGCTGCATTAACTTTTTTCCCTGT
>NZ_JAWOQS010000328.1:0-810 GCF_033438945.1 Vibrio sp. Y176 | reverse complement strand
AGCTGTAGGTCGCTGCCAACCACCTTCGCAACCACCATGTGGAAGCTATTAGAGCCGAGATCGATCGCGGCAATATAGCGTTCATCTTGTTCAAGTATCTGAGACATCTGACTTTTGTCTTCTTGTTTGCTTTTCTATATTTTTAAGATAGTCGTAGATGGCAACTTGTGAGCGAACTTTTTTACGGTTCCCGCGCGGTACATAGCTATTGCTCATCTCTTTGTCTATCAAACGTGCCTTTACTGTATCGGTAAAGTGGATGTTAGTTATATCAATAATTCTCTGTTTCAAACGTGGATCACGAACAGGAGCGGCAACTTCGATACGATGATCGATGTTTCGTGTCATCCAATCGGCAGATGAAATGTAGACTTGAGGATCCCCATCATTGTGCGTGATCACTACGCGTGGGTGTTCCAAAAAGCGATCAACGATACTGATGATTCGAATGTTTTCGCTGACGCCTTCAATTCCAGGAACCAACGCACACATGCCTCGGATGATCATGTTGATCTTTACCCCCGCGTTGCTTGCTGCGTAAAGACGGGTGACGATGCCTTTATCTACGAGGTTGTTGACCTTTATGGTTAATCCTGCCTTTTTGCCCGCCTTTGCATTGGCGATTTCATTGTCAATCAGGCGGTAAATTTGGGTGCGCGAATTACGCGGAGAAACCATCAAGTGATTGAACTTCACTGGGCGATAAGGGTTCTCAATGTATCCAAACACGTTGCGCACTTCATTGGTGATTTCTTGGTCTGCGGTGAGCAGCGAAAAGTCGGTATAGATTCGAGCGGTTTTTTCGTGGAA
>NZ_JAWOQS010000327.1:0-811 GCF_033438945.1 Vibrio sp. Y176 | reverse complement strand
TTATAGGCGACCCTAGATCTCATTTTGTAAAATAAACTCACCCTTCGTTACATATTTTGCTGATTCGCATCGCATATTTTGTTTCGATATACCCATAGATTTGTTCAATATCTTTTATCTCTAATGGAGTAATCAATGAGAGAAGTTGAGTTTAGAACGATAGACCGACTATTTATTAAGATGTCTATCAACGACAAAATGTGGGTTATTTTCCTCCTATTTCTGGTGGCACTCACTTCGGTAGCAGGAAGCCGATACCTAAATGATTTGCATCAGTTCGAGCAACAATCTATCGCCAACGTGCAAGCAAAACTAGATGGCATCATTGAAGCTAATCCCACAGATATTTATCAAATTACTGGTATCTCAAAAGCTAACCATCAACAAAAAAGCTTGTTTTCAGATGGTGTTACCACGGTTTATGGCACAACCTCTGCGGGTGAGCTTGTTCGATTGACCGAGCACGCTGGCAATCAATACAACGCCCTGCGCTCCGACGCCCTTACCTCTTTCCTTCTTAGTTTTCTATGGGTTTTGCCGTTTGCAGTATTTTGCTATTGGGTAGCGACATTCATCGGAGGCGCTTTGTGGGTGCTATACACCACAACAGAGAAAATTGGTGACGGTGACTTAACTTCTCGATTGGGCTTTCACCCTGGCCGTGACGAGTTTGGCACCATTGGCTGCGCACTAGATAAGTCGATGGATACATTAAGCGAACTGGTCAATAGCGTAAAAGAAAACGCCAATACGCTAAGTGAAACGTCATCTGCATTTGAACAAGACATGAAACTGAGCGAAACACAGATTA
>NZ_JAWOQS010000326.1:0-811 GCF_033438945.1 Vibrio sp. Y176 | reverse complement strand
AGCTTTCAAGAACCGCAATTCGAGCCGTTTCACGAGCGCCTTCAGTTAGCCCTTCCGCTGACAGACCAAACGCAGAAGTAACAAGAATACCGATCAAAGCCGAAATTGCTGTGGTGACTAGCAACACAGAAATCGTCAGACCAGAGATTTTGCCAAGTGAGCCACCTTTCTCCAGTTTTACTACCGCAGAAATCATCGAAACCAACACAAGTGGCATGATCACCATTTTTAGCAAGCCGACATAGCCGCTACCAACAATACCAACCCATTCTAGTGTTTTCGAAATGACGTCGCTGCCTTCACCGTGAATAAGCTGAAGAGCCAAGCCAAAAAGAGAGCCAGTAACAAGACCAATTAAAACGAGACGAGAAAGGGTGTTCTGTTTTTGTTGCTGGGTAAAAAGAAAGAATAATATGCCTATAAACACGGCAAGAGAGGCTATCACTGCAAAATCCATAATCTGACCTTATCAATCTGGCGTGAAACGCCGACTGTTTTTTATACGGGGTTATAAACTGATGCTGTAAGATAACGCTCAGGATATAACTTTAAAAATGACAAAGAGGTATTAGATAGATCTAAAATGAATATAAAAATGAGAGATAAATCTCGTGAGCTTACTGTTTAGCGTGATTTTTAAGCAAAATGACTAGTCATAATGATGCAGTAGGTCGAGCATTTCTTTTCTTTGTAGATAAACAACCGAATTTTCCTGATAACTGTAAACTTGATAAATCATCGCTTTGGCCACTTCTTCGGCTTTAATCGGCAGAAAGTTAGACAATTTCCCTATCATAAGTGGGCGAATGAC
>NZ_JAWOQS010000325.1:0-812 GCF_033438945.1 Vibrio sp. Y176 | reverse complement strand
CTAAGGAAAAGATCATGAGTGAGAAAATCTATTTTAATACCTCGCAGCGTTTTAGTGTGAAGCGCAGTCTCGTCAACATCAGTACCCGCTTGCACCACACATTGGCCCCATCGCATGCGAAGAAAACGGCGCGAAAACTGCTGCTTACTCCTGCGCGTACGCAACCAAAAAATGCGGAGCCACAAGGATTAGTTAAAGCAGAAATCCAAGGGCACACTGGGGCTATCAAAACGTATTCGTTGGGTCAGGGGCCTGTGTGGGTTCTGACTCATGGTTGGTCGGGCACGGCGAGCCAGTTTTATCCGTTGATGGAACATATCGCGGCTTGTGGATTTACAGCGTTGGCTTACGATCATCCAGCTCATGGTGAAAGTGATGGTCAATATGGCCATATTCCGGGCTTTGTGCGTGGTTTGGAAGAGGTTCTCGACTCGGTAGAAGAAGGCGTCGCCGGATTGGTTGGACATAGTATGGGAACGGCGTCTGCACTTGAGTGCCGTCATCATAAGTTGGAAAACAAGCCACTGCTATTGATTGCGCCAGTGTTGAATTACGTAGAGAACTTGTTTGGCAGCATTGCGCGTTCTGGCTATTCAATGAAACTGTTCAAAGCGGGGGTATCGGAAGTGGAAGATCAGTATGGCTACCCATTGCAATCGATCGACCCGCTGAAGCGACTCTCGGAGCGAGCGGCACCCACGATCATCGTGCATGATGAGCAAGATAAATTCACTAAACACAGCATTTCCGCTCAAGCCGCTGACGAGATTGAAAATGTTGAGTTGGTGACAACACAAGGTCAAGGCCATGGG
>NZ_JAWOQS010000324.1:0-812 GCF_033438945.1 Vibrio sp. Y176 | reverse complement strand
TCACACGTTCAATCGGGTTTAACAAGCTGCGCTTAACCAAGAAATATGAGCCAAAAGCGAAACCTAAAATCGAAATAAGCACTAAACCCGCAAGCGCCAAGTACGGCGAATCCACTTGAGCATTGGCAATGGCCGTATGACGAGAACTCCCGATCACCACATACAAATAACCAATGGTTGAGCCAAGCTCCTCTATCGCTGCGACAGAAAAGACTTTATGTTCATCACGATTACGCGGGTCATCACCTAGAATCGGGAAAGGTTCTCCACTGAGAAACTGACGAATAGGAGCCAGATTCACCGCTCCCATCAATTCCGTCCCTTCTGGCGCAGCGTGCGTAGTAATGTTGCCTTGGCTATCAAGAAAATAGATTTCGAAATCAGGCCCTATCAACATGAGGGTGTGGAAAATCGACTTGAGTGCTTTGGGATTGTAGTCCGTACCAATCATGAGCGGATTATCATCCCGCATGTGACTGGCTAGATCTTGATGTAAGCTTTGCTTGGTGCGAAGCTCAATGGTCTCTTTTTGCCAATTGTAAGTCAGCGCAATGGCCGCCATCGCCAAACAAAACCAAACCGTGGTGAATACCACCAAACGAGATTTGAAGCTCATCCTATCGCCTCCTCACACCGCCCATTATGAGCGCGGCTGAAATTTGTACCCAACACCCCAAACCGTTTGAATAAAATGATGCTCTGAGTCCGACAACGACAGCTTGCTGCGCAAGCGATTAATGGTGCTACAAACCGTGTGATGATACCCAGCATGATTGGTGTTCCAGACATGATCCAACAGCTCGTCCTTACTG
>NZ_JAWOQS010000323.1:0-812 GCF_033438945.1 Vibrio sp. Y176 | reverse complement strand
CTCACATTTCATGAATGAGACCCAGTATACATAGTGGTTAAACATATGCATTGTCACATTGTTAACAACCCTTTTACCAGTATACACTAACAGCTAACCACTAACCCTAACCCCAATTAAAGTTAAACTAAGTTGAAGTTGAAGAACTACATTTTCAAAACCAATATTACAAATAAGAAAACCAGAATTATATGACGGGGCGGCACGGTGGTGTGGTGGTTAGCACTCTCGCCTCACAGCAAGAGGGTTGCCGGTTCGATCCCGGGCGTGGGAGCCCTTCTGTGCGGAGTTTGCATGTTCTCCCCGTGTCAGCGTGGGTTCTCTCCGGGCACTCCGGCTTCCTCCCACAGTCCAAAGACATGCAGATTGGGGACTAGGTTAATTGATAACTCTAAATTGTCCATAGGTGTGAATGTGAGTGTGAATGGTTGTCTGTCTCTATGTGTCAGCCCTGCGATAGTCTGGCGACCTGTCCAGGGTGTACCCTGCCTCTCGCCCGATGTCAGCTGGGATAGGCTCCAGCCCCCCCGCGACCCTCAAGAGGATGAAGCGGTTAGAAGATGAATGAATGATGCAGTAAGAGTATTTTGGGGTACTTTTATAGTACTTTTCTATGAAAAATGACTCAAACCGAATAGTCGACTACTAAAATAGTCACTGATTATTTTAATAGTCGATTAGTCGACTAATCCTTTGCACAAGTCGAGCCAATCTGAAGTGTATGTTCCTTACTGTACTATAAGAAAACACTAAGCAAGCTGTGATTCATTAGTTGGTTTGTTTTTTACTTTGTTTGTTTATTGCAGGTTTTT
>NZ_JAWOQS010000322.1:0-812 GCF_033438945.1 Vibrio sp. Y176 | reverse complement strand
GATTCCATTTTGTTTTCCATCTTTTTCTTCAATTTGTTTTCATTAATTATTGGATACTTTTGGCACGCTTTCGTTCATCTCTGATGTCAGTACCTGAATACAGGCTTGCGCTAACGAAACGGCCCAAAAACTGCCCGCTAAAGTAAGCACTAAGCTTCGCTCTTGAAGCTCAACTAAGCCTTTGTCTTGCCATACTTTAAACATCGGCATGAGAAAATCGAACGTATCGCTACCCATAAACACCGGCAATTTACTTGCCTGAACAATGCCGCGGTCAAACCCGGATTTTAGCGCTGCAAATAATGGCTCTAATGGGCTGTGCTTCATCATCATCGCAATCGTACTTTGCCCTTCATTCACCGCTTTGATGTAGGTGTCTAAAGTACGGTGCAGCATCATCCCGTAGCCGCCAATGTTGCCACCAGCACCGCATCCAATCGGTAACACTTCTGCGTACGTCTTGGCTAAGCTGTTGTATAGGCTACGCTCACGGTTATCGACGGCCCAGTGGTTCACGCTCAACTGCTTCATATGGTGCTTCGCCATAAAGTTCACACCTAGCTCATACATGCCCGCTTTCTCTGGCGTCGTCGCTGGTGGTGGGATCTTGCCTTTTTCAACGAGATTGAGCATTGGCGCAGTGCCACCCACGACCAACTGATACAAATCCAAGCCATGCGCGCCTGTCGACATAAAATCGTTAAGATCTTGTTCAAGTATTTCTTTAGTTTGATAAGGCAAACCGTACAACAAGTCGATGATGACTGGGATTTTGTCTTCCTTCGCCAGTTCCGAAACGCGTTTAAGTACGT
>NZ_JAWOQS010000321.1:0-813 GCF_033438945.1 Vibrio sp. Y176 | reverse complement strand
AATTTGAGAATCAAAAATGAACGATGATTTAGATGCAGATTGAAAATTGAAGAGGAGAGTTTGGCTTTATAACCGTGCCATTAACGTGAGCTGGAAAAACAAATGCAATACCTGTCTAAACTTTATGATTTACATTGCAAACCATTACTTATGTTGATTGTTCTGAGTCGAATAATTAACACTGACAAATAGGTAAATCGGTGGAGTTACGTTTCAATAAAGATGCTTTTTTGTACAAGGTTCCCCCATGCCATTAAAAATGACATTGATTGCCCTTGCCGTTATGGCATCTGCGCAGCCCCAAGCGAATACACCTATAGCTCCGCCCGTCTCTCTTGCTGAAACCTATCAAGATGGAATAGATGTTTCTGAGTATTGGTACAGTGAGAAACTCGATGGAATTCGAGCCTACTGGACAGGTCAACACCTCGTGACCCGAAACGGAAACCGAATTTATGCGCCCGAGTGGTTCACTGAGTCACTTCCGAACTATCCATTGGATGGTGAGCTTTGGGCCGGACGCGGAAATTTTCACATTGTTCAGCAAACCGTTCTTGATAAAACACCAATTGATAGCGCGTGGCGCGAAATCGATTTTATGGTGTTTGACATGCCGTATTCCGCAGGAGATTACCGAAAACGTTATTACAACATTCAGGATTTAGTGTTTGATATTGATGAGCACCACATCAAATACGTTGAGCACCGAGCCATCCAAAACGAGCAACATTTGTTTGCTCAACTGGATAAAATTTCCTTGTCCGATGGCGAAGGCGTGATGCTGCGTAAAGTGTCGAGCCGTTACCAAGCGGG
>NZ_JAWOQS010000320.1:0-814 GCF_033438945.1 Vibrio sp. Y176 | reverse complement strand
CACTGTGGTCGATTGCTTCTGAGCTAAGACCGTCACGTAATGTCTCGGTACAACAAACGCTTCTCGCCATTTATCGAATCAACCCTCAAGCGTTTGACAATCAAAACATCCACGAGCTGATCCCAGGCAGCCGTCTTCGTGTTCCTTCATTAGAGCAAGTTCGCAGTGCGACGACTGAGCAAGCTGTTGCCATTATGAAGGCGCATGAGTTACGACTAAAACAACCCAAGCCAGAAAAGCCAGCTCCAGTTAAACAGATAGAGGTTAAACCTAAACCTGTTGCAGAGCCGACTGCGCCAAAACCGCCAGTTGTTACTCCACCAAAACCTGAACCAGTTAAACCTGTTGAAACGACAGCAAACGTGCCACCAGTTTCGACGTCACCGCAAGGTGAAAAGCAGGTTAGTGATCTAAAAGACAAGCTGCAGGGCTCGCAAAGTGAGCTTGAATCACTAGAAGAGAAAAACCATCGTCTGCGCCTCATGTTGTCTCAAGTTCAGAGCGAAGTTGAAACACTCAAAAGCGAGCTTAACGACGAAGAGCGAATTCGTTCGGAAGTGGAAAAGCTGTTGGCAGAAGAGCGCCAACGTGTTGCTGAGCAGCAACGCATGCAGCCAAGTACGATGGATAAGATTCTATCCAATGGTTGGCTAGTCGGACTTGCAGCTCTGATTCCCGGGGCACTGCTAGCGTTGTTGGTTGTCATGCTACTTGGTCGTCGCTCGAAATCGAAAGAAGAGGAAGCAGCGCAGCAGCAGACACAAGATATCGATCCGCTTGCGGCTCCAATTGGTTTAGCCGCAGCTGACCAACT
>NZ_JAWOQS010000319.1:0-814 GCF_033438945.1 Vibrio sp. Y176 | reverse complement strand
GATAAAGAAGTGGTTATCACGCTAAAATGATAAGAAAGAAAACCAACGCTAAACAAGGAAATAAGCGTAAGTCTTCTGCGAAACCCAAAGCCGCAGTAAACGACACCAAAACCGCACCGAAAACAGCGAAAGTAGAAGTAGAGCCATCATTTTTGATGCTCTGGCGCTTCCCTTTATTGCTGTTTTTTGTTTTCTGCGCCTTTGCGCTTCTTGTCGCTCGTGTGGCCTATATTCAAATCATCGAGCCGGATAATCTCATTAAGCAGGGCGATCTACGTTCGATTCGTGTTAAGTCTATCCCGTCTGCACGAGGCATTATTTCTGATCGCAATGGTGAACCTTTAGCGGTGAGTGTGCCTGTTGAAGCGGTTTGGGCCGATCCAGCCACCATTTTTAAAGAAAATGCGCTAAGTCAGAAACAAAACTGGTATGCCTTAGCAGATGTGTTAGGTGTGGATCGCCAAGGCCTGATTGACAAAATCAAGCGCAACGAAAAGCGTCGCTTTATTTACCTGCAGCGCCAGGTGAGCCCAGCGATGGCAAACTACATTCGTGAACTGAAGCTACCAGGTATTGGTCTTAAGTCGGAGTCTCGTCGTTATTACCCGGCTGGCGAAGTCAGTGCGCACCTTGTCGGTGTGACAGGCATTGACGGTCATGGCCTAGAGGGGGTTGAGCGCAGTTACGATGAATGGCTAACCGGTGAAGAAGGTAAAAAGACCATTCGTAAAGACCGCTACGGCCGTGTCGTTGAAAACATCGCTTGGCAAGACAAACAAGAAGGCAAGTCGTTGCAGCTAACCATTGATCAGCG
>NZ_JAWOQS010000318.1:0-814 GCF_033438945.1 Vibrio sp. Y176 | reverse complement strand
AATGTACCACGAGCTAAATATACCAGCGCCATAGATGCCGCCGCACTGGTTACAGGGTTGCCACAAAATGCGGATAACGGTGGGTCATAAGATTTGATGTAAATAGCCCCTAAATGGCTCATGATCAACGCGCGAGCCAGCTGTTCTTCGTCGTTTTGGAATGCTTCTGCCGCAACTACAACTGGCATTGTAGCGGCAATACCTTGGTTCCCACTGCCGAAATTGCTCATGGCTGGCAACGTCGCCCCTCCCATGCGAGCATCAGACGCCGCGGATGTCATCATCTGTATACGACTCATTAAGTCATTGCCCAATAAGCCTTGCTCGATGTTGCCTTTTAGCGTGCGTCCAATTTCTAGGCCGTAACCTCGGTCGATACCTTCTTGAGCCAGCAAGGTATTTAGCTCTGCAGCTTGGAGAATAAATTTGATCTCTTCAAAAGGCGCTTGAGTGGCAAACTCATAGATTTGTTTGATCGAAATATCCACACCTTCACAAACGGAAGCGGTCGCAACGCGTTGCTGTGATGGGGCATCAAAAATCACGTCGCCATTACGCATGATCTGAAGAATGTTGGTGTGACCGCCACTGATCGTGACCGAAACAACATCGTCACCAGAAGTGAGCGTTACGCTGCAATAAATGAATTCTTGCGTATCCATGCGCGCTACAGTTACCCGCTCTTCATCTATCAATTGTTGCGCAGCAGCGACATCCTGCTCATTAATCCGAGCCAACACTTCCAGTTCTGCTGTTGGGTCACCAGCTAATGCACCAACTGAGGCGGCAATTTTGAGGCCTATCTTGCCCGTTC
>NZ_JAWOQS010000317.1:0-814 GCF_033438945.1 Vibrio sp. Y176 | reverse complement strand
GCATTCGGCTGAATACAACAATAAAAAAGGATTTTTGATGTTAGCAAAACCCATATTACGTTGGCTTTTACCCTTCGTTGTCGTCGGCGGATCTTACGCTGGATATGCTGCGATTGCAGCGACAGCACCGGAGAAAGAGTCAACAAAAGAAACCATAACCGAACCCACAGTTCGAGCCTCTTCTCTTTTTCCTACTGACCATAAAGTCGTGATTACCAGCCATGGCGAATTGGTTCCATTCGAAAAAACACACCTTTCTGCTCAAGTCAGCGGTGAAGTGATCAGTTGGCACCCTAATTTTGTAACCGGTGGCATCGTGAAGCGTGGGGAAGTGCTATTCACGATAGAAAGCGATAATTATGAAGCGGCCGTACTTCAAGCTGAAGCGGGTCTGGCTAGTGCTCGTGCATCGTTAATTGAAGAACAAGCAAAAGCGGAAGTGGCGAAACGCCAAGCGAAAAAACTTAGCGACAAGCAAGTAACCGATCTGTACTTGCGTAAACCTCAGGTGCTTAGCGCGCAAGCGCAAGTGAAGTCTGCTCAAGCCGCTCTCAAACGTGCAAATCGCGACTTGGAAAACTGCCGAGTGGTTGCGCCATACGATGCTTTAGTGGTCGAGCGTGATGTCGGTGTGGGTCAGTTTGTGACGTCGGGATCTCGTGTCGCAACTTTGAATAACATCGAAGTGGCGGAAGTGCATGTTCCAATTGCTGGTTTTGATAGTGCGTTTTTGCCGGAGTCAATCAAAGAGCTGCCAGCAACCGTAACCCAGCAAGGTATTCTCTCGACCACCCGTGAAGGTAAAGTCGTTCGC
>NZ_JAWOQS010000316.1:0-818 GCF_033438945.1 Vibrio sp. Y176 | reverse complement strand
CAGAGATCGTGTTCCAGGCATAGCGTGTGTTGCTTATCGGCCAAAAAAGCTGAGTCCCATAACTAGTGCAAGCATCTAACAGCGCATGGGTGCTATAACCAAGGGCACAATAAAACCAACTCTGTTGAAAGTTTAGCTCTCGTCTTTTTGCAAACAACGGATACAGCACTAAAGCACAGAGAAAACTGCCAAAAGGGATAAACAACAATGAATGGGTAAAGTGTCGGTGATATTCCAAAAACAGTAATGGGTCACTTGATGAACGGATAAGTACGTCCAAATCCGGAGCCATCCCAGAGGCCACGCCTAACACGCCAGCAGCCAAAATATGCCGCTTTTTACTTGCAGACTGCGGCAAAGCAGCGCCCAGTAAACCTTGCGTGAAAGGGTCCATTATTTACGCCCACCACGATAACGTAGGCGAGAGAGAAGGCATATGCGCTTGAAAATCGGTTCAAATTTAAAAACAAGAACGTTCTCCGACATAAATTATCCGTATTTAAGTGGATTGGAAATCACGGCTTAATGATGCATTAAAGTGTTCGAAAACAAATGCTTTGATTTTAGTGTAAGAAGGAATCGCCCTATTTTCTAGTGAGAAGCGAACCTGAAGCGAGGATCGTGGTGTATGTCAGAAGTCCAAAACGGCGGATTTTACAGACGTAAAATAAAACAAGGCGAACCAGATAGCTCGCCTTGTTTACTGAACGATTAACGACTAAAAACCTAAGTCTTGAGGGTTTTCTTTAGCGTTGATTTCAGAGTAAGTGTGCAGAAGATCTGTCAGAGTTTTCACCCAAGAAAAAAAATACGAAGGG
>NZ_JAWOQS010000315.1:0-819 GCF_033438945.1 Vibrio sp. Y176 | reverse complement strand
CACAGGGATCAACGCCGATCCGCGTTTTGCCTCTCTGTTTGCAGACAACCTCACTCAGTCCACTCGAGTCACCTTTACTTCAAGCGACAATTTCTTCTTCAACCTCAGCAGCCAGGATGCGATCGTCGCACTGTCTGGACAGCTCAAAACAGCAGCAGTTGCGATCATGAAGATCGCAAACGATCTTCGCTGGATGAACTCTGGCCCATTGGCTGGCTTGGGTGAAATCGAACTGCAAGGCTTACAGCCGGGTTCATCAATCATGCCGGGCAAAGTAAACCCGGTTATTCCTGAAGCCGCAGCCATGGCGTCAGCGCAAGTGATTGGCAACGACGCAACCATCACCATCGCGGGTCAGTCTGGCAACTTCCAGTTGAATGTTATGCTACCTGTGATTGCACATAATATTTTGGAGAGCATTGAGCTCGTTGCGAACAGTGCGACCGCCCTTGCCGATAAGGCGATTGCGACCTTTGACGTTCGACAAGATAACCTCGATATTGCTTTGGCCAAGAATCCGATTTTAGTCACCGCACTAAACCCGGTAATCGGGTATTTGAAAGCGGCAGAAGTCGCGAAAAAAGCCTACAAACAAGGACGAGCCATCATTGATGTGGCCGAAGAGGAAACAGATTTAGACCGCGAAACGCTTGAAAGGCTGCTTAATCCAGCCAAATTGACTCAAGGTGGCGTGGCAGAGTAAAGCACTTACTTTGAAGATCCGCAGAATACAAAGAGACCTCTCATTGGAGGTCTCTTATTATCTGGCTCATGCGTTCAACTTACCTAAGCTACGCGACTCGATTGAGCACCGAGCGT
>NZ_JAWOQS010000314.1:0-819 GCF_033438945.1 Vibrio sp. Y176 | reverse complement strand
TTTGAGATCGGCAATCGACAGCGACATTGGTTTGTCGATCAATCCATCAATGGTCAACGTCCAAGTTTCAGGGTTTACGTCTGTTGGTGGAATACCGTTGTTGCGAATGAAATGGCGTCGAGTTGGAGTTACGTCGTCATTCAACAAATGGGGTGGGGTTTCTGCATTCATCGGCCTGTCGTTGAGCACCGTTAAACCGTCTTTGCCTTCGATCATGACGTCATCAAGACCCTCTGCAAAAGCTGCGGGGATGATGCCAGCCGGCATATTGCGATGGAATGGGATAAAGCCACCAAGCGCGGCGGCCATGTTCGCTAACCCCGCACCTTTCAGAAAACCGCGCCTGTCTGGGTAGCTGACTCGTCCAAAGACTTTCTCATCCGCAGATTTGGGATTGTTTTCATAATACTTATAGATCCCTTGCGGTTTGTTTTTCTCGTTCTCACTCATGATGTGTTCCTTTGTCGGCACACGCCCAAGAACTGCTACATCATTCTTGTCCCTTAGTTCGTATCGCCGATCTCTACAGTTGCCTTACTAAAGGGTTTACATCAATAAAAGTAGACGACTATTTATAGTCTTAACAACATCGGTAAGAAACTAGACTGCTTGCTTTGCAAAGGTTATCCATAGTGTGGTTACATAACTTGTGGTCACAGGAAAGGATAATCTTCGGTAAAAATAATGAATATGAAAGAGTTTTCCAGCGCAGTTGGGTTGTCGTCATACACGCTTCGATACTATGAAAAAATTGGCTTACTGAAACATGTCCACCGAAATAGCAGTGGGCACCGTGTCTACACCCATCGAGATATTGAT
>NZ_JAWOQS010000313.1:0-820 GCF_033438945.1 Vibrio sp. Y176 | reverse complement strand
AGCATGGATTGCTGCCATTAACCGTAGCCAAGAGCTTCAAAAATCATTCCCTGATACAGAAGCAGCTCGCAAATCGTTAGAAATTCAGCTGGAAGCCTACAAGCAGCTGCAACTAGAAGATGCCGTTGCAAGAACAGAAGCGCTCATTAAGCTAAATCCAGTCAAATAAACGCCTACCGCCACAGCTCAAACTGTGGCGGTTTTGTTTTCTACCACCAATTCCTTCTCTTTGAACAATCTTGATGATTTTTTGAGCACAACTTATGCTTAGAGTTCTACTCCACCATTTAACTGGACGTGAACGTGACCATATCTAAGTTTTGGGCAATGCTGTTCTTTCTGTTGTCGGCGTCCGTTTACGCTTTGGAAATCTCACCATTAAAACAGCCTCCGTACACGGGTGACTTAGATGTCATCAAAGAGAAAAACGTATTGCGCGTTTTAGTTTCTGCCGATTTAGGCTTCTACTATATCGAAGGAGGAACACCAAAAGGGATTGGCGCAGAGCTGCTGGCTCACTTTGAAAAAGATTTACGCAAAATCAAACCCAAACTGAACGTACAAATCATCCCTCTAGCGCGAGACCAATTACTCCCTTCTCTCGAAAACGGCTCTGGTGATTTAGTGGTGGCAAACTTGACGATCACCGATGCCCGAAAACAAAAAGTCGACTTCAGTACCCCAATCTTATCCGGAATTGAAGAGTGGGTGATCACCAACAAAAGTACTCCAACCATCACTAAACTTGAGCAGTTGAGCGGTAAGGAGATTTGGGTACGTGCCAGTTCCAGCTACTTTGAAAGCATTCAAGCCGTCAACA
>NZ_JAWOQS010000312.1:0-821 GCF_033438945.1 Vibrio sp. Y176 | reverse complement strand
AGACGTACACCATCCTTGGCCTGAGTGTGGCTACTGTTGGTTTGATGACGTTTCTTCCTGAAAGCATTACTAAGTGGGACGAAGAAGACCGCGACATGAGCAAGCTGGGTAGCAAATGGAAAGATAACGTTTCTGATGGCCCGGTATGGGACCGTGACGAACACTTCCTAAACTACATCATGCACCCATACTTTGGCGGTGTTTACTACACAGCGGCAAGACATGCAGGTTACAACGAATTTGAATCATTCTTGTACTCTGCCACCATGTCTACTTTCTTCTGGGAATACGGTGTTGAAGCGTTTGCAGAAGTCCCTTCTTGGCAGGACATCTTTATCACGCCATTCTTTGGTGCAGTCGTGGGTGAAATGATGCTAACAGCAGAGCAAGACATCGTAGCAAATGGCGGCGAAGTGTTAGGTTCAGAAACTGCAGGCGACGTTTCTCTCTTCTTCCTAAACCCTGTTGGTCATATCCACCACTGGGTGACTGACGCATGGGGCGGCAGCGCTGAATTGAAATTCAACTCCTCACCTTGGTTCGGCAATCAAGATGTTGCGAAGTTTGCCATGGACGCAGGTGCAAGCTACGACAGTCAGTTTTACGGCGTAGAGCTGAAAGTAACGTTCTAAGCCAACCATATTGAACGACATTAATGAAGAGCAGCCAAACGGCTGCTCTTTTTGTATCTAGTGCACTGTTTTGATTATTTGCTTCGCGAATTAGTGTGAAAAATTGACTTCTATCAAACATAACCCCTTCCTAGGACCTACACTGAAGAAAAGGACTTATTCCAATAACTTAAGCGATGCGTTCCACCG
>NZ_JAWOQS010000311.1:0-822 GCF_033438945.1 Vibrio sp. Y176 | reverse complement strand
AAAGAATCGCTTTGCGTAACATTAGAAACGCTCCTGCATGTACTGACGAAGTTCAGGGTCGTTAGCAATTTCTTTAAGCGTTAACGTCACTACATCATTCAGTGTTTCTTCAATATCAGAATCTGAAGCGCTTAAAGTGCCAGAGCGTTTTGCAGTACCTGTATAGGTTTTCACCAATTTGCCTTGTGGTGTTTCTGCTGTGATCTCTAGTATCACTTTGGCATCCATTTGGTTTTCCATCACGGAATGTTTGACGTTCACTAACGCTTCTTGAACATTCAGTTCAATTGCGTTGTTGCTGTTTAAATCAGAGTGAAAACCTTGAGATGAGAACTGTTTCTCTAAAGCTTCTTCTAATGCAATGCGTAAGTTTTGTTTCGCATGAAGTGGTAGAATGTTTGAACGACCGTTATCAACCAAAGCTACGTACTGCGCTGCGCGCACGTCTTTGCTGGTCAAGCTGTATGTTTTGCCTTGTACAATAGGATTGGTGCTCAAGGTGCTTTCAGGCATTAGGTTCAGTTGCGGTTGTTGTGGTGCTGAACATGCAGCAAGCAATGCAACCGAAGCCGCGAGTAACAGTTTTTTCATTTTATTGTTCCTTGTAAACATTTTGCTCGGAGAGCTCTATTGTTTTGCGCTTAATTTAGCAGGATTTTTTGTTGCCTGTAAAATCAAGAACTTATTGTTAGAAGCGATGAGTTTCACATTTTTATCGCCAAACAGACGTTTCAACTTGGCATCGTAGCCGAGGTGACGGTTTCCTATGACGAGTAACTTGCCATTTTGGTTCAAAATTTGTTTTGCATCACAGAACATTTG
>NZ_JAWOQS010000310.1:0-822 GCF_033438945.1 Vibrio sp. Y176 | reverse complement strand
GAACATAGCAGCGATTAATAGATTTTTTGTACCCAAGCGGCGTTAAGTGTCGGGCTTAATACCCATTTACCTAAAAGCGCGGGGTAGTTTGTTATTGGTTATTTTCATTCGTATATGATTCGGCGTCGTCGCTGAAAAGCGGTTTTGACGCCGAAATCATCGATTGATTATATTTTACTGCTCAAAATAAATACTGGCGCTATGTCGCGAATTTGAGCTTTATAAGAAATAAGAACCTAATACGAGAGCGGCTTGTTTTATGTATTTGTAAAGTAAGGATTTGTCGTGTTTTGTAAATGATAATTGATTTCATTAAATGGTGATATAGATCACATTTGAGCGGTAAATAATCCATTAAAAATGTGAAGGTCATGGAACGAGGATTATATTGATCGGCTTAATCATAGTTATGGGCAATAGTTATGCGCAGTATATTGTTAGTCCCCGCGTTGTTGTTGTCAGGGTGTGCTCTGACACAACAATCCACGCCGATTCAGCCTGATGCCAACTGGCACGTTAATCAGCTATCCAATGGAATGAAATACCACATCTATCCAACTCAAGACCAAGAAGTTTCGGTTCGTTTGGTGATGCACATTGGTTCGTTCCAAGAAGAAGCCAATCAAAAAGGCTACGCTCACTTCGTTGAGCACATGGCATTTAATGGCAGCACACACTTTACCGGCAACGACGTTGTTAAGCTTTTTGAGCAATCTGGCGGCAGTTTTGGCGCAGATATCAACGCGTTTACCACCTATCAGCAAACCTCCTATAAGCTTGACTTGGCCAATAACGATAAGCTTGAAGATGCCCTGACTTGGA
>NZ_JAWOQS010000309.1:0-822 GCF_033438945.1 Vibrio sp. Y176 | reverse complement strand
TATTTGTCGTGCCAATGGCAACACTATGCTTCCGGGCACGATGATGATGGTGACAAGTGGTGTGAACTTGGTATTAGACCCGCTGTTCATTTTCACGCTCGATCTCGGCATTAATGGTGCAGCGTTGGCAACCTTAGTTGCATTTGGGTTTGGTATCCTTGTCGTTGCGCCAAGAGTGAAGCGCAACCACTGGGCTACAACGCAATGGCAAGATCTGAATGTGATGAAAAGCGTCACTTCGATAGGTAACATCATGGGGCCAGCCATGGTCAGTCAATTGCTGCCGCCGCTCTCTTCAATGTTAGCGACCAAGTTGCTTGCAAGCTTTGGAACTGCCGCAGTCGCTGCTTGGGCGCTAGGCTCACGTTACGAGTTTTTTGCCATTGTGTCTGTATTAGCACTGACCATGTCGATGCCTCCAATGGTGGGGCGCTTGTTAGGCGCAAAGAACTATCGAGACATTCAATCTCTGGTTGGAATAGCGGTTAAGTTCATTCTTGGCTTCCAGCTTTTGATTGCAGCGATTACCTTCTTGCTTGCAAACCCGCTCGCATTGTTAATGACAAGTGATACCCAAGTAGAACAAGTGCTCCACATGCATCTAATGATTGTGCCGATAAGTTTGGGCTCTCTTGGCGTTTGTATGCTGATGGTGTCGATTTGCAATGCGCTAGGGAAATCGTACACAGCATTAACCATTTCGGCATTACGCTTGTTTGTTTTCTTCCTACCTTGCCTATGGCTGGGTGCGCAACTGGGCGGTATCAGAGGTCTGCTGTTTGGTGCGTGTGTGGGTAATATTATGGCGGGTATTTCTGCTTA